>NZ_AUIH01000014.1 GCF_000423605.1 Saccharospirillum impatiens DSM 12546
TAAGCCACTCGACCTCGACCTGCAGCTTGCCAATTTGTTGATATAGATGGTCTTCCCGAGCTTCCAGCTTTTTCGGGTCGGGTTGGCTACTGCCGCGTTCGAAGGCTTCCACCAGTCGCTCCTGGGCGATTTTCTTCCAGGTGTTGATCTGAGAGGCATGTACGCCGCACTGCGAAGATAATTGAGCGACTGTCTTGTCGCCTCGGATAGCCTCCATTGCGACCTTGGCCTTGAACTCACTACTGAACCGTTTTCTCGCCACGTTACTACTCCTGCTTGGTCGTGGCATTCTACCTATGCCCGTGGTCTAAATCATGGGGTCCACTATAATGCTACAGCAAACGCTGTCGGACATTCAGTTCAAAGTCACTCAGGAAGATGGCACAGAGCGGGCGTTCAACAATATCTACTGGGACGAAAAACGCGAAGGCTTGTATGTCGATATCGTCTCGGGCGAGCCGCTGTTTACCTCAAGAGACAAATACAAATCTGGCACCGGCTGGCCGAGTTTTACGCAACCCATTGCGTCCGACAGGGTGACTGAACACGAAGACAGAGGGCTGTTTTCAGTACGCACCGAGATTCGTAGCCGTCATGCCGATTCCCACCTCGGCCATGTCTTCACCGACGGCCCACAGCCAACCGGCTTACGCTACTGCATGAACTCGGCGGCACTGCGGTTTATTCCAAAAGCGGATATGGCGGAAGAGGGTTATGGCGAGTATCTGGACATCATCGCACCGCCGATTTCCTGAACAAAGCCAGACACAAAAACGGGGCTCAATGAGCCCCGTTTTTTATAGCCGTTATCACGACGTGTATTGGCCGGGTTATGTCGATGCGACAGGCGAACCACTCACCCTGCCGTCTGCTTCGGTCTCGTACCCTTCAGCAATCGCCTCGCCCTGCTCTTTCCACAGCTGACGTTCGGCATCGGTTGCCCTGGGCGAAAACAGACCCAGCTGGGCATAAATAATACCGATCACCGGCGACAACCAGCAGGCAAACGCCAGCGGAATGTACAGCAGGTTTTCAACCTGACCATCGGCAATGCCCAACCCCAGCGCACTGATCACGAAGGCACCACCGGCATTCCAGGGAATCAGCGGCGACATCAGCGTACCGCCCTCTTCGATCGCACGCGAGAGGTTTAACGTTGAGTAACCCATGCCCCGATAAATCGGTGCATACATGCGGCCCGGCAACGCAATGGAGAGATACGGATCACCCGCCACCAGGTTGGTCGACATGGAGGTACATACCGCCACGGTCTGCACACCCTTGAAGCTGCGCACCTTGGTCATGATCGCCTTGATGATGGATTCCAGGCAACCGGTTTTTTCCAGCGCACCGCCAAAACCCAGGGCGATCAGCACCAGCGAGATGGTCCACATCATCGACTGAACACCGCCGCGGTTCAGCAGGCTGTCCATCGCGGCTACACCGGTTTCGATGGTATAGCCGGAGTTGGCGTAGGTGAGCAGTTCATGCACGCCTGCGCCCTGAGTGATCATCGCGACGACGGCACCAGCCAGCACACCGGCGAACAACGATGGGATGGGCGGCATGCGCTTCACGGCCAGAAAAATCACGAGCGCCGCCGGCAACAGCAACCAGGCCGATATGGTGAAGTTGTTGTTCAACGCCGTGGTGATGGCATTGATCCGCTCGAACGATGCACCGCTGTTATCAATGAGCGTAAAACCCGCTATAAAATAAATAGCCAGTGCAATCAACATCGACGGTACCGTTGTCGGCATCATGTTTTTAATGTGGGAAAACACATCGGTGCCGGTTACGGCCGGGGCCAGGTTGGTGGTATCAGACAATGGCGAGATTTTATCACCAAAAAATGCACCGGATACCACTGCACCGGCTGTCCAGTACATCGGGATATCGAAACCCGCGCCAATGCCCATCAACGCCAGACCGACGGTACCCACCGTACCCCATGAAGTACCCAGTGACAGCGACACCACGGAACACAGGATCATAGCCGCTGCCAGGAAGATGGCGGGAGACAGGATAATCAGGCCGTAGTAAATCAGTGTTGGTACGGTGCCACTGGCAATCCACACCCCAATGATCATACCGACAAGGATCAATACCGAGACCGACGGCAGAGACACGTGAATAACGTGAAAAATGCCATCTTCAATGTTCTTCCATTTGTAGCCGAGTTTAATGCCTACCAGGCCGGTAATGGCCAGGCCAATTGCCAGCGGAATGTGCGGCGTAAAATCACCGAAATAGAACAGTTGTATGCCCAATACAATCAGGGTCAGTACAACTGGGGTAAGCGCCAGGGCGAGCCCTGGCTTTTGGACGTTCAAGGTCTCTGTCGGGTCAGTCATATTCATGTCCTATCGATTTTTGCGAAAACAGACACTCCCGCCGAGTGACTCGGACGGAAAGGTAAGGGCTCTTTAACAGCACCCCGTCGATTTGCGCTGGCATGAACAAAGAGGGACATCAGTCCGAACGCATCACTGCGATGCGGGCTCCACATCTTTGACCGGAATTGCCGCTACACCCGAGGGTTAGTGGCCCATGCGGAAAGTCTCTGTCACTGATCACTTTGCCAGCAAGCCCGGAGCTTCGTTATCAAACCTTGGAATAGCGGTGCTATTGCGGCGGTTCAATGTCTGTGGCACTAGGCCTCGCTCTGAACGTGCTGGCGTCGTTCCCTGGTAACAGAACTTCACGCATGGACTACCAGGCTGTCGACATTCCAGTAGTTATTCTTGTTAGCCCTCTATGACTGAGTATTAGCCATTCTGTCTAGGAAGTGGCTCCAAATAATGCTAATTTGGTGACCTATTGGCCTATAAATGGCGAATATATAGGAATTATGGCTAATGAGACTGGATCGAATCGACCGCGAAATACTGCGCCAGCTTCAGGAGCATGGCCGCTTGCCCATTGTCGAGCTGGCCAGTCGAATTAACCTCACCAAAACACCCTGCGCGCAGCGGCTGCGGCGTTTGGAAGATAACGGCGTTATTCGGGGCTACCGCGCGGATCTGGATCCGGACCAACTGAACGCCGGTCATGTTCTGGTGGTCCAGGTGACGATGGATAAAACCAGCGAAGATGCGCTGGAACGATTCAACGAAGCCGTGCGGAAAATTCCGGAAGTGCAGAGCTGCTTTATGGTGGCGGGGAATTTTGATTATCTGCTGAAAGTCAGAACGCACGATATCCATCACTATCGTGCGGTTCTGGGTGCCCAAATCGGCCAACTGCCACACGTGCGCCAAACACACTCTTACGTGGCGATGGAAATCATCAAAGATGACGTTACCGTGCCGGTGCCGGGCGACAACGTGAGGCTGAGCGGGCCGTTCTAATCTTTCGCTTCGAGCATTTCCCGAAGCGGTCGGGGTAAGTGGCGGCGAGCCCTGCTAGTCAGGTGTTGCTCGTTTTTCTGCCAGAGAACGCCCAGATAAATAATCGCCAGGCCAATCGCTGTCAGAGCAATCGGAAACAACAAACTTTCCTCAAAGACGGTGTGCGCCAGATACCCGAGATAAATACTGCTGCCAATGGCGCCAAACACGACGAACACTCTGCGCACCAGCAACACGCCAATGCCCATCATCAGCAGGTTAATCCCAAAATACAGCAGCTTGGACAGTTCGTTGTCGGAGTTCTGCGAGGTCAAACCGCCCCAGAACGTCAAAACGCCGAACAGGTAGAGCCAAAAGGCGTAGTCTGCTGTGTGGCGGGCTCTGACATCCACCCAGAAAGCGAGACCCAGCATCAGCGCTCCAAAATACAGGGAAACCAGAGCTCTCAATTCGTAGGGAGGCCAGTCGCCAAACAACATGACGGCCAGATCCATCGACAGGTACCACAGCGTGGCCGCAATAGGCATCACCAGGAAGGGGTATTTATACAGCCGGGCAATGATGACCCCGGCGGCCAGCGTCCCGAGCTCCATGTACAGCCAATGCCACTTAATGTAGCGATGGTAATCGCGGTAATCGCTGCCTTCCGGCCACACGCCCAGCGCCTGTTGCAAACCGTAAATCAACAACGGGGTGAGAAACACCGCAAATGTTGCACAAATTCCAGCGGGAATGGCATGGCCGTTTCTCTGGAAGCGGTGGGCCAGTGCCAACCCTAAAACCGCATAGGACACTGAAATACACACGATGCCCCAGCCACCAAAGGCTTCCCAGCCCAGGCCCATAAACAAGGTCATGGCGCCAATGGCGATCAGCCCGCCAAGGTAATAGAGCAAGTGGGTAAAATTGAAACTGGGGCCCGTGTCAGGCTGGCCTTGCAGAAAGGCGTGCAGCCGGATTGACTGGTCTTGGGTGAGAATGCCTTCTTTTACGGCGGCACCCAGGGCGTTTTTGGTTATTTTCATTCAGCAATCATCCTTGCTCATACGACATCGGCGCCGGCAATGCCCGCCTAGGGCAGGCGCATTGCCTCATAATACAAGCAAACGCTGAGTAAAAAAGAGAAAGCATGACGACTTGATCTGACTGCAGGCAAGGCCCACTATTCGGCGGTATCAGCATCCTGCCGCTTGGCGACCTTGTGCTGGTCTTCACTGTTACCCATTTTCCAATAGCTCGACACGTATAGATGCGTTTTCGGAACCTGCCGGTCCTGCTTGAAGTAGGCCCTCAGCTTTCGCATGCTCTGGAATTCCGTGGCGGCCCAGACGGCAGGCTGGCCCGCAAGCCAGTCCAACTGGGTAATGCGCTCCAGCAATACCTGGCCACTCGGGTCCGGCTCGGGGTTAATCACCCAAACCAGTTCGACGTTGTCGGGTTTGACCAGGGCTTGAATGTCGGACCGGTCGAGGACTTCAATGACCGCATAGCCGCGAGCATCACCAGGCAGTAACGCCAGGTTCACGCTGATCGCTGGCAGTGCGGTCATATCGCCAGCGATTAAAAACCAGTCGGCATCGGGGTTGAGCAGTTTGCGTGGCCCCGGCCCACCCACCAGTATCCGGTCGCCGGGTTGTGTCTCAAGCGCCCACTGAGACGCTGGCCCGGCGGTATCGTGCACCACAAAATCGACATCGATTTCAAACTCTCTGTGATGACGGACGGTGTAGGTCCGCATCAGCGGGCGGCCCTCGCCTTCCGTCGGGAAGACCAGCTTGATGTAAGCACTGGCCTGATCGGCCGGAAACGAGGCCATACCCTCGCCGCCCAGCGTAATGCGGCGCATGTGCGGGGTGACGTCGTCGGTTTTCAGAACGGTCAGTTCTCGGGGTTCGGGTCTGGCCATGCCGGGCGCCTCCGGTTATCTGGGTTTTCGGTGACTATCTGATCACCAGAGCCTACCACACAGCCAATGCAAATAATACATATTATCATTTGCATTGGCTGTGGCGTATTTGCACAGCATCTTTCACAAAAACTCCGTCGATTTTGATGCAGCCGACAGACAGATTTTTCAGACATCCGTCAGATGACACGCCAAAACGCAATCGTTCAGCCGTCGCACCGGATAGGATGGTAACGGAGGTGGCACAGCACATGGTCTGGATCATAAAAAGTCGGAAAGCCAGGCATCAGCGACGCCGACTTCGCGCAAGATTCAAACCAGATGGAACCATTGTACTCTGCGGGTCAACGATGAGGGGCGGTCGGCCCTGTACACCATAAAGTAGCACTGATGGGCGACAGGCAGACGCAACCGTCTCTGATATCGAGCCTCACAATACGACGCTATTGGCGGGAAACGGCCACTCCTTGCTCAATGAGCTGAGCCCTGAATCGTTCAACCCGACGTCGGTTAACGTTAAAATCAAAGAGCCCAAACTGAGATTGAGAGCGAACATCGAGGCGCTGGCCATCCTGACTCACCAGCACCTCGAGGTAGTCTGGAAAGTGAAACAATTCGCTGTAGCAGTTCACTTCCAGATAGCCAAACCGCGACTCCTTCACCCGTGCACCCGGCAAGTCGCTCGCGACGGTTACAATCACTCCCCAGGAAACGGGGTTCAGCGGGCCAGTCAATTCAATGGGCTTGATGTAATAGGGGGCAATGCTTGAGTTACTTGACACGCAGTTGAGCAGTGGTGGACAACCGTCAAGCCGGAATTCGGTTCCCGACACCGGTACGTTACCTGTTGAGGCACAGCCTGCCAGAAGCAGTGCTGTAAAGATCACACTAATCCGCACAGTCATTAACACTCGTCATTCCCCTGGGGCGCATTGCCCGATAGAACACAATAGGTTGAGCTTACGGTCCAAAACCCCTTTGAGTACCCTAAAACTTCAGAACCGGATGTCGGTTATCGACGGACCATGACAGTAAACTCAGCCTGAAAGCCATCTGGCTGACCCTCAGCGGGAGAGCGCAGTGTTAACGACAAGCCAGCACCGTCAACAATGGCATCGACAATCGCCAAGCCAATTCCAGACCCCTGTGCCTGTGACTGTGAACGCACAAACCGCTTGCGCAAATCGGTCATGACTTCTGGCTTCAGGGTATCACCCCGGTTGGTGACACTGAGGTTTCCTTCAGCTGTAAGCAATACTTTCACCGGTGATTCCTGGTCGCCGTGCTTGAGTGCATTGTCGATCAGGTTTCTAACCAGTATAGCGAAAGCATCCGGATCCAACAGTGAATGCACCTGAGTGCCGGGAACTTGCAAGACGATACGCCCGGGTTCCATTCGTTCGCAATCACTGACAACGGTCTCCAGCACCGGTACCAGGTTACAGGGAGTCTCTGACAAAACGCCACCGCCTTCCGCTTTTGCCAGTTCAAGCAGCTTTTGTGACAGCCGCGACAACCCCTGCAGCGACGCTTCGATCTCGGCCACTTTGCGCAAGGACGGGGATTCAGACAAATCCGCTTTCAAGCGCTGAACTTTTGCCAGTGCCGTTGCCAGTGGCGTTCGCAGCTCATGGGCACTGTTGGCGGTGAAGCTCCGCTCAGCGTCAAGCACACGCCGCAGCCGCTCCAATAACCGGTTAATGGAAACAGCCATGGGTTCAAGCTCTTGTGGAAGCTGATCGACCGCAACAGGAGAAAGATCCGCCGCGCCACGAACTTCCAGTGACCCGCTAAAGTCCACCACCCGACGCAGTGAAAACCTAACCGACCACCAGACACCCAAAAGACTGACCGGAATCAACAGCAGCAACGGCAACAACAGCGCCATGCCCGCTTCAAAAACCGCTTCCTGCCGATGCGCCAGCGGTTCAGCAATGTCGATGAATATCGTCTGGCTGACAGCAGAGGCACCATAAAGTCGATGCGTAGCGGTGTTGTAAAATCCACTTCTGGGGCGGTCTCCAAAGACCGAAAGATCAACATCATGAGACTGCAACAGAATGCGGCCCGAGGCATCCCGTATGAGATAGGTAAGATACTCGTCGTGGTCCTCCATTGCCGGGGCTCTTTTTTGCAGACGATCGGATTCACGACTGAGAATGTCGGTCACCGCCAGCGGTAAAATGCGTTGCGCTGTTTCTTGCAGGGCACTGTCGAAGACCTCTTCCATCTCGTGTTGTGCAACCAGGCCCGAGGCCAGCACGCCCAACAACCAGAGCACCGTCACACCTGCTGTCAGGCCCAGACTGAGCGTTTTTTGCAGGCTGCGCTTAGCGGTCACGGGTATTCAACCGATAGCCCATCCCCCGGACGGTTACGACCAGGTCCCGCCCCAGTTTTTTGCGCAGCCGGCTGATGTAAACCTCGATGGTATTGCTTTCGATTTCTGCACCGAACTCGTAGAGCCGATCTTCAAGCTGCGACCGGGATAGCAACATTCGGGGGTGTTGCAGAAACGCGTCGAGCAGTGCCCATTCCCGGGACGTCAACTCAATGGGCTCGCCATTGCGGACAACGGTGTGATCGCCCAGATTGATGTCCAGGTCACCAACGGAGACCGCCGGATTGGGGTTGCCCCGGTATCGACGGGCAACCGCAAACACACGGGCCGATAATTCGGACAGATCAAACGGTTTGACCAGGTAATCATCGGCACCGGCATTCAGACCAGCAATCCGATCGGATACCTGGTCACGCGCAGTCAGAATGATCACCGCTGTCGAATCTCCGTCCTGACGCAGGGTTTTCAGAAAATCGATGCCATAACCGTCGGGCAACATCAGGTCCAGAAGAATCAGATCGTAGCGTGTGGTGCGGACACTGGTGTCTGCATAGGCAAGGCTTTGTACCCAATCCACCGCGTGGCCATCGTCGCTGATCTGCTCCTGAACCGCTTCGCCCAGTCCGATGGTGTCCTCCACTAACAACACGCGCATTCGACATCCTTAAACGGGTTATGTAAATACCATAGTACCTTTGAATCCTGACAACCAACTGAATTCATTCACTTTGCAGGAAGCCGCTGGAAAGTTCGACATTTTCACTGCTTTCAGGTCTGCGTCAGGAACGCCAGATACAGTGGCGACATCCAATAGACAGGACAGCAATCATGAAAACAACGTCACTGGCTTTATGCCTATCCCTCCTGCTGATCAGCGGGACAATTCTGGCAGATGATGACTGCGACGACCCCATTGCCAACTGGCAGCCACGAGAGGCATTACGCCAGCAACTGCAAGCCGAAGGCTGGATCGTTTATCGAATCAAGGTTGACGACGGCTGCTATGAAGTCAAAGCACAGGACAATCAGGGACACCGCGTGGAAGCCAGCTTTGCCCCCGCTTCACTTGAGCTCATGGAGCTGGAGCGAGAAGACGATGACGATGACGATGACGAACGTCAGGATCGGAACACTGAGGACCGCCAACCAACACCCGCCACCGAGCCATCGGCACCAGCGAACGGCATTGTAAACAATCGTCCTACGGTCACCGTTGAATAACCGTTTTACGACGAAAACCGCCTACCCGGAGAGCAGATCATGAAGCACACATTATTAACGCTGGGGCTGGCCATGGTGCTGGCATTCCCAGCCATGGCCCTGGCAAAGGAAGTCACACTAATCACTGAAATGAGCAGCTACCGCGGAGATGGCGCTTACCTCGCCCTTTACCTGACGGATTCAAACGGGGTTTACAAAGGCACGCTCTGGATCGCCGGCGGAAAAAACAAGTACTACGAGCACCTGCGTGACTGGGCCAGAGGCAGCCGCATGAACCAGGCAGACTACGATGGCCTGACCGGTGCCAGTGTTACCCAGGGACGCACCCTCAGAATTACTCTCGACCTGGACAATTCACTGATCGACAGCGGCCATGAAATTCGAATCGATTCGGCCGTGGAAGATCTTCGCGACAACCGTTCGGATGTCGTGGCACCACTGACCACAGAAGGTGCGGGTATACCCATCAGCGGACGAGGCTACGTGCAATCGTTCACCTACGAATTTTGAAGCTATAGCAGGAGTCCTCCTCATGTGGCGCACTCTTCATTCACTACCCGGCTTATTGGCGGCTGTGTTTCTGATCACTATTGCCACCACCGGGGCAATATTATCGGTGTCGCCAGCTCTGGAACGTTCAGATGCGACCATTCCGGCAACCGGTGCGGTTTCAGTCGCTCAGCTTGCCGGGCGCGTGGTGACCCATTACCCACAGACAGAACAGATCAAGCGTTTAGCTTCGGGCGTGATCGTCGTTTATTATTTGAATGATGGTACCCCGGAAGCAGACCGGGTCGACCCCCTGACGGGACTGGGCATCGGCGCCTTCCAACCGTCACCCCTGTTTCGCTGGGTTAAAGACCTGCACCGCGCCTTTTTGCGAGCAAATGACGGACGCCTGCTCTCTGGTGCCACCGCTTTTATAATGGTGCTTATGTGCCTTTCCGGATCCTTCTTGCTGGCTCGTCGCTCTGGTGGCTGGCGGTCCCTTTTGCGACCGCTAAAGGGAGCCGGTGACCGTCGAGTTCACGCTGAGCTTGCACGATTTGCGGTCATCGGACTGTTATTATCAGCCCTGACCGGGGGCTATATGTCAGCCGTTCGATTCGGCCTGGTACCAGAGCCGACTGGCAATGAGCCAGACTACCCGGCCGAGGTATCCGGAGGTGTACCAGCCACGGTCACATCACTGAAGGCGCTGCAGGAAACAGACCTGAACAACCTTCATGAACTTGTCTTTCCCTACCCGAATGATCCACAGGATGTGTATTCACTGGCCACCCGACAAGGCTCGGGGTTTGTTGACCAGTCTACCGGCGAACTCCTTAAATTTCAGGCCACAACACCTCATAGCCGGCTCCATGACGTCATCGTCAGTCTGCATACAGGCGAGGGTTTGTGGTGGTTTGGTTTGATACTGGGTACGGCTTCACTGTCTGTTCCCGTGCTCAGCGTCAGCGGTGCCCGCATCTGGTGGGCACGTCGCCGTTCAACGGGCCTTGTGCTGAACAACGCCGACATCGCAACCGCCGATACCGTGATTCTGGTCGGATCTGAACACAACACGACCCATGGTTTTGCCCGAATCCTACATGAGCAAATGGTCGCAGCGGGCAGACGGGTACTGACGGTCGACATGAACGATTTGGCACGCGCTTACCCCAGTGCCTCGATGATGTTTGTACTGACATCCACCTACGGCGATGGCGGACCTCCCGCCTCTGCCAACCTGTTCATGCAGAGGCTCAGCCATTTTCACGCAACAGAAGGTTTGTCTTTCGCGGTACTTGGCTTTGGTGATCGGCAGTTCGCCAACTATTGTCAGTTCGCCGTGGAAGTAGACTCGGCGATGAGTTCACTAGGGGTAAGACGGGTCGACGAGGTCGCTTTTATTGACCGCCAGTCACCCCGACTGTTCAACGAGTGGGGCAACCGCTTGTCAAAACGGATCAATGTGCCGCTGTCACTCGTTCATAACCCAAAACCTCCAATCCGGTTCGAATTCGAGCTGACTGACCGGGCAGACTTCGGCGTACAGATTCATGCTCCCACCAGCATCCTGAGGTTCGGACCGATCCGGAAAACCGGTATGGCATCGTGGCTCCCCGGGAGACAGTTCAGACCTTTGCCGGATTTCGAAGCCGGTGACCTGATCGGTGTAGTTCCGCCGGATAATGGAATTCCCCGATATTATTCGTTGGCCTCTTCAAAATCTGACGGCTTACTGGAAATCTGTGTGCGCAAGCAGCCAGGCGGTGTTTGTTCCGGGTTGCTGCACAACCTGAAAACGGGTGATCGTATTCAGGGCTTTATTCAGCCTAACCCGGATTTCAGGCCGGCACCCGGCCGCCATCCTGTGATATTGATTGGCGCAGGTGCGGGCATTGGACCCTTGGCGGGTTTTATCAGAAAAAATGACGCCCGCAACCCCATGTTTCTCTACTGGGGCGGGCGAAACCCCCAATCGGATTTCCTCTACCAGCCAGAGCTTGACCGCTACCTCGAAGACAGTCGGTTAACCGGTCTGGCTACCGCCTTTTCAAGAACCGAAAACCGGGCTTACGTTCAGGACAGAATCACCGAAGATGCACCAACCCTGCGAGACATGATTGAAAGGGGCGCGCAGGTACTGGTTTGCGGTGGGCGCGAGATGGCCATCGCCGTCAGTCAGGTATTCAATGACTTGCTGATACCACTGGGCACTACTGTCGACACATTAAAACGAGAGGGACGCTATCTGGAAGATGTCTATTAACCGGTACTTCAATGTCGGGGGGTTCTCCAGGTTGTTGCCCTTGGCTCAATCCAGGCAAACGCAAAAATCGACGTCAGGCGAGGCGTCCGGGACTCCCTTTCCATCGTTGTTCACAGGCCCAGTTTTCCCGGCAGGTCAGACAAGCACGTCACTGAGATGTCTGGCGCTTCATCCCAGGGGTCGAACGGGGCTTCGGTGCGTCGAACCCAGGCGGTTCGCCAGCCAGCATGCCGCGCACCCAAGATGTCAAAGGGGTTGCCGGAGATAAGCCAGGTATCGGCGGCCAGGGTATCGGCCGTCTCAAGAAAGTGCTGGTATACCCGGGGGTCTGGTTTGAAAGTGCGCAGCAGGTCGACACTGACAATGCCGTCCAGCTCGTCGATCAAACCAGCGTTGGTCAGCAACTCTGAGGCAATGGCCGCCTCCCCGTTGGTGAAGGCAAAGGCACGCACCCCCATCGACGACAGTTGCTGCAACAAACCCACGGCATCCGGAAAGGCCGGCAGGTGACGATAGGCCATTAGCAACTGATCGCACTGGTCATCGCTCAATGTCACTGTCGCTTCGCTTAAGGCAAAGTTCAGCGCCTGGCGAGTGCAGACTGAAAACGGCTGATAGTGCGCCATCAACGCCCGTCGAAAGCTGTACTCCAACTGTTTTTCGCGCCAGCGCCGGGTGATCTGCGCCGCCAGTGGGTCATCGCCGAGCATGTCGGCCAGTGTCATCTGAATGCCCCGGGTGTCTATCAGGGTGCCGTATACATCAAATGCCAGCGTTGTCACGGTGCCTCCTTTAACTCGTCAGGTCGGCCACATAGCCTCTTACCAGTTCCAGCATCACCGCCATCTCTGTGTCGGTTCCGATCGAAATGCGCACATAGCCGTCGATGCGAGGTTTATTAAAGTAGCGAATGAGTACCTTGTCTGCACGCAAACGTTCGCTTAAGTGTGCCGCCTCAAGACCGGCGGGCGGCCGGGCAAACAGGAAATTGGTTTTGGAGGGAAGCACGGTAAACCCCAGCCCGGTCAGGGCGTCGCAGGTCGCCTGTCGGGTCGCCATGATTTTCTGGCAACAGGCCGTAAAGTACGCCTCATCCTCAATTGCAATGCGCCCGGCGGCCTCGGCGATTCGATCAATGGGGTACGGGTTGAAGGAATTTTTGACCCGGTTCAGAGCATCGATCAGAGGCGACTGACCCGCCGCAAACCCCAGGCGCATGCCAGCCAGCGAACGGGACTTGGACAACGTCTGCACCACCAGTAAATTCGGGTAGCGGTGAATCAATGGTACGGCACTGTCGGCCCCAAAATCGACGTAGGCTTCGTCGACCACCACCACTGAACCGGTATTACGCTGCAACAAGCGCTCGATCTGCTCCAGGTTCAGGGCAAGGCCGGTGGGGGCATTCGGGTTGGCGAAGATGATGCCGCCGTTATCGGTACTGTAGGCGTCGAGATCCAGGGAAAAGTCGTCCGCCAGCGGGATCTGCTGATACTCAACGCCGAACAGCTGACAGTACACCGGATAAAAACTGTAGGTGATGTCCGGAAACAGGATCGGCCGACTGTGCTTCAGCAACCCCATAAACGCCATGGCCAGCACGTCGTCTGAGCCGTTGCCGGTAAATACCTGATCTGGCGTCAGTTGATGAAAATCCGCCAGGGCTTCTTTCAGGGACTGGGAATTGGGGTCGGGATACAGGCGCAGTCGTTCTGCCGTTTCCGGGAGCTGCAACAGTTGCGCTACACCGGGTGACGGCGGGTAGGGATTTTCGTTGGTATTGAGCTTGATCAATCCGTCTACTTTGGGTTGTTCACCCGGTGTGTAGGGATTGAGTGAGTGAACCAGTGGGCTCCAATAAGACGACATGCACGACCTCGGTTAGATTGTTGAGCGGGCGGTTATAGCAAAGGCTGCGGTCAACCCGACAGCCAGACCCTCCCGGCTGTTAACACCGCACAGCTTAATCCTGTTTCAACTGATAGACGATGAAATCGCTCGGGCCACCCGTATAACGATCGTAGAAAGCCCGGCCACGTTCATTAAAGTGCTGGGTGATCCAGCGCAAGGCGGGCCAGCCACGTTCTTTGGCCAGGTCTTGCAAGCCGGAAAACAAAGCATCAGCGGCGCCAAGACCCCGGGATTCCGGTGACACAAACATATCGTCCAGAAAGCCGATATCACAACCGCCCAGAGGGCGTGGGCAGGCGCGTACATGGGCCAGCCCGACAAGGTGCCCCGACTCATCGCACGCGACGAGCCCTTCGAGTACATGGTTGGGGTCGAGCAACCAGCCCCAGACGATATCGGCCGTGGCGGCTTCCATTGGCGCGTTGTAGAAGTCGGCGTAGCCATCAAACAAAGTGCGCCACTGCGACTTGTCGCCTTCTGTTACAAAGCGGGTTTGGTATTTGGCCATGATGCTCCCCTCTACTCGACATGATTTCAATGACGTCTGGTGTGCTGTTAACGGTATCGGTTTTATCGAGAATTGGTAGGAAATCCCTGAAAAAACCACCCGCACAAACCCATTACCTCAGCTTGCCATGCATTTTCCCAACAAGGCTTTCATGTGATCGGCACCCAATTCATTGACCCGTTGAATGTTATTGTCGGGAATCGCGTCGACATCCGGATAGGCATCAATCGCCGCTTCGAGGGAATCTTCACGCAACAGGTGCAGCATCGGATAGGGTGACCGGTTGGTGTAGTTTTCCGGATCGTCGCGGTCGGTACCGCCAAACTGATATTTGGGGTGAAAGCTGGCAATCTGGAAGATGCCTTCCAGCTCCAGCTCGATCAACAGCCCTTCGGCGACGCCCAGAAAATCGTTGTAATCGTAGAAGCTCTCGTAGATACGCGGATGAATCAGCAGCGTGGTCTCGATGCGGTCTTCTCCGGCCAGAAACACCAGCTCCTCCTGCAAGGCTTCGATCAACGCCGCTTCAGACGTCGCCTGTGTCACGCTGAACCGCACCCGGTTCTTAATCAGCTCACGCTTGGCAAACGGGCAGAGATTGAGGTCGATTACGACCTGCTCGACCCAGGCTCGGGTCTGGGCAATTACGGTGGTGTCGTCGTGCACTCGGCAAACCTTAATGGCATTGGATTCAGACCCTCAGTGTATCACGCCGGCTGAAAAGGCTTGACTTCAAACCCCGATCCCGTATCGTACTAGTACGCTAGTACACCCGCAAGCGACTGCACAACTGCAGCAGACACCCAAAACCGAACCGGTAGCTGACTTACCATGACTGAAGACCCGCATAAAACTGAACTCATCCGGCACTTGCTGGATATCGACAGCGCGGATGCCATGGACTCCGCACTGGAAAGCCTGCTAACCCCGGCCGAATACCAGGAAATCAGCAAGCGCCTGCAAATCTTCAAGTTACTGAACGAGGGTGTCGCGCATCGCAGAATTGCCGAATTGCTGGGCGTGGGAATCGCCACCGTATCGCGGGGCTCACGCGCCCTGCGCGATCCCCACTGATGTTGAATAACCGGAACCCACCTTGCCAGGATGCCTCTATGTCTGACGCCCCCGAACCCTTTACACTGCCGCGCAAACCACACTATGTGACGCTCGCAGCCGATTGCGATTTCTTTCAATTGTTCAAGAAGATCGAAAAGCAGTTCGATACCTGTTACATGCTCGAATCACTCGGTGAAGACAGCCATATTGCCCGACACTCCATCATTGGTTTCGATCCGGAATACACTCTGTACGCCAATGGCAATCAGCTCACCATTGAAGACCGAGCCGGCAAAGCCAACACCTACACCAGCAGCAACCCCTATGAACTGCTGCGCAGCCTGATGCCGCAAAACATCATCTCCCGCAAATACGCTGGCGGCCTGAGCGGCTACCTCGGCTACGATGCGATGCAGTATTTCGAGCCCACGCTCTCACTCAAAGCCAACGACGACTTCGATACGTTTCGGTTCGGCCTGTACAAAGACGGACTGATCCTCGACAAAATGACCGGTGAAGTCACCTACTTCTACTACGACAACAGCCGGTACGACTTTCTGCAGTCACTGATCGATTCGGACGACGTACCCAACGGGGAGCTGAAGATCACGGCTCTCGGCGATACCATGAGCCAGGCCGAACATGCCGCTGCGGTTGCCAAGGTCAAACAGGACATCGTCGACGGCAAGGTTTTTCAGTGCGAAGTGGGCTTCAAAAAACGGTTCAAAATGGAAGGCGACACCATCGCCCTGTACGAAAAACTGCGAGACATTAACCCGTCGCCGCAAATGTATTACGTGAAATTCGACGAGCAACGGCTGATTGGCGCCAGTCCGGAAATGCTGTTCCGCTTGCGCCAGGGCGAAATGGAAACTTTCCCGCTCGCCGGCACCACCAAGCGGGGCGCAACCGCCCAGGAAGACACCCAGTATGCGCGGACCCTGCTCAACGATCCGAAAGAAATTGCCGAGCACAATATGATTGTGGATCTGCACCGGAACGACATTGGTCGCGTTGCGCAATTTGGCACCGTCAAAGTGCGCAGCCTCATGGATATCAAACGGTTCAGTCACGTGCAACACATCTCCAGCGAAATCGTCGGCATCATGGCGGAAGGGGAAGACATGTTTACCGCACTGGCGAGCAATTTCCCGGCGGGCACACTGACCGGCGCACCGAAGATCGAGGCGATGAAGATCATCAATGATCTGGAGACCGACGGGCGTGGTCCCTATGGTGGTGCCGTTGGGCAGTTCTCGTTCAATGGAGACTGCACCTTCGCGATCCCGATCCGCACGGTATTTGTGAATGGCGAACGGGCCTATGTGCAAACTTGCGGGGGCAATGTCTACGACAGCAACGCTGAGGATGAATACGAAGAAATCCGCCGTAAATTCGCGGGCACACGCAAAGCCCTGGAGCCATTCATGTCGGGAGGGGAGCCCTCATGAAAATCCTGATCATCGACAACTACGACTCCTTCACCTATAACCTCTACCAGTTTATTGGTGAGATCCTCACCTCGGCCAAAAACCAACACACAATCGACGGCTTCGAGATCCTGGTTCGCCGTAACGATCAGATCAGCTTTGCCGAGATCGAGGCGATGTCACCGGACCGCATTATCATTTCACCCGGGCCGGGGTCGCCCGACGATGAACAGTATTTTGGGGTCTGTGCCGAAGTGATCGAAAAGCTGGGCAAGACCACGCCCTTGCTGGGCGTGTGTCTGGGTATGCAGGGCATTGTGCATGTGTTTGGCGGCCAGGTGGTGAAAGCGCCGCTGCCCATGCACGGCAAGATCAGCCCGGTGACGCATAGCGGTCTATCGGTGTTTCGCGGCGTGCCGGATCAGTTGGATGTGATGCGGTATCACTCTCTGATTGCCGCAGCCGAAACCTTGCCTGAGTGTTTGCAGGTTACTGCGGCGGTGGGTGACCTCAGTGCGGCTGATTTTGAAGACCGGGATCGTCTGGCCCGGGGCGGGAATTTTGAATTGATGGGCGTAAAACATCGCGATTATCCAATACACGGCATTCAGTTTCACCCGGAATCCTTTGCCACCGAGGGAGGCAAGGAATTGATTGCAAACTTTTGTTTTTTGAGAGTGAGCGCGGGTGAACTTTGATGGTTAATTGGAAAAAACCAGAAGTGAACCCTCTCCCCGGCCCTCTCCCGTGGGACGGGAGAGGGAGCGTTTAGTTGGTTGGAATATGACCCGTGCCTATTACTCGCGACGCTGCACTTTACAGTCCTCTCTCCACCCCTGGGGGAGAGAGCTAGAGAGAGGGGGACGGCGCAGCCGTAGGTTTGCTGACTATTGGCTTTAGCTGAACGGCGCCACAATTCCCAGGACGACCAACGCAGCAATAGCCGGCGCTGCCTGTACCCACAGTATTGTACGACTGACGGTAGCGGCGCCATAAAACCCGGCGACGATGACGCAACTGAGAAAAAAGATCATGACCGGTACACCCATCGTGCCGAGCAATAACCCCCAGACCAAACCAGCGGCCAGAAACCCATTATACAACCCCTGATTGGCGGCCAGCACCCGGGTTATTTCCGCCTTTTCCTTGCTCATGCCAAACACTTTACGGCCGATGGGCGATGTCCATAAAAACATTTCAAGAACCAGAAAAGCCAGGTGCAACAGAGCGACGATGGCCACCAGCGTTTGGGCAAGATTCATCACGAAGTTCCTTGTGTGAAAAACAGTTCAGTACGCGTTTAAGGCTTGGTAGCCGCAAGACAAAGATCAACGACTTCGTCGAAATCACCACAAATGGCGAGTGGACCAAACTGCTCCAACGGCACATTACCATGATAGCCGTAACTGACGGCAATGCCAGGCATGCCGATGGCTTGTGCCGGCTCCAGGTCGTTGGCGGAATCACCGACCATGATGGCTTCAATCGGCTCGATGCTGAATTCGGCACACACCTGAGTCAGACTTTGCGGGTCGGGTTTGGGGCGCTCGACCTCATCGCCACAGAGGACCCGGTCAAAAAAGGGCGCCAGGTCCAGTTCAGCCAGAAAGCGACCGGTGAAGTGCGAGCTTTTATTGGTGATACAAGCAAGCTTGAAACCCTGGCGTTGCAACTTGCTCAGTCCGGTTATGACACCGGGGTAAACATCGGCCTGAAACAGGGTGCGCTGATAAGCATCACGAAACAAGGCGTGCGCCAGACTGGCATCGTCTTCATAGCCACGACTGTACAGCCCCCGTTCAACCAGTTTTTCCGGACCGTTACCCACCCAGCGACGCACCTCATCGATGCGGCAACCATCGCCGGTCAGCGTGTGCAGCACTTCATCGAGCGCGGCGTGTATCCCGCGCGCGCTGTCAACGAGAGTGCCGTCCAGATCAAACAAAATGGCTTTGGCCCGGGTCACAGGCTGAAGCCGTAACGGTCGGCCAGGAAATAGGCGATGGCGCTGTCGGTATTCCTGCCAATTATACCGGTCGACACGGCTTTGACTTCATCGAGTGCGTTTTCCATGGCATAGGCTTCATCGGCCAGCTTGAACATGCTGACATCGTTGTCTGAGTCGCCAAAGCAGACCAGGCGTTTGGCCCCGGTTTGCCGCTGCAGAAATTTAACGGCGTCACCCTTGGTACCGCTGATGTGGTGAATGTCCATCCAGTAGTAACCGTCGCGATACATATCGGGGCCGGCGTAGACCTGAACGTTGGGCATGTCCGCCAGTTCTTCGGCCATGTACAACACTTTTGCGTTCTCTGTAACGGCGAACACATTCAGAATCTGTTCCTGAATCGATGAAAAGTCGGCGTTCAACTGAACGTTGATTGCCTGGCTTTCCATGTATTTTGCCCAGGCTTCTTCACGCTCGGTGCCGATACGGCGAATCACGGCGCCGATGCGATCTTCGTGGTCCAGCGTATTGAGCCAGGGGTTGATGCCATGCACTTCCAGACGGCGGCAAACTTCAACCAATTCCATCGGGTCCATCGGCTGGGCATTGATGCGCACGTTCTCATTCAAATCCCAGATCAGCACGCCGTTCTTGTAGGCCTGGGGGTGACGGAACCGCACATCGGGCAAGGCTTCGCGCCCGCCGTGTGGCATGCGACCCGTAGCGACCGTCCAGGCTACGCCCAGTTCGTCGAGCTTGTTGAGCGCCGTGCGCGTCAGTTCGGTAATGCAATGTTCGCCATCGATCAGGGTGCCGTCGAGGTCAAAAACCAATAATTCTTCCACAGGATCTCCCGGGTGAAGGTGGTGCCTTCAGGCACCAGGGTGTTAAGGCGGTCGTACTGCGACGTGATCAGGCGCTGCGCGTCATGGCCAGTTCCCGGCGCATCTCATTGATGCGGGTGGCGTAATCATCCGCGTTAAAAATGGCAGACCCGGCCACGAAAGCATCGGCACCGGCCTCGGCCACCGCCCGAATGTTATCGACTTTGACACCACCGTCGACTTCCAGACGAATGTCCCGGCCTGAAGCTTTTATACGGGCGCGGGCGTCACGCAGTTTATCGAGGGCCGAGGGTAAAAAGGACTGGCCGCCAAAACCGGGGTTCACCGACATGATCAGCACCTGGTCGATCTTGTCCATCACGTAGTCGAGGTAATGCAACGGCGTGGCCGGGTTAAACACCAGGCCGGCCTTACAACCACCGTCACGAATCAACTGCAGCGACCGGTCGATGTGATCACTCGCTTCCGGGTGAAAGGTGATGATACTGGCGCCGGCCTCAATAAAGTCGCCGATCAGCCGATCTACTGGAGATACCATAAGATGCACGTCGATCGGGGCGGTGACGCCATGGTTGCGCAACGCCTTGCATACCATGGGGCCTATGGTGAGGTTGGGCACATAATGGTTGTCCATCACATCGAAGTGGACCCAGTCGGCACCGGCGTTCAGAACGGCATCCACTTCCTCGCCCAGGCGGGCAAAATCGGCGGACAAAATGGAAGGGGCTATGACAAAATCGGACATTTCGGGGCGTCTCACGGCTGGCGGAACGCCCATTCTAGTGACTGCCAGAGGGAGGTCAAACGCCAATGTGCCCGATCGCCGATAAAACCCGGGTCTCGTTGTGATACGGCGCGTCTCTGTGTGCGGCCTGATCAGCCTCTGCGCCTTACTGGCTGTTAGCACCGGCAGTTCCGCCGAAGCACTGGCCCAGGCGCGTGCCAACCATCTGAACGACCTCGCTGAGGCCCTGACCAACCCCCGGGGCGATGAGGAAGTCGTCATTCTGGGAGAAGGCGACGGGGCGTTTCTGGGGCTTAGCCTGCAACAACGCACAGCCACCCCACAGGGCGCGGTGCTGATACTGCACGATGAGGGTCACAACCCGGACTGGCCGGTGCATTTGCAGCAAGCGCGGCGTTTTTTGCCCGACGTTGGCTGGAATACCCTGTCCATCGCGCTGCCCCTGGTCGGCGGGTACGCCACCGACCCGGATGCAACGCTCAATCGCATCGCGCTGGGCTTGCAGCGTCTGAACCAGGACGGCCAGTTCAATCTGGTGATTCTGGGCTACGGGGAAGGCGCCTACTGGGCGGCCCGCTACCTGTCAGAGCGCCTGACTCCGGATCAGGACATCGGCTATGGGTTGATGATGGTCAACGCCAAAACCATCGAGCCCGACCTGCCCGAATTGATCGGCAGCCTCAACATTGCCATTCTCGACTGGGTATCCGAGGACTCTCCAGCGGCTTTTCGCGCCGCCAGCGCTCGCCGGGCAGAAGCCCGACGCAATGGCCTTGAGCGCTACACTCAGATTCGCGACCCGGACCAGGCCTCTTTCTACAATCAGGCCACCCCCAATCGCACCACTCGCCGGCTCTGGGGCTGGTTGCGCACCCGGATGGCCGGGCGCGAAGGTGAGGTTCAGATGGTTGAGGAGTAAGGGTCAGTTGCACCTAAAGGTGCCAGGAGGTCGTAGCAGATAAGTAAGATGGCCAACTATTTGCCAACAAAGGGGTCAATCACAGGCGCATCTGGGCTATGCTTTTCCGCTGTGGCATGACCACGCTGTTATCGGGACCTCAGGAGCGCAGTATGACGACCCCCGACCCTTCTTTAGCTAGCCAATTGGACCAGGTGGATAGACCCTTATCTGCCTGGAGCGTGGATTCAACCAGTGATTTGCTGGTCCGGCTGGCCCGGGAAACCACCGTAGCCGGGCTAATGCATCGAATTCTGAAAGAAGCCCGTCTGCTGACCGGGGCCGAGGGTGGCACCTTTTATCAGTTGGATGAAAGCGCGGATTCACCCCGGCTGGTCTTCAAAGCCATTCACAACACGGTGCTCGGGCTGGAAAGCCGGGACCCGGCCCAACTGAGCCGGTGGCCCGCCATTCCTTTGTACCATCACCAGCCCGGTGAATCCGAAAGCGGTCAGCCGAACCACCAGAATGTCGCCTCCTGGGTCGCGCTGACACGGCAGGCCGTCAATATCGATGATGTCTACCAGACCGGTGATTTCGACTTCTCCGGCACCCGCCACTTCGATTCCGAACACCGCTATCGCTCGCGGTCGATGCTGACCCTGCCACTGTTGAACCATGAAGACCGGGTCATCGGTGTGTTGCAACTGATCAACGCACGCACCCCGGAAGACGACAGCCGCCCGTTCACCGACGACGACCAGCGCACGGTGCAGGCCATGGCCAAGTTTGCGGCGCTGTCGCTCGACAATCAATTGCTGGTGCAAAGCCACAAAGACCTGCTCGATGCTTTTATTCAGGCGCTGGCCCGCATTATTGATGTTCGCTCCTCCCACACCTCAGCCCATTGCGAGCGCATTCCGGTGCTGACCGAGATGATGGCGCGCGCCGCCTGCGAGGAAACCGACGGCTACTTCGCCGACTTTGGCCTGAACGATGACGAATGGTATGAACTGCACGTGGCTGCCTGGTTGCACGACTGCGGCAAGCTGGCCACCTCGGAAACGATTCTGAACAAGGGCCGCAAACTGCAAAGTCTGCTCGACGGTTTTGATACCGTAGCCGCGCGTTTTGCCGCCACCATGGCGCAGTCGGCCAACGCTGCCGACGTTGAGGCACTGCGTCAGGATCTGGCGTTTCTGGAGCGGGTTAATCGCGGCGGTGAATACATGCCCGAATCAGACAAGGATCGGGTTCGGGCCATTGCCACCCGGACCTGGCAGGACGCCTGGGGCACATCGCAGCCACTGCTGAACGACACAGAAGTCACCAATCTGTGCATTACCCGGGGCACACTAAACGACGAAGAGCGCCAGGCGATCAACCGCCACATCGACATCACCATCGACATTCTCGAACAACTGCCCTTCCCGCCCAAATTGCGCCGGGTGCCGGAATACGCTGGCGGCCACCACGAACGCATGGACGGGCGCGGCTTTCCGCGCGGTCTGACCCGGGAGCAGATGTCGATTCCGGCCCGTATCATGGGCGTGGCCGATGTGTTCGAAGCCCTGACCGCCAAGGAGCGGCCCTACAAACCGCCGATGCCGCTGAGCCAGGCGTTCTCCATTCTGCAATCGATGCGCGACGACCAGCACATCGACCCGGACGTCTTTGACCTGTTTCTGCGCAGCGGCAAGTGGAAAGACTATGCCGAACATTACTTGCTGCCAGACCAGAACGATGTGGATGACGTCACGCCGTATCTGGCCACCAACAACATCAGTACCACCAGCCCGGTCAGCAAGCCGTAAAACAGCGTCGTAGCCTGCCAGGCCAATAGAAAACTGGCCAGCAAGGCGCCAACGGCCGCCGCCAGATCGCGCCAGAAGGTGAAGCCGTTCAGGCTGTGATGACGATCGTGATCGCTCAGTGCCTCATCCGACAGTCGCTTGGGCACCAGAATCATGTAGAGGCCATGCCCGACAATGGCGAATACACTGGACCAGAGCACCTGGGTCACCGCCATCAACCCTCCGGCAAGCAGCATCAGCGCCACCGAGACACCGAGCAAAAGGCGCTCGGATACCCAGTGACTGACACGAATGGACGCCACACCCACCAGCATATTGAACAACCGCTTGGCCACCAGCAGCCAGGCTGTCATCGCCAGTGCCGCCGCCGTTGACCAGCCCGCCAGCACCAGCAGCGGTGCCAGCACTACTGTCCAGACGCCGTCGAACAGCAGGCAGGTCACAAAGGTTAACCGGTGCCAGGCAGTAGGCCAGGGAAACCGGGCCTTTGCCGGTGCCTGAGCGTCAGCCCTGGCCCGCGGCAACGCCAGAGCCGGCAACAACGCCACCAGACAGAGCCCACTGGCGAGCAAAAGCACCGCCTCAATGCTGATGTATTCCACCAGTAAGGGCGCGACCAGCAGCACCGACAACGGGCCAACTTCCTGCAAGCTGGTGTACCAGCCGAGGTTCGTCATACGCCGCTCCGGCTCATGGGTCGCATAATGCAAGCAGCCAAGCCGCATCAGCGCATAGGCCATGCCCCACAGCAAGCGGGCCAGCAACAAGACCCAGGGGCTGGCAAGCATCAGAAACGCCAGGCTGGCCAGCGTCGCCAGTGCCACGGCTTGCAGCATGGCCGTGCGCGGACCAAACCGTTCGAACCAGGGCAACAGCCAGGGGTTGATCAGCAACCGGACGAAACGATTGGCCGACAATAAAACCCCGACCCAGATCAGCGTCAGACCGAAGTCGGCAAAATACAGAGGCAGCAGTAAGTACAGGACCGAATCGGACACCAGCGCCAGCGTCAGCACCAGACTGGCCAGCACCGTTGGCTGGCTGTGATGATGAATCAGGCGCAGCACGAGCGGTTGGCGACCGAAGGCTCGCAACAGGAGGCGTCAGCCACCCGGGGCTGATAATCCGCCTTGTTCTCGGAAAACCGGTGGGTGAGCATGGCCGACTGGTTGCGCAACAGCAGCGTCATCCGAAACAGCTCTTCCATGACATCCACAACCCGATCGCGATAGGGCGATTCCTTCATCTGCCCATCGGCATCGAACTCCTGAAAGGCCTTGGGCACCGACGACTGATTGGGGATGGTGAACATCCGCATCCAGCGGCCCAGAATGCGCAGCGCGTTGACCACGTTAAAGGATTGTGAACCGCCGTTAACCTGCATCACCGCCAGTGTCTTGCCCTGAGTCGGCCGGATCGCCCCGTCGCTGAGCGGAATCCAGTCGATCTGGTTTTTGAACACCGACGACACCGCACCGTGAATCTCCGGCGAACACCAGACCATGCCCTCGCTCCACTGCGCCAGTTCCCGCAGCTCAACGACCTTGGGGTGATCCGTTGAAACCCGGTCGCACACCGGCAGACCTTCAGGGTCATATACCCGAACCTCGGCGCCAAACTGCGCCAGCATGTGAGCGGCGTTCAGCGCCAGCTTGCGGCTGTTCGACTCCTCCCGCAAGGAGCCATACAGCACCAGAATGCGCGCCGCATGGCTATTGGGTTGCTGGTAACCCTGCTGCAACTGACCGAGGGTACTCTCCAGGCTGTGGTCGGGAATCAGTGCCATAATGCCTCCATATTTCCAGATATATCGAATTTAATAGCCAAAAAAATGCCCGAAACCGTCAGCAACCGCTCTCGGTGCAACATTCTTCCATCAGGTAACCGATCAGGGTGTTCAGCCGGTCGTACTGAGCGAAACAGCGCAGTACCCGACCTTCGCGAACCTGCTTCACCAGGCCCACCTGCACCAGTCGACTCAGATGATGCGACAGCGTAGAGCCCGGCACATCCAACTGCTGCTGCAACTGAGCGACCGGCGCCCCGCCATGGCCAGCGCGCACCAGCAGACGATACAGCCCCAGACGAGTCGGATGGCCCAGTTCAGCCAGTTGATCGGCCGCTTGTTCGAGTGTGAGTGTTGTCATGGGAGGAGTATTCACCCGGCAGAGGTGATCGTCAATATATTTCTAGTAATATCGAAATATACGAAAAAACCACTGTATCAGTGTCAGGCCTGCCAGGGTGTCATGAGTCAGACATTCATGCCTATTCTACCACGTGCAGTCCCAAGGACTGTCGGGTTCGCCTGCTGAAGGCCGTTAGACCGCATGGACTAAAACGCCGGGAGCGTTTTAGCATGAGCGTAGCGAGCCCGAAGGGTGAATCCCATGGAGGGGATTCATACCCGGTCTTCGAGCTTACATGGAAGTATTTACAGCGTGCCTTCAGCAGGCGTGCGCGACAGTCCGACTGGCACCGTAATAGAGGCTGCCACCAAATCGGTTTATCTGAGGAATGTCTGACTCATGACGCCCGAACAAGCCACCCTGGCAAACATTGCGGCCGTTTCACATGTCAGAGGTCAGGTCTTTCAAAAACTCGATGAACAACCGGGTCTTGGCGCTGAGCATGCGGCGACTGGTATAGACCGCTGAGGCTTTGGCCATCAGGTCCAGCTCCATATTCTGCGCCACCTGCACCAGCTCGCCACGCTCTATGGCGCTGCGGCAGTAAAGCGATGGCAGCAAGCCGACGCCTGAACCGGCGATGACGGTATCGCGCACCATAATCGGGTCGGTGGTCTCGATCGAGGCCTGAATCTCCACCTTGTGCTTGTCGCCCTGATAACGCATCGGCAGGGCCGTCTTGTTGTAGCGGCGCTCACAGACATGCACCTGCTCAACCAGTGCATCCAGACCCGGAAAGGTATGGCCAGCCGCATAGGTCGACGGGCTGGCCACCCAGATCAGAGGGGTTTCAAACAGGGGCACGGCAATAAGCTCGGAATCCGGCAGATCACCCACCTGAACCGCCAGGTCGATGTGCTCGCCGATCAGGTCCACGGCTGTTGGTGTCACCTGAATGTTGAGCTGAATTTCCGGATACTGTTTATTAAAGCGGTGCAGATGCCCGGCCAGCACGTCGCGGCTGAATGCCATTGGCAGTGAAATGGTCAGTTCACCGCTGGGGGTATGGCTCAGACCGTTCATGTGCGCGTCGGCCGCTTCGACCTGTTCCATAATAAGCTGACAGTGTTTGAAGAACACCTCGCCTTCACTGGTCATCCGCATCTGTCGGGAGTTACGCTCCAGCAAGCGTACCTGCAGATCGTCTTCCAGACGCTGTACGAACCGGCTCACGCTCGACTTCGGCATGCGTAACGAACGGGCTGCAGCCGAAATACCTTCTTTTTCCACAACGGCCACAAAAACGGGCAAATCAGATATGTTCCACTTCATGAACGAAACGTCCTAATGTTATAGGTTGTCCCAAATTGTGCGCTTAACTAGTCTGGTTGTCACCCCCATAGCGTAGCTAAGTTCACGCTGGCTAGCTGCAGCCCGGATACACCCTGAATCCGGCCCAGCAGAGACACCGACTATACTGGTACTGCACAGACGCTGCCGAATAGTGACACACCATTCAACATTGAGAGAGTGACCCATGAACCGCGAGTACCGAGACATACCGGGAACCTACGTGATGGATGGCCAGCATTGCCGAAAAGGCTACCATCTGAACATGTTCTGCATGTCCCTGAACAAGGCCGAAAACCGCGATGCGTTTCGCGAAGACGAAGCGGCCTACCTGGCAACATTCAAGCTGACCGACGAGCAGAAAAAAGCCGTCCTGGAACGGGACTGGCTGGGCATGCTGCGTCTGGGCGGCAACATTTATTACACCTTCAAACTGGCCATTTTCGACGGCCGGTCCATGCAGTTCGTCGGCGGCGCCATGTCCGATGTAACTGAAGAACAGTTTCGTCAAATGATGATCTCTGGCGGTCGGTCGGTTGAAGGTAATCGCAGTAAAAAAGAACAGGAGCAGTCGAATGGCTAGAATAGTAACCGGGATAGGCACCTCACACGTGCCGTCCGTTGGCGCCGTAATCGACAACGATAAAGAACAGGAAGCCTATTGGAAGCCTCTGTTCGATGGCTACCAGCCAGCGCGTGACTGGATTCAGGACAACATGCCCGACGTAGCGATTGTGGTCTACAACGACCACGCTTCTGCCTTCGGCCTGAACCTGATTCCTACCTTCACCCTGGGTGTGGCCGATGAATTTCCGCCCGCCGATGAAGGCTATGGGCCGCGCAAGGTGCCCACTGCTGTGGGTGACCCGGACCTGGCCTGGCATCTTGCCGAGTCGCTGATTCTCGATGAATTCGACATGACCATCGCCAACGAGATGTCGGTCGATCATGGTTGCACCGTGCCGCTGTCGATCATGTTCGACAAACCCGAGCAGTGGCCATGCAAGATTATCCCGTTGTGCGTGAACGTCATTCAGTACCCGCCTCCAACGGGCAAACGTTGCTACGATCTGGGCAAGGCAATTCGCAAGGCGGTCGAAGCCTACGACAAAGACATCAAGGTCGCGATTTTCGGCACCGGTGGCATGTCGCACCAGTTACAGGGCGAGCGCGCCGGTCTGGTTAACCCTGAATTCGACAATTCGTTTCTCGATCGTCTGACCACTGACCCTGTCAGCCTGACCAAAATCCAACACGTCGAATACATGCGTGAAGCGGGCTCGGAAGGCATTGAACTGGTGATGTGGCTGATCATGCGCGGCGCCATGGGCGACGATGCCACCGAAACCTACAAGTTTTATCACGTGCCGGCATCCAACACCGGTGCGGGCTTGATTGTGCTGGAAGATGGTAGTCAGAAATAATCGGAATTACTGGTACAACATACTGGTTCAAGTTTCGGAGTTAGCACCATGCAAGCGGCGGGTGCCGGTGGTGCCTCTGCGGGGAAGTCCGCAACATGGATGTTGCGGTCTAGGCCCCATGGATGGGTTTACGCCGACCCCGCAGAGGCACCACCGGTAGCCGACGCGGACGATAGGCACCCAGGGCGACCTAACTCCGGAACTTGAGCGACAAAGACAACAACACTGGAGACGGCCATGATCATCGATTGCCATGGACACTACACCACCGCACCGTCGGAGCTGGGCGATTACCGTGACAAGCAAAAGGCGGAGCTGAAGAACGACCCGATGTTTCAGACCACCAAAGGCATTCTGAACATCACCGACGATCAGATTCGCGACAGCATTAAAAACAACCAGCTCAAGCTGCAGCAGGAACGCGGCACCGATCTGACCATCTTCTCGCCGCGCGCCAGCTGGATGGGCCATCATGTTGGCAACGAAAGCACCAGCGTCGCCTGGACCGAGCACTGCAACGACCTGATTCGCCGCGTCTGCGATCTGTTTCCTGAGAACTTTGCACCCGTCGCCCAGTTGCCACAAAGCGCCAACGTGAAACCGGATGCGGTGGTGCGTGAGCTTGAGCGCACCGTCAACGAAATGGGCTTTATCGGTTGCAACCTGAACCCGGATCCGTCTGGTGGTTACTGGAAAGACAAGCCGCTGCACGACAAGTTCTGGTACCCGATCTACGAAAAAATGAGCGAGCTGAACATTCCGGCAATGATTCACGTTTCCGGTTCGTGCCACGACTGCTTTCACACCACCAGTTCCTATTACCTGAGCGCTGACACCACCGCCTTTGTGCACCTGATGATGTCCGACCTGTTCAAGGACTTCCCGGACCTGAAGTTCATCATCCCTCATGGTGGCGGTGCCGTGCCTTACCACTGGGGCCGGTTCCGGGGTATCGCTCAGGATCAGGGTTTCGATCTGGAAGAGAAGGTACTGAACAACATTTACTTCGATACCTGCGTCTACCACCAGGAAGGCATCGATCTGTTGCTCGACGTCATTCCCACCAAGAACGTGCTGTTCGCCTCGGAAATGATTGGTGCGGTGCGAGGCGTTGACCCGCGCACCGGCCACTATTTCGACGACACCAAACGCTACATCGACGGCAACACCAAGCTCAACGCCGCCGAGAAGAAGATGGTGTTTGAAGACAATGCCCGCGCTGTATTCCCGCGGCTCAACGCCTGATTTCCTGCCCAGCCAACCCACTCTCTTGTGTTGTGCTTTCTGACCCGCCACTGGCGGGTCTTTTTTAACCGTCGCTTGAACTCAGCGTCACCTTGTCGGAGGATA
The DNA here is from genome assembly GCF_000423605.1 of Saccharospirillum impatiens DSM 12546. GTDB lineage: Bacteria > Pseudomonadota > Gammaproteobacteria > Pseudomonadales > Natronospirillaceae > Saccharospirillum > Saccharospirillum impatiens. The sequence continues at coordinate 28,982 of NZ_AUIH01000014.1, forward strand.
CGCCCTGATTTTTACGATGGGTCTGCCCGTCAGGAACCACAATGCCCCGCACACTGATCCGACTCGTCGCCCTGGTTGCGCTGCTGATTGTTCTGGCGATTATGTGGCGTTATCTGGCCAGCACCGGCGTGCTGACGGCAGAACAGCTTGAACACTGGATTGGCCGACTGGAGACCGTTCGGTCATCGCCCTGGGGTCTGCCCGCCGCGATGGTTGTCTATGTCGTCGCGCTATTGCTGGCCTTTCCGCTGACCTTGCTGGTGGTGCTAACCGGGCTATTGTTTGGCCCCTGGTGGGGGTTGCTGTACGCCAGTCTGGGCACGCTGAGTTCTTCGGGAGTAACGTTCTGGCTGGGCCATTTACTGGGGCAAGCGCCTCTGGAGCGCCATAGTGGCAAACACCTGAAGGCGCTGTCCGGGTACATGAGCGAGCGCGGAGTTCGGGCCATGATTCTGATTAACCTGCTACCGTTGGCTCCCTTTACGTTCACCAACCTGATGGCGGGCGCGTTCAACATGCCTTTTGGCCGTTATATGGTCGGTTCGGCTATCGGTATTATTCCGGGGCTGGCTTTTGTTACGGTGCTTGGCGGGCAAGCCAGTCGAATGCTTCAGGCTGAAAACAATCAGGACCTGTTCTTCGCCATCGCTGTTCTGGTGATTGTCGCCCTGCTGTTCGCCACTGTTATCGTGTTGGCACGGCGCTATCGCAATCGCTCTGCTTGATGGCCCGTCAAGTCAACTCCTTTGCTCGCCGCGCCAGCAACTCGCTGTAAAACCGGTTGATGTGCTCAGCAAAGGCCTCTGTATCGTGGTGACTGGCCAGGGTCACGGCCCGCTGTGAAAATTCGGCGCGGATGTCGTCATGCTCGATAAGGTAACGCACGCGTTCAACCCACAGATCGACCCGCTCAAAGGTTTTAAAACCGGTCTGACCATCCTGAATAACATCATCGGTACCGCTGGAGCGAACGGCCACCACAGGCAAGCCGGCCGCCATCGCTTCAAGAATCACCATCCCCTGAGTTTCTGACTTGGATGCAAACACAAAGACATCGGCCATCTGGTAATAATCGGGAATGGTCTCGGGGCTAACCGCTCCTACCAGAGTCACGTTGTCCTGCAAACCGAGGGCTTCAATCTTCTGTTCAAGCACCGGACGTTCGTCACCCTCACCGACCAGCAGCAACCGCACCGTCAGTTCGGTTTGCGAGCGCAATTGATGCAAAGCATCTACGATAAACCCGACGTTTTTTTCTTTGCCCAACCGAGACACACTGACCAGTACACGGTCAGTCTCTGCGATTTTATAGTGCTCCCTGAGTTGGGCAATCCGGTGTTCATCGCGCCGATTGAACCGCTCAAAATCAATGCCGGTCGGTTGCACACACACCGGAGATTTGACACCGATCAGGCGCAGGTATTCTTCGGTTGATACGGTCGGCACGACAACGCCATCGCAGCGGTTGCAAAAACGTCGAATCAGTTCGTGGGAAATAACATTGCGAAAGATTCGACCCGGCAAAGGCACGTAGTGCGCATACATCTCAAGACGTGTGTGATAGGTGTATACCGAAGGCACTTTATTGCGCCGGGCCAACCACAAGCCAATGGACCCCAACCAGAAAGGATGGTGCAGGTGCACAATATCCGGCTTGAACTGCCGAAACAGTTTGAAGATACCCGGTTGCAATACATTGGCCAATCGAAACTCCCGTTTACTGCCGAACGCGGCCAGCGTCTTGACCTGCAACGTATCTGTCCTGGGTTCGCCTTCCTCATCGTAGCGCGGGGCAACCACTTTTACCTCGTGCCCCTGGGCCGTTAAGCCTCTTAACAAACGCTCGATCGATATAGTGACGCCCGATATAAATGGAAAAAAGTTGTTGGTGAAAAATAGTATTCGCTTGGGCTGATCGCGCCAGGGAGTGTCGTCAATCGTGTACTGAGAATAAAAATCACGGTCTTCGAATAGGGTCTCGCGTAACTTGAGGCCGACCAGAACCAACAGGCTGACGATAATCAGAAAGCGCCCAAAGCTGACGTAAAAAAAGGTATAAATCGAAGACCAGACGCTTTCGACGGTTCGATACCAGGAGGTTTCAAAGACATCAAGGTGCCGCACCTCAGCTATTACTTCATCGGCTTCTACACGAATACGCAGATAATGATGAAAGCTGTTCTCATCGTCGATGATCAGACCGCCGCCACCGCCGGTGGTTATATAGCGCACGCCATCGATGGTCTGGTCGTAATAAACCGACAGTTGTGACGAGAACACGATGTCGACCTGATGCGACTCAAACAGGGCTCTCATCTGAGCACCAACCCGTTCGTTGCCAAAGTAGTTGTCTTGCTGAAACATGGGCGTGTTATGCACCGGCGGGTGCACCGGAGAGCCTATAAACACAAAATGATGGTCCGCTTCAGACGTCGACAACTCGTGCTCCAGCCAATCGAGCTGCCAGTTGTAGGCCGTGTTGTCGGTACTGTCGAGAAACAAGAATTTGGTATTGGCCGCTGTGAAGGAATAAAAATGAGGGCCGTATTGCTCATAAAACCGGAGTCGACCCAGTTCACTGTCTTCATTTTTGCCGTAGGTCAGCAACCAGGGCTGGTTGAGATACGAGAAAATGGTGTATACCGAACGGTAGTTTTCAGCCGCCCCACCACTGACGGCATTGCCCGCTGACACAGTGAACTCCGAGTCACTGGCATTGATGACTGGAATGATCTGATCCTGAAAGATACTGACCGAGTTGTTCACATTACCGACCACAGAAAACTCAAAACGGGTGCGATCTTCGAGTCGCGCCTGAATCCGCTCGATTTGGCCTGCGTGCATGGAGCTGACTTTCGGTTCGGAAAAGTTCAGATACAGCTGATACGCCACTAACGCGGTGATTACACCGATATTGATGTAATACAGTGTCCGTTTGGTTGATTTGCGCACGAGCTGACACCCATTCCCTGTTGAACAGTGGCCAGTATGGAGTCTCTGTCAGGCCCCGTCCATGTCTGCTTATCGCTGTACTTCGTGTTAGCGAGGTGAAAAGAAGGTGCCAGAAATCGCCCCGGACTGTTACATTGTGTGTGCTGCTCAGCCAACATTACTGGCTTTTGCACTAAATGCTGACAAACTGGCGAGCACAGATCATACAAAAACCATCGCCCCAGCGCGACCAGGCAGGTAAGATGTTGAGTACTTGGACCTTTATGAAGCGCTTCGCGCGGTCACCTTTGGCCATTGGCAGCATTGTGCCCAGCAGCCGGTTTCTGGTCGCCCGAATGCTGGAAAGCGTAGACTGGGATCAGGCCAACAGCATCATTGAACTGGGCGCCGGTACCGGCGTTATCACGGCCGCCATCGATAACCAGCGCAGGCCCGGGTCCACCTTCATCAGTTTTGAGCGCGACGATGACATGCGCCGCGAGCTCAATGCCCGTTTTCCCGATGTTCACACCCACCACGATGCTTTTATGTTACGCGAGGTACTGGCCAAACAGACCCTGGGCAGCGTCGACTGCGTGATTTCCGGCTTGCCTTTCGCCAATTTTGACGATGCTCAGCGCACCGCTCTGTTTTCCGACATTCATGCAGCCCTTCGACCGGGCGGCGTGTTCATTGCGTTTCAATACACCCGACTGTTGCAACCCTACTTTCTCTCCGTCTATGGCCGCTATGAGTGCAAGCGGGTACTGATCAATGTGCCTCCGGCGCTGGTCTACTTCTGCACGAAACAATCCGCCTCCTAGCAGGGAGCTAGCTGCATTCCATCCGGAATCAATGACCTCGCAAACATCACATTCGCCAGACTGTCGCAGTCGGGATCCAGGCAGCGTTCCCCCAAACCTCGACAGCCTCAACGTACGAACGCCGGTGCAACAGTGCGTACTAACCATGAAACGCGGTAAAAACGTACACTGCGCAGCACACTGATCAGCGGAGAGCCTCATGAAGAACCTGAAAGACACCCATCGCATCGGCCTTGGCTGCATGAACCTGTCCCATGCCTATGGCCCCAGGCCGTCTGAGGCAGACGCCATCACCTTTTTGAACGAAGCGTTGGATCTTGGCTACGATCACTTCGATTCAGCGGCTCTCTATGGCTTTGGCAGCAACGAGTCGCTGCTGGGCAAAGCCGTCATGCATCGCCGGAACGAGTTTTACCTGGCCAGCAAGTGTGGCATGTTCAAAGACGAGACCGGCCAGCGTTCGATCGATGGTCACCCCGACGTCATCAAGAAAACCTGCGAAGATGCCCTGCGCCGCCTGAACACCGAGGTGATCGACCTCTACTACCTGCACCGCTGGGACAAGCGCATCCCGATTGAAGAAAGTGTGGGCGCCATGGCCGACCTGGTACAACAGGGTAAAGTGCGACACCTGGGTCTATCGGAAGTGTCAGCCGACACCTTACAAAAAGCCCATCGTGAACACCCGATCACCGCCTTGCAGACTGAGTATTCGCTGTGGAGCCGAAACCCCGAAATTGCGGTATTGCGCGCCTGCGAAGAACTCGACGTCACCTTTGTTGCTTTCAGCCCATTGGCTCGTGGCTATTTGAGCGCTGAACTGACTGACCCGAATCAGCTTCCCGACACCGACATTCGCCGCAAGATGCCCCGTTTTTCAGACGAGCACTACCCGAAGAACCTGGCTTTGTTGGACCCGGTCAAGGCGATCGCGGCAGACCTCGGTATTACGCCGGCTCAACTGACCCTGGCCTGGGTGTTGAACCAAACCCCGACCATAGCTGCCATTCCCGGTACCACCCGGCTCGACCACGCACGGGACAACCTGGCCGCTGCCAAAATAACGCTCAGCGATGACGTGCTTGACGAACTCGACCAGGCGGTCAACCTCGATACCGTCAGCGGCCCGCGCTATGGCAAGGCTACCCTGGCTGAAATTGATACCGAATTGTTTGACGGCGAAACAGACTAATTTGCCAACTGCATAGCCACCCGGCGAATGTGTCCGGCCAGTATGGCACTGGTCGGTGTCAGTGGGCTTTCCCGTCGCTGCACCAGGTAGAGATCCTGTGTCGGTAGCGGGTCACTGATGGGTAACTCGGTTAACACATCCGCATAGAGGGGCTGACGACCGAACTTGGCTGGCAGCAATGTCACGGCATCGGAATCGAGCAGGAATGCCAGGGTACTGGTCAGCGAGTAGGATTCCATTTGAGGGGGTGGCGCACTCAAACCAAAGTGTCGAAACAGGTCAACCACCAAGGGACTGACGTGCGTACCTGCCCCAACGTGCAACCAGGGTGCGCTGATCAATTCATCGAGGTGGCGACAGTGGCGGAACCGGCCGTCTTTGCGGGTCACCACTGCCATGTCCATACGTTGCAGAGGCTCTGTCTGAAACTCGCTATCGGGCAGGGCCTGCCACAGCGGTGATACGGCAAAGTCCAGACTCCCACTGCGCAACCGCTCTACAGCCTGCTCCTGCATGCCTTCATAGATATCCAGCCGCACGCCAGGGCAATCACGCTGGAACAGCCCAACCGCACGGGCAACCCAGTCAACTGACGAGGCGGGTGCCAACATGATACGGACGACACCTTCGCGCTCTCCGCGCATCTGCGCCACTTCTCCAACCGCTCGCTGAGTTTCATTCACAATGGTGCGCGCGCGACGCGCAAAAGCTTCACCATAGACTGTGAGTGTTACACCCTGTGCACTGCGCTTGAGCAATGCGACGCCCAGCTCCTCCTCTAATTGGCGCAATTTGCGCGATACCCCCGGCTGCGACAGCCCCATTTGACGAGCAGCCGCACGAATACTGCCGTGCGTCAGCGTCGCCAGAAACGTTTCTATCAGCTCAAGCTTCATGCGCACCTATTATAATTTGTTATCACCTGCCCTATATTCGCATCTTATGGCATAACCTAACCAGTGCTATTGTGCTTATGCAATCCGTTATCACGCTTTCTGGTCACACTTTTCCAGAAGTCAAAAAACAGGTTACCGGCGACAAGCGAGCCTGACTACTGCCATACCGCGGAGGCCCCAGACATGATTGAATCAAAAACCCAGGTTGCCATTATTGGCGGCGGACCCAGTGGCATGCTGCTTTCACTGCTGCTGCATCAGGAAGGCATCGACAACGTTGTGCTCGAACGCTCGACACGGGAGCACGTTCTGTCACGGATTCGAGCCGGTGTTCTGGAGTGGAGTACGGTCGAGCTGTTACGTCGGGCAGGGCTGGGCACGCGCATGGATCTCGAAGGCCATGTTCACAATGGCACCCGGGTCGCCTGGGGCGGTGCACACACACTGTTGTTCGACATCCACACCTATACTGACCGCCATTTTATGGCTTATGGCCAGACCGCCATTACCGAAGATCTTTATCAGGCACACGATGCCCTTGGGTCTGATGTTCAGCATCAGGTTGACCAGGTCGAACTGCACGATCTAACCGACCAACCCTACGTGACCTATACGATCAATGGGCAGGCACACCGACTCAACTGCGAAGTGATTGCCGGGTGCGATGGGTTTCACGGCGTGTCGCGTGGAGCCATACCAGCCAGCGTGCAGCGTAATTTTGAAAAAGTATATCCATTTGGCTGGATGGGTGTCCTGTCGGAGACTCCGCCATTGGACGACATCTGGTACATTCAGCACCCCGACGGTTTTGCACTGGCGTCACAGCGAAGCCCGATGCTGAGCCGGTACTATGTACAGTGTGATCTGAACGATCGAGTACAGGACTGGTCAGACGAACGGTTCTGGCAAACCCTTCTGGAACGCATGCCACCTGAGCTGGCTGCATCCGTGGTTACGGGCCCATCCATTGAAAAATCAATCGCACCGCTGCGCAGTTTCGTCACTGAACCCATGCGCTACGGTCAGTTATTTCTCGTGGGTGATGCCGCACACATCGTGCCTCCGACAGGTGCCAAAGGGTTGAACCTGGCCATGTCGGACGTCTATTACCTGTGGCGCGCCCTGGTAGGCCGCTACCGGGAAAACAGTGAACACCTGGCCGACCGCTATTCACAGGTTGCGCTGAAGCGAGTCTGGGATACCACCCGCTTCAGTTGGTGGGTGACCACCCTCCTGCACCGCTTCCCGGACCAAACCGACTTTGACATGCGTACCCGTTTGTCTGAGTTACAATATATGTCGGAATCACCGGTGGCCATGCATCAGTTGGCAGAGCAGTATGGCGGTTTTCCAATTGAAGATTGGGGCTGATTAGAAAAACAGTTGGGCAACCCCAACCCCGCTGGTAACCAGCAACACCCAACCGAGGCCCTGGTAGAAGCGCGAGGCCTCGGCCTCCAGCAGGCGCGTATGAAAACGCAACCCCATCACGTGGCCGATGGCTGCCGCCGGCAGTAACCACAGCTGGTGAATCAGTTGCAGATCGACATCAAAGGCTATAAACGCTGTCAGTTTGATGCACACCAGAACAAACCAGAGCACAAACAAGGTATCGCGCAATTGAAAGCGAGGGATCTTTTGCGACACCACAGCGATGATCAGTGGTGCCCCCACCAGCGATGTACCACTGATATAACCGCCCAGCGCCAGAAACACGCCATCTAGCCACCGGCTGTTGCTGCGAAACGGTGTGCGCAGTATATAGGTGATGGAATACAGCCCGACAATCACGAAAATAATACCGCTCATCACCGCATCAGGCAGCGTCAATAGCCCGAATACACCAATCAGCTTTGGCACCAGCATAATCAGGATCACGGTGCGCAGGTAGCGCCAGTTGATCGACCCCTCCTTCACTTCGCCATCGCTGGACGCTTTGGTCTGACGATGGCTCTGCCAAACGGTAATCGACGAAAACACCAGAAGATGAATAGCAATAATGGGCAGGAAAACGACCGGCCGGTCACTGATCAGCAACAGAAACGGCAACGCCAGGGCCGCGCCGCCAAAACCAAGACCCGAGCGGACGAAACCGCTCCAGACAAAGGTGAGAAAGATGCCAGTCAGTTGCAACCAGGATAAATCAGCCACAGCAGGCTCCGTCGGATGGGGGAGCACAGTGTAACCGTCTGTCAGAAAATGTCAGCGATGAAACCAGTCAAGTTTCGGAGTTCGCACATACTGAGCGTCGGCTGCCTGTGGTGCCTCTGCGGGGTAGTCCGCAGCAGGGACTAAAACGCCGGGAGCGTTTTAGCATGAGCGAAGCGAGCCCGAAGGGTGAATCCCAGGGAAGGGATTCGTATCCTGCGGTCTAGGCTCCATGGACGGATTGACTGGGCGGCATCCCGACCGACCCCGCAGAGGCATCACAGGTAGCTGGCGCGGGCCAGAGCCGCCCAAAGAACCCGAACTCCGAAACGTGTATCAAGAGTCAACAGAAGGCAGCTCCGACCGAACCGCCTGCAACGCCTCGTTCAGCGTTGAAAAATACTGACTGACCCCGGGCACGGGTTTTACTTTTGCGCGGGCCAGGGTCTTCAGTGGCTGAAATTGCAGATCGGCAATGAAAATTCGAGTGTTATTCCGGCCACAATTGGTGATGAGCTTTTCCAGGGCGGCGAGACCGCCGGCGTCCAGAATCGGTACGCCATCCATGTACAAAACAATGCCCCTACTTTGTTTACACAGCTGAGCCATTTCACCAAAAACGCGGTCGGCGGCGGCAAAAAACAACGGCCCGTTGATCTTCAAAACCGTCCAGCCTTCGGGCAGTTCACCCTCGACTTGCTTGCGATTCTGACTGATGTCGGTGACCCGCGTCATCTCGGCGATCTCTTTCACAAACAGCACTGCGGCCAACAAAATACCGACGGTAATCGCCATGACCATATCGACCAGAACCGTCAAAGAAAAACAGGTGATGAACACCCAGATGTCCCCTCTCGGAGCGGTCTTTAACAGATGCACCGCCTTGGGAGCTTCACTCATGTTCCAGGCCACCATCAACAGCAAGGCCGCCATGGCGGGCATGGGTAACCAGGCAAGCACCGGCGCCAATGCCACCAGCCCGAGCAAAACAACGCCCGCGTGCACCATGCCCGAGACCGGGCTGACCGCGCCGTTCTTGAAGTTCGCTGCGGAGCGGGCAAGTGCCGCTGTGGCGGTAATGCCACCAAAAAACGGCGTCACGATGTTGCCGATGCCCTGCCCCAACAATTCACTGTTGGCGCTGTGACGTTTGCCCGACATACCATCGAGCACGACTGCGCACAGCAACGATTCGATCGCACCGAGCATGGCGATGGCAAAGGCTGCAGGCAGTAATTCAACCACCAGCGTCCAGCTCAGCCCAACCGGCAAACCATCGCCACCGGGCCGTTGCCAGGGCCACTCAAATGCGGGCAACACGGGTGGAATACCCTGCCCGACCGAGCCATCGGCCAGGGTATAACTGAATCGACTGCCAATGGTATCGACAGACCAGCCCTGACTGTTCAGCCACCAGGCTATCAATGTGCCCACAATCACCGCAGGCAAATGCGCCGGTACCGGCCAACGCAAACGCGGCCAAAACACCAGCACGGCAAAGGTAATAGTGGCAACAATGACACTGGGCCAGGCTAGATCGGGCAGTGACTGGCCAAGCACCCAGACTTTATCGGCGGTGTGCTCAGGCATCGATTCCAGGGGCAGACCGAACAGGTCTTTGACTTGCAACACCCCAATAACCACGGCTATGCCCGCGGTGAAACCGAGTGTGACCGATTCCGGGATGTATTCGATCAATCGGCCCAGGCGCAGCAAGGCCAGACCCACCAAAATCACACCGGACATCACGGTCGCCAGCAGCAAGCCACCCAGGCCGTAGCGCTGTGCGATGGGGTATAAAATCACCACAAAGGCAGCGGTCGGGCCGGAAATGCTGAACCGGGAACCACCGGTCAGCGCGATGACAAAGCCAGCGATGATGGCGGTGTACAGACCGTATTGGGGAGGTACGCCACTGGCGATTGCCAGGGCCATGGCCAAAGGAATGGCGATGATGCCGACGGTAATGCCCGCCAACAGGTCACGCACCAGCTTGCGAGAGTCATAGCCTTCTGCCACAACCTCTCGCAGGGCGTGTGCAGGACGCAGGGAAAACAGATGAGCACGATGGGGCATGGCGAATAACGGCCTCTACATTAGAAAGACATTATATAACACGGCAGCGACCCTCCGATAGTGACGAGTATCAATCGTTGTCGGTAGAAGGCGACATAGCTCCATCGGGTCGATGGTCTGGCGACAGTTCAGTGGCCACGCTGTCCGGCAGTTTCTGGCGCACAGTCGCCCCCAGTTCTTCCAGAATTTCCACCTGACGCACCAGAGAACCCCGACCGTCGCGCAGGGTTTTCCAGGCCGTGTCGTACGTATTGCTGGCGGTATTGATCTGACTGCCAAGTTTTTCCATGTGCATCGCAAAGGTTCGCAATTTGTCGTACACCTTGCCAGCCTGATCAAAGAGCTGCTTGGCGTTCACGTTCTGGCGTTCCAGTGTCCACAAATTCGCCACCGTACGCAGTGTAGCGAGCAGGGTTGTTGGCGTAACCACAACGATATTTTGCTTGAAACCATCGTTAAATAAAGCCGGGTCGGACTGGAAGGCCGCGATGAAGGCCGGTTCGATGGGCATGAACATCAGCACAAAATCCGGCGAGTTCAAGCCGTTCAAGTGTGGGTAGTTTTTATCGCTTAAACTGCGAATGTGCTGACGCACCGCCGCGACGTGTCGCTTCAACGCCAACTCCCGCTCCAGTTCGGTTTCCGCAGCGACATATTGCTGGTAGTCGTTCAACGACACCTTGCTGTCAACGATCAAATGTTTGCCATCGGGCAGGTTGACCAGAAAATCCGGCCGCTTGTTCTGGCCGTTGTCGTCTTTAAAACTGGCTTCGCGATCGTACTCGCGACCGCGTTGCAAACCCGCACTTTCCAGTATTTTTTCGGCCTGAATCTCACCCCAGTTGCCCTGCAGTTTCTTGTCGCCTTTGAGCGCACGGGTCAGGTCATCGGCCTGCTGGTTCAACTGGGTATTGAGATCTTTAAGTTGAGTTAGTTGACTCATCAACTCGCTTTGACCCCGGGTATCCTGGGTGTGAATATCATCGATGCGCTTGCGAAATTCCTGAACCTGTTCACGAAACGGCGTCAGCAAGGCGTTCAGACTGGTCTGGTTCTGTTCACTGAAGCGCTTGCCCTTGGCTTCAAAAATCTCGTTGGCCAGTTGGCTGAATTCGGCTTTCAGGGCGTCGCGGGTATCGGTCAGCAGGGCTACCTGTTCCCGATGGTGTTTCTGCTCCGCCTGATGCTGGGACTCCAACCCCGCCAACCGGGTTTCACGCTGACGCAGTTGCAGCATAAGCCGTTCGTTCTGCGCTTCCAGTTGCTGCAATTGCGGCGACTGTCGGGACACTTCAAACTGCGCCTGCTGATGTTTGAATTCCGTTTCAGCCAGTTGAGCCTCCAACTGACGCCGCGAGCGAATGGCAAAACCACCCACCACCAGGCCACCCAGGGTGCACGACAGGGCAAGGCTGATCCAGACTTCCGGCAATTGCCACCACAGCATCGGGCGCTCCTTGTTTAAGACTTTGTTACAACTGAAGTTTCGCAGTTCGCGGAACGTATAAGCAGCGGCTGCCGGGTGAGCCCCTGTGGGGTAGTCCGCAGCATGGATGCTGCGGCCTAGGCTCCATGGACGGATTTACGCCGACCCCACAGGGGCTTACCCGGTAGCTGCTGCGGGCCAATGCCACCCAGCCAAACCGAACTGCGAAACTTGAGTTACCACCAACGACTAACCGGGATCATCAACAGAATCAGCTTCCAATGGCACTGAAACGCCTGACGCGTCAGGCAATCCCACCTCGCGCCAACGTTCAAACCAGTGACCCTGCGGCATGGCTTCAAATGCATAGTGGCGGTCTTGCCAGTCGAAGGCCAGACGATGGGCATGCAAATACAGCCGCTCGGCTTCAGTGCCGCCATAGCGTTTGTCGCCAATGATCGGGCTCGACAGGCTCTTCATCGCGACCCGCAACTGGTGCGTTTTACCGGTTTGCGGCAACAGGGTATAACCGCGAATCCCCGGGGCCAGCGACATCGAATGGAAGCGGGTGATGGCCGGGTGCTCATGGCTGCGTGCCAGCATCCACTGCCCACGGCGGCTGCGCACCATATCCCCGCTAACCAGACCCTGCTTCTTGCTCGGTTTGTGATCACTGACCGCGAGGTATTGTTTGCGAATCTGACGTTGCTGGAACTTCATGCTCAACGCCCGGTTCGCCGCTGGATTACGCGCCATCAGGACCAGGCCTGTGGTCGGCTTGTCGAGACGGTGAACCGGAAACACCTCGCCTCCCAGCTGAGCCCGGGCCCAGCGCAACAAACCCCAACTGTCTTCCGTTTCCTGAACCGTCCAGCCCGAGGGTTTATCGAGCACACAGAAGTGCGGGTTGCACTCGATGATGGCCGGTGGAATCACGTCCAGACACTCAGGTCGTCGTCGTTGACCGGCAGGTCATCGTTGTGATGGCACTGCAGGCGCAGTTTCATCAGGCGTTCGCCCCAGCGGGTGTTCTCGGCGGCAAGATCAGCCTCGCTCAAACGCCAGTCACGATGCTCAAGCCGAATGGTAAAGCCGCGGTCGGCTTTCTGCAGCGTCCACAGCACCAGGGTGTTTTCCCAGTCCGGATCGCCTTGCACACACAGCCATTCCAACGATTTATCGGGCTCTTCCTCGACCACTTTGAGAGTGACCGGGCTGTCCAACTCATCCGAACTCAGTTTCCAGCTATCGCCGCCAGCGATGCTGACGGTACCAGCCCACCAGGCTTGCAGACCCAGGCGAGTGGTCAGCATTTCCCAGATCCGGCTGGCCGGCGCGTCGATGGTAATTTGATGAAGCAATGTAGCCATATACACCCTCATCCGGTCGGATCCGGATCTTCTTTGGTTCAAACGTCAGCACTATTCTGACACGTTTCGCCTGTTCAAGTCGCCCATCGCGAACTATGGTGGCGGGATGTTAATCGATTGCCAGCCCTTATGAATGCACACGGTTCACCCCTGGCGCTGACGCCTGAAGCCTCGCTGAATCGCATGCCAGTCGTCATGACCGCGCAGGATACGCCACGCCCTGCCCGCTACTGGGTATCAACGCCCGCCTTGTTGTCGTTGATTCACGAGCATAATCCCGGCGACGAGCGCTCAGTTCGACAGTTCCTGACGACTTTTGATGCCCGTGAAGACGCGGACCAGCGCATTCTGGAGACGTTTGCCAACCGGCTGATCTGCGTGATTCGCACAGCCCAGACCGGGCAGGCCTGGGCGCATGGTTCTGACTTTCAGCGTGACTATGCCCGCTACTGGCAAACCTGCGAAACCCTGGTACTGGCTGGCGGCCTGACCAGCGGCGATTTTGGCCAACAACTGGCTCAACGCCTTGAAACTGCGCTGGCCCCGCTGAACGTACTGGTTTCTCCCTGGGCCGGTCAAACCGGGCTGGTCGGGCTGGCTCAACATTACGGGTCTGCAGACCCGCTGGTGGTGATGGATTTCGGCGCTACCGGCATCAAACGCGGCCTGGCCTATCACCACGGTAACCGAATCATCCCGCTGCCAGAGCTCACCGTGGATCATTGGCTGGACGGCCAGGGTTTATTCAGGGGAGAAGCGTTTCGTGCGGTACTGAAAGACACCCGTGAACACCTGGACGGGCGCTTGCCACTGGCCATCAGCCTGGCGTGTTATCTCGACCAGGGCCATCCACACGACTACCATTCAGGCGTCTACCACCGGCTCATAGACGAGTGCGATCACCTCGCGACCACCTTGCATCAGCAATGGCTGCCAGGGGCAGGTTTCTCGGGGTTGGCCCTGCTCGAACACGACAGCACCGCCGCTGCCCTGGCTTTCCGGTTTTCCAGGCCGGCTATGATGGTCACGCTGGGAACCGGCCTCGGTGTTGGGGTGTGCCCCCGGCATGAGGGTTTTTAACCCAAGGCAACCGGCAGGCGCTGATCGCCCGGATCGTGATAGATGGCCGCTTGCTGTGCACTTTTACAGCAGGGCCGCCTGAAGCGGTATCCGCAGGCCTCAGATCAAGGCTATACTGATTTATACCCGAACAAAGCCGAGGATAGACTGAATGCTGGTAGTGAGTCTGGTCACCGCCTTGTTGCTGTTGCTGGCGACCTTTTCCGCAGACTCAACGGGGGCCGATATAGCCCTCGCCACATCCGCTGCCGCCATTCTATTAGTGGGTGCTTACTATCACCGGGCACTAACCGCATTGCACCTTATTGTGCTCGCCGCCGTGACGGTCGTTCCGGTGACACAATGGTTTGAAGTGCTGATTGTTGAGCGAGATCGCAGTCAGCAACAGCAGACCGTTCGCGAACAGATTGGCCAACTGTCCAGCCAGGTAGAGACCGCCCTGATCGCTAATCGGGGGTACCTGGATGCACTCAGTCTACTGGTGTCAACAGAGCCCAATGTCAGTCAGGAGCGCTATCAACAATGGCTGGAACAGTTGATTCCCGCGCAGACCTTCAGCCTTCTGAACATCACCATCACCAATCAATTTGTCATCACCCACGTCTCCCCCCTGGAGCCGCAAAATCTTGCAATACTGGGAACCAACCTGGCCCTGGTGCCCGACCAGGTCGATGATATCCGCGATGTTATGGAAACCCAGAACGCCAAAATTGTCGGCCCGCTTAATGTATTGCAGGGGGACACGGCACTGGTCTATCGCCTGCCCGTCTCAGGTCAACCGCACATGATTGTGTCGGGTGTGGTGTCACTGGATCAGGTGATCGACCAGGCCACCTCCGGAATGGACAACCTCAAACTTGGGCTGACGGTCAGCCGTAACGGGGCTACAACCCAACTGTTCAGCCAGGGCATTCCAGGCACTCACCGGGTATCAACCCGGTTTGATCATGGCGACCTGGAGTGGACGATTCTGGCGGAACCCCGGGTGGGGTGGAAGGCTCCCACCAGGACTCTTTGGATGACACGCGCCTCGGCACTGGTTGTCTGGCTGTTTATTGTTTTGCTGCTGGGATCGCAGTACCGGGTTATGCGTCAGCGCGAAAAGGAACGGATGCAACTGAAGATTCAGGAGAGCAAACTGCTGGAAGCGCAACGACTCGGCCGATTGGGCTCCTGGACATCCTTACCCGATGATCAGTTCGCACTGTCAGCTCCATTGATGGATCTGCTGGGCACCGATCAGCCGAAGCTGAGCCGGGAAGCGGTCGTGAACTACATCTACGAGCCCGACCGGCCCTATTTCACCATGCACACCCAGAGTGTGCTGGATGCTAGCCAGCCTTTTGCCCGCTTTGAACACCGCATCATTACCCCAAGCGCACTGCTCTGGGTGGAACAAACGATCGCACTGAACGATAATCATGAACTGACCGGGATGTTGCGCGACATTACCGACATAAAGACCACTGAAGCAGAACTGCAAAAACTAAACTATTACGACTCACTCACGGGTGCTTCTAACCGGAACTTCTTTGGCAAGCAGGTTCAGCAGGGTATTTCGCTCTCACAGCGCAATCAGAACCATCTGGCGCTGGTCCTGTTTGATCTGGATAATTTCAAGACGATCAACACCAACTACGGTCATACCGTAGGCGATGAAGTGCTCAAACAACTGACCGAGCGCATCAAATACTGCATTCGCAACAGCGACACAGTCGCTCGCTTGTCCGGTGATACCTTCGCCATTTGCCTGCAAAACCTGAAAGACCCCGGCCACTGTATCTTTGTTGCCGACACCCTGCTGAAGTCCATCACCGAAATCATAGAGATAGACGAGGTGCGCATCAGCATTACCGCCACGCTGGGCATTGCGACCAGCCCCACCGACGATGGCGATTACGAAGGCCTCGTCAAGAAAGCCGAAATCGCCTTGCGCAAAGCAAAGGAAATTGACCGCGGCAGCTACCAGTTTTACTCCGACCAGATGAACCTTGAGAATGACCGCCGCCAGGACATTCTCAGGTTGTTGCCCTATGCGCTGCAAAACAACGAATTCCATCTGGTGTTGCAACCGCGTGTCGACCGGGTCGATCAGCACTGGTGCAGCCTGGAGGTCTTGTTACGGTGGAACAGCCATGAACTGGGGAGCGTTTCGCCGGGCGAATTCATCCCCATCGCTGAAGGCAGCCATTTGATCGTTGAGATCGGTAACTGGGTGATTCGGCGTGCGCTGGAAGAGTTCAGCCAGCATCTGGCTCAGTTGGACGACCGCGTTGTGTTGTCCATTAACCTGTCGCCAAAACAGCTCGAAGAGCGCAACCTCAGCCTGTTCATCGCCAGTGAGATTCACCAGGCCGGGGTGCCGGCACACCGGGTAGAGTTTGAAATTACCGAGCATTCACTGACCGAAGAATCCGAAACCACGCTCACGGCCATGGCCGAACTCTCAGCGATGGGCATTCGCTTTGCCATGGATGATTTTGGCACCGGCTATTCCAACCTGGGCATGTTACAGGCCTTGCCGCTACACGTGCTCAAAATTGATCAGCGCTTCATTCAGCGACTTGAGGATGGCGCACGCCACCTGGCACTGGTCGAAGCGATCATTGACCTGGGGCACACCCTGGATTTGACCGTGGTGGCTGAGGGTGTCGAAACGGAGGGCCAGATCAAGCTGCTGTCCGAGCTCGGGTGCGATGAACTGCAAGGCTACTACTACTACCGTCCGCAACCTTTCGTAGAACTGCTAAAGGAGCGCATAGAAACGTAGGAGTCCCCTGGGCGACAGGAAGCATAAGTAACCACTGAACCCAACCACAGGCAATCGCCTCATTCACCGATCGGGATGCTTCCAGTCGCCCACAGAGTGGCCTCCCACAAAAACCGACCCCAGCCCGGAGCTCGAAACAGCCTCCGCTCCCCGTAAGAGGCCAGTCCCCTGGGCGACAGGAAACATAACCAACCATTGACACTGACCACTGCAATCGAATCATTCACCGGCCTGGATAGTCCCTGTCGCCCACAGAGTGGCCTCCTACCAGAACCAGGTGAAGCCAGATGTGGCCCGTCATGCCGGCGAACGAGGATCCAACGGCTTATCCGCATTGGACCACTCTTTTCGACGCGACCAGGCAGCTGCCAGTACCGTAGCGCCAGCGAGAATCGCAAACACCCCACTGCTCAGACTTGCGGGTAACAGCCACCCCGACACCCACCAGGGCAAAGTGGCACAAACCAGCCAAAAACCGGCAGCAAGACGGGTTGAGTAACGACGCTGTTCCAGAATACGGCCATTAATGTACAGCCCTCCTCCCAGAGGAAGAAAGTGCGCCAGGGCGAGACCAAAGGTCAGGTCACTGGTAAACAGCAAAAACCAGAGGGTCCAGCCCATGAGTACAAGATGAATGGTGACCACGGTAGCGCTGACAATCGCAGTGGGGCCGTTGTCGTACTTAACCTGGGTGTCCGGTAGGCAGCGCGGCAACGGATACTGTTGTTTTACGTCATCGGGCCGCCAGCCAGTGGGCATAAACCAGATGCGCAACTTGTCTTTCCAGGCACGGGCGTGCCAGGCATCCTGAACCAACTGCCCCCAAACGTGCCAGTTGGCGAAAAAGGGATTCCAGCTGTGCAGAGGCTTGCGCACCCCGAAAACACAGGGTTCTTCGACCAATTCAGGTTGATAGGTCCGAAACAGACGGTCCCAGAGAATAAAGACACCGCCAAAGTTGCGATCAATGTAAGGGTCGTTGATGGCGTGGTGAACGCGATGATTCATCGGTGTTACGAAGACTTTCTCGAACCAGCCCAGCGTGCCTATAAATCGGGTATGAACCCAGTACTGGTAAATAAGGTTCAGTGAACCAACAGTGATGATCACCTCGGGCGGGAACCCGATAAACAACATCGGCAGATAGAAAATCGAGCCAATCACAAAGCCGTTGAATGGCTGTCGCAATGCGGTTGAGAGATTGAACTCCTCACTCTGGTGATGCACCACATGAATGCCCCAGAGCACGTTGATCTGATGTTGACTGCGGTGACTCCAGTAGTAGCAAAAATCGTAAAATACCAACGCCACGACCCAGAGCAACGGCGTCATGCTCAGTTCGCCGTGCGGCAAAACCGTCCAGAGTGTGGCGTAAGCAAGAAAACTCACCAGGCGGGTGGCAAACCCCATGGTTTGGCTGAGCATACCGGTGCTTAGCGAAGCGATGGCATCGTTAGTGCGGTAATAGCCAGTCTTCTTGCGCCAATCGACGGCCAGCTCGATCAACAGCAATATCATGAAGCCCGGTATGGCATACAGAATCAGATTCACGGTCCACCCTCACTGACTGACCTGGTGGCAGTATAGCCGACCGGTCGCTGTGTATTATTGTTGTCGGGCGGCAAGTTTGAATCAGGTCGACAGATAAACGCAACGTGCAACAGGTCTTAGGCGCCCACCCGCCCGCTAATCTGAAGATCGTGAGGGTGACCTTGGCGCCCCGCTCACTAATCCCTCATCAACGCCTGCACAATGCAATACTGAGCCAGATAATACGTCAGCATCACCGCCCAGGGCTGGCCAGGAAACGGCGAGGCGAACAGACCGATGGCAATCAGTGAATCCGACAGGATAAACACCCCCGCCCCGAAGAAAGCCGGATAGAGTGAATACCGGCTGTTCAGTGCCGCAACCCCCATCCAGAGAATGGCAACCATATAGGCCAAGACGGGCACCGTGAGCGCCCCCAGGTTAGGCCAGCACCAGATCAGCACTGCCAGCGCCCAGACCAGCAGAAACAACACCCAGGCAAAGCGTACCGGACGCCAGGCATAGCGCCGGGCAAACAACACACCGTAGGTCAGCTGGGCAATAAGAAACGCACCCAGCCCGAACACGAAGAGGTTTACCTCCAACAGCACATCGCCCAGTGAGCTGACCAGAATGGCCAGCAGAACCCAGGGTTTCGCGGGCAGCAATGGCTGACGAAGAACCGAGAAGGCCAATAGCCAAATCGGCGCAGCCTTGATCACCCATTCAAACGCAAAGGGAGACCCCAGCATGGCGATCAGGTAAATCAGCACCAGCGCCCAATAGCTTTGTTTGATGGCAAGGCTCATTCAGACACTCCTTTGGTTCTCTGGCGCATTTGCGTCAGTAACAACGTCAGCGCAACGCCCACGATCACGCACAATATGCCCAACCACTGGGCCAGAGACACGGGTTCGCGCAGCACGACCAGGGTCAGAAGTGCATTAAACAGGGGGGCGGTAGTCATCATCAGCCCGGCAATGTTAGCGCTGCTGGCCCCAACAGCCTTGATCCAGCTGAAGAACGCGATTAACGAAGGAAAAACCGCCACATAAGCGACCGTCCACCACAACTCGCCTGGTGGAATCAGAATCTCGTCACGCAACGCACCGCTTAGCCAGAAAGGCACAATCATCAGGCTGCCGACACCAATGAAGAAGGTCAGCATACCGACGCTGTTAACCTCCCAGGCGGGCAGCTTTTTCAGCAATACCGAATAAAACGACCAGCAGATCAACCCGACAAAAAAGATGCCATCGCCGATCAGCGACTGGCCACCCATACTGATGGCCCACTGGCCATCGGTAAGCACAGTATAAGCCCCAAACACGGCCAGGGTCGCAGTCAGCCACTGTGCGGCACTCATCCTTCCGATGCCAAGCCAGGCACTCAGAATAAAGATCATCACCGGCATAAGCGCGGCCATGGCCCCGACATTAACAGGCTGGGTGTATTTCAGCGCCCAGTATTGAAGGGTGTTATACAGAGTAACGCTGAGCGCAGCGAGCAACAGCAGTGTTTTCAGGTGGGTTCGATACCAAGGCCACTGACGCCGAATATGCGGCATCCCAAACGGGGCGATCAGCAAAAACGCCAGCCACCAGCGAAACTGGGAGAGCGTAAATGCAGGCAGCGAGACAACGGCGATTTTGCCAACGATGGCGTTCGTCGCCCAGAAAAAGTTGGCCAGCGCCGCGAAGCCGATGGCGATGAGCAATTGGCGTGAGGTCATTGTGATTAGCGTATGGTTAGAATTTATTATGGGTGGGAGTGTCGGGGTTTTGGGAGGTTGAGGCAAGTTTAAGCTGTTAGCTTTGGCTGTGAGTTTTTTAGCAAGTGAGTGAGAGGTTTCTAAGTTTGCACAATAAGAGCAACGGATGACAGGGTTGCCTCTGTGGGGAAGTCCGCAACATGGATGTTGCGGTCTAGGCTCCATGGATGGATCTACGCCGACCCCACAGAGGCAACCCTGGCGTCTGGTGCGGACTCCTGCCACTTCAACGAAATCAAACTCCGAATTTTACTTATAAAAAAAGCGACCCGGAGGTCGCTTTTTCAACAGCCGTTCAGGCCTGTTATTTGCCGCGCAGTTTCTTCAGTTCGCGCAAGGTACGCAACTGGGCTGACGCACGCGCCAGATCAGCCGCCACCACAGCGAACTCTTCTTCAGCGATTTTGCTGGCGATGACTTTCTCGGCATCGGCTTTGGCTTTTTCAGCCGCCGCCATGTCGATGTCACCACCGCGCAGTGCAGTGTCGGCCAGGATGGTCACGACGTGCGGTTGGACTTCGAGGAAGCCGCCCGACACGTAGAACACTTCTTCCGACCCGTTCTGCAGAATCAACCGAACCGGCGCCGGGTTCAGCCGTGTCAGTAAAGGCGCGTGGCTGGGTTTGATACCCAGCTCACCCATTTCGCCCTCACAAACGACGGTCTCAACCAGCCCGGAGAAGATATTATCTTCCGCGCTGACGATGTCGCAGTGTACTGTCATAGCCATTGTTAACCTCCGGCGCGATCAGCTCTTTTTGGCTCGAGCATTGTAGGCTTCCATCACTTCATCGATGGTGCCTTTCATGTAGAAATCCTGCTCGGGAACCTGATCGTACTCACCGTCCAGAATGCCCTGGAAACCACGAATGGTCTCTTTCAACGACACATACTTGCCAGGTGCGCCGGTGAAGATTTCCGCAACGTGGAACGGCTGGGACAGGAAACGCTCAATCTTACGCGCACGGGCAACGACCATTTTGTCTTCATCAGACAACTCGTCCATACCCAGAATCGCGATGATGTCCTTCAGCTCTTTATAGCTCTGCAGAACACCCTGAACGCCACGGGCACAGTCGTAATGCTCGTTACCGATAACCAGCGGATCGAGCTGACGCGAGGTTGAGCCCAAAGGGTCAACCGCCGGGTAAATACCCAGTGCGGCAATGTCACGGCTCAGTACAACCGTTGCATCCAAGTGAGCAAAGGTTGTGGCCGGTGACGGGTCGGTCAAGTCATCCGCGGGTACGTATACAGCCTGTACCGAGGTAATAGACCCGGTCTTGGTTGATGTAATACGTTCCTGCAATACACCCATCTCTTCCGCCAGCGTCGGCTGGTAACCTACCGCAGACGGCATACGACCCAGCAAAGCTGATACTTCAGTACCGGCCAGGGTGTAACGATAGATGTTGTCCACGAAGAACAGGACATCACGGCCTTCGTCACGGAACTTCTCGGCCATGGTCAGGCCAGTCAGTGCAACCCGCAGACGGTTACCGGGAGGCTCATTCATCTGACCGTATACCATCGCTACCTTCGACTCGGACAATTTGTCGAGTTTGATAACGCCGGCTTCAGACATTTCGTGATAGAAGTCGTTACCTTCACGTGTCCGCTCACCCACACCGGCAAATACGGACAAACCGCTGTGCTCGGTGGCGATGTTGTTGATCAGCTCAAGCATGTTAACGGTCTTGCCGACACCGGCACCACCGAACAAACCAACCTTACCACCCTTGGCAAACGGGCAGATCAGGTCGATTACCTTGATGCCGGTTTCCAGCAAGTCCTGGCTTTGCGCCTGTTCTGCATAGCTTGGTGCGTCACGGTGGATAACCATATGGTCATCGGCACCAATATCACCGCGCTCGTCAATAGGCTCGCCCAGAACGTTCATGATACGACCCAGGGTCGCAACGCCGACGGGTACCGTAATACCCGTGCCGGTGCTTTCAACGCTCAATCCACGCTTGACGCCTTCGGTGCTGCCCATGGCAATGGCACGTACAACGCCATCGCCCAACTGCTGCTGCACTTCCAGGGTCAGGTTTACTTCAGCGACTTTCAACGCGTCGTAAACTTTCGGTACGTTGTCACGCGGGAATTCCACGTCGACGACGGCACCGATAATCTGTGTGATACGTCCGCTACTCATCTTCTGTATCCTCTCAAAACCGTATTATGAAACCGCTGAGGCGCCACCCACGATCTCGGCGATCTCTTGGGTAATGGCTGCCTGACGCGCCTTGTTGTATTCCATATTGAGACTGTCGATCAGCTCCCCGGCATTATCAGTGGCACTCTTCATTGCCATCATGCGCGAAGCCTGCTCACAAGCCAGATTTTCCACCACGCCCTGATACACCACCGATTCGACATAGCGAACCAGCAGATGATCCAGCAGCGCTTCGGCATTTGGCTCGTAAATGTAGTCCCAGGTATGTCGGCGCGACGTCTCGTCTTCAGCGGCCTTCAATGGCAACAGCTGCTCAATTCCGGGCTTTTGCACCATGGTGTTCACGAATTCGTTAAACACCACAAACAAGCGGTCGATTTTGCCGGAATTAAAGTCGTCTAGCATGACTTTAACGCCGCCAATCAGGTCACTCACAGCGGGCTTGTCGCCCAGCTGAGTCATGGTCGCGACAACGTCATAGCCGCGTGACTTGAAGTAGCCCGTACCCTTGCTGCCAATGGCACATACTTGCACCGTTGCGCCCTTTTTCTTCCAGTCAGTCACGTCTTTTGAGACTTTCTTGAACAGGTTAGCGTTCAACCCGCCACACAGTCCGCGATCGGTTGAGATTACGATGTAACCCACCCGCTTGACGTCACGTTCCATCAGATAAGGATGACGGTACTCGGGGTTGGCGTTCGCCAAATGCCCGATTACCGCGCGGATTTTGTCAGCATAGGGCTTACTGGCGTCCATCCGGTCCTGAGCTTTACGCTTTTTACTCGCAGCGACCATCTCCATCGCGGAAGTAATCTTCTGCGTGTTTTTAATGCCCGATATTTTCGTGCGAATCTCTTTTCCGGCTGCCATAGCAATGCCTCAGTTCAATCGGCTGTCCGAAGACAGCCGGTGAATTACCAGGTCTGCGTTGCTTTGAATTTTTCCAAAGCGTCCTTCAGCGAAGCGGCAACATCATCGTTATAGTTGCCGGAATCGTTGATCTGTTTCATCAGATCAGCGTGTTCGCTGTTCATGTAGGAATGCAGAGCCGCCTCGAACGCACCCACTTCTTTGATTTCCAAAGCTTTCAGGTGGCCTTCGTTGGCGGCGTAAACTGAGACAGCCATTTCTGCAACCGTCAAAGGTGCATACTGGCCTTGCTTCATCAGCTCGGTAACGCGCTGACCATGCTCCAACTGAGCCTTGGTCGCTTCGTCAAGATCCGACGCGAACTGCGAGAATGCCGCCAGTTCACGATACTGTGCCAATGCAGTACGAATACCACCGGCCAGTTTCTTGATGATTTTGGTCTGAGCCGAGCCGCCCACACGAGATACCGAAATACCGGCGTTCATGGCAGGGCGAATACCCGCGTTGAACAGGTCAGTTTCCAGGAAGATCTGACCGTCGGTAATGGAAATCACGTTAGTCGGTACGAACGCAGACACGTCACCGCCCTGGGTTTCAATGATCGGCAGAGCGGTCAGAGAACCGGTTTTGCCTTTCACTTCACCCTTGGTGAACTGTTCAACGTACTCAGCGTTAACGCGTGAAGCACGTTCCAGCAAACGGGAGTGCAAGTAGAAAACGTCACCCGGGAAGGCTTCACGGCCCGGCGGACGACGCAGCAGCAAAGAGATCTGACGGTAAGCAACGGCCTGTTTGGACAGGTCATCGTAAATGATCAGAGCGTCTTCACCACGGTCACGGAAGTATTCACCCATGGTGCAACCGGCATAAGGCGCCAGGAACTGCATGGAAGCAGGTTCCGAGGCCGAAGCGGCTACGATGGTGGTGTATTCCATGGCGCCATGCTCTTCCAGCTTGCGTACCACGTTGGCAATGGTCGATTGTTTCTGACCGATTGCCACGTAGACACACTTAATACCGGAATTTTTCTGAGCCATAATGGCGTCAACCGCCAACGCGGTTTTACCGGTCTGACGGTCACCAATGATCAGCTCACGCTGACCACGGCCGATTGGCACCATGGCGTCTACGGCTTTATAACCAGTCTGTACCGGCTGATCGACCGACTGACGGGCAATAACGCCCGGCGCGACCTTCTCCAGCGGATCGGTCAGGGTGGTTTTCACCGGGCCCTTGCCGTCGATCGGGTTACCCAGAGCGTCGACGACGCGACCGAGCAGTTCCGGACCAATAGGTACTTCCAGGATACGACCGGTGCACTTACAAGTCTGGCCTTCAGCCAGATCCTTGTAATCACCCAACACGATCGCACCAACAGAGTCTTGTTCCAGGTTCAGGGCCATACCAAACAGCCCGTTGTGGAACTCAATCATCTCACCAGACATGACATCGGCCAGACCGTGAATACGCACAATACCGTCGGATACGCTGACGATGGTGCCTTCGTTCTGGGCCTTGGAGCTGGTATCGAGTTTGCCGATACGCTCCTTGATGATGTCACTGATTTCTGAAGGATTCAGTTGCTGCATTCTATTTCCCTCACTAGGAATTCATTGCTTCAGCGAGTTTCGCCAACTTGCCGCGGACCGACCCGTCGATGACCGTGTCACCGGACCTGATCACCACACCGCCCAGCAGTGACTCGTCGATTTCAACGGTCAACTGCACCTGGCGGCTGAATTTGGCGGTCAGCTTGTCGGCCAGCGTCTTTTGCTGGCTATCGCTCAAGGAAAATGCACTGGTCACCAGAACATCGGCGGTTTTTTCTTGCTCCGCTTTCAGCACTTCGAACTGTTCGCTGATCTCGGCCAGCAGTGCAAGACGGCGATTTTCAGCCAGAACGCTGACCAGGTTAGACCCGCCCTCGTTCAGAGCATCGCCGGCGAGTTGCTGCAAAGTTTTGGCTTTGTCAGCGGCGGACAGCTCAGGATTGGCAATGAGTCGTTCAACCGTCTCATGCTGACTGATAGCAGCCAGTATCGACAGTTGCGTCGACCAGGCATCCAGTTGCTTACTGTCCAGAGCTGCGTTGAACGCGGCTTTGGCGTAAGGACGGGCCAGCGTACTTAATTCTGCCATGATCCCTCCTTACAGCTCGGCTGCCAGCTTATCCAACAACTCGCTGTGTTTTTTCGCGTCGACTTCGGAGCCCAGAATGCGTTCCGCACCGGCCAGAGTCAGTTCGGAAATACGGCTGCGCAGTTCTTCACGCGCGGCGTTCACTTCCTTATCGACCTCAGACTGGGCAGCAGCCACAATGCGCTCACCTTCTACACGAGCTTCAGCTTTCGCTTCATCAACCAACTGCGCAGCGCGCTTGTTGGCTTGCTCGAGGATGGCAGCGGCTTCCTGCTTGGCTTCCTGCAGCTTCTTCGCCACATCGTGCTGTGCCAGTTCAAGATCTTTGGCAGCACGGTCGGCAGAATCGAGCCCTTCGGCAATTTTCTTCTGGCGGGCCTGCATGGCATCCATAATCGGAGGCCATACAAATTTGGCGCAGAACCAGACGAAAATGGCAAAGACGACGATTTGTCCAATAAACGTTGCGTTGAAATTCACGCCTTCACCTCGTTTTGGTTGGTTTAATCAGAGTACCCAAAGGACTGATTGATTAACCAGCCACTACGAAGATCAGGTACATCGCGATACCAACACCGATAATGGGGATCGCGTCTACCAGGCCGGCAACAATGAAGAATTTGGTCTGCAGCATGGGGCCCAGTTCAGGCTGGCGAGCTGTAGAATCCAACAACTTACCACCCAACAAGCCGATGCCAATTGCAGCACCGATTGCACCAAAACCCATCATGATCGCAGCGGCAACAAATACCAGTTCCATGTTTTTCTCCTAAGTTTTCTATCGTTAAGGTTTAGAGCTTTCAAGTTAAAACTTTCTTTTCAAAATCCGGGGCAGCCATCGAGCCTACCCGACGACCCGACTAATGGTCTTCGTGGGCCTGACTCAGGTACACGATGGTCAACACCATAAAGATGAACGCCTGCAACGGAATGACCATGATGTGGAAAATAGCCCACGCCATTTGCAGTACGCCACCAAAGACGGCGAAGAAGATGCCGGCACCGAACATCAGCGCGATCAGAATAAAGATCATTTCCGCTGCGTAGAGGTTACCGAACAAACGAAGACCGAGTGAGAACGGCTTCGCAATCAGTCCAACCAACTCCAGGAAGAGGTTGAACGGAACAAATACCCAATGGTTGAAGGGCGTAAACGACAGCTCTTTAATAAAGCCGAAGCCCTTCACTTTGAAGGAGTAGTAGATCATCAGGAAGAACACAAACACCGCTGTGCCCAGTGTGATGTTCGGGTCGGTTGACGGAACGATCTTCTGATATTTCACACCCAGCAATTCCAGGGTGTAAGGAATCAGGTCAACCGGAATGATGTCCATCAGGTTCGACAGGAACACCCAGACAAAGACGGTCAGCGCTATTGGTGCAATCCACGGGTTTCTGCCGTGAAAGGTATCCCGCACCTGGCTGTCAATGAACTCGACGATGGTCTCGACGAAGTTCTGCATGCCGGTTGGTACACCCTCAGTCGCCTTCTTGCCCACTCGCCAGAAGGTGAACAAAAAGATCACCCCAAGAAGAATGGACCAAATCATGCTATCCACATGAAAGGCCATGAACCCCATTTGGTTAAACTCTGCGGAACAACCACCCAGAACCCACTGAGTGGTCTCCAGAGTCGAGCCATCGCACATTGTCGCACCCGCTTCCAACTTCCCATAAGTGAGGTTGGTCAGGTGGTGCGAGATGTACTCACCCGCATTGGCATAACTGCCTGCTTCACTTGCCATATGTCACTTTACCCCTATTGGCCGCCCGTTAGAGCGGTTACTTAACCAGAATCGGTGCCAACATCGCTGACAGGGTGTTGAGTACCACCACCACCAGCAACATTGTTATGGCGCTCAGGTCCGGTTGCGTTACCCAAACCGGTATCAACCCTGCTGCCAGAATAATCCATTTGCCAAACAACCCCTGGGATGTCGCCACCACGAACAGGGCTGTGTAGCGCGAGCCGAAATGCCTCAGGCTGCGCCAGGTAAAATAACTTTGTGCCAACACACACAAGGCACCGGCCATCACGACTTCCAACCAGACACCCGGGGCCATCACGACGACGACCAGCCCAATGATCAGGGCGACGACGGCCTGCAGCGTGACCAGGCGCCAGGCGGAAGGCCGGGGGACTGGTTTGGCCCTTACTTGTTCAAACACCACTGTTCTTTCCCGGTTATTGTCGTATGCCCTGTCGTTCAGCGGTATTCGTAGGGCTGAACGGACGGACGGTTTGGGCACCTAATGCAAGGCCTGCCCCGCTTGAAATCCGGGTTTAAGCGGTACCGGCCCATTGGAGGTCCGGCAAAACTCGGCAGAGTATATTGGAGTCGGCTAGTCGCATCAACACGCAACGTCCCCGCGCAACAAGACTGCCCTGTTTCTGACAAGTTCCTGTTTTAGAACACAATTCACGTGAACCGAACACCGTCAGGCGCTATTTTACGTGGTTCAGGATACCGTCGAGCTCATCCAGGCTGTTGTATTTGATCACCAGAGACCCCTTGCCACGGGCACCATGCTTGATCGACACGTTGGCCCCCAGCCGCTGTGACAGCATGTCTTCAAGGTTCTGAATGTTGGCGTCGGCCTTGTGCTCGGTACGATCCAGCCCCGTTTTTTTGCCTTCGACCAGATTACGCACCAGCTGTTCGGTCTGACGCACGGTCATGCCTTTCGCCACGACCTGCCGGGCAGCATCGATCTGCTGTTCGCCCTGCACGCCCAACAAGGCACGGGCATGGCCCATTTCCAGATCGCCGTGTTCAAGCATACGTCGCACATCGGCTTCCAGACTGATCAGACGCAGTAGGTTGGTCACCGTCACCCGGTTTTTGCCCACCGCCTCGGCCACACCAGCCTGGGTCAGATCAAATTCTTTCTGCAACCGTTGCAGCGCCAGCGCCTCTTCCATCGGGTTCAGGTTTTCGCGCTGGATGTTCTCGATCAGCGCCATGGCGATGGCGTCTTCGTCGGAGACATCGCGGATCACCGCCGGAATCTGGTCCAGACCGGCCATCTGCGACGCGCGCCAGCGGCGTTCACCGGCGATCAGTTCGAACGATTCAGGCCCCTGGGGTCGCACCACGATCGGTTGCATCACGCCCTGGGCGCGTATCGACGCGGCCAGCTCTTCCAGGGCATCGGCGGACATATCACGCCGGGGCTGGTAGGTACCCCGACGAATCCACTCAACCGGCAGCATGCGCAGACTGCCGTCATTCACGTGGGATACTGGCTGGTCAGCAATGGCCTCGACTTCCCGTCGGGTCGTGATCAGCGCGTCCAGGCCGCGTCCCAAGCCTCGTTTCTTAGCTGCCATTTACACAGATCCTGTCAGATGTTCGGTATCGGGTGCCTTGATGCCCTCGACCCGCCGGACCATTTCACCGGCCAATGCCAGATAGGCCAGCGCGCCTTTGGAGGTACGGTCGTATTGCAGCACGGGCGTGCCGTAACTGGGGGCTTCTGCGAGCCGCACATTGCGAGGAATCACCGAGCTGTAGAGCGCGTCGCCAAAGTGGTCTTTTAACTGATCGGAGACATCGTTGGTCAGGCTGTTGCGCGGGTCATACATGGTGCGCAGCAGCCCCCCGATCTGAAGCTTGGGGTTCACGACCTTTTGAATGCTGTGAATCGTGTCCATCAGCGCTGCCAGACCTTCCAGAGCATAGTACTCACACTGCATCGGAATCAGCACTTGCTCGGCCGCGGCCAGGGCATTGACGGTCAACATGTTCAGCGATGGCGGGCAATCGATAAAGATATAGTCGTAGTTGTGCTTGACCTCGGCCAGGGCATATTGAAGCCGGTGCTCCTTCATCTTGAACGACATCAGTTCGACTTCGGCGGCCGTCAGGTCGCCATTGGCAGGCAGTAAATCATAGCCGGCTTCCGGTGTGCTCACGATCGCTTCAGCACAGCCGGCTTTGCCGGTGATCACGTCGTAAACACTGAGCTCGATCTCATTCTTGCTGATGCCACTGCCCATGGTGGCATTGCCCTGGGGATCCAGATCCACGACCAGCACCTTGCGCTTCATCGCCACCAGGGAGGCGGGCAGATTGGTGGCTGTGGTGGTCTTGCCGACCCCGCCTTTCTGATTGGTAATGGCAAAAATATGTGTCAAAGCCGAATCCTTATGTCGTTCGGGCCGACAACTGTACCAGATGTCGCCCGTCCGCACTGAGTAAAGCGCTGCCCGGTACGGTCAGCGGCGTTACCCGGTCGACTTGGTAGTCGCCCGGCAATGCCGCGATCTCGTCGGTCGGATACAGTCCTTTCATGGCCAGAAAGTGGCCACCCGGGGCAAGCAGATGCTGGGATTTTGCCACCATATCGGCCAGCGTGGCAAAGGCCCGTGACGAGATTTGTGAGAAGGTCCGCTCTGGCTGCCAGGATTCAAGGCGGCTGTGCACCACCGTCACGTTATCAACCGCCAATTCCATCTTCACCTGGGTCAGAAAACGCGTCTTCTTGCCGTTACTGTCGAGTAAGGTCACCGGCTTGGCCGGATCGACCAGCGCCAGGATCATGCCTGGCAGTCCGGGGCCAGTGCCAACATCGAGCAAGTCACCCGGGCCTACAAACGGCAGAATGGACAGGCTATCAAGCAGGTGACGACTCACCATTTCCTCTGGCTTGCGCACCGAGGTCAGGTTGTAGGCCTTGTTCCACTTGATCAGCAGCGCATGATAGGCCAGCAATCGTTGCTGGGTGGCGTCATCCAATTCGATGCCGAGTTCAGCCAACCCATCCCGCAACAGTGCCGCGTAGCGCTCACTCATGCGCTGTGCTTCTCGGCCTGTGCCGCTTTACTGGCCGCCGACTGTTTCTTCAGATGAATCAACAGCATCGATACTGCCGCCGGTGTGACACCGGAGATACGCGACGCCTGGGCCAGGGTTTCCGGCCGGCCCTGCTTCAGTTTCTGTTTTACTTCATTGGACAAGCCACCTATGGCGTCGTAATCCAGTGCCGCTGGCAACTTCATGTCTTCATGGCGACGCAGGGTATCGATGTCGTCCTGCTGGCGCT
This sequence comes from Saccharospirillum impatiens DSM 12546, assembly GCF_000423605.1. GTDB lineage: Bacteria > Pseudomonadota > Gammaproteobacteria > Pseudomonadales > Natronospirillaceae > Saccharospirillum > Saccharospirillum impatiens. The sequence continues at coordinate 59,230 of NZ_AUIH01000014.1, forward strand.
GAATGTAGCCTTCGTATTTCGCGCTGATCTCGACTTGCTCGGTTACGGCTGAATCAAGTGACCCGGTCGGCACCAGCTCGGCGATGTCGGCATAGGTCAGTTGCGGCCGTTTTAGCAGGTCGCGCAACGTGGTCTCCCGTGACAACGGCTGCGCCAACTTATCGTGAAGCGCTTGCGCCTGTTCGGACTTCGGTTGCACCCAGGTGCTGTTCAGCCGCTGGGTTTCCAGCGCAATGGCTTCCTGTTTGGTGCTGAACGCGGCCCAGCGAGCATCGTCGACCAACCCCAGTTGGCGTCCGGTCTCAGTCAGGCGGGCATCGGCGTTATCTTCACGCAACAGCAACCGGTATTCGGCGCGGCTGGTGAACATCCGGTACGGCTCCAGGGTGCCCATGGTGATCAGATCGTCGACCAGAACGCCGAGGTAGGCTTCATCGCGACGCGGTGTCCAGGCGTCTTCACCCGCTGCGCGCCGGGCGGCGTTGACACCTGCCAGCAGCCCCTGGGCTGCGGCTTCTTCGTAGCCCGTGGTGCCGTTGATCTGACCGGCGAAAAACAGGTTGCCGATAAATTGGGTTTCCAGGCTGTGTTTGAGGTCACGCGGGTCGAAGTAGTCATACTCGATGGCGTAGCCAGGCCGGGTAATATGGGCGTTTTCAAACCCTTTGATACTGCGGATAAAGTCGATCTGCACGTCAAACGGCAAACTCGTGGAAATGCCATTGGGGTACATTTCATAGGTGGTCAGCCCTTCGGGCTCGACGAACACCTGGTGGCTGGTCTTGTCGGCAAAGCGGGTGACCTTGTCTTCGATCGACGGGCAATACCGCGGTCCGATGCCTTCGATCTCACCGGCGTACATCGGCGACTGATGCAGGTTGTTGCGAATGATGTCGTGCGTCTGTTCGGTGGTGTGAGCAATCCAGCAGGAGACCTGACTCGGGTGTTCTTCTACCCGACCCATATAGGACATGACCGGTAGCGGTGTATCGCCGGGCTGTTCGGTCAGTTGGCCATAATCGAGACTGCGGCCGTCAATGCGCGCCGGGGTACCCGTCTTAAGACGCCCGACCCGAAACGGCAGTTCACGCAACCGCTGCGACAGGGCATTGCTCGGGGCATCGCCCATGCGACCGCCGGAGTAGTTCTGCATGCCGACGTGAATCTTGCCACCCAGAAAAGTACCGGCGGTCAGCACCACGGTTTCGGCCATGATGTGAATACCGGTCTGGGTGACGACGCCGGTGACGACGTCGTTTTCCAGCAGCAGGTCATCGGCTGACTGCTGGAACAACTCCAAATTCGGCTGCAATTCAACGATTTCGCGAATCGCTGAGCGATACAGTTGACGGTCAGCCTGAGCGCGAGTGGCGCGTACGGCCGGACCTTTACGGCTGTTCAGTACCCGAAACTGAATCCCGGCGCGGTCAGTCGCGCGCGCCATGGCACCACCCAGCGCATCGATTTCCTTGACCAGGTGACTCTTGCCGATGCCACCAATAGCCGGGTTACAGGACATCACCCCGACGGTATCGGCGTTGTGCGTCAGCAACAGTGTCTGTGCGCCCGTGCGCGCTGCCGCGAGGGCCGCCTCGGTTCCGGCATGGCCGCCACCGATCACTATGACATCGTAACGCTTGGGAAATTGCACTGGGCACCTCAGGTTCTAACAGGCCGGGGCTGGTGATCATTTTTTCACCAAATCCCGGAAAATGGGGCGCAGATTATACGGATTAACGGGGGCGTTTGGCACCCCCTTTCTTACTACGGGCCAGGCTTGATTTGTGGCTTTGGTCCGCGCCGGGCACCGGTGGATGCCTCTGCGGGGGTCGGCGTTGATCCTTCCATGGAGCCTAGGCCGCAACATCCATGTTGCGGACTACCCCCGCAGAGGCATCCACCGGCACCCGTCGCTAGTCTTTACTGCCATCATCGAAGTCAGTCCCTAATTGGCTAACGGTCGTCCATGACAGCATTGAGATTAGTGTCAGGTGCCGGGTGTACCTGTCCGGGGAAGTCTGAGGCATGGACTAAAACGCCAGGAGCGTTTTAGCATGAGCGCAGCGAGCCCGAAGGGAGAATCCCATGGAGGGGATTCTTATCCCGAAGCCTAGCCCCCATGGACGGGTTTACGGCGAGCGATGTGTCGCACCACCCGGAAAAGTGCACCCGGTGCCTGACACGGACTCCTGGCAACACACTAAAACTAACCTCCGGAACTTGAAGCCCGAAGGGCCAAGTACTCCAACAGGAGGCCTGAGGTCACAACCGACCATGAACCGCCTTGCGAAATACCTCAGTCAGCACCGCCGCATTCAGCGGTTGTGGGTTGCCACCGGCAGAGGGGTCAACGGCGGCCAGACGGCCCACTTCGTCGGCTTGATCGTCGGGAACATCGATATCGGCCAGCGTATGGGGAATACCCAGCTCGCGCCTGAAGTCCAGCACCCACTGCAGCAGAGCGTCGAAGGAGGTGTCTTGCAGGCCCACAGCCTGAGCCACAGGCACCATTCGATGCTCGATGCTGGCGCGGTTGTGTACCATGATGTACGGCAGTACCACGGCGTTGGTCAGGCCGTGGTGGGTGTTGTACATCGCGCCGACCGCGTGGGAAATGGCGTGCACGCCCCCCAGGCCTTTCTGAAAGGCGATGGCCCCCATGCTGGCGGCGGTGAGCATTTTGGTGCGGGCTTCCAGGTTGTTGCCGTCTTTATAGGCAACCGGAAGCGATGCCGCCACAAGGCGCATGCCTTCCAGCGCGATGCCCCCGCAGATCGGGTGAAACCCGGGCGCGCAGTAAGCTTCGAAGCTGTGGATAAAGGCGTCCAGTCCGGTTGCGGCAGTGATGTGGGGCGGCAAAGCCGTGGTGACTTTGGGGTCCAGTATCACCGCGACGGGCAGCATTTTCGGGTGAAAGACGATGATTTTACGGTGTTCGGCCTCGTTGGCAATGACCGAGGCGCGGCCCACTTCCGAGCCGGTACCGGCGGTTGTGGGAATGGCGATGACCGGGGCGATGCCTGCCGCGTCGGCGCGGGTCCAGTAATCGCCGATGTCTTCAAAATCCCAGATCGGCCGGGTCTGGCCCGACATGAAGGCGATGGCCTTGCCCACATCCAGCCCGCTGCCACCACCGAGCGCGACGACACTGTCGTGCCCGCCGCTGCGATAGACGTCAACACCCGCCTCAACCATGGGCCCGGTCGGGTTGCCTTCGACCTCGGCAAACAGGGCCGCTTTTAAGCCCGCCGACGTCAACGCCACCAGGGTGTCGGTCACCATGGGCAGGCTGGCCAGGCCGCGATCGGTCACCAGCAAGGGGGCTTTGAATCCCAGTTCCTGACACAGAGCCGGTAATTCCTTCAGTCGGTCCGGCCCAACCAGAATGCGGTTGGGCATGCCCCAGTTGGCGATTAACGATGTTTCGGTGGTCATGGGTTAGCCTCCGCTGGGCAGTCGTAAGTGAAAACTCTTGGGTTGGGTCAGGGCGTCGTAACCGATCTCGGACAGAGACGCGCCCCGGCCTGTATGCTTGACACCGGTCCAGGCCAGAGCCGGGTCGAGCACGTCGCACCGGTTCATGAACAGGGTGCCGGTCTGGACATCGCGCCCGAGGCGTTCGGCGGCGTCCAGATCCCGCGTCCAGATCGAGGCGGTGAGTCCAAACTCACTGTCGTTCATCAGCTGAATCGCTTCTTCATCCGACGCGACCGGCATGATGCCGACCACCGGGCCAAAGCTCTCTTCGGTCATCACGCGCATGCTGTGATCGACCCCGGTCAGAATCTGCGGAGCCAAATAAGCGGTACCCGGCTGGTCTGCGGGGAACTCCCCGGGCTGAATCAGCGCCGTGGCGCCGGCTTTGACCGCGTCGGCTATCTGGCCGCGCACGAAGTCAGCAGCCGAGGCTTTGACCAGAGGGCCCAGCGTGGTCGTTTTTTGCAACGGATCGCCGAGCACCAGCTTGCGGGTCTCAGCGACCAGCGCGTCGACAAACTCCTGGTAGACATCCTGATGCACATAGATGCGCTCCACCGAGCAACAGCTCTGGCCGCTGTTGAAGAAAACACCGTCAGCCAGGTTAACGGCGGCATCAGCGATATCGACGTCGGCGCGCACATAGGCCGGGTCTTTGCCGCCCAGTTCCAGCGCGGTGCCGGCAAACTGTCCGCTTTTGGCAATGGCCTGCTGAATACTCTGACCGCCCCGCACCGAGCCGGTAAAACTGACAAAGCGGATCGCCGGTTCTTGCAGAATAGAGGCCGTGGTGTCGTGGCTCAATGTGACCGCCTGAAACACGCCTTCGGGCAAACCAGCCTGCGCCAGAACCCGTTGCAACCGTTCGGCACATAACAGCGTTTGCTGAGCATGTTTAAGCAGCACAGCGTTGCCAGCCGCGAGCGCCGGCCACACCGTATTGACCGCCGTCATATAGGGAAAATTCCAGGGCGCAATGGTCAGCACCACACCCACAGGATCTCGACGAATATAGCGTTTGAAACCGGGCTTGTCAGGCATGTCCAGATCCGCCAGCGAACGCGGCGCGATAGCCTGCATGTAACGGGCCCGCTCGGCAAAACCATTGACTTCACCGCCCCCCTGGCTAATTGGTCGGCCCATCTGCCAGGCGAGCTCTTCAGACAGTTCGTCGCGTTGCTCGTCAAGCAGTTCAACCGCCCGCTCCAGAATGTTCACCCGCTCTGGCAGCGGGGTAGCTTGCCATTGACGCTGTGCAGCCGAGGCCCGCTTGACCGCCTCTCTAGCTTCAGCCTCGCTCAAATACGGCCGCTCCGCGTATTGGGTGGCGTTTACCGGGCTGATGATTGTTGCCATCTCAGTCATTCTTGGGTTCCTGTTAAGTGTTCGAGTGCAGCTCGTGTCATGAGTTAGAAATTCGCGCCCAGTAAGCTACGGACTATCCAAGGACTACCGGGTACGCCTGGTGGAGGTCGTGAGATCGCAGGGATGCGATCTTCGAGCCCCCATGGATGGGTTCACGGCGTACCTCCAGCAGGCGTACGCGGTGGTCCGATTGGCACTGTTTAAACAGAAGCCTCCTACACACATTGCCCAGCGAATTTCTAACTCAGGACACAGGCAACGGGTTAAATAATTTCGAAATACCTCTGCAATTCCCAATCGGTAATGGCCTTTCTGAATTCGCGCTCTTCCCATTCGCGGGTAGCCGCATAGTGATCAACGAAGGCATCGCCGAATAATTCGCGCGCGGCTTTTGACGCACGCAAGCGACCGGCGGCGTCCATCAACGTCACAGGAAGTGTTCGTTCGGGTGAAAACTCAACATCATAAGCCGTACCCGCAATCGGAGCGTCTGGTTCTATCTGATTCTCGATACCCCACAAGCCCGACGCAAGCGCTGCAGCCAGTGCAATGTAGGGGTTAATGTCAGCCGCTGAAATTCGGTACTCAACCCGTTGCGACTTGGGCGAACCAGGAATGGCCCGCAGCGCGCAGGTGCGGTTTTCAATACCCCAACTGGCCGAAGTCGGTGCCCAGGCACCGGGAATCAGACGGGTGTAACTGTTGACGGTGCAGGCGATCATCGCCAGGAATTCCGGCATCAGTGCCTGCTGGCCACCAATGAAATGGCGCATGGTTTCGGACATATTGTGTTCGCCGCCAGCTTCATCGTAGAAGGCGGAACTTCCGTCTTTGTTAAACAGCGAGACGTGCATGTGGCCGCTCTGGCCCGGATAGTCGGCGGACCATTTGGCCATGAAGGTCGCCATCATCCCATTGCGCTGGGCATAGACCTTGGTGAAGGTCTTAAACAGCGCAGCCTTGTCGGCCGCGTTCAGCGCGGAATCGACCGCCAGGGCAGCTTCCAGAACGCCGGGCCCAGTCTCGGTGTGAAAGCCTTCAACGGGGGTATCCATGGCGTTACAGTAGTCCATGAAATCGTTGTAGAACTCGGCCATGACCGAGCTGCGCAACACCGAATAGCCGAAAAAGCCCGGAGTGATGCTGTTCATATGCTGATAGTGTTTATCGCGCACCGTCTTGGGGGTTTCTTCAAACAGAAAGAATTCAAATTCACAGGCAGCCAGCGCACTGAACCCCAGGCTGTCCGCTCGCGCCAACACCCGGCGCAGCAAACCGCGCGGGCAGATGGATTCGGCAGGCCCGGTAAACTCACACAGGAAAAACAGCGTATCGCCTTCGCTGGGGATCTCCCGGCAACTGTCGGGAATGATGTTTACCCAGGCATCGGGGTAGGCCGTATGCCAGCCGGTGTAATCGACGTTGTCGTAGAGTTGGTCGTTGCTGTCCCAGCCCAGCACCACATCGCAAAAGCCAAAGCCGCCCTCCAGTGCCGACAGGAATTTGCTGCGGCTCATGTACTTTCCACGCAACACGCCGTCGATATCAAACACGCCCACCTTTACCTGGCTGGCATTGCGCTCTTCAATGATGGCTTTGACATCGGCTTTGGTTGTTACGTCTCTGGGATGCATCGCAAAACTCCTTTTAAGGGTCTATAGGTATACCTTGCCAACACAGAGGTGTCATCGTCCAAATGAAAAAAAACTGGCCGAACCGGCGGTTCAGGGTAGAACCGGGCTTGGTTAGCCAAATCGCCCGGGGTGAAACGCGTCCAGCTCGACCGCCGGTTGTTCACCGTCAACCAGTTGGCCGACAATGTAGGCACTCCCGGCCGACAACGTCCAGCCGAAGGTGCCATGTGCGGTATTGATGAACAGATTGTCAGCCGGGCCTTTACCGATCGCCGGTGGGCCGTCTGGCGTCATCGGTCGAAAGCCAGCCCAGGCGTCGGCGGTCTCCAGGTCTGCCGCGCCAGGGAAACGCAGAGCAATCGCCCGTTTCAGCGTCTGCAGGCGGCGGGCCGGAATATCGCGGTTAAAATCCGCCAGTTCGACAAAACCGGTCACCCTCAGTCGATCATTCAATCGGGTCGCCACAACCTTGAACTGATCGTCGATAACGGTTGATTGCGGTGCCTTGTCCGGGTTGGTCAGCGCGGCCGTCAGCGAGTAGCCCTTAACCGGATACAGCGACAGTTTCAGCCCAAACTGCCTGGCGATCTGCGCAGACCCGGTACCGGCACAGAGCACGAAGGCATCAGCCTCCAATTGCTCCATGGCACCAGGTTCATTGGCACGGTTGAGTGTTAGGGCTGTCGGTCTACCCGCCCTGGTGGTGACGCCCGCCACCGACTGTCCGTAATGAAAAATTACGCCCTGTTCGGCACATACCTCAGCCAGCGCCCGGGTAAACTGAAGACAGTCACCGGTACCATCGTCGGCCACCCGCAAAGCGCCTAATATGGGGGGATTACGAGCCAGGCCCGGCTCGACCGAATACACCTCGTCGGGTTCCAGCATGCGGTGTTCAATACCCAGGCGTTGTAACAGCGCCGCGTTCTCCCGCAAGCCTTGCTGACTTTTAGCGTTGCTGGCCAGCTCCATCAGCCCATGGTGACCGCCGCAGAAGTCGAAGGGGTGTTTCTGCTCAAGGTCGATAAAACATTCCCGACTGAACGCTGCCAGCTTCAGCATGGCCACTTTGTTGGCCTCGAACAAACCGGGCTGGCGGGCAAAACGCCAGGTATCCCAGAGGAACTTGAGCGTCGCCAGCGACGGGGGTTGCTTCATTTTCAGCGGGCCATCGGCCGATAACAGCCAGGGCAGCGCCTTGCCGATCATTGCCGGTGATGCCCAGGGATAGACATAGCCGTAGCTGCGCTGGCCGGCGTTGGCTTTGCTGGTTTCCATTCCTGCTGACGACTGGGGATCAATCACACTGACAGTATGGCCGCGCTGGCGCAGAACCCAGGCCGTGGTCACGCCGACTACGCCCGCTCCAATCACCGCTATATGCATGCGTCAGGCTCCCACTGTGAACTGTTGCCAGACTTCAATGGCAGCGGCCAGATCTTCAAGCGACGCGCCGACCGATTTGAATACCGTGATGTCGTCACCATGGCGGCGGCCCGGCTTGTCACCGCGCAGCAGCTCAGCCAGTTCAGCACGCACATCGGCAAAGGTAAAATCGCTTTCCTCAATCGCCTGCAGAAGGTCACCTGCCTCGCCCCGGGCGCCCGCGTAGGTATCGACGAACACGTCACCGCGCATCATTGCCACACTGTCGGCTTCGCGCATGGTGGGGCGGAATGCGCCGACCAGATCCAGGTGGGCACCCGGCTTAAGCCAATCGCCTTTCACCAGTGGCTCGGTCGATAGCGTGGCGCAGCTGATGATATCGGCCTGGCCCACACTGTCAGCAAGGTCGGTGACAACAGCGGTGTCAAAACGGTCTGCATACTGACTGGCCAGTGCCGCTGCCTTGGCCGGGTCGCGGCCCCAAACCTGAACCGTGCGAATCGGGCGAACGCTGGCATGAGCCTCAATCAACATGGGCGCCAGCTTGCCCGTACCCAACACGACCAGGGTGCTGGCATCCGGATGGGCCAGTTCACGCGCGGCCAGGGCAGACGCCGCTGCGGTGCGACGGCGCGTCAGTTCGCTGCCATCGATGCAGGCCAAGGGCTGACCGTTATCGCCATTGCTGAGCAGATAAACACCGGCAATGGCCGGCAAACCCGCGGCCGCGTTTTGCGGATACACATTCACCATCTTCACACCGACGAAACCGTCTGTTTGCCAGGCGGGCATCAGCAACATGGTGGCTTCGCCATCCTTGCGGTGCATGGCGTGATGATGGCGAGGCGGCGCTTCGACACCGGCGACAAAAGCATCGGCTATGCGATCAACCAGCGCTGGCCAGGCCAGCAATCGGGCGACTTGCTCACTGTTTATGATCTGCATGGTGTTGTCTCCAATCGGTAAACCTGATTCAGGGGTAGCCGGGTGTTATCAGGGGCTGACATTCAAACGTCAATACCCGGCTGTAATGCCGAGCCACCGGCGCGGTCAGTCCTGACAACATAAGACCAATGCGCCGACAATGCTTGCCCTGAACTGAGCATTTTTTGCCCGAAACCCGGAAAACAGGCCTACCAGACGAGAAATTAACCGCGAGATTGGGAAGGCGATACGCCAAATTGGCGCCGGAATGCGCGCGAAAAACTGCCCTGATCCCGAAACCCAACCCGCTCGGCCACGCGTGCCAGCGCCAGGGACGTATCCGTCACCAGACGGTATGCAGCCTGCAGACGCCGCTGCTGCACATAAGACAGCGGCGTCTGCCCGGTTACCTCGCGAAAACAGCTGTGAAAGTGCCCAGGGCTGAGCGCACACAGGCCCGACAATGACTCCACCGTAATCTGATCAGCCAGGTGGAGATCGATAAAGCGGTCGATGCGGGTCAGGTCTATTCGATCCCGGCCTTTCAAGCGATGCTGACTGTTCAACGTATGAGGCGGCAGGTCGGTAGAAAACAATTGATGATACAACGCCCGAAGCAGCAAACTTGCGATGCTGGTTTGCAGGTGAGGCGTGTGTTCCACCTGGTTCATCAAGCTGCGAGCAAGGTCCTGCAACTGAGCGGAAACCGGGTAAAACCGGGGCGCCGCAAACAATCGTTCAAGCTCATCACTGAACACCAGGGTGGCGAGACTGGCCTGAGGGATGTCCAACACCAGCGTTCGATTGGCGCCGTCACCGACGTAGTCGTGATGATAGGTTGAGGGAATCAGGCACCCACACGTTTTGGTGATTTGGTCTTCCTGATGTTCGATCCGCAGGTTCGTCACACCCGACGTCGCCAGAATCAGCTGATGATGGGCATGCGCGTGTGAGACGTGTTGTCGGGTCAGTGTGGCTGCCCGTAATTGTAAAAACGCCATCTCTGCCATGCGCTCCTGATCGGTAACGGTTTTCATCATACGAGGCTGGGCCAGCGTTGCAAGCGTCACTGCTTTGACGGTTTTATCCGATTTTCGGCGAATTTAATCGCCAGACTGGCTTGCGCCGGGACACCTGTGTCTATACTCCACCATACCCATCGTTGTTAGGAGAACGCTGACGTGATTCGCTTTGCCCTGGGGTGCTTGCTGATGCTGGCCGGCACTGCTGTAGCGGCCGGTAATGTGCTGCTGGTGACCGACACGGAAGACGACTACCTCGCCTTTCGTCCCGACCTGCGGCTGGTCGCAGCCAATGCCCTGAACCAGTTGCGGGACTATGAAGTGGCACCGGCCACCACTCAGGTGCGACCGGATTCTGACGCCAGAATTGAAGCGATGAACAAAGCCGCTCTTGACGCCGGGCTCGACACCCTGGCCGTTGTGACGCTTTACACGCCAGCTCGACGCACCGCCACCCTGACCACCACGTTCTACAACACTCGCACCGGCGAGCTGTCACTGCAACGGGCCCTGGAGTTTCGCCTCACCGACGACGTTCCCGCCCTGCTGGCGCAACTGGAGTACGAGTTACCGCTGGTGCTGAAACGAGCTTTCCGGGAACTGGGCACGGTCGTGCGGGTCAGCGGCGACGAACTGATTTTTGACCTCGGCATCAACACAGGCGTTGAAGTCGGAGACCTGTATCGGGTGTTCCGCCGGGGAGAAGAAATACGCGATGCCCGGGGCGACAGCTACGGCTATGTCGATGACCAGAGCGGCATCATTGAAGTGGTGTCCGTCAGCAGCGTATATGCGGTTGCGCAGATCAAACTCGGGCGTCTGTCGATCCGCAGCAACGACTGGGTCGAACGTGCGGACCCTTCGGTTCAGGCCGACGGGACGATTTTGTCGAAGCTGGATGATCAGGTCGCCATTAGCCTGGGACGAGAAGCTGGCGTAACGCCAGGCAGCTATTTTGCTGTCTTTAAGACCATCAAACCCATCACCGAAGACGACGCCTTTCGCGAGATCATCGGTCGCATCCGCATCAACTCGGTCAGTAACGGCGTCGCCCGTGGCGAAATTGCCCGCTCCGACCACTATGACCTGGCCAAGGCACTGATCGAGGAAGGTGATGCGGTCGAAGAAGTCAGCTATCGGCATCGCAACCAGTTCGTGGTCGGCCAGAATAGCTTCAGCATTCTGAATGCGCCGGAGCAAAGCTGGTTCGCTGGCTTTCAGTTCGACTCGGCTTCAGACATCGACCTCGCCTATCGGGTTCGGGGCAGCTATGGCGACCTCTGGTATCTGAGCCTCGGCCTGGTCAGTGCCATTGGCCACAGCGAGAGTTTCCGCTATGGCCTGGATGGAATATACGGCCCGGATGGCCCGGGTACCCAACTGTTTGTCGAAGTCGATATTCCAACGCCACTGGACGACAACCTGAGGTTTTCGCTGGAAAGCGGCTATTTGCTGGGCGCCCTTGAAGAAAAGGAAGGTGTAAACATCAGCCTAAGTGTTAAGCTGGGGCTGGATGCATTGTTCTGACAACGCCGATGACATCAAAAGGACCGCTCGCCACGTCAAGGAACCGCTCGAACGAATCGGCTTTCGAAAACCGGTTCGATGTTGTGGGCCGGTGGCTTACATTCCCCGATCTACGATGCCAGGGCATCGTCCGTCGGCTGATGCTTCTGGCGTTCAGCCTGTTGGTTCTGTGCGTTGCCGGGGCCGCCAGCGCAGAGATTCGGCTGTCACAAGTCAGCAACAACCTGACCCTCAATGCCCTGAATGGCGGGTTATTGCCGCTCGATACGCCACCCAGTCTTGATGCCCTGCCGCAAACATTCGAAAGCACCCCCAACTTTGGCTACATCCGTGACGACCAGAAAGCCTGGCTGGCGCTACGCGTTATCAACGATACACAGCAAACAGACTGGACTCTGGCCATCAGTGCCGAAGCGGCGGATTACGTGGATGTCTACTCCGTGACCGCCGGTCAGGCCATTTCCATGGATGCCCCTGTCTTTATCGCCGGAGACCGACGACCCAGTGAGCTGCGCCGCTACCCGTTTCCGGGATATCTGGTGCCCGTGTCCATTGCCCCCGGTGAAACACGGGAAATCTACATTGCTGCTTATGGCCGCAGCACGCTGGCGCTCGACGTCAGTCTGAACGACGAACTCACCCAAATTCACTCGGCCACCCGTGAAATGCTTCTCGACGTACTGCTGATCACGCTCAGCGGTGCCATGCTGCTGTTCAACCTGGTGATGTGGCAGGTCGACCGGGACCGTTTCCGGTTCAACTACCTGATCTATCTAAGCGGCATTATTCTGTTTTCAGTGTATAACTCGGGGCTGGGCTACCTCTACCTCTGGCCAGATTCCACGTTTATTCAGCAGAATGCCGCGTTTTTCGGGCTGGCGATGTTCTTCTGGGGAGGTTACAGCTTTTGCCAGCACTTCCTGCGCACCCGCATCCACTACCCCCGCCTGCATCATGTGCTAAGCGGATTGCGCTGGCTGGGTATCGCGTCGATTCCTTTCGGCATTTTGGATTTGATCAGCCACGCCGTCACCATTGTCACCCTGGCCAACCTCATCTTCTTTGTTACCGTCATTTATCTCGGTATCAGCGCTACGTACAAAGGCTTGAATTCAGCCCCCCTGTTTTTGGTCAGTTGGACAGGCATGGTGATCTGTGCGGTGATTTATAACCTCTATGTGCAGGGTCTGCTGCCTTCCAATTTTTTCGTGCAACGTGCGCTGCTGTTTGGCGTCGCTTACGAATCGTTACTGATGTCGGTAGCCCAGGCAAATTATTTGCGCAACGACCATCGTGATCGTGAAGAACGCGAAGCCGGGGCCAAGGAAGAAGCCCTGCAAACGCTGGCCCGGCTTGACCAGGCGTTACAGGATGCGCGCGACGCGAACCGCAGCAAGGATGAATTTTTACGACTGGTCAGCCATGAGCTTCGCACCCCCATCACCCACGCTCTGGGCGCTCTGGCAGAACTCGCCAGCAGCCCGCTGACACCCCGCCAACAGGAGCTGTTGTACCTGCTCCAGAACGCGACGCACACCACTCATCACCAGGTTGAAAGCCTGCTGTCTTATGCCGAGCTGTTAGCCTACCCGGTCACCAGCCGCCCGGCGATAGTCGACGTACGAGCGCGCCTGATGGATTGCAAGAACCGCCTGTCAGCAGCCTTTTCCACCCACGGCCGGGCCTGCACACTGACGGCGGCAGAGACACTGCCCGGCGCGCTGTCTCTGGACTGGCACAACACCCAGCACATTCTGGATCACCTGCTCGACAGCGCCCTGCAACACAGCCAGTCCGGTGATATTGAAATGAGCGCGCACTTCGATGCCACAGCGCAACGATTAAACCTGACACTGCGCCAGCCAAACCCCATCGATACCATTCACACACCGTCAATGGCTGAGCTGACCAATCCCAAAAGCCCGGCGGAGAAACCACCGCTGACCGGCCCGACCCTCAACCACTACCTGAGCCAGGCTTTTGCCGACATTCTGGGCGCCGATCTGGTACGGGAAAGCCATGCGGACCACATTCTGACCCGACTGAGCCTGCCTTGCACCGCTGCGCCGGTGCAGGAGGCGGCCAGCGACGTCAAGGCGCCCCTGGCCGGTAGTCGGGTGCTGATCGTCGAGGACAATCTGCTCAACCTGAAATTGCTGACCGCTATCCTTGAACGGGAGCGCTGTGATATGGATGTCGCCTACGATGGCCTCGGTGCGGTAGAGCAGGCCGCTGGAGACAAGTACGACTTCATCCTGATGGATTGTCAGATGCCAAATATGGACGGCTTTGAAGCCACCCGTCAGATTCGCAAGAACGATGGCCCTAACGCCAATACGCCCATTCTGGCCATCACGGCCAATACCATGGAACGCGACCGCGATGAGGCCTTTGCCGCAGGCATGGACGACCTGATCCCCAAACCCTTCTCCCGGCCCATGCTGGTAGAGCGCCTGTTGCACTGGCAACAACGGGGCCACGCTACCTGACTGCAGGCTGAACCCGCGTGACGCTCTTTACACGCATCGGCTGGCCCGGGCTGGCACCGCGCGGTAAGGTTGCCATACAGAGTGTTGACAGACCGCTGACGATGCAGGATAAACCGATGTTCCCAGCCGAAGAGCCAGCTCCGCGTTACCACCTGCGCAGCCTGCTATTGATCGCCAGCGCCAGCTTCTTACTGGCCGGCTGCGCCGGTTACCAGAGTTATGAAGCTGGCTCCGCCAGCCCAATCGCGGCCACCACTGGCCAGAACCCATCTTCCGCTCCTAACGATGCTCCAACTCGCAACTCGGCCGTTACTGCCCAGCTACAACAGGTCTACCAACGTTACCAGGGCACGCCCTATCGCTATGGTGGTACCACGCCTGCCGGTTTCGACTGCTCGGGGTTCATAGTGACAGCGTATCGGGAGGGGCTGAACCGAAACGTGCCCCGCACCACCGAAATGATGCTGAACGAAGGGCAGTTTGTTCGCCGGGATCAGCTGCGAGAGGGAGACATCGTCTTCTTCCGCATCGGAGGTAAGGAGCAACACGCGGGCATTTATCTCGGTGACGACCGTTTTATTCATTCGGCCTCCTCAGTCGGGGTGACTGAATCATCGCTGGGCAACGCCTATTGGCAACAACGGTATTCCCAGGCCAGACGATTTCTGTAACGGGTTCTAAATGACAATATTACGGGCGTTTCCGGATAGCTGATCAACAGGGACCCACTAACAGCACCCTATCCCGCCCTGCGAGAGTGGGCTGGGGAGAGGGTGCGTTTCTGGCTACACAAATGCACCGAATTCCGCTAACTGAACAATCAGCTATCTAAGCGGCGGTGCGTATAACAATCCGCCCTTACTCCACAGTTGGTTCAGACCCCGCTCGAACCCGAGTGGCGAATTCTCTCCGACGTTGCGATCAAACACCTCGCCATAATTGCCCACCTGGCGAATAATCTGGTAAGCCCAGTCAGCCGAGATGCCCATGGCGCGGCCGGTATCGGCATTAACGCCCAGCATGCGTTGAATCACCGGCTTGGGAGACTCCCGCATGGCGTCGACGTTGCTCTGGCTGACACCGTATTCCTCGGCATTAACCATCGCGAAGAGCGTCCATTTAACGATGTTGTACCATTGCATGTCATCCTGGCGCACCGCCGGGCCCAGAGGCTCTTTTGAAATGACTTCCGGTAAAATAAATGCGGTGTCCGGATTTCTCAGTCGGGTTCGTTGCGCGTACAGCTGTGACAGGTCAGAGGTTAATACATTGCAACGACCGGCCTCAAAACCGCGCATGGTCTGATCGGAGGTCGCAAACACAACGGGCTGGTAATTCATGTCCGTTTCGCGAAAGTAATCGGCAACATTCAACTCACTGGTGGTGCCACCCTGAATGCAGATAGCGGCCCCATCCAGATCAGACAGCGCTGTGATTCCCGATGCCCGTGTCACCATAAAGCCCTGGCCGTCGTAGAACACAATGCCCGCGAAGATCATACCCAGCGTGGTGTCCCGGGCATGGGTCCAGGTGGTGTTGCGCGACAACATGTCCACTTCGCCCGAACTGAGGGCGTTAAACCGGTCGCCCGGTGGCAGGGGCGTGTACCTTACCTTGCTGGCATCACCCAACACAGCAGCCGCAACAGCCCGGCAAATGTCGACATCCAGACCGCTCCAGCGGCCTTCGGAGTCCGGGTTGGAGAAGCCGGGAATACCGGTCGATACACCACAGTCCAGGTAATTTTTACTGCGTACATCGCTCAGTGTCGACGCCTCGGTTACGGCTACCAACAGCGTCAGCCCCGCCAAAAACCCCATCATTTGACGTCCTGCGGACGCCATTGCGTTGCTGTGCATAGTTAACCCCTGCTACGTCTGTCGGAACAAGCCTACTCTGGCAGGCTCAACACCGCCTATCATTTACCGGCTAACCGACCCCGTCAACGCTGGCAAGTCGAGCCCCAGATCCGGGCTGCGCATGTTGCCAGACCAGTTCATGCCCAGGCTTTGCGGCCACTCACCACTGCGCAATGCTTCGAGCAAGGAAATACCCAGGCCGCCAAACCCGAGGGACACTTCAGTCGTCTGGCGCTGAGTGACACCCGCGCCAATGTCCATGCCCGACAACGACAGCCGGGACAAACTGCGGCCGTCAGCTTCGATGCCAACGTCAAAGGGTCCGGTCGCCAGATCGAAGCGGTTCGGGTTGGTCACAACCAAGTCCAGCGCCAGAGTCAGACTGGTAAACCCAATGTCTTCCACCCGCCAGTCTGCCAGGCTGACCTGCGGAGATTTGGGTACCGGCACGGTAAAGTCGTGTGACCAGTCGAGCTGGCGCGCGCCCAATACCGGCACCGCCAGCGTCGGTTGCAATTTCAGTTCAAGGTTCGCTTCACCGGCGGCGTAGGCATCGCGCGCGCGCTGCAGCAAGCCTGACGCGGTGACCGTCCAGTCAAATTCAAGCGTGCTGGTCGAGCGGGCCGCCAGCCCATTCAATGTGGGAGTTCCGAGATCGATCCAGGGTTCACCATCGAGCCAGAGTTGGGCGGCAAATTCGGTGATCGGCAGGCGATAGGCGTTCGGGTTGGTCAACTCGACACGACTGGAGCCGCTCACCCCGGTCCAGGTGATGCCGGTCAGCCGGGTGGACTGGTGCTCGAAATCAGGCTGACGATAGGCATCATCTACCCCAAAACCAGCACAACCGCTGAGTATCAATGCGATGGTGACCAGGCCACCCAGACTTAACCATTGCTGACGCATAGTGTCGCTTCCATTAAATTGAGACGGCTCCACTTTACTGGATATAACCCTTCAGGTCGCGCCTCGCGCTAGCTCTTTTCAATTACCCGCAATACTTCAAGACAGGCACACAAGGTGTGGTAATCGCACTTGGCGCCGGCGGCGCTCTTCTCGTTCGAGACTTTGCGGTTATTCCGATACAACACCCGAAACCAGGCGCCATAGTCATGATCGACAAAGTGCTCCCAGCTGTATTGCCAAAGTTGCTGGTAACAGTCGCGGTAGTGTTCGTCTTGGGTGGCCTGCAAGAGCAGAGCAGCTGCGGCAAAACTTTCAGCTTGTACCCAAAAGTATTTGTCGTCATCGCACCACTGTCCATGCGGGTCGAAGCCGTAAACCAGACCGCCGTGTTCGGTATCCCAGCTCGTTTGCCAGGCTCGGTCGAACAGGCTTTTTGCCCTATCAATATAGCGCGGTTGCGGGTCGTGGCGGTGCAGCATCAGCAGCAGCTTGGTCCATTCGGTCTGATGACCGGGCTGAAAGCCCCAGGGGCGATAGAGGTGTTTCGGATCGTCTTTGTTGTAATCCCAGTCGATGCCGAAGTCGGTTGTGTAGTGCTCCCAGATCAGACCATCGGTCAGGTCGGCCTGGCGAAAGGCAATGTTGTTGGCCAGGGTTTTGGCGCGCTCAAGAAAGCGCGAGTCGCCGCTGGCCTCAAAGGCGGCGATCATGGCCTCGCACAGGTGCATGTTTGCGTTCTGGCCGCGGTAATCGCTGAGTATACCCTCGGCGCTGAGTTCATCGGCAAACAGTCCCTGGTCGGCTTGCCAGAAACGTTGCTCGAGCAAATCGTAGGTCCGATGCAGAGCGTCGGCGCTGTCGATGACACCGGCTTTCAGGCAGGCGGAATAGGCCAACAATACAAACGCATAGCCGTAGGCTTGTTGGGTGAGATCTTCGGGTTCGTGGTCGCGCAGCGTCCAGGCGTACAAGCCTTCTTCCTCGCGCCAGTGCACCTGCTCGACATAATCCAGCCCACGCCGGGCACGAATGCGATAATCTTCGAGGTCGAAGTGCAAGCCGGCCAGGGCGTAATTCACCACCAGCCGGGTGCTGCTTACCAGTTGGCGAAAACCGGGGTCGAAGACATCGCCATTGTCGTAATAGTTGTGAAAGAAACCACCGCTCGGGTCGTCCACTCTGGGGTCATAAAACGCCAGAATCGACTGGCAATGCTGGTTCAGAAAATCACGATCGTAAAAGTTCACTAAGCGGTCCTCGTCCTGTGTCTTCTTGGTTTTTTTCAATGGTCTGTTTTTGTTTTTTGCAGCACTGCTTGCGTCGCAACCCTGTCACGATAACTGGCCGCCAGATGATAGACCGCCAGACTGTTCAGCGTCATGGCCTCACCCTGCCAGCGCAGGGTTTTGGTCTCGCCGGGCAGCAGGGTGAAGCTGTTGTCAGTCCAGCGTCCGGTAGCCGGGCTGTCCAGTGTAACGTAATGCGCCGGCAGGTCGGTACTCAGGCGAACCCAGAGCCCTTCGGCGTCGTGGCCGGCGGCTGCCGACAGCGTCGCCAGCGGCAAATCGAGTTGTTTCCACAGCGCGAAATACGCGGTGGCGTCGCACTGGCCACCCGGGAACTGCGGTGCGGACGAGCCGCTGTTTTTATCCGGCCGATAGTCACCTCGCGCGACGGCGAAGGTGCGGGTCGGGTCTGCTGCGGTGACTTCGGCCAGGCAAAGGCTGGCGCCCGCGTCGAGTTGCTGGTTGATGGCGGTCGTCTGCACCACCTGACCATCCAGCGCTATGATCTGCCACTGGCCGCTGAGCCTGACCGGAACCGGTAAATCGTTCACCGCCATCAGCTGCTGCCGCTCGCCCTCCCCGATCCAGAACCACTGCACCGGCTGATAAAAACGCCGGGCGTGGTAGTGCATTTGTTTCCAGCCACCGCCGTATTCCAGACTGCTCCAGGACGCGACCGGCCAGACATCGTTCAACTGCCAGTACAGCGTACCCATACAATGCGGGCGCAATGTTCGCCAGTATTCTATGGCCGTTTTCATGGCGATGGCCTGCTGCACCTGGCTTAAATACAAAAACTGATCGAAGCCAACCGGGAAGCGAAAATAACGGGTGAACATCTCAACGATCTTGGAATTACCGGCCGGGTTTTTCTGGTGCACCTCCATCACCGGGCTGGTGACATTGCGATCGTCGGGTTCGGTGATCGATTCGATAACGCCTTTCGACGGAAACGACTGATAACCGAACTCGCTGCAAAATCGCGGCTTAATGTCGTAGTAGGCGGAAAAAGATTTACCCGAATGCCAGACATCCCAGTAGTGCATATCGCCTTTATTGTCATCGTGCCAGGCGTCGCCGAAATCCAGATCGCCGTTACAGGGCGAGCTCGGCCAGAAGGTTCGGCTTGGGTCGGCTTGCTGCACGGTCTCGTCCAGTACCCGGTTGAGACGGTCGTAATTGACCAGGTATTTTTCGCGGTTATTGCGTGAGGTTTCGTACCAGTTGATCGCGCCGATGACTTCGTTATCGCCACACCAGAGTGCGATGCAGCCGTAACTTTGCAGACGCCGCACCTGCCAGTCGACTTCCGGAGTCACGTCTTCCAGAAAGGCCGGCGTACTCGGGTACAGCGAACAGGCGAACATCAGGTCCTGCCACACCAGCAGCCCTAACCGTTCGCAGGTTTCATAAAAAACATCGTGCTCGTACATGCCCCCGCCCCACACGCGGATCATGTTCATGTGTGCCGCCGCCGAGGCTTCCAGCAACTGATGGTAACGTTCCGGGGTGTGGCGCGCCGGAAAGGCATCGGCCGGAATCCAGTTAGCGCCCTTGGCGAAGATCTCGACGCCGTTGACGACCACCACCATGCGGTTACCCGTTTCGTCTGCGCTGAGATCCCAGTGCAGTTCGCGCAGGCCAATGTCGCGCTGCCAGATCTGCCCGTCCAGTTCCACAGCCAAACGATACAGCGGCTGCTCGCCATAGCCATTCGGCCACCAAAGTGACGGTTCGGTTACTATAAGTTCCGCCTGTACCTGATTCCGACCGACGGGCACAACCACCTCAACCGGGTCGGCACCGGGCATACCGAGGTGAAGGCGTTGCTCGGTACTGGCAGCGCCAAGCGTATCGACCGTCACCAGCAAGCGCGCCTCACCCGCCTGGTGCTGTTGGGTAACACGCACGGTATCGAGCAGTCGGTCACTGTGCACCTGCACCAGGGGCGCACTGTAAAGCCCGGTCGACATCAAACAAATGCCCCAGTCCCAGCCTGCATCACACTGAGTTTTGCGCACCGTATTCATGTGTGGAATCTTATTGTTGGACTCGCTGTAAGGCACCGGAAACGGCAATTGCGCTGCGCGCTCAGCCCCCAGTTTGGCGGCATCGTGCAGAACGATCCTCAACCGGTTCTTACCTGTCTTTGCCTGGGGTTTGATGTCCAGATAAAAGCGCCGAAACAGATTCGACAGTTCGGCAACCGGCTCGTCATTCAGCGTTACAGTGGCGTGGGTATCCAGATACTCCAGTTGCAGGGTGATATCGCGGGCAAGATCCTGCTGCGACAAGTCAAACTCACGTTCAAGCACCCAATTGTGCTGATGCACCCACTGCACCCGGGCTTCGTTGTCCCGGTAAAACGGGTCAGGAAGGTCACCGGCCTGCAGCAGTACGTGATGCACATCTACCGGCACCTTAACCTCATACTGTCGCTGTGGCGCATCGTCACGATAGAGCTGCCACTGATCATCGAGATGCAAGGTTGTGGTGGTCATGAAGAGACTCCTGTCGGGTGACGACATGTTAGCAGACTAGGGGCATTCAATGACGGTCAGCAATCTGCTGCAACCCAGGGCTGCAAACTTTGCGCAAGATGATCAAACACCAGCCGAACCCGATGCACCGAACGCAAGTCTTCGTGCATGACCAGCCACATTTCGAGGTTGAAGCGGAACGCCTCTGGCAACACCGGTTCCAATTGCGGCATTTCAGCCGCCAGCAAACTTTGCATACCGCCAATGCACAGCCCTGCGCGCACGGCAGCCAGTTGGGCGGCGTTGTTGTCGGTGCGGAACCTGAAAACGGCCGGGTCGATCGTAATACCCGCGGCTTTCACGGCTCGGTATGCGGAATCGTCCCGATCAAAACCAACCAGGGCGTGGCCGGCAAGGTCGTCCATACTGGCTGGCGTTCCATAGCGGGCCAGATAGTCATTGTGCGCGAACAACCCAATGGGTACCTGACCCAGCCGCTTCGCCACCAGCGCGTCCTGATCTGGCCGGGTCATCCGAATGGCGATGTCGGCCTGGCGGATCAGGAGATTATCGACCCGGTCCGACGTGGCCAGTTCGATCGTGATACCCGGGTAGCGTTGCCGAAACGGCACCAGTATCCGCGGAACGATCTCACTGCCGACCACATCACTCGCGGTAATCCGGACAGTGCCTGCGGGTGACGCCGGGTCTTTACCGGAAGCCTCCCGCACCAGCGCGGCGGCAGCAGCCTCCATGGCTTCGGCATGAGGAATCAGCGCCAGCGCGGCATCGGTAGCAGTCAGGCCGTTCCGGTGTCGGGTGAACAAGGCGGTACCCAGCGATGATTCCAGTGCATCAATGTGGCGGGCTGAGTCAGCCCCAGGCGACGGGCAGCGCCCGACAAACTGCCCTCACGCGTGACCGCAAGCAGTGAACGGTACAGATCCCAGACATGATTTGGCTTATCCATTAATTTTCGTATATCAACCATGCTAAATTAGCGAATTTCAATTCATCAAATACTAGCACATTCTGTTCTCCAGACAGCACACCCATCAGAACCACCGAGGAGAACACCATGAAAGGCATAGCACTGATACTGGGCATTACCGGCGGCGTGGGCAACGCCACGGCCCGCGCCCTGGCGAACCACGGCTGGCAACTGCGCGCCCTGCACCGCAACCCGGAACAGGCAAAACTCACATTGAAAGGCCATTGGCCAACCATCGACTGGCAACAGGGCGATGCCACGCACTCCGACGCCGTCAGCCAGGCAGCCGTGGGTTGCAATCTGATCGTGCACGGGGTCAACCCACCCGGCTACCGCAACTGGCGCGGCCTGGCACTGCCGATGCTGACAGCAAGCATCGCGGCGGCTAAAACCAGCGGCGCCACCCTATTGTTCCCGGGCAACGTCTACAACTTCGGGCCGGATGCCTGGCCGGATGTGACCGAGACGTCCGCGCAAAACCCGGTCAGCAGGAAAGGAAAAATACGCGTTGAAATGGAGCAGATGCTGAAGGACGCGGCGAAGCATGGGTGCCAGAGCATTATCCTGCGCGCTGGGGATTTCTTCGGCCCCAATGCGGGCAGCTCCTGGTTTGAGAACGTACTGGTAAAACCGGGCCGCAGAGTTCGATCGGTCACCTACCCGGGCCAGCACCAGGCGGGACACGCCTGGGCCTACCTGCCAGACCTGGCGGAAACCTTTGCTCGCCTGGCAGAGCGGCGCCGGGAGCTGGACGCCTTTGCCAGCTTCAATCTTGGCGGGCATTACCTGGCACCGGGCGTGGGCATGGCAGAAGCCATTCGCGATGCAGCCGGAGAACCGGCAGCGACCATCCGCGGATTCCCATGGTGGTCGTTACGACTCATCGGGCCTTTTAATGAAACCTTCAGGGAATTGGCGGAAATGCGGTATCTGTGGGAAAACACCCTGCGGCTGAACAACCACAAACTGGCGGCGTTTCTCGGCGAGGAGCCCCATACACCGATCAGACAGGCACTGACTATGACCCTAACAAACCTTGGCTGCATACAAGAGTTGAAGCCGCGAGCGACACCCGCCTGACGGCTTGGACCTACCGGAAAGCCTCACACAACTCGCACAGACCCTTGAGGTGTCTTCAGAGGCTTACCGGATCCATCATCGCCTACCGGGACCACACAACAGTGCAGTCAAAGGGCGCCCCCGAACGCCACAGGCAACTGTTTCAATCCATCGCATATCACTAAAACCGTGAACTCCATCATACAAACACACCATAACCGTTCCTCTGCGGAGGAGGGGTTTATAGAATCGCGCACCAATCAAGGATCGCATCAAGCACATGGAACTCGTAACATGAAAACACTCATCCCGCTGCCGTTCAGCAACCGGGGTTACAACAAAGCCCCGGCCTGGTTGTGGCAGGAACCGATCGACATCAGCGACTACACCGGCGAACAGCTGCGTCTGCGGTTCACATTCGATACGGTCGATGAACTCTACAATGGCTTTCGTGGCTGGCTGGTTGACGAAGTACGCATCCTGAACCAGGCCGGCACCTTCCCTCGCTGGACAGGTGGAGAAGGGTTCGGTGATCTTCAGTTCAGTGAGGTTAGCCCCGATAGCGAATTACCCCTGGTCCTGGGCGAAGACTACACCTTCAGCGCTACCGTCAATTACGTCGGAGAGGGAGACGCCGCCACCCTGACACTGTCGTACATAACCCTTGAAGACTTTTTAAACGGAGAGGCATCGACGTTGCTGGTAGAGCTGGATACCGGAGTTGAGAGTGGCACACTCAGCAGCGAACTGACGACGATCGACGACTCGGTTTTCGTCATTGTACTGGAAGCAGTCGATAGTGACGGTGAAGTGCTGACCTCCGAATCAATCAACTACGTTGCATACTGAAATCAATAACCCCTTTTCCGGCTGGTTTCGGCATAGCCTGAAGAGGGGTAGCAGGTCGATACACTCGATACCTGAACAGCCCTAACATCGAATTGACACCGGGCGGGATGATTTTACCGGAAACCGTAACCGAGCAAGCCAAGTACACCAATCACAATCAGGTAACCGGCTACGATGTAACTCAACAGTTTCGGGTAAACCAGAATCGCAATGCCGGCAGCCAATGAGATCAGCGGAGCGATTTGCAGATGCAGTGTCATGGTGAGTCTCCTTTTCAATAAGTGAGATGTCGCGCGCGGCGGTGTCAGGCCCCATATTACGATGTTCCCCGATTCTAAGCACCGTGGCGCGTGCCTGAACGATCCTTCAGAACCTCAGGGTGGCGCAAACCGTGTTACACCTGATTTCCGTCTTGCCACACTGCCTGAGAACGCATCGCGATGCGACCTGTTTTTTTATGAGCTCCATCACGATCCGGTCAAAGAACAGTGGCTATTCAGGCTCTGACCACACAGCAAATTCATTCCCACTGGGGTCTGAAAAATGAAAGCGACGGCCACCCGGAAACTCAAATACCTCCCGCATGATAGCTCCTCCGGCGGCTTTAACCTGCTGCAATGTAGCGTTGAGGTTGTCGCTGTACAACACCACCAAAACACTGCCATTGCTGGTCGTCGCTGACTGTTCAGATTTAAAAAAGCCCCCGTCCAGCCCCGCATTTTCGAGGGCAGTGTATTCGGGACCGTAGTCGACAAACGACCACCCAAAAGCGGCGCCAAAGAAGCGCTTCGTTGCCGCTATGTCTCGCGCGGGCATTTCGACGTAGTTGATCTTTCCATGCTGATTCATGGTAACTCCCTGCTTGACTTTTTGGCTGCAAGGACACTAGAAAATCACTCCTGACTCGCCGTGTCAACCAGTATTTTATACAGTACTTGCGCTATATACATCAAAACGTAGGGTATATATCGACTGTGCATTTTCCACGCCCTATATTGAGCTCAAACACAGTGACCATTAACCAGGCATCCCGAGAAGGAAGACGATGAAAGCCATCACTTATCGTGCATACGGAACGCCCGATGTTCTGAAAGTTGAAAACGTATTAACTCCCACACCCAAAGACGACGAAGTGTGCATTCGGGTTCATGCGGCCGAAGCCACCAAAAGCGACTGCGAACTGCGCAGCTTTCACTTTCCGGTTAAATGGTTCTGGTTGCCGTTGCGATTGTTCCTGGGCGTCTTTAAACCGCGCAAACCCATACTGGGTGGTTATTTCGCTGGCGAGGTAGTCTCGGTTGGCGACAAGGTCACGCGGTTCAAACCCGGCGACCGTCTCTTTGGTTCTACGCAGTTTCGACTGGGAGCCTACGGAGAGTATCTGTGTCTCCCTGCACACTACACCCTGGTTAGGGTGCCAGACACGCTGTCATCAGAGGAAGCCGCGGCCGTGCCACTGGGTGGACTGAATGCCCTGCACTTCATGAGCAGAGCCAACATAAAGCCCGGTGACAAGGTGCTCATCAATGGCGCAGGCGGGAGCATCGGCAGTTTTGCGGTGCAGATTGCCAAGTCTATGGGAGCAGAGGTAACCGCCGTTGACGCCGGGTTCAAGGAAACCCGGCTGCGAGGAATTGGTGCCGATCATTTTATCGATTACACACACACTGACCCCACCCGACAGGGCCTGACTTACGATGTGATTTTCAATATGGTGGCTCAAAGCGAATACCCAGCCTGGGTACAGTTACTCAACGACACCGGCTACTACCTGATTGGGAACCCCCGGTTATCCGATATGCTGCGCGCCGCACTGACCAATCGCTTTACCCGCAAAAAAGCCGTTCTTAGCCTGGCGGGCGAGAAGCAGGAAGAACTGGAGACACTGAGCGACATGATCGAAGCCGGTGCCATCAAACCCCTAATGGATTCGATCTACCCGATGCAGGAAGCGCCTGAAGCGCATCGTCGCGTAGAGACCGAGCAACGTGTGGGATGTGTCGTGATTTCGATGCGACGAAATACCTGACTGTACCCGAAAAAAACCCGACTATACCCGGCGATGACTCAGGGCGTCGCCCGCCAGCAACCGTTGAATATTCTCCGCCGCCCCCCGCATGATGCCCTCGACCGAGCGGTCACTGAGGCCTGCAACATGAGGTGACGTCAGCAGATTCAACGCAAAAATCGGGTCGTCCGGGTCGGGAGGCTCCTGCCAGAACACATCCAGCGCCGCGCCAGCCAATAGCCCCTCACTCAACGCTGCATGCAAGGCGTTGCGCTCCACCAAGCCACCGCGACCGACGTTGATCAGATAGCTGCCCGATTTCATCTGTCTGAATCGGCTGGCATCAAACAGATGATGCGTCTGCTCCGAGTCTGGTAACGTCAGCACAACCAGGTCGGATTCCTCCAGCAGGCGGGGCAGGTCGGCCAGACTACCCAGCCAACCCAGTCCGTACTCAGACGCCAGTGCTGCGTCGGGGGTGGCTTTGATCGCCACCTGCCTGACGCCGAAACCGCTCAGGCGCCGACTTACGGCTTTGCCAATGGCACCAAAACCAACAATGCCCACCGTCGCGCCCATCAGACTGCGACCCACCGGAACACCTAACTGCATCCGGTGTCGCTGTTCAGTGTGCTCTGCCGTGCGTCGCATCAGCGCCAGCATGAAATAGATGACCATTTCCGCTACCGAGTCGGCATTTCCGGAAACATCGGTCGGCACATTAGCCACCGCAATGCCTTGCTGCTTGGCCGCATCCAGGTCAACACCTTCCAGGCCCGCGCCAATCTGTTGAATCAGTTGCAACCGATCAGCCGTCTGCAACAAACGCGCATCGATCCGGCTCATGGTGGGAATCACCACCTCATAACCAGCAAGGCTGCCGGGGTTTAGCCCACCAGCGGTGAAGGTTACATCCGGCAACGCCGCACGAAAGCGATGCAGAATGCCACCCCAGGCATCTTCGGGTGCCGCAAACAGAACGTTCATAGGGGTCCTTGGGTATGAGTACACAACCATGCTATCTCATTCCAAAAGGAAATGGAGGACAGATACATACCCGGTTTTGGGCATCTGGCAAAGCGGTTACAAATAGGTGATTATGGAGGCCAATATGCTTAGCCGTTGCCATCTGGAAACCAGACGGGCAGGTTCAGCTTCATGACGTCGGTGTGGCAGGAAGGTATTGTGTTCTCATCAACTTGTAAAATTCTACTGCTGGCAACTCTTCCTCTGATCAATGGGTGTCTGGAGCAAAGCTCTTTTGGCAGCGCCTCTAATGAAGATTCGACTTCGGGAGACAGCTCTAGCGTTGACGATCAGAATTCAGAATATTGGCTGTCAGCCATGACGGTAAATGCAGAATGGCTCTGGGACTTCGATAACACTATTGATGGCGAAGTGATGGATGCCGGTGATATCCCAACCGTCGCTGAATATAGCGCTGAGATCACCTATTTTTCAGATCTAATTGTTCAAAAAGATGCCAACCTGGTGGCACTTCAGGAAATTGAAGGCTGTCATATTCTCGACGATTTTATCGAAGAGCTCGCCACTACTGGCTGGTTTTCAATATGCATGTCAGGCAGAGACACCTATACCGGCCAGGATGTCGGCATTCTATCCCGGTTCCCGGTTGTGTACGGCCCCACGACCTTTGCCGATTCCAGTGGTGAATATGAAGAAACCAGCGTCATTCCTACCAAGGTCGTCGGCGCCGTTGTAAATACGCCAGAGGGCAACCTGGCAATCATCACCAGTCACTTTCTGTCCAAAGCCAACCCCGCCAACGACGATCGCCGGGCGGCCCAGGCCGATGCCATCTTCAACAACTTTAACACCCTCCATCAACGCGAAGGGGTAACCCATGGAATCGTCCTGGGTGATTTTAACGACACACCTGCGTCGGTGCCACTAACCATACTGACCTCATCCGGTGTACTCAAAAACACCCTGTATGCCAACGCCAGGGTTCCGACTGCAGCGGACTGTTCTTACACCTTTTCCGGTAACTGTGAACTTATCGATCACCTATTAATAACAGACAGCCTCGCCGGGGGAGAGTTCCGTATCGTCCAAACCGATCAACGGTATACCGACCACCGGGCCGTGCACTATCGGTTGAAAGCCGAACAATGATCTGCCGCCTGTCATTCCGCCAGCTGCCTACCAGCTGTAGTCAACCACATCACCTTCGGGAATCAGAGCGCCACTGACTTTGAGCGATGAACTGCCATCGGCTGAAGCACTGTGCAGCTCAACAACGCCCGATGATTCAAGGTCCGCCCGATAGGCCAGTCGCGCCCCATCGGGCGAGCAGTGAAAATCACGTCTCGGAACGAACTGGCGCTGCACGCCCCGCCCGGGCCAGCAACCACCGCCACACGGACCGGTGTGCATTGAACATCAACAAATTCCCGCTGACGATCATGGCCAGCCCGATGAGTCCGTGAGCGTGCCACCGGTAGCCTTCAAACGCGGTCGACAAGGCCAGCGCTACCAGTGGGAACAACACGGTAGCGTAGGCCGCTTTACCCGCCCCAATTCGCCCGACCAACATAAAGTACAGCCCAAACCCGCCTACCGAACCGACCACCCCCAGATACACCAGAGCGCCCAGGTAGCGCGGCTCTGCCGGCAAGCTGAAACTGACCCCTTGAATCAACGCGATGCTCCCCATGAACACTGCACCATAGAACATGGCAAAGGCATTGGTGGTGTTAATGTGCAGCCCCCGTCTCTGATGCCGAACCGACACCATGTTGCCCAGCGAGAACCCATAGGTACCCAACAGAGACAGGCCAACGGCTCCCAGCAGGGTCCAGGTGGCTTCAACGGCCATCAGGTCCTGCCAGAAAATCAGGGCCATACCCGGCAAACCCAACGCCAGTGCAAGGTAGAACACGCGCGGTACCGGCGTACGAAAAAACAAGAAACCGTTAACCGCGTTAAACAGCGTCGACATGGAAAACAGAATGGCAATCAGGCCGCTGGGCAAGTAACCGGCCGCCACATAAAAACAATAGAAATTCAGCGCAAACACACAGATGCCCTGCAACAGGCAGTACAGATGGTCGGTCAATTGAAGGCTCTGCCGGCGGCGAAACAGGCTTAGCGCCGCCATCAGCACCAGCGCTGCAATGGCGAACCGATAGAACACAGACACCGGAACCGCCACCTCACCGACCTGCCACGCAATGGCCAGCCAGGTTGACCCCCAGATTAAAACCGTAGAAATGTATAAAGCGATGTTCATGGTGTGCAAAGCTCCAGGCGCTAATGATGTCAGGCATAGCATCACTCAACCCCTGCTTGCGCGCTTGCCTGCGATTGCGACACTTGCCTGATCTTGCTGTTCATTGGCGAATGAATTTGATCATTTGCCTCAGTCTGAGTACTGTTTGCCTGGCAACCAGGAGCCGCTTTCATGCCCATCGATACCCTGAGCCAATACCCCAGAATGAACCAAACACAGGCCCAACTGGTCGGCAGCACCCGGCTTAAAAATGGTATGGCGCTCGCACGCTGGGACAATCAGAAAGACAAGATCGAGAACATTCAATCAGACCACCACACCCTCAGCGTTTATCTGCAAGGGGCAGGACACTCTGTCCGCCGACAGGGGTCACACACCATCGGCAGTCAAACCAGTAACAGTGTGTGCCTGATGCCAGCCAGCCTGGTGACCAACTGGGATGTAACAGGGCCGATTTCCCTGTTGCACTTCTATTTCAGCGATACCCACCTGCGCCAGTTGATCGAGCAGGTGTGGGATAAAGACGGACGCAGTGTGCAACTGGATGAAATCGACTTCGCTCAGGATGCCCTGCTGACGCAGCTGTTTTGCACCACCCTGAGCCAGAGTAACTGGCAGGACCCTCTGGACCAGTTGGCGCTGGATTCCGCGACTCAAACAGCCCTGATCCACACACTTCGCCACTACAGTCAGCGTCAGCTGCCGACTCTGCGCCCTACCGGCGGGTTGCCTGGCTGGCAGCTAAAGCGCGTCGTTGAATTTATTGAGCAGCATGTGAGCCAACCGCTCACCCTGACAGACATGGCAGACGTAACCGGCCTGAGCGATTACCATTTTGCCCGAATGTTCAAGCAGGCAACCGGCTACCCGCCCCATCGATACGTTCTGCACCGGCGGCTGTCACAGGCGCAGCAACTGCTTGCCCAAACCGGGTTAACGATGACCGAGATCGCCTTCCATTGCGGCTTCGGATCCAGCAGTCATTTCAGCAACCGCTTTCGCGCGGAAACAGGTATCAGCCCGTCTACGTACAGAGCGTTGAATCACTAGCAGGTTGTTGAAAAAGGCCTCCTGC
Source organism: Saccharospirillum impatiens DSM 12546 (assembly GCF_000423605.1). Taxonomy (GTDB): domain Bacteria; phylum Pseudomonadota; class Gammaproteobacteria; order Pseudomonadales; family Natronospirillaceae; genus Saccharospirillum; species Saccharospirillum impatiens. The sequence goes on from NZ_AUIH01000014.1 coordinate 88,820, forward strand.
CTTTTGCGATTTTGCTTCTTTCACACAATCAGTGACTGAGCTCGTTATAGATACGATTCATCTGCTCATTGTTATATGCCTGAACAATCCCCTGCGCTCTGAACAGTTCAACACATTCGGCCAGGGTGATAAGCAGTATTACGGCTATGCCCACCAAAAAGTGTTCAGTAAACAGAAGGGCAATACCCATCCAGAAAACGACAATGTTTAGCAAACCTCGCGCCCACCGACCGAGATAAAAATGGTGCAAGCCGGCCATGAAGATGAAATTAAGCGTCGCGTAGGTATCCGGGTCTTTTAACTTCTTCTCCGACCGACGGAAAAAATCGGCTCGTTTTTCATCAGGCAATGCCCTAACCAGTGTTCTGATACGCTCTTCTTCAGCCTGACGATCTTCTTTGGATGACATAGTGACTGTCCTGTTGTCCATTGGTGGTCCAGTGGTTGTCCTGGCAAGGCAATCGCTTGCCAGGAACGCAACGTTTAACGACCCAGCGTAATAACCACGGCCTCACGCTTCCAGAACAACAAAAAGCGCTTTTGCTCCAGAATCTGGAATACCAGTTGCCAACCCTCAGCCGCTTCCCTGTTAAGCGCGATCTCCATTTTCTTAACCGGAATACCCGAAGCACCCAGAAAGATCGTTCCCAAACCTCCTTCAACGATGTTCATGACCTTGTATTCTTTAAACGCCATCAATTGGCTCCTTGTCTTGCCTCTGTTTAGAGTTACTGCACCACTGCGAGGCCTGACAGTAGTGACGTCTTAAAGCGAAACCTTTACCTTTGCTAATGCAGCGGACCAACAGCGTTGTTTAACGCGACTGTGGCGTGCCTGGCAGCAAACGCAGACATAACAACCTGCGTTTAACACTACCTCGCATAGGATAACCCACCGGCCACACCGGGTTACACGGCAAATGTCGACTTCACTGCCAACTCAGTCACAATCGCAGTACCCGAAGTAAACGGAGCCTCTCTGGCATTCGCGAATTCACTGCTCTCATCCCAGCGAGTAGCCACGCCGATGTTTGTGGGCAGGAAGCCCATCAAAAAACACCCATACTGCGGCACCGCGTCGTAAACAGACATGAACCAGGCGCTGTGGTGACTGCGCCATCACCCTAACCGTGCAATGATCCCGGTGCGTACAGTTGCGCTGCTGACACTTACATAGCCTGTAAGCGCCCGAACACAGAGAACCGTCCACTGCCTTAAAGCCACGGCTTGAATTATCATTCGCAAAGCACGGTGACGTCTGGTGGCGCGGGCACTGATTTGATGGCTCCTAAGGTAGACCGGTGAGGGGTTATGTTAAAAACGTTATCGGGCGTGTGGCCCCTGTTGCTCGGCATCGTACTGATCATGCTGGGCAATGGCATGCATTTCACCCTGATCGGTCTGCGCGGCGGCATCGAAGGGTTCTCCGCGGCTGAGCTGGCCATCGTCACCTCGATGTATTTCATGGGGTTTCTGTCTGGAGCCCGGTTTACACCGCGCTTGATCCGGCGGGTAGGTCACGTTCGCGTTTTCGCCGCACTGGGCAGTTTCATGTCGGCCGGGTTAATTGCGTTTCCATTGCTCACTGAACCCTGGGCCTGGGCGGTTCTCAGGCTTCTGGTCGGCTTTTGCATGTCGGGCATCTACGTCACGGCCGAAAGCTGGTTGAACGATGCCTCCACCAACGAAACCCGGGGTAAGGTGCTGTCTGCCTACATGATGGCGCAAACACTGGGCATCATTGGTGCCCAGGGAATATTGACGCTGGGAGACGCAGGCACATCCGTTCTGTTCATCGGTGCATCCATACTGGTTTCCATTTCCTTTGCGCCCATTTTGCTGTCCGCCACTCAGGCCCCTTCCATTGTTGTCGCCCGCCCCATGCTATTGCGCCACCTTTTTTTGGGCTCACCGCTCGGCACTGTCGGCATCTTTCTGCTCGGCAGCGCCTATGCAACCCAAACCGGGATGGGCGCTGTCTTCGGCTCACAGATAGGGATGACCGCGACACAAATCGCGCTGTTCGTAGCCATGCTGTTCGCCGGTGCGCTGTTGCTGCAATACCCTATCGGCTGGCTGTCGGACAGAATGGACCGGCGCAAACTGATCTTTGCCGCCGCCGCGCTCGGGGCTGCTTCTTGCCTGTTAGGCGGGATAACCGATGGAGGGGTCTGGTTACTGATGGCAGCCGCATTCTTCGCCGGTGGTGTAACGACGCCGTTGTATGCTTTGTTTCTGGCCTATACCAACGATTCTCTGTCAGCCGAAGACATGCCCGCAGCCTCCGGCGGACTTGTCTTCACTTTCGGGCTGGGTGCCATTGTAGGCCCACTGATCACCGGCTGGGCAATGCAATCGCTGGGGCCCTATGCCTTCTGGCCCGTGCTGGGTGGAACATTCGCCATCATCGCATTTTATGCGTTGTACCGAATGACGCAGCCCGCCATTACCCCGGTTGCAGATACCGAAAGTTACCTGGGCGTGGTACCCACCGCATCGCCCGTAGCCGTTGAAGCAGCGGGTGCCTGGGCCGCTGAACATGCCGAAGCCGAACGAGAAGCCGAGGCGGATGCCTGACAGGTTGCCTAAACGGCTAATGCCCACATTCCGGGAATAACAACAGCCGGTTAAGCGACCGCTTGCTGTGGCGTCCCGCGCAGCGTCAACATCGACAGCGCAGCTGCCAGCAGAGAACACAGTGCCACAGCGCTGGCCAGCATCAGCGGCGTACCGTCGAATACCAGGCTAACCAAAGCAATGGACAACGCACCCAGCATCATCTGCAGGGTGCCGCCCAAAGCCGCGGCGGTGCCCGCGATGGGCCCGTGCTCTTCCAGCGCCAGTACCATAGAGGTAGGCACAACCAGCCCCAGAAACGCATAGGTTGTTATCAACAGGACCACCAACAACGGGAAGCTGTCGTAACCCAGGGCCACCAGGCTAAACATCACACAGGCCGATGTGGCGTAGCCGGCCACCGCCCATTTCACCACGTTTATCGAACCAAAGCGGGCGCCCAGGTTGGCCGCAATCTGACTGGTACTGAAAAAGCCCAGTGCATTCAATGCGAAAGCCAGGCTGAACTGGAACGGCGTCAAGCCGTAGTAACCGGTGTATAAAAACGACGCCGTTGCCAGAAAGGCGAAAAAGCTCGCCATACCCATGCCACCAATCAACGTCAGCCCCATGTACCCGGGGTCCCGGAACAGCACGCCGAAGGCTTTCATCATGGCCTTGAAACGGAACGGCGCACGATCAGCAGGCGCCAGGGTTTCGGTCAGAGCGAAACCGGTCAGGAACAACCCTAATACGGTCACGACCGCAACGGCCAGAAAAACAGCGCGCCAGCCAAAAGGCACAATAATGGCCGTGCCCATCAGCGGTGCCAACATCGGAGAAATAGCGATGACCAGCATGATGGTGGACATCATTCTGGTGGCCTCAAACCCCGTGTAACGATCACGAATCACTGCACGCGGAATGGACATAACCGCCGCGGCGCCCACCCCTTGTACAAAGCGCAAGGCGATTAGCCACTCGATGGTCGGCGCAAAAGCACACCCCACCGAGGCCAGTCCAAAAATACTCAGGCCGAAATAGAGCGGCGGCTTACGCCCGAACACATCCGAGGCCGGGCCATAGAACAGCTGGCACAGGCCAAACGCTATAAAAAAGGACATCAGCGTCCACTGAGCGGCCGATACCGAAGCCCCCAGGTCCTCGCTGATGGCTGGCATCGCAGGCAAATACATATCAATGGCAAAAGGGCCAATCCAGCTTAGCAGGCCCAGTATCAGCGCCATTTTAATCATGTCGGTTTTCACAGAAAGAATCCTATACAAAGGGGACCTGTACTAAAGTGAGTTGTGTCGCGGTCCGAAGGCCGGCTATGGTAACGCTTTCCCGGTTCAATTCCACGGAGCAACACGGTTTTCCGGGAGCAGGATGGGGCTCCCTGAGCCAACCGGGGGCGTTGCTCTGGTTGATAACCGGGGCCTATACTCCACTGAGCGATTGCTGAGTGACGATTATCTGGACCTCTACTTCACAGAAATATTGCAGGAACGAGATCTGGATTATCAGCCCGGGTATTCACTCGACATCCTGTCTTACAGAAAAGCCGGATACCATGCGACGCCTAATTATTTTGACTTGCCCGGGTGGGTAGTGCCTGCATTTTCGGTTGATGCCTTTTACCAACTCTCCGGCGACCGGGACCGTGCCTATTTTCATTCAGGCGCCATCAAACGGAGCCTGAAGCCGCTTGTTGATCAGCGATTCGTTTTATTTCAGGCACCGATCTTCGAGGGTCATACACCAGAGATCTCCTTTTTGCTCGATCAACAGTACCTGTCTCAATTGCACATGATAAAGCCACACTAACGCTCTACTTCCGACACTCTTAGCTGGAACAGACTATGACCACCTCCAAGGCCCCGGCAGGCTACCTGGCAGGCCCAGTATCAAAACACATCCACCGCATGACACTCTCGGGTGGTCTCGGTCTGCTGGCCTTGTTTACGGTCGATTTTGTCGATCTGTTCTTTATATCCCTGCTTGGGGAGCGTGAACTGGCCGCAGCGGTGGGGTTTGCAGCCACGATTCTCTTTTTCTGCCAGTCACTGAGCATTGGCCTGACCATCGCCGTCGGCGCCACCGTCTCGCGGGCCCTCGGGGCGAACCATGTCGAACGGGCGCGTGAACTGATCGCCAGCAGCTTTGTGTTGATTCTGGTAATCACGACGCTGGTGGCTGGCTCGGTTTTCTGGTGGCGCGACGCGCTGCTGACGTTACTCGGGGCCGAGGGCTATACCCTGGAGCAGGCCTCGTCGTACCTCGCCATTATTCTGCCCTCGTTCGTGCCGGTCTCTATCGGCATGGCAGCCGGTGGTGTCATGCGGGCCAAAGGCGATGCCAAAGGCGCGCTCTGGGTCACCCTGAGCGGCGCCATCGTCAACGCCATCTTCGACCCTATACTGATTTTTGCGCTCAACCTCGAGCTTACCGGTGCCGCCATAGCGAGTGCGATGGCACGCCTGACCATCTTCGCTTACGGCGTGTCCAAACTGTACAAATACAGTCTGTTATCCTGGCCTGATCCGGCCGCCCTGCGGCGAGACACGCCGGCCATCAGCAGCATTGCGGTGCCATCTGTATTTACCAATCTGGCGACGCCCATTGGCCTGGCGTTTGTGACCGCCAGCATGGCCCAGTTTGGCGATGCGGCCATTGCCGGCCTGGCAATCATCACCCGTTTGCAGCAAGTGGCCTTCGTGGCGTTGTTTGCCTTATCGGGCGCGGTAGGGCCCATCGCGGGGCAGAATTGGGGCGCACAGTCGTACGATAGAGTGTCAGCTGTGCTCACCGAATCGATCCGCTTTATAGCGGGCTATTGCCTGGTGGTGTGTTTGGCCCTGGCGGCTCTGACCCAGCCGATCATCTGGGCGTTCCAGGCCTCGGCACAAGCCGCGGAATTGATTCGCTGGTTTACCCTGGGGCTAAGCGCCGTCTTTGTCTTCAACGGCATCACCTTTGTAACCAATGCGTTGTTTAACAACCTGGGGGCTCCGAAAACGTCGACCTTGTTTAACGTACTCAAGGCAACTCTGTTTACCGTGCCGTTTGTGTGGCTCGGCGCACGTTGGCTGGGTGCGCCGGGGGTGTTGATTGGGCAGGGGCTCGGCAGCGCGATTATCGCCCTCGCTGGCTGGTACTGGTGTCGGCGTTATCTGGGCAACCTGCAACCGGCTCCCACGGGTGAGCGTTCATCCGAGTCGTTCACGCCATTGTCAGAGCGTTGACATCTCGTTCAATGTTGTCGACACAACGGCGCCTTCAGTCGCGGCTTTGAACTCTGCGAGGTGAGTATTGCCAATGTGGTCGCGCCAAAGTTCGCGGCTTTCCCATACCTCGTAGAACAGAAAGATTGCCGGGTTTTCGTTATCCTGATGCAAATCGTACCGGACACAGCCTGCTTCTTTTAACGTCGGGGCTACAAGCTTCTTCAGTTCGGCCTTTACCAACGCGATTTGGTCCGCGCTGGCTTCTATTTTTGCAACAATCGTCAAATTCTGGTTCATCTCGGTCACCGGCTATTGATCAGTGTGACCGAGAATAGACCATGACACCCCCTTTCCTCAAACGCGCTCATCTCGGGAGCATGCAGATTCTGAACACCGATACGCGGCCAACGGGCCACACCTGATCGGTACAATGTGTTACTACCCGGACCGAGAGAACATTTGGAATTAGATCCCAAATGCACTAGGGTACGCCGCCTCGAAGCTATAGAGGCAGTACGTTTGCTGGTTGCCACCAACATACCGACACAGGTCGCATCAATTGCTGCACCCACCGCGCGTGCACCAGAGACCACGCTGTGTCCGTATCCGACAGCCGCTAAACGTCCTTGCAGCCTCTTGATCCAACCGGCGATCAGCCGGCCCTCTCCTTTTCTGCTCAATGCCCGGAAACAGTCGTCGGTCCGTATCGGAATTTGCGACTGGCGCAACATCGTTCGTTTCCTGGCACCGCCAACGCGCGACCACTGAGCAGCAGCGCCTTTCCAGCGTTGATTCAATTTTTCTGCAACCCAGGAGTAGTACGCATGCGTAAAACAACCCTAGCAATGGCAGCCGGTGCGCTGTCGATGTCGTCAGCCGCCTTTGCCGATTGTGGCGAAGTGTCCATCACCGAAATGGGCTGGGCGTCCAATGAAGTCGTGACCGGAGTCGCGACGTTTCTGATGGAGCAAGGGTATGGATGTGACGTCACCGTCGTACCCTCCGATACCGTTCCCGCCGTCACCTCAGTCGCTGAAAACGGCGAACCCGACATCGTCACCGAGCTGTGGCTCAACTCGACCGGTGAAGTCTACAACCGCCTGGAAGACGAAGGCCGCATCCAGCGTCTGGGTCGGGTATTGGAGCCCGGTGGTGTCGAGGGCTGGTGGATTCCAACCTATCTGGCAGAGGAACACCCGGAGCTGACCACCATTGAAGGGATCATGAACAACCCTGAACTGGTGAACAACCAATTCAATAACTGCCCGGATGGCTGGGGCTGCCGTGTGGTCAGTGACAACCTGGTTCGCGCCCTGGAACTGGAGAGCACGGGCATTGAAGTGTTCAACCATGGCTCAGGCCAAACACTGGCGTCTTCCATGGCATCGGCCGTTGAAGATGAAGAACCCTGGTTTGGTTACTATTGGGGCCCAACCGTGCCGCTCGGCAAATACGACATGACGCGTGTCGATTTGGGTGACGTGAACGAAGAGATCCATGCCCGCAACCAGAACCAGAATGCGGACAACCCCGGTGTGTCGGACTTTCCTGCCGCGCCGATTCTAACGGCTGTCACAACGGACTTTCAGGAACGTGAACCGGAAGTCGCCGACATGCTCAGCCACCTGAGCTTCGAAACCAGCGTAATGAGCTCTATCCTCGCATGGATGGATGAAAACAACGCCTCCGGTGAAGAAGCGGCGGTGTACTACCTGCAGAACTATTCAGACGAATGGTCTGCCTGGCTGAACGATGAAGCACGGTCGAACCTGTCCAACCTGCTCTAAAAGGTAAGCGACAGCACTCAACCAAGCAGGGCGGCCACTGGCCGCCCTTTCTCCCTCCTGACGGCATACGGGGCTGACTGAAAACCGACGGCAATAACAGGCCGAGCAGGTTTTCAGACAGATCTGTTTGCCGCATTACCACAGGTAAACCACGATCATGGCAGTATACGATTCCGTGTTTTCCGGTCTGGGCCTGAGCGACTGGTGCGACAAGACAGAACAGGATGGCCCTATGTCGATGGCCGACCTGATGAACCAGAGCAGCGGTGCCGGTGATGATGCCCAGACCTCGATCTGGGATGCACCCTTTCCCTCAATGGATGCCCTCAATGACGCCTGCGGCTCATTTCCGCAATCGCGCAGCCTGACCAAAGGGCTCGAAGAGGGGTTCCTCGGCGTTAAAGATTCGATGAGTATCGTCCTCGACCCGATTACCCAACCCTTAAGCTGGCTACTGGACGGTGCCCTCTTCACCATGCTGTCGACACCCTGGTGGATCGTCATTCCCATGTTGCTGCTGGTCGTCCGGCTGGTCACCCAGTCGTGGAAACTGGTCGCCTTCGTCGGTGTTTGTTTGTCGGGCCTGGCCTTCATTGACCACTACGACTACGCCATGCAGACGCTCTCGATCATCTTTGTGTGCGCGTTCATTTGCGTGTTGCTCGGGGTACCTATCGGGATTGCGATGTCACGCAGTAATACGTTGCAGCGAGCGGCCATACCCGTGCTCGATATGCTGCAGACGCTACCGCCCTTTGTGTATCTGATCCCGTTGATCTTTCTGTTCAGTGTGACGGAATCTAAGCTCTATGGCATCGCCATTATTCTGTACGCCATTGTCCCGGTGATTCGACTGACCAACCTTGGCATTCGTCTGGTCGACAAAGACATTATTGAAGCCGCCGATGCATTCGGCATGACCGACCGGCAGAAACTCTACAAGGTACAAATTCCGCTCGCACTGCCCAACATCATGGCGGGTGTTAACCAGACCATCATGATGAGTCTGGCCATGGTAGTCATTGCGTCTCTGGTCAGTGCACCGGGTCTGGGTGTTCTGGTGCTACGGGGTATCCGAAATCTGGAACTGGGCGTGGGCCTCGTGGCCGGGCTGGGTATTGTGGTGCTTGCGGTAATACTGGACCGGGTGACCAAAGCATCGCTGGCACGCATTGATTCATCGAGAAAGGATTGAGGGCCGCTGTATGAGTAATAACCCCGTTAGAATCTCGATTCGCGAATTGTACAAAATATTCGGTGCAGACCCGCAGGGCGCCCTGCAACACGTCAAAGACGGCATGGGCAAGGTGGATCTTCTCGACCAGCACGGGCATGTACTTGGGCTTCACGACATCAACGTCGACATGCGCGAAGGTGAAATCACCGTCATCATGGGGTTGTCAGGCTCAGGGAAATCGACGCTGATCCGCCACCTTAACCGCCTGATCGAACCGACCTCCGGTCGCATCGAAGTCGACGGCGAAGACGTGCTCCACTACACCGACCACCAACTGCGGGATTTGCGACGCCAGCACATGACCATGGTATTCCAGAAGTTTGCACTGCTGCCGCACTGGACCGTTCTTGATAACGCGGGTATGGCCTTGGCAACCCGTGGCTTTGAGCGACACGAGTACGAAGAAGAAGCGACAAAGTGGCTCGCCCGTGTCGGGCTGGAGGGCAATGAAAACCAGTATCCTCATGAACTGTCCGGCGGCATGCAACAACGGGTGGGCATCGCCCGGGCACTCACCTCAAACGCCCCCATCATGCTGATGGACGAAGCCTTCTCGGCACTCGACCCGCTGATCAGGACCGACATGCAGGATTTGCTGATCGAACTGCAGCAAGAGTTGAAAAAAACCGTTGTGTTCATTACGCACGATCTGGATGAAGCCCTTAAACTGGCCGACCACCTGGTCATTCTGAAAGAAGGCAGTGTCGTGCAACAGGGTGAACCTCAGGATATCCTGATGAACCCCAATGACCCTTACATCATCGACTTCATCAGCGACATAAACCGCGCTCGCGTGTTGCGCGTTCGGTCAGTGATGGACGAAACACAGGACATTGCAACAGACTGCGCCGGAGACGTTGATGCCAACGACAACCTGGAATCCGTCATCGCACGTTCAGGTGGGGAAACCTCGTACCGGTATCGGGTCATGCAGGATGGTGAACCGGTTGGCATGCTCAGCATGAAGCGACTGGTGCGCGCCCTGGTACCGACCGATGCCAGCCAGGAACGCAACAACGCCCGATAAAGAACGATCGAGCTCACCGAGTGTTGCCCTTCGTTGGCACTGGACGACCGTTTCAACGAAGGGCAAGCAGGCGAGCTTTTTAACAGCCGGTTAAACCCGATGAATCGCCTCAGCAGCCAAGCGCAGTGCTTCCAGCCGGGAGCCACACAGGTGCTCAGCCGGGATCATGTCAAAAACGCCCACGCCTTCCAAAAACCTCGACGTTTCCTGAGCTGGCCGAACAATAAACACTTGCTTACCGGCTTCAAGCGCATCAATTAACGCGTTCTCAATCGCCAGCGACACGGTGGCATCTACCAGTGGGACGTCACTGATATCAACCACCATAGCCGTGCAATTCATGACCGCATTATGTTCGCGGGCAATGGCTTTGGAGACGCCAAAGATCATCGGGCCGCTCAGGTACAGCAACAACAGTTTGCCGTGCGCGTCATCGAGCAACTGCTTTTCTTCCCCGTTGAGGGCAATGGCGTCATCGGAGTCGGTGATGGTTTTGATGTTTCGGGATTGCTCGCGGCTGAGTCGCTCAATGGTGATGATGTTGGCGATGAACACGCCCAGCCCAACGGCCACAATCAAATCAAAAAAGACGGTAAAGAACATCACCCCGTACATGATAAAAGTCGCGTTCCACGACACCCGGTGAGCGCGCTTAACAAAACTCCAGTCCAGAATGTTGATACCCACCCGCACAGCGATACCCGCCAACACGGCCAATGGAATACTCTCGGTTAATCGGGCGGCGCCAAGAATCACCACCATCAGCGTCACCGCTCGCATCACACCCGACAGCGCCGAACGCGCCCCGGTTTGAATGTTCACGACCGTGCCCATCGTCGCACCGGCACCGGGTAGCCCGCCAAACAGACCCGAGACCAGGTTACCAATGCCCTGCCCGACCAGCTCTTTATCGGATTTGTGTTCCTGGCGAGTGAGGCTATCGGCGATAACAGCGGTTAGTAGCGCATCGATACAACCGAGTGTACCCAGCACCAGCGCATCGACGACCATGGCATTCCACTGATCCCAACTGAAGGTGGGAACCACCAAAGAGGGCAAACCCAGATCGATCTCACCGATCCGCCGTACCTCAAAAAAGCCAAGCACGGTTAACGAGAACAGCGTGCCCGCAACCAGCGCGATGAGCTGGGCAGGCACATAACGAGTCCAGCGCTTTGGCGCGTAGAACAAAATGCCGATGGTAACCGCACCCAGAATGAACTCGACGGGTTTAATGCTGCCCAGCATGCCTGGTAATGCGGCCAGGGTACCGGTTACACCTCCCGGCGGGCTCGGGTGGCCGAGAAACGGCGCTAACTGCAGGATAACCAGAATAATGCCGATGCCCGACATAAACCCCGAAATGACGCTGTAGGGCATCAGGGTGATGTATTTACCGAGTTTCAGGGCGCCCAGCGCAATCTGGAACAGACCCGCCATCATCACCACGGTGAAGGCCATGGCTCTGCCATTTTCCGGGTTGTCGGCAATCAGCGTGGTTAGCACAGCAGTCATTACCACGGTCATCGGCCCGGTGGGCTCGGAGATCAGCGTGGATGTGCCGCCAAACAGCGCCGCAAACAACCCCACCAGAACCGCACCATACAGGCCCGCTTCAGCGCCTGCGCCAGAGGCGACGCCAAAGGCCAGCGCCATGGGCAAGGAAACCACCGCTGCGGTCAGGCCACCGAAGAGATCGCCTTTGAGGTTGTCGAATCGAATGTCGTTGAACAGCTGCATGCGTTTATCAGGTCTTATCCGGTCACGTCATTGTAGGGGATGATGTTGCCTGTCGCATGTATCGATCGGTTCATTCTCCTTATCCTGCCGGTTAACAATCCGACACAAACAGGGTGATCTGGTGAGTGGATACACACAGGTACCCGGGCCGGTGTCTCCGATGGCGGCGACGGCCTGGCCAGTCCAGCCCGTGTTGCTATTCCGCCTTGCCAGAGTAAACTACCGTTTCACCATTCATCAGTAAAAGGAGGGCTCCGATGCAAGCAATTGCAGATTCATGCGTATTAACTTACGTATATCACCTTGGAGACCCACGCTCAGCGCAAATGTGTCGTCGTTAACGCACAGATTTCGCTGAAATCCGCTCCTTCCCAGTGACCATCTGTGCATCACATTCTTTTTGCGCATGGGTGTACTATGTCTCTTATATCTGTAATCGACCTTTCTTATCAAGCCGGTAGCAAACCGTTGTTTGACGGCCTTTCCCTGTCCATCAATTCGGGCGATCGCATTGGCCTGGTGGGCCACAACGGGTGTGGCAAATCGACACTGCTCAGGCTTATTCAAGGCGAACTCTCGCCAGACGCCGGGCGCATCAACCGCCAACGTGGCGTGAAAGTGGGCATCGTTGAACAGTTCCTGCCTGAATCGCTTGAGCAAGTACCTGTTCAAGACGCCGTACTGAATCAGCTAACCGAAGATCAGCGCCTAACCGAAAGCTACCGGGTAGACGCCCTGCTCGCTCAACTGGGCTTCGAGCCGGCGTTGTTGCAGCGCCCCCTGGCAGCCCTCAGTGGTGGCCAGAAGAACCTGGTTCTGTTTGCTCGCGCCGTCATTCAGGAGCCCGAGTTGTTGCTGCTGGATGAACCGGGCAACCACATGGATTCAAAAGCCATGTACTTCCTGAAGCGCTACCTCAGCTTACCCGAGGTGCCCGCCTTTCTGATGATCTCCCACGACCGGGACTTACTCGATTCAGTTTGCAAGCAAACGATCTGGCTGCGTGATGAACGCGCCTATGATTTTTCAGTCGCCTACTCAGACTCCAGAATTGCCCTGCAAGATCTGGACGAAGCGGCGCAGAAGACACGTGACGCCGAAGAAAAAGAGCTGGATAAACTGCGCGTCAGTGCAAAGCGTTTTGCCTTGTGGGGAAAAATTCACGACAACGAAAAATTCGCCCGAAAAGCGAAATCGATCGAAAAACGAATCGATAAACTCGAAGACGACGTCACCTTCGTGTCGCAAGGCTCAGGGCTATCGCTGACCATAGACCCGGACTTTCTAAAGACTAAGCAAGTGTTCGTGTTTGAACAAGAAACCATACACAGCCCCGACGACCGGCCCCTGTTTTCCATAGCAGACCTTAACTTTCGGCCAGGAGACCGAATTGCCCTGCTGGGCATTAACGGCAGTGGCAAGTCCAGTTGCATTGAAGCGCTCATGAGAACCTACCGAACCGAGATTGGCGAGCAGACCCGTACCCGGTTTAACCCAAATGTGAAGATTGGCTACTTTGACCAGGAACTGGCTCAGTTCAATGAACCCATCGGCATTGCTGACTGGGTGCGCCAGAACAGCACGGCCGGCGAAGAGTCGATAAAGCGCGCTCTGATTCAGTGGGGGTTCCCCTACCTGGAGCAAAACCGACAAGTGAACGTGCTCAGTGGTGGCGAAAAAGCACGCATCCTGCTGATGACGTTCCAACTGGATCAACCCAACTTCCTGATCATGGATGAACCCACCAACCACATCGACTTGCAAGGGAAAGAAACACTGGAAGAAGACCTGAAACAACACGGCCTCTCGCTGTTGTTTACCTCCCACGATCAACGATTTATCGAGAACGTGGCGACCCGGTATTGGTGGATTCACAACGGCGTTTTGGTAGAAGTTCATGATCCCTCGGGCTACTTCCAGAGCATGAACAGCCTGCCTGACCCAGATTCAAGTGTTGAGCAAACCCGGACCGTCACCTCGACTGAAGCAACCGTACCAAACGTGGAATCCGACGAAGAACGGCTACTCAGCAGAATCGTTGAACTGGAGGACCTACTGAAACAGGACCAGGACAGAAAACCGAAGTTTCAGAAGCCCAAAAAACAGGAAGAATGGCGACTGGAGCTGGCTATGTTGAATGATTCCATGTGACATTGCCATTTGTTGATGCGTCACCTATCGAAGCAACTAACACCAGACTTATTCGGAAGGTAAAGCCATTATTAGGAAAATGAGCTTCCTTCCGAATTCAATCCAATCCAATCCAGGCTGATGATGCTATAGAGCGGGTGTCTTTAGCAGGCTGTTGAAATAGACCGATATTTTTCCATCAATCCGCTCGGGTAAGGCAATTTCAAGGGGATTTCAGCATTTGGGTCGGGTTCAATCGTCCCTTTTTACCCGAGATCCGGGATTTCCCGGGCTGTCGGGCACCCATCAGGCGCACCTCCCCTGTATATTGACCATTCGCCTCAGATTCCAGCCTATGAAGGTGAGGTTCAGTACCTGATTGGCCTTATCCAACCCTCGAACCATGATCTGGCGAATTGGACCGACGGTCTTGCCCCAACCGAAGGGTTCTTCGACTCGTTTCCTGACCTTCATGCTTGCCTGATAGCCTG
>NZ_KE384061.1:0-25822 GCF_000423605.1 Saccharospirillum impatiens DSM 12546
AAGCCCCCTTTCCTCCGTAGAGATTATTCGGTATTAATCCGGATTTCTCCGGGCTATCCCCAACTACCGGGTAGATTCCTACGCGTTACTCACCCGTCCGCCGCTCGTCAGCGGGTAGCAAGCTACCCCTGTTACCGCTCGACTTGCATGTGTTAGGCCTGCCGCCAGCGTTCAATCTGAGCCATGATCAAACTCTTCAGTTTAAATCGTTCGGCAGATACCCGAAGGCATCCGCCCAATCTTGCTCGACGCAAGCTACCCTCTGGCCGAAACCAAAAGGCGCCTTTCAACAAATGAATTCATTGACAGGTCGCTTACAGATCGAGTGTCTTTCCAGGAAAGACAATTCTTTATGCTTCCTCTTCCACTCAAGACTTCTCACCGGAGTGATCAGTACAAAAGCGTCCGATTCAGCGTCGACCTACAAGCGCCCACACGAATTACTTCTGGCAATGTTAAGGAACTCGAAGCTTGGCGCTATTGGCTGCTTCGTTCAACGTGGTGCGTATCTTAATGATCTGCGCCGCGCTGTCAACCTCTTTTTTAGATTTTTCCTTGTTAAATCAACCACTTAGGTTAGATCCAACCAGGCTCAATCGGTGTTGCTGAAAGAGGCTTCCCGTCACCGCTGTGCGGCGAGGGAGGCGTATAATAGTCTTTTCTGAGGGAGGGTCAAGAGGTGTTTGATAAAATACTGCAAAGAGGTGATAAAGAAGCTTTCTCAAGCACCACGTTCAGCCGTTTACGGCTGAAGAACGGCGGATTGAGCGCGCACGCGCACTCAACTTAACCCAGGCACGCTCGCCCAATAGAACACTGGCAGCCAGCGTATAGAGCCAGGCTTCAAGGGACGAGACCCGGGACTGCATCCAAAAATGAATGATCGCCAACAGTAGAATGCCGTAGATCACCCGATGCAGCCGCTTCCAGTTCTTCTTTAGCTTGCGCACCATGGCTTTGGGCGAGGTGACGGCGAGCGTAAACAGCCCGACCCAGCCAATCATGCCCAAATAGATAAAGGGGCGCTTGCTGATGTCGTCCCAGAATACCGCAGCATCCAGTTCAATCCAGCCAATCACATAGGTCCCCAGGTGGAGTGTTGCATAGAAGAAGGCATATAAACCCAGCATTCTGCGAAAGCGCACCGGGTTGGGTAAAGCGGTTCTGCGCTTAAGGGTTGAGCAGGCGAGCGTAATCAACAACATCCACAAGGCCCAGCGACCCATCTGTTGCAACACCACTTCCAGGGCGTCGACCCCCAGAGCACGGGGGTCGACCATGAACAACCCCCAAAAGTAGATAGCGGGCATCAGTGCCACTAAAAACAGCAACCACCAGACCGGGCTTTGCCTGAGATTAAAGGCGGCCACTAGAAAAACTTCCGCAAATCCATGCCTGCATAAAGCGGTGCCACCTCGTCATAGCCATTGAACATGCGGGTTTCAATGCGATCAACATCACCATTGGCTCCGATTCGCCGCTCACTGGCCTGACTCCAGCGGGGATGATCCACCTCTGGGTTCACATTCGCGTAAAAACCGTATTCGTTGGCCGCCGAGAGGTTCCAGGTCGTGGGTGGCATCTCCCGCACAAAACTGATGCGCGACACCGATTTAATGCTCTTGAACCCGTATTTCCAGGGCAGAAGCAACCGAATGGGGGCGCCATTCTGGTTAGGCAGCGGTTCGCCATACATTCCTATGGCCATGAATGCGAGAGGATGCATGGCTTCGTCCATACGCAAGCCTTCAACATAGGGGTAATCGATAAACGAGAAGCGACTGCGCTGACCGCGCATTTCGTCTGGCCGTTCAATCGTCTCGAAGGCTACATAGCGGGCGTCACTGGTTGGTTCAAACTGCTGCAACAGCTTTCCGAGTTCCACACCGATCCAGGGAATAACCATTGACCAGGCTTCTACACAGCGCAGCCGGTAGATCCGCTCCTCGGACGCCGATGCGCCTGAAATCAGCGGTGCCAGATCGAAGGTTCCTGGTTTGGTGCACTCACCATCAACGGTTATTTCCCAGGGGTAGGGATTAAAATCGCCCGAGTGCCTGGCAGGGTCACCTTTACCTGTGCCGAATTCATAAAAGTTGTTGTAGGACGTCGCATCCGCACGATCAGTAATGCCTTCATCCGTGGTCACACTGCGAAAGACGGTTTGATCAACCGTCTGATTCAACCAGGAAGGGACACTCTGACTTTCTGCAAAGACACCCGGCACGGCACCCGCCAAAGCGATGCCACCTGCCGCCTGAATGATCTGCCGGCGATTTACGAAGGCTGACTTAGGCGTAACGTCATTTTCTGTCAGATCTGAAGCGTGTCTGATTAACATAAAGCGAGTCCCATTGGGTTTGTTAACTCTACGGAATCAAGCGCTGACTGGTTTCACACAGGAGCAGGTGTGGGCAAATAGGCTGTTCGTCAGACGCCCAACTCACCCAACAATACGACAGCGCAAGCCCAGACTCTGGCACACAGGCGCCGCTGCGGCAGCGCCTTTACATGCTTTTTAACTCGCCTGGGCTAAAATACTCAACGGCTTCCCGCTACCGCCTTTGAAGCAAACCCGGCAGGACCAAGCTTACTCTTCTCTGGTCTCTGCTTTGCGGGCGTTACTGCGTTGGCGCAGCCTGCGCCACACTTCGAAAACAGGACCCGATACCGCATAGATCACGGCAAATGCCAGCAGAACCGGACCGGGATCAAGCGCAATAACAGCGATGACCATAACGGACAACAGCAGCACCACGAAGGGCACTCGGCCCTTGTCACTCAGGTCTTTGAAAGAATAGTAGCGGATTGGGCTAACCATCATTGCCCCAATCAACGGGACAATAATGACCATCAGCCAGGCAACAGATTCCCCTTCTACCCCTTTTTGACCCAGCGCCCAGACCATCGCCCAAAGTACACCCGCGCCGGCCGGGCTGGCCAGGCCGACAAAGAACTTCTTATCGACACTGTTAATCTGAGTGTTAAAGCGTGCCAGTCGCAAAGCCGCACCTGCCACGAAGATAAACGCAGCTACCCAGCCAAGGTTACTCAGGCTGTGCAACGACCACTGGTAGACCAGTATGGCTGGCGCAACACCGAAGGCCAGGTTATCGGACATGGAGTCGTATTGGGCACCAAACTCGCTTTGAGTGTGCGTCATACGGGCCACCCGGCCATCCATACCATCAAGAATCTGGGCAACAAAAATCGCCATCGCAGCCCGAACAAAGCCGCCATTCATGGACAATACGATTGAGTAAAAGCCGGCAAATAACGCCGCTGTTGTCAGCAGATTGGGCAATAAATAGATACCCCGGCGATGACTGGCCAAATGCTCAACCGGCAGCTGATCCGTATCGGTCGTTTTCTCTTCTGTGGAACTCATGGCTCCCCCTGTTACTGATTGGGCCGCACACGCTCAGGCGTGGACGACTGTAAATGTAGCAAACCGGACACGCTATTACCCGGTGATGTCGACCGCTGTCTTCCAGAAGGCACTGACCAGCGGGTCCTGTAACCGGCGATTCAATACGCAAACACCGACATCAAAGGGTTCCAGCTCAGTGTCCGTCTTAATGCGTTCAATCTTATCCTTCATCGGGCTGTTCTCAATAACCAGCCCCGGCACCACCCCGATCCCAAAGCCCAGCCCCACCATACTGACAATAGCTTCATTGCCGGCCACCTGAGCATAGATATTGGGTTTGATTGAATGCGAGCGGAACCAGTGGTCCAGTCGTTTTCTTGCCAGCCCGTACTCAGACATCACAAAGGGGATCTGCCCCCAGGGAATGGGGGTTTCCTGTATCAGACTGCGAACCGGGCAATCGATGACCGGTGCAATGAATTCCAGCGGCGTCTCGACAATGGACGCGAACATCAGGGGGTTGGGCAGGTGATCCGGACGCGGTGCCACGGCAACGTCGGTCTCATCGTCCATGACTTTTTGCACCGCCTGGGCCGCATCGCCCGTCTCAAGTATCACTTCAATGTTCGGGTAGCGCTGCCGAAACTCCGTGAGCACTTCGAGCATAAAGGAGTAACTGGCTGTGACCGAACAATACAGCCTGACTTGGCCGCGCAACTCGCCAGGGTCGTTTTGCAGCTTATGCCGCAACTCCTGCCAGTGTGCGAGGGTAGATTCCGCAAACTCGCGAAACAGGCGCCCTGCCTGAGTCAGTACGACCGTTCGGTTATCGCGTTCAAACAGCGTTGCACCCAGCTCGTCCTCTAGCCGGGCAATGCTTCGGCTCAGGGTAGACGGGCTAACATGCATCGCTTCGGACGTCTTGCCGTAATGCAGCGTTTGAGACAAGTGCAAGAACTGCTTGAGCGCTCGCAGATCCATAATAGGCCTCCTCTGATTAGACCCAAGTATGCCATGAGCGCACCGGTATTGCAGCAAACGCAACAATACCCACTCATTATCCACTGGATTGAACTCCTGATTTCCAGGCCAGAATTCGCAACAAACTATTTCGAACAATTCATTTCCAGCAACATTCTCACTTCGGTACACTGCCCTGCAATGGTGGACAAACCACCTTCAGCGTTTACAGGACACAGCATGAGTAATTACTTCAACACCCTGAATCTTCGCCAGCAGTTGGCCCAACTGGGCAAATGCCGGTTCATGGAAAAATCAGAATTCGCCAATGAGTGCGACGTACTCAAAGGCAAGAAAGTGGTTATCGTCGGTTGCGGTGCCCAGGGTTTGAATCAGGGCCTTAACATGCGTGACTCCGGCCTGGATGTCTCCTATGCCCTGCGTCAGGCGGCCATTGATGAGAAGCGCCAGTCGTGGAAAAACGCCAGCGAGAACGGTTTTCAGGTCGCGTCATACGAGACACTCATCCCCGAAGCTGACCTGGTAGTTAACCTGACGCCCGACAAACAACACAGCAACGTCGTTGAAACCGTAATGCCGCTGATGAAAAAAGGCGCAACGCTGGGTTATTCACACGGTTTTAACATTGTTGAAGTCGGCCAGAAGATCCGTGACGACATTACTGTTGTCATGGTAGCCCCGAAATGCCCGGGCACCGAAGTACGTGAAGAGTACAAGCGCGGCTTTGGCGTACCGACTCTGATCGCCGTGCACCCGGAAAACGACCCGAAAGGCGAAGGCTTCGAAATTGCCAAAGCCTGGGCCGCCGCCACCGGCGGTCATCGTGCGGGGGTGCTGGAAAGCTCGTTCGTCGCTGAAGTAAAATCCGACCTAATGGGTGAACAAACCATACTCTGCGGCATGTTGCAGGCCGGCTCATTGCTGTGCTTTGACAAAATGCTCGCCGATGGCGTCGACAAGACCTACGCCAGCAAGCTGGTTCAATATGGCTGGGAAACCGTGACCGAAGCGCTCAAGCATGGCGGCATCACCACCATGATGGATCGTCTGAGCAATCCGGCGAAGATCCGGGCCTATCAGTTGTCGGAAGAACTCAAAGAGCTGATGCGTCCTCTGTTTCAAAAACACCAGGACGATATCATCAGCGGTCACTTCAGTGACACCATGATGGCCGACTGGGCAAACGACGATAAGGACCTGTTCGGCTGGCGTGAAGCCACTGGTAAAACGGATTTCGAACAAACGCCGGTCGCTGCCAATGATCTGGATGAACAGGAATACTTCGATAACGGCATTCTGATGGTGGCAATGGTCAAGGCGGGTGTTGAACTGGCATTCGAGACCATGGTTGAAAGCGGCATCATTGAAGAAAGCGCCTACTACGAGTCATTGCATGAGCTACCACTGATCGCCAATACCATCGCGCGTAAAAAGCTCTATGAAATGAACGTTGTGATCAGCGACACCGCTGAATACGGCAATTACCTGTTCGCCAATGCTGCAGTTCCACTGCTGGCAGAACACTTTATGCCGAAAATCGGCACCGATGTGATTGGCAAGGGCATGGGGGCCTTCTCCGGCCAGGTCGATAACATTGAACTGATCAAGGTAAACACGGCCATTCGCAACCACCCGATCGAATGGATCGGCGAAGAATTACGCGGTTACATGACAGACATGAAGCGTCTCGTCGAGGCCTGAGTGCCAGACGGGCGCTTCGCTGGTCTCAGTGAGGTCCCCAAAAGGGAGTGAGCATTAGCCCGCCGATCCGGCGGGCTTTTTTTGTCCCAAGATCAGGAGTTTGCCAAAACCAGAGTGTCAGCCACCGGTTTTGCCTTGCCTCTCCGGACCAGTCCGCAACATGGATGGATCTACGACGGCCCCCGAGTGGCGCAGCCAGTGGCTGACACCGATTCTGGTCGTAATCTGATTTTCAGTCCGCTCCGGCTTGAAGCAGACGGTCATTCATCCGTTCGATATGCTTGGCCATGGTTTCCAGGGTAGAAAGCACCAGCTCTGGGCGGGAGGCGATCAGATGCTGAAACTTGTCGTAATCAACCCGGACAGCGCTGCAGTTCCCTTCCGCAATCACTGATGCGGTGCGGGTTGAGTGCAACAACATAGCCTGTAGCCCGAGAATTTCACCTTCCCGCGCTATACCGAGCTGCACGCCTTCACGCATCACCCGGGCACGGCCCTCTATCAAGGTAAATACGCAATCGGCTGGCTCACCCTCGCGGATAATAACATCGCCGGATTTGAAAAACTCGAAGCCCGGTGCCGGATCTTGTGGCATTTGAGAATTGTGTAATGCCAGGCGCAAAGCGGCGTCATTGAAGCCCGCAATCAGATGAGGCACGACCGATGCCTCAAGGCTGGACCAATACCAGATATCGAGAGTAACGGCCCCTTCCTGAAACCATTCCAGTACCTCGCCCACCTGGCCACACCAGCAATCATCGGACTCAAGGGCAAACAGGCGTGTTCCGTCAGCTGACAGGCCAATCACGCCTTCCACCGGTTTGACCAGCGCCCAGTTCGACGTATCGGCGTTCGACAAAGCCCCTCGACTGAACGAGCGAGTCTCATCCGGTTGAACCGAAACGCGTTTGAGGCTTTGAACCTGATGAGCCTGGGTGTGAGTAATCCAGCTATCCGGGTGTTGTACCAGTGTAAACATTGTGCCCCTCTGTCCTCGACATCCGGCTCTTGCATGAGAGCCGGTACTTGCTCAATCGAGCATTTCATCGGCACGCAAAACCGACTGACAATACGCTTCCTGCAATTTCATCGCCGGTCCCGATTCCAACAGTCGCCCGGGCAATGCATCCCAATGCGAGTGGCTGTAATCGACAGCGATCGTTAGAATCGAACCGAGCGCTCCCTCTCGCCGAGTGAGCGCTGCGCGCACATCGTCGGTGAAAGGCAACTGCTCGACAATCTGGTTCATGGGCCGGTCCAGCCAGGCGTCCAGCACTGACAGCAAGCCAACGGTGAACCCGGCCTGAGCCGTCAGTCCGGACTCCAGTGACGCCAGATGTTCACAAAAAAAGGCTCGGGTCAGCGCTTCACGTTGCAACTCTCCGGGTTTGTCCGACAACTGCCCCATGTTGATCAGCGTCACCCAACTGCGAATCCGGTCCAGCCCCAGCATCATAACCGCCTGGTGCAATGATTCAATCGCCTGTGCCCGCCGGTAAAACGCAGAATTCACCAGCTGCAGCAACTTATAGGATAGAACAGTATCGCGCTGAACGTGCTTATAGATCGCATCTATATCAACATCAGGCCGATACAGGTCGGCCAGAAGCATCAGCATGCCCATTCGATCCGGGTCGATCTGCTGGCCGCGAATGGTCTCCGGCTGGCAAAAGAAATACCCCTGGAAATAATCGAACCCCTGATCCCGGCAGGTCTGGTACATGACGTGATCTTCAATTTTCTCAGCGACCAGGGTGACATCGTGCTGTCGCAAGCGGTCAACCAGGGGTTTAACGTCCTCAGGTGGGGTCGCCAGCACATCGATCTTGACCATATCAACAAGATCGATCAGCTCCGGACGATAATCCCGACCCTCGAAATCGTCGAGCACCAACTTAAAACCACGATCTTTAAGCCCCTGAAGTAAGGGCACCAGATCGGCATCACCTTGGTAATCTTCAAGGACTTCGATGTAGAGGGTATCGCGCAGAATATCTGGCAGCGCATTCAGCATGGTTTTGGTCACATTGACCAGCCCTGGCTTATTGTTCAGCGCTTTAAAGGTATTCGAATGCGTGTAGGCATTCAGCATGACTGTGCGGGTGGCCAGATCGCCATCGGTGAAATCCGCCTGAATTGCGGACCCTTGTCGAAACAGCAACTCATAGGCAAACACTTGCTGAGTGCTGTCGAAGATGGGTTGGCGGGCAAATAAAACGACGTCGTGCAATCGTTTACCTCTTTTGCAATGGTTGTTAGCAATTATCGGGGTTAAGACCCAGACTGTAACGATAACGTACAACAATCGGTGCGTCGTGCACTCAAAACCCGCGATCACTCGTTCTGGAGGTAATAATGATTCAGATTGGCATGAATTGCGACCCCGAGTGGCTGTGCGACGCCATTACCGGGTTCATTGCGGTGCTATTGGCGCTACTGACAATCGGCCTGATTCGCATCAGCTTGCGCGAACGCCGAAAAAGCAGTAAGAAATACGTGATCAAACCCAGCGACCGAGCAGCCAACCGCAACGATCAGTGACCCTCACTTGCCCCCTGACATCGCAAACACAGAGACACTTCAGGTTGTGCTTCCAGCCGCCGGGGCTCAATGGCTTCATCGCACTGGTCACAATCGCCATAGTCTCCGGACTCCAGCTTGCGCATCGCCACCAGGACTCGCCGCAAACGCTGCTCGGTTTGCACAGCCGCCGCCTTGTGCATCTCCTGCTGGCCGATTGCGTCAATTCGAGACAACCGCCCAACCTGGGCCTGATCCAGAGTAACCGGGGCCGCGGCCTCCCTGAAATACGCCAACTCTTCCGTCAACCGCTCTTTCAGTGCCGTCAATTCGTCACCCTGATGCGCCAAAAAGTCATCGGACAGCGTCATATCAGGCCTCCTGTAAGAGCAGTTTGGCTGTCTATCGTTCTGTTAATAAAAAAAGGCGGGACAAGCCCGCCTACCATGCCTGATCAAGTAAAACGCTACAAACTCAGCGTCTTGTCTCCACGTGCCAGACCAGATACCCCGGTGCGTACTACCTCCATGATAGTTGCACCGCTAAGCGCATCCATAAAGGCGTTCACTTTTTCTTCGTTACCGGTTACCTGAATCGTATAGGTCGTCGGCGTCACGTCAATGATCTGACCGCGGAAGATATCGCAAGTACGCTTCACCTCCTCGCGCTGGGCACCGGTGGCCCGAACCTTAACCATCATCAGCTCGCGCTCAATGTGCGAGCCTTCGGTCAGGTCGACCAGCTTTACCACATCGATCAACTTGTTTAGATGCTTGGTGATTTGCTCAACAACCCGATCTTCACCTTTTGTGACCAGCGTCAGTCGCGACAGAGTCGCGTCGTCGGTAGGCGCCACGTTCAGGCTTTCGATGTTGTACCCGCGCTGCGCAAACAGCCCGACAACGCGTGCCAGTGCCCCGGCTTCGTTCTCCATCAATACTGAGATAATGTGCCGCATGATCAAGTCCTCTCCGTTTTGCTGAGGAACATGTCGGCCATAGAGCCGCCCGGTACCTGCATCGGATAGACGTGTTCGTGTGGATCTATCTGAACATCAATGAACACCACCCGGTCAGTAATGGCCATGGCCTCGGTCAGTTTGGCTTCCAGCTCGTCCGGTGATTCAATGAGAATACCGGCATGGCCGTAGGCTTCAGCAAGGGCCACAAAGTCGGGCAATGAATCAACATAAGAGTTCGAATACCGGGACTCATAGTTCATGTCCTGCCATTGGCGAACCATACCCAGGTAACCGTTATTCAGGCACAGAATCTTAACCGGCAACTGATATTGCTTACAGGTAGCCAGCTCCTGAATATTCATCTGGATCGAGCCTTCGCCGGTGACGCAGACGACAGCCGCATCCGGGTAATTCAACTGAACGCCCATGGCCGCTGGCAAGCCAAATCCCATGGTGCCGAGACCGCCGGAGTTAATCCAGCGATTGGGCTTGTTGTACTGGTAGTACTGAGCCGCAAACATCTGGTGCTGACCCACATCGGAACAGATGTAGGCATCGCCTTTGGTTACCTTACACAGCGTTTGGATAACATGCTGTGGCTTCATTTTTTCAGAGTCATCACTGCGGTAGTGACCACCGTGACGCTGACGCCATTCGTCGATCTGCTCCCACCACAGGCCAAGCGTTTCATCATCAACCCGCAGTTTGGATTGTTCGATTTGCTCCAGCATTTCCTTCAACACCGGTTTAACAGGCCCGACAATGGGAATATCTGCCTGGATAATCTTGGAAATGGACGCCGGATCAATGTCGATGTGAATAATGGTTGCATCCGGGCAGAACTTAGCCGGGTTGTTGGTTACCCGGTCATCAAATCGCGCCCCGATGGCCAGTATCAAATCGGCATTGTGCATGGTCATGTTGGCTTCATAAGAGCCGTGCATGCCGAGCATGCCCACGAACTGCCGATCCGTTCCCGGGTAGGCACCCAGCCCCATCAGCGTGTTGGTGACAGGGTAGTTCAGTTGCTGAGCCAGTTGCGTCAGCTCTTTGCTCGCCTTACCCAGAATAACTCCACCACCGCTGTAGATGATCGGCCGCTTGGCCTGCAGTAACGCATTGACCGCTTTGCGAATCTGACCGCTGTGCCCTTTCTTGACCGGGTTATAGGAGCGCATCTTGATGCGATCCGGGTATTCATACGGGAACTTCTCGTTCGGCATTGTCATGTCTTTGGGGATGTCGATGACGACCGGCCCCGGACGACCGCTTTCAGCAATATAGAACGCTTTCTTAACAATGGTCGGAATGTCAGCCGGGTCACGCACCGACATATTGTGTTTAACAATAGGCCGGGACAAACCCATCATATCGGTTTCCTGAAAGGCGTCGTCGCCCAACAGATGGCTCATAACCTGGCCGGTAATAACCACCATGGGAATCGAGTCCATATACGCGGTGGCAATTCCGGTAATGGCATTGGTCGCGCCGGGACCTGACGTCACCAGAACCACACCGGCTTTACCACTGGCACGAGCATAGGCGTCAGCCATATGCGTCGCCGCCTGTTCATGGCGAACCAGAATGTGTTTTACGTCAGATTGGTTATGAATGGCGTCGTAGATATGCAGTACGGCCCCGCCGGGGTATCCGTAAATGAATTCAACGCCCTGGTCTTTTAACGATCGGATCAGCATTTCGCCGCCGGATAGCATTTCCGGCTCATGCGCAGCTTGTGTCATGGTGAGCACCTTCGCTATGACTCAAGAACGCCGCTCTTTCCGAAGTTGGAGCGATCTTCAGCGCGTATTCAAGCAAGGCCGCCGGTAAGCGACTTTGCCAATACAGCCGACCGGTCGAGGGCGAACCTGCGACTCCGACGCCGACACTGCTGCTTGAATCGGGTTTCATTGGAACCGGGGGGCGATCAGAATGCGCCCGCGCCGGTTCGCGAAGTGTACCTTGGTTGCCTTACTGACGAAAGTAACCTGTTCTTTTTCAGGCTTTCGCGGTTTTTCCCGGTGCCGTCGACCGGTTGGCAAAGCGCTGGCGAAGCACTTTGGCGGCCGATACCATCGCCTCAAGAGCAGGGGTCACCTCTTCCCAGCGCCGGGTTTTTAGTCCGCAGTCCGGGTTGACCCAGAGCTGTTGCGCCGGAATGACCTTCGACGCCTGCTCCAACAGGTCGATGATTTGCTCAACACTTGGGGTATTGGGCGAATGAATATCGTAGACCCCCGGCCCGATGTCGTTCGGGTAGTCGAATTCCTTGAACGCCTCCAGCAGCCTGAGATCGGACCGGGACGTTTCTATCGTAATCACATCTGCATCCATCTGCGCGATAGAGCCCAGAATGTCGTTAAACTGGGAATAGCACATATGGGTGTGAATCTGCGTCTCGCTGGCTGCACCGCTGGCGGTCAGACGGAAGGCGCCGACGGCCCAGTCGAGATAAGTCTGCCAGTGACGGCGGCGCAACGGCAGGCCTTCACGCAGGGCTGCTTCATCGATCTGGATAATGCCAA
The DNA here is from genome assembly GCF_000423605.1 of Saccharospirillum impatiens DSM 12546. Taxonomy (GTDB): domain Bacteria; phylum Pseudomonadota; class Gammaproteobacteria; order Pseudomonadales; family Natronospirillaceae; genus Saccharospirillum; species Saccharospirillum impatiens. The sequence goes on from NZ_KE384061.1 coordinate 12,059, forward strand.
TGCCGGCCGCTTCCAGATCCAGCACCTCATCGCGCAGGGCCAGAGCCAGTTGCAGAGCTGTGTCGGAACGCGGCTGGTCATCCCGTACAAACGACCAGTTCAAAATGGTCACCGGGCCGGTCAACATGCCTTTCATCGGTTTGCTGGTCTGGGCAGCGGCGTATTGGGCCCAACGTACGGTCATTGGCGCCGGGCGCTGCACATCACCAAACAGAACCGGCGGTTTGACGCAGCGCGACCCGTAAGACTGCACCCAGCCAAACCGGGTGAACGCGAAACCGTCCAGTTGCTCACCGAAATACTCGACCATGTCGTTACGTTCCGCTTCGCCGTGCACCAGAACATCCAGCCCAAGTGCTTCCTGAGCCCGCACCGTGTCCTGAATCTCGGCTTCAATGCGGCGCTCGTACTCCTCGTGCGTTACATCACCGCGCCGATAATCGCGGCGCGTCTGTCTGATTGACTGTGTTTGAGGAAAGGAGCCGATGGTCGTAGTCGGAAACAGTGGCAACGGCAACTTTTCCTGCTGTGCTGCTCGACGTTTGCTGAATGGCTCGCTGCGGGTTGACGTCAAAGCCGTAAGCTTGCCGAGCCGGTCCCGAACCTCTGCCACTTTCAGGCGGGGCGAGTGCCGACGCTGCTGCACGGCGTTGGCCGAGGTGCGCAGAGCCGATAAGGCCTGTTCGCCGGGAGACTCGGCCAGGCCCTGCTTAAGCAAAACGACTTCATCCAGTTTTTGTACGGCAAAACTCAACCAGCTTTGCAATTCGTCATCCAGTTCGGTTTCCTGAGCCAGATCCACGGGCACATGCAGCAGCGAAGAAGACGGCGCAACCCAGAGCCGGTCACCCAGTTTCGCCTGAGCGGTTTTCAGGGTCTGCAACGCCTGATCCAGGTCCGTACGCCAGATATTGCGACCACTGACGACGCCCAGAGACAACACCTTGTGGCTCGGCAACCAGTCGACAAGCTGCGTCACCTCATGCGGTGCACTGACGGCATCCAGATGAATACCGGCTACCGGTAAGTTGCAGGTCAGTGTCACATTGTCGTCCAGAGCCCCAAAATAAGTGGCCAGCAATATCTTCACCGGCGCTGATTTCAATCGGTGGTAAGCGCGCTCATAAGCGGATTTCCACTCCTGCGGAAGATCCAGCACCAGGGCGGGCTCATCGATTTGCACCCAACCAGCACCCTGCCCCGCCAACCGGTTCAATAGATCGGCATAGGTATCGAGCAGTGAATCCAGCAGGCTCAGCCGATCAAAGGCCTCATCAGCCGGTTTGGACAGCCACAACCAGGTCAGGGGCCCCAGAATAACCGGCTTCACATCATGGCCCGCCGCCAGAGCCTCCTCGACCTGATCGAACAGGGCACTGGTGGAGACGGAGAAGGTCTGGTCAGCACGGACTTCCGGCTCAAGGTAGTGGTAGTTGGTATCGAACCACTTGGTCATGGTGCAGGCTGCCGCTGGCGTGCCAGACGGTGCCCGGCCCCGTGCCATGCGAAAATAGGTGTCGAGATCGACCTTACCGCCCTGCCAGCCAAAGCGCTCTGGTACCACCCCCAGCAACGCCGATGTATCGAGCACCTGATCGTAAAACGAAAAATCACCCACGGTTACCACATCCAGACCAGCGTTGGCCTGCAGTTGCCAGTGCCGGTGACGCAGGGTGCGACCTACCGCCAACAAGTCGGCCTGGCTGCGATCGCCCGACCAATAGGCTTCGAGTGCAAATTTCAATTCCCGCTGTGCGCCGATGCGCGGAAAACCCAGTGTGTGTGCGAGTGTCATGACAAATCCCTGATTAACGGTTGATGCAAAATGGCTATTGATTCACTGGGGACGGAGTGTGACCATAAGGGAAATTCAATTCTATCTCATAATTTTCACGTTTTTATCAAATAGGATTCATATGTTTCTGGAGCGGCGTCACCTGCACAGCCTGAAAACCATTGCTGACTGCGGCAACCTCGCCAGGGCAGCCGAGCAACTGCACATCACCCAATCAGCACTGTCGCATCAGTTGAAGAGCCTGGAGCACCATTTTGATGTGTCGCTGTTTCTCAGGCACACCCGGCCCATCCGGTTAACTCCGGCAGGTCACAAACTGGTGCATCTGGCGGAACAGGTACTGCCGCGGATGGCGGACGTGGAGGACGAACTGAGCCGGCTGGCCAGTGGTGAGGCAGGCAGGCTGTACATCGCCATTGAATGCCACGCCTGCTTCGACTGGCTGATGCCGGTACTGGAGCGTTTCAAAAAAGCCTGGCCAATGGTGGACATCGACATCCGCCTGGGCCTGAGCTTCGACTCCATTACCGCCCTGCGCGAGGGCGAACTGGATCTGGTGATTTCATCCGACCCGGTCGAAGCCAGCGACCTGGACTTTCGACCCCTGTTTCAATACGAAGGCCGCCTGGTGATGGCCGAGGACCACCCACTGGCGCAAAAGGACTGGATTGCCGCTGAAGACCTGAAAACCGAGCAACTGATCACCTACCCGGTCTCTCGCGACCGGCTCGATGTGTTCAAGCACTTCCTAAGCCCGGCTGGAGTCGAACCAAAATCCATCCGCCAGTCGGAACTGACCGCCGTGATCCTGCTGCTCGTCGCCAGCGGCCGAGGCCTCTCCGCCCTGCCCGACTGGGTGCTGCGCTACGCCCAGCAACCGACTTCATCGCTGACCTCACGCCCGCTGGGCAAACAGGGCCTGCACGGCACCCTCTACGCCGCCATTCGCAGCATTGAAGGCCAAAGCCCGTATTTGAACGATTTTATTGGCTTGGCTGGGGAGTTTGGGCCTAAATCTATTAGGGACGTGGGACATGGACTGACGCAACACACTTAAAGACGCGAAACATGAAATGACGCGAAACACGAAGGGACGCTAGACATTAAAAGACGTTCCAGGCGTCATGCGCCTTCCGTCTTTCTTTGTTTTACGTCAGTTAATGTCTTGCGTCTTTTGGTGTTTCGCGTCCCTTAATGTTCTGCGTCAGTCCATGTCCCGCGTCTTTTCATCGGTAACGCTGTTCCAACATTTCAAACACCGCCCGCACGCCAAACGCCTCGCCACCGACCGGGCGGCCTGGCAGGGCGCGCTGGTTCCAGGCCATGATGTCGAAATGCACCCAGGGCGTTTGCTCGACAAAGCGCTTAAGGTAAAGCCCAGCGGTGATGGCACCACCAAAGGGGGTGGGTGCGCAGTTGACCAGATCGGCCACTTCGCTTTTCAGGAAGTCGTCGTAGGGGGTGTGCAACGGCAACTGCCAAACCGGGTCGCTGACTTTTTTGCCGGCGGCATTGAGGTCCCGTGCCAGCGCATCGGCGTCGGTGAAATAACCGGGTAACTCGGTGCCGAGCGCAACCCGGGCGGCACCGGTCAGGGTCGCGAAATCGATGATCATGTCAGGGGTCTCGGTATCGGCTTCTGCCAGCGCATCGCACAATACCAGGCGGCCTTCGGCGTCGGTGTTGTCGATCTCGACCGTCAGCCCCTTGCGCGTTTTCAGCACATCCCCGGGCCGGAACGCATTACCGGACACCGCATTTTCCACCGCTGGAATCAGCACCCGAAGATTCACAGGCAGGGCCAGCGACATAATCATCTGCGCCAGCCCCAGTACATGAGCAGCGCCGCCCATGTCTTTTTTCATGTGACGCATGCCAGCCGCTGGTTTGATATCCAGACCACCACTGTCGAAACACACGCCCTTGCCGACGAGTGTCACTTTTGGGTGTTCCGGATTACCCCAGCGCACGTCGAGCAAGCGGGGCTCATGAACAGAAGCGCGGCCGACGGCGTGTATCGTCGGGTAATTTTCGGTGAGTAACTGCTCACCGACCAGCTCACTAAATCGGGCATCATACCGCTCGGCCAGCGCTCGGGCGGCTTCCGACAAATGCTCGGGCATCATGTCGTTGGGCGGTGTATTCACCAGATCGCGCACCAGCGCAACCCCTTCCGCCAGGCGTCGCAAGCGCTCAACCCGCTGCTCGTCGGCCATTAGCAGCCGGGCTTTGACGGGCTCGGTGCTTTTATAGCTGTCGAACCGGTAAGTACCCAACAACCAGCCGAGACCGGCCCGGTCGAGAAAATCATCAGCGCCCTGCAGCCAGTAGTCCCCTTCAGGCAAGCGTCTGGCCAGGTCACCCAGCAGCCACTGATCATCCAGTGACGCAACGCCCAGCAGCACTTCTGCCAGGGCACCGTCTTCGCCCGGCAACAGAACAAGACCCTTACCGGTAAACCCAGTGGTGCTCAGCCAGGCAACTTGCTCGGCCGGGCGCCCTTGCGCCCAGGTTTCAAACTCACGGCTTTCCAGCACGGTCAGGGGAATACCGGTCGTGCCGGCTTGCAATTGTTCAGACAGTATTGGCATGGGAGATCTAAACTCACTGATAAGGCAGAATTACTGTAATCGCGGCAGATAGCCGACTTTCAAGGGGTCAGGCCGCTTTTCGAGCCTGCTTGATCATTTCATAGGCTTGCTGAATTTCCTGGGTTTTCTCCTTGGCGACACCGGTCATTTCCTCGGGCAGGCCTCGGGCAACTAGCTTGTCCGGATGATTCTGGTTCATCAGCCTTCGATACGCCTTTTTCAGATCCGCATCAGACGCTCCGGATTCTATACCCAGCACTTTGTAGGCTTCTTCAATGCTTGGTCCGGTCTGCCTTGCCGACTGGCTCGACTGGGAAAACTGAGCCTGCGCTTTGATGCGCTGATTGATCAGTTCAAACTGCCATTTATTGAAGCCAAGTGCCTTGCAGATCAGTTGAATGACCCGTTGTTCACTGGCACTGAGGTTGCCGTCGGCATAGGCGGTTTGCAATTGAATCTCAAGGAATATCTGGCTCAGGGTCTGTCGCCGGCCGATGACTTCCCGCAATTCTTCCAGCACCGGCATGATGTCATATTCCGGCGACTTGCCTTCATTGAACAACCGCATCGCTTCCATGCGTTGAGCGGCATCCAGCCCCATGCGATTCATCACCATTCGCGCCAGTTCGATTTCGCGCTCACTGACCCGGCCATCGGCCTTGGCCAGTTTGCCCATCACCCGGAACGTTGCCTGAAAAAACACCGTTTGCATGACACCGCGCCGGTCGTCACTGCTGAACGGGTTAACCGGCTGACTGCGCGCCCGATCGAACGCGTTACCCAGTAACAGCCCAAGGGCTAGCCCTATCGGCCCGCCGGTGTATAAACCGATGGCACCGCCGATTACTTTTCCGTACCACTGCACCCTACTGTTCCTCTGTTGCGCGTAAAGCCCGTGAAAATCCGCCTTCCAGCTTAACCCGATCCAGTCCGTTTGCACACTGCTACGGTATGCCCTACAGCCCCTTTCCGGTATTATGCCTGCTTCTGACTCTGACCACTGTTCATGGGCGTATGCCGCGACCACACCAACTATACAGCGCCCTCTGGGCGACGCTCGCCCTGGGACTGACCACAACCGGTCCCGGCAGTGTTGCGTGGGCTGACAGTGAGACACTGTCGCAGAATCAGGGCGTGTTCACTGACTGGCGGCCTTATGCCGAATTGCCCGCACGTGAGCGTGCCGGTATCGCGCCATACTGCCCCGGAGGGTTCGTTGACCCGCTGCGTTCAGACCCCAATGTCGACCCGAACCTGCCCGATGATCAAAGTCCGCTGTATTTTAACTTCGATGAGAGCCGTTTACTGACACCCAATGAAGCGCACCTGGTCGGTAACGTTAACGCCCGCCAAAACAGTTTTCAGTTTCTGGCCGATGAGATCACCTATCAGCGCAGCACCGGCACAGGTGAACTGACCGGCAATGTGCAACTGCGCACTCTGGGCGCCATGGTCGGGGGCAATTCTGCACAGCTCGATCTGGACCAGCGCAGTTCCGACATCAATGAAGCCTATTTTGCCTTGCACGACCAGGATTTGCACGGCAACGCCGACCGCATGTCGCGCCAGGGCGACAGCTTGCTGACCGGACAGAGCGTTGCTTTTACCCGGTGCATGCCACAAGACCCGACATGGCAGATACGAGCGGCACGGTTCGAAGTCAACCGCGACACCGGCATCGCGAAAGCCTGGCACGCCCGTTTTCAGATCCAATCCGTCCCGGTGCTCTACGTACCCTATGTCTCCTTCCCCATCGATGACCGGCGGCGCAGTGGTTTTCTGACCGGCACCTATGGACTGGCAACAGAAAACCCCGGTTTCAACGAGTTGTCCGTGCCCTATTATTTGAATCTGGCGCCTAACTACGACGACACCTTCACGCTCCACTACTATTCCGATCTGGGCTTGTTGGCGCGCAACGAATTCCGCTTTCTGACCGAAGACCATAACGGTGTGTCCGACCTCGACATTCAGGTGTCACAACCGAACGACACCCTCGATGCCGATACCGAAGCGCCGCGTCGCTGGGCATTCGATCACCGTCAATCGGGGCAGTTGGGCGATGCCACCGGGTATGACCTGTCAACTCGCTGGGTCAGCGACATCCGCTACGACCAGAACTTCAACGATGGCGGCGACATTGTTGAAGACCAGACCCTGAACCTGAACCTGCGCCATCAAATCCGCACGGGGACGCTAAGGTTCGGTTCTGCCTTCACCACCCCGGTTCAGGACAGCCCGGAAAACTTCCAAACGGCAAAAATCACCGCCAGTACCCGCTTCGGCAATGTCACGCCCAGTTTGCTCGCCGAATGGCAGGAACCAAAAGACGATGAGGTGACCGCTGCCAGTCACGCTTTAAAGCGGTTGCCGGAAGTAAGCCTGCGCTATAACAGCCTTAGTCTGCCAGGCAATCTGAACCTCGGGGCTACTGGCACCTACAGCCTGTTCAGCCGACAACTCGACACAGACCGGCTCAACAACCTGACCACTCCCTCACAGCTTGACCTGGCTACAGACTCACAGCGTTTTTACCTGAATACCCGCCTCAGCTACCCACTGGATGTTGAATGGGGTTATCTGAGGCCAGAACTCGAAGGGTTGGCGCTGGCCTACCAGCAATCGAACTCGGTCGATCCCCAATTCAGTTACCAACCGGATGAGTTTTCCGCCACGCCCGGTGCGGTAAACTGGCGCACCACGGTGGACAGCCGACTTATTGCCGAACGCCCCTTCGCAGCGGGAAGTAACGTTTGGGTGCACTCCCTAGAACCCCGGCTGCATTACACCTACACGCCCTTTGTCGATCAGTCGGATCTGCCTGATCTGAACACCAGCCCAGTGGACAACGATTTTGCCCTGTTTTCCAAATCCCGCTTTTCGGGGCTCGACCGTTTTGGCGACATGAACCGCCTCAGCGCCGCGCTCGATACCCGTCTGCGTGACAAACAGAGCGGCCGGGAGCTGGCATTTTTCGGTGTCAGCAAAGGCATCAAACTGAGCCAGGAGCGCGTCGGCGAAAGAGCCACGCTCGACGAGGACCCGGATTTCAGCCCCGAATACAGCCCCAACTACCTGGACGCCCGCTGGGCGCCCAGTCGTCAGGTGGCTGTAAATGCCAGCGCTCAATTCGAGCACGAGAGCATGGATTTGCAAGCCTACAGCCTGGACGTAACCTTTCTGCCCAATGACCGGCGTTTCATTCGACTCGCGGTTAGCGGCGACCGGCCCGACCAGGATGAGAGCCCGGCCGGATATCAGAGCTTCGGCGCATCGGGCTACTGGACTGTGCGTGAAAACCTGGCCCTCATTGGGTACGCTAACTGGTCACGTCCGCTGGATTTAGAGGGCAACGTCACCGACGACTATGCCTACACTGATCTGGTGTACGGCATAGACTACGACAGCTGCTGCTGGAACCTCAGGTTGGTGGGCTACAACAGCGTGCCGGATGAAGATGAAGACACCATCGGTACCGGCCTGTTTGCCAGCCGTGCCGAACAGGGCGTGAAGTTTGAAGTGACGCTCAAAGGCCTGGGCGGCAGCACCGGCAATGTTGAAAGTTTACTGGATGAAAAAGTGCCCGGTTACCGCGGCCGCCTGTACAATTACCGTTAAATTTGGCAGCGACGCTCGCCGGCGATTGCGAGCCCTTTGCCATTATCACCTTTTATCAGTGGGAGTTTGCCGTGTTTCACCTGTTTAACCGCCTGGGTGCCTGCGCCCTGGTCATTGTCGGTATCAGTCTGCCCGCGCACTCGGAAGAATTGCTCGATCGCATTGTTGCCGTTGCCAATGAAGACGTCGTGACCGCCAATGAGCTGGTACAGCGCACCCGAACTGTGCGCGAACAGTACGCCAGCAACCCCGGCGTACTGCCACCGCAGGATCAACTGCGCAGACAAATACTCGACGCCCTGATTCTAGAGCGACTGCAACTGCAACTGGCAGATTCAATCAATCTGCGCATTACCGATTCCCAAGTAAACAGCGCGGTCAATCGCCTGGCCCAGCAACGCAATATGACGCTCGAACAGTTTATCTCCGCGTTGCAGAGCAATGGCCAGGACTACCCAACCGTGCGCGAACAGGTCCGTCAGGAACTGACCATTGGTGAAGTCCGTCGCCAATATGTGGGCCGCACAGTCAGAGTCACCGAAGGCGAGATCGAGCGTTACCTGAACACACTCGCAGGTCAGTCATTGGCCGAAGCGGAGTTTGAACTGGCCTACCGCCGATTTGCACCGGAAGAGGCCGAGGCCGCCCGGGCGCTTCGGACCGCGTTAAACCAGGGCGAACGGCTGACCGACGACACCGAAGCCCGGAATTTGGGGCTAAGAAAAGTCAACGAGCTGCCCAGCGTCTTTCGCACCGTGGTTCCGGTGATGGAGCTGGATGAGGCCGTGCTGGTGGAGCGCGATGATGCCCTGCACCTGGCTCAACTGATCAGCAAAAATGAGCGCCGTGCGGTTCAGGTAGACCAATACCGGGTTCGTCACATTCTGATTCGCCCCAATGTCGTTCTGAACGAAGACCAGGCCCAGGCCCTGCTGACTGATCTGCGCGAGCGAATCGCAGACGGTGAAGACATGGCTAGCCTGGCCAACCAGTTCACCGATGATCTGGGCAGCAAAGGCAATGGCGGTGATCTCGGTTGGCGCCAGGCTGAAGAATTTGTTCGTGCTTTCGCTGGCCAGGTAAGATCCATGCCTGCCGGTGAGATCAGCCCGGTGTTCCAGTCTGAATTTGGTTATCACATTTTGCGCGTTGAAGATCAGCGCACTCAGGACATTGGTTTGGACGTTCTTCGACAGCAAGTGCGCGAGTCCCTGTCGGAGCGCAAATACCAGGAGGCCCTGGAGCGCTGGCTGGTCGAGCTTCGGGCCCAGAGTTTTGTTGAGGTACGGCTTTGACCCTGCCGCTGGCGGTTACACCGGGTGAGCCAGCAGGCATCGGGCCGGATCTGGTCCTCAGGCAAGCACTGAACAGCCACCCGGGCCCCTGGTTTGTCATTGCCGACCCGGCTCTGCTGGCCTCGCGCGCCGACCGTCTGGGACTGGCCGTTACGCTGAGGGAGATTCAGTCGCCCGATGAGCTGACTGACCACACCCCCGGCATCCTGCCTGTGTTGCCGGTGGCCTTGCGCCAGCCCTGCAAACCCGGAGTGTTGAACCCGGCTAACGCCGCATACGTTCTGCAAACGCTGGATGTCGCCATCGACCTGGCACTGGCCAACCGGGTCGCCCTGGTCACCGGCCCCGTGCACAAAGGCGTCATCAACGAGGGCGGCATTCCTTTTACTGGCCACACTGAGTACCTTGAACAAAAAGCGGGTGTTGACCAAGTAGTGATGATGCTGGCCACAGAGGGGTTACGCGTCGCTCTGGTGACCACTCACTTACCCCTGAGCGCCGTGCCAAAAGCCATCACCGCCGACAAACTCAAGCGAGTCACCGCAGTGCTGCACGCCTCTCTGATTCAGGACTTCGGTTGCCCCACACCGCACATCCTGGTGACCGGCCTGAACCCCCACGCCGGGGAAAGCGGCCACCTGGGTCGCGAAGAAATCGACATCATCGAACCGGCGCTGGACGAACTGCGCGCGCTGGGCTGGCAACTGGAAGGCCCGCTCCCGGCCGATACCCTGTTTCAACCGCACTACCTAAATCGCGCTGATGCCGTGCTCGCCATGTACCACGACCAGGGCTTGCCAGTACTGAAATACAAAGGCTTCGGCGCTGCCGTTAACATCACCCTGGGCCTGCCCTTTATTCGCACATCGGTCGATCACGGCACTGCGCTTGATCTCGCCGGAACCGGCCAGGCCAGTGATGGTTCACTCGCCGTAGCCCTGACCACCGCCTTTGACATGGCCAACCACCGGAGCCAGCACACGCATGCATAAAGCACGCAAACGATTTGGACAAAACTTCCTGCACGACGCAGGAGTGATCGACCGCATTGTCAAAAGCATTGCCCCCAAACCCGGCCAGCATCTGATCGAAATCGGCCCCGGCCAGGGTGCGCTGACTGAACCACTGCTGGAAGCAACAGGAGGCGAACTCGACGTGGTTGAACTCGACCGCGACCTGATTCCGATACTGAGAACCAAGTTTTTCCGGGCTGAAAACTTGCGCATCCACGAAGCCGATGCCCTCAGTTTCGATTTCAGCACGCTGGTTGACGATGACCGACCGATGCGTCTGGTCGGCAACCTGCCCTACAACATCTCCACACCTCTGATGTTTCACCTGCTCAACTACGCTGACAAGATTCACGACATGCACTTCATGCTGCAAAAGGAAGTGGTGCAACGGCTGTGTGCCGCCCCCGGCGACAGCGCCTACGGCCGCCTCGGCATCATGATGCAATACCATTGCGAAGCGCGGTATCTGTTCACCGTGCCGCCCGGTGCGTTCACCCCCGCTCCCAAAGTCGAGTCGGCGATTGTGCGCCTGAACCCGCGCAAGACCCTGCCCTTTGTAGCGCGGGATCCGAAAAAGTTCGAGATCGTTGTGCGCACGGCCTTCGGGCAACGCCGCAAAACCCTGCGCAACAACCTGAAAACCCTGATCAGTGACGCACAGCTTGAAACCATTGGTATTAACCCGGGCGCGCGAGCTGAAACGCTGGGCATCGAACAGTTTGTTAACATTGCCAATGCCCTGACCGAGTGACATTCCACACCCGTCTGTAACCGGACGAAGCCGTCAGTCAGTAAAAGGCACAAAGCCTGTTCAAACACCTGAAAAGTAATGTGGAGGGCTCATGACGCTCTACGCCGTTGGCGATCTGCAAGGCTCCCGCGAACCGCTGGAATTATTGCTGGAGGCCGTGAAATTTGATTCATCAACAGACCAGCTATGGTTGGCGGGTGACCTGGTCAACCGGGGTAAGGACTCACTCGGTTGCCTGCGCCTGGTAAAGGGGCTGGGTGCTGCGGCCAGCACCGTACTGGGCAACCACGACCTGCACTTGCTGGCCCTCGCCCACAGCAATAAGCCCCGCAAAAGCAACCCGGACCTCAATGCCATTCTCACGGCCAGCGATGCCGACGACCTGCTCGACTGGCTACGCCAGCAACCGCTGCTGCTACAAGATACCGAGCGCAACCTGCTGCTGACCCACGCTGGTATCCCGCCGAACTGGAGCGACCAGAACGCCATCGACCGGGCTCGGGAACTCGAAGCCGTACTGGCCGACCCGACAAGTTTTCACGACTTTATTCAAGGCATGTACGGTAATGAACCAGCCCGCTGGAGTGACGACTTAACAGGCCCGGACCGCTGGCGCTACATTACCAACGCCTATACCCGAATGCGTTTCTGTGGCCCGAACGGCGAACTCGAATTCGACAACAAAGAAGGCACAGATAACCCTCCAGAAGGCATGAAGCCCTGGTTCGAATGGCCCACTCAACGCCAACATACCTTATTGTTCGGCCACTGGGCCGCGCTGATGGGAAAAACCGGCAACGACGACATTATTGCCCTCGATACCGGTTACGTCTGGGACAACTACCTGACTTTGATGAACATGGACAGCGGCGAACGCTGGCAATGCGATACGGCCGGTATTGTGTTCAGAAACGAGGGCTAATAACCCTAGGTTTCATTTCTCGTAGGAGGCCAGTCCCCTGGGCGACAGGCAGAAATACAAACCAATGACCTTCAATGCCGCAAGCAAAAGACTTAACCCTGTTTAATGGACTCACAGCCACCCTCCTTCGTGTGGCTGTGTGCCTGCTAGCTCGGCGTCCTGGTGTGGCCGGCGCAGCGCAGCGCAGCGCGATGATTATGCTGGCCGGATCGCACTGTTGACGGCATTGGGTGGAAGGTTTGCGTCGGGAGTGAGCTTATGTGCTCGACGGTTACGGAGATTTCAGTCTGAGACCCAATTCTGAAGCTGACTAAGCCTAAGTCTGACTAACTTCTAGGGCTGGGCCGAGAAAACCTGCGTCCAGTAGTTGGAAAAATCCGCATCACTGAAATCCACCCTACTTACCGCAAACATACGGAATTGTTTACCCATGATATCGCGACAATGCCCGGGGCTTTCCAGCCAGCCTTGCATGACAGTGTCAACGGAAGAGTAACCCGCTGCAATGTTCTCTCCGACTGCAGACCAGTTATAACCAGCCGCGCTGACTCGATTCGAGACCCCCCAACCCGTCGGAGCCTGTATGACTGAAAAAAATTCTGGGTCGCCATATCCTGGGTGTGACGGTCTGCTGCTTCATCAAGTTGACAACTGTAAGACAGCGGTTGCGCAGCAGGGTAACTTTCAGAACCACAATTACGAGCGTTTGCCCGGGCCGCATTGACTTGCTCCAACATCTGCGCCCGATAGCCGCTGAGCTCACAGCTGGAAGCATTGCCGCCTGAATCATCATCGCCGCTATCCAGGCAGCCTGTCAGGAGAATGCCAAAAGCAAGAACAGACCAAGCTATCTATTTCACTGTTTATTGCCTCTGTGGGTTTGAAATGATTGGTAGCATTGTTGAGAACTACTCCAATTGGACAACTCAGTGCAAGATGGCATTTGTAGTTTATCGACAATAGCGTATCAATGGATATCTAAAGAGTCTTCGAAACTGACTTGTGACTCAATACAATAAGATTGAACCCCGCGCAGGGAGACAGTGGGTGGCCCAAGAAACACTTTTTATCTAGATGCAATTTATCCCCGCGCCTGCGGGGAACGGGCCGAGCGTCGTGTTGACGAATGCTTTCAGTTCGGTTGATCCCCGCGCCTGCGGGGAACGGCAGGTCAATGTCTACCTCTATCGTTACCCGGTCGGTTGATCCCCGCGCCTGCGGGGAACGGTTGGGCGGAATTATCGGCCCCGATTTTGGGGCCGGTTGATCCCCGCGCCTGCGGGGAACGGTTGGTGAAGGCGGGTGTGATCGAGACAACGACCGGTTGATCCCCGCGCCTGCGGGGAACGGCGGCGTCTCCCGTACCCAGTATATGGCGACGCCGGTTGATCCCCGCGCCTGCGGGGAACGGGCGGGGCTGCTGAACGATGACCAGATCCTGCTCGGTTGATCCCCGCGCCTGCGGGGAACGGAGTGGGTTAGGCTCAATGCCTGCCTCGGCGTGCGGTTGATCCCCGCGCCTGCGGGGAACGGAAACCCCGCTCGGTGGCTGGGCTCTTACGGTGCGGTTGATCCCCGCGCCTGCGGGGAACGGCGGTAGTGTTATCTGCGCCCGGTGACTCTGACCGGTTGATCCCCGCGCCTGCGGGGAACGGTAATACAATCGATGCAGACGGAACCGTTTTGACGGTTGATCCCCGCGCCTGCGGGGAACGGGTCCCTGGCGTTGAGGTCAAGTAGTGTGCTTTCGGTTGATCCCCGCGCCTGCGGGGAACGGGA
>NZ_KE384061.1:28274-28695 GCF_000423605.1 Saccharospirillum impatiens DSM 12546
CGGTTGATCCCCGCGCCTGCGGGGAACGGTGCTGTGTTTAAAGTGTTCATGTTATTCCCCCCGGTTGATCCCCGCGCCTGCGGGGAACGGATCAGTGACCTATTGGGGATTAGCAGTAGGGACGGTTGATCCCCGCGCCTGCGGGGAACGGAAATCCACACCCTCGATGCCTTCCAACGTGTCCGGTTGATCCCCGCGCCTGCGGGGAACGGAGTCCATTAGATGTGTCAGCTTCCCACTCTGTCGGTTGATCCCCGCGCCTGCGGGGAACGGAGATTGAGAAGAATGGCAAAGCCGATCCGTTGCGGTTGATCCCCGCGCCTGCGGGGAACGGATTGATGGGTGGTACGACATGAAATACCACGACGGTTGATCCCCGCGCCTGCGGGGAACGGCAATTGAATAGTATGTCAAGTTTAAC
>NZ_KE384061.1:30321-101093 GCF_000423605.1 Saccharospirillum impatiens DSM 12546
ATCATCGGTTGATCCCCGCGCCTGCGGGGAACGGTCTTACCGTAACTGGTTGATTTTAAAGCACTTTAAAAGCACCAAAAAATCCACCAACTTTTCGGTCGATTAGCATGTTAAAGAAATGAGCCTATTTTCTTATCAGGATAAAGGCAAGTCAGGAACAAACTTAACGAGCCTTAAACCGTCCTCATCAATAGGCATTCGGCGATTTTTGCCATAAGTCTGAAAATCAAACCCAGAATCATTATTCGCTGGCCAAGCCATCACAACGTTGCCATCTTCAGCAAGCGCTTCAATTTGCTGCCAAATCATTTCCCGAACTTTTCGAGAAACATCACCCACATAGACTCCTGCTCGGACTTCCAGCAACCAAACCGCCATCCGGCCTCTAAGCCTGGGAGGCACGGCCTCTGTTACTACCATCAGCATTGGCATTAGCCGCTCCTGTGCCCGGAATCCCCAAGGCTTTCCGGTTCAGGTATTGCTGGTGGCTGGGAATCTTCGGGCATGGATGGTGGCACTATTTCGCCAGCTGCCAGTATTTCTTCTATTACCGGGATAATACGCTTGAGCAGCCGAGTTTCTTTGAACGCGTCGCGGCAAGCGATTCTTACCGCTCTATCTGGGAATTTAGGAGTTTGGGCGGCCACTTTAAATGCGGCAGGGACGACTGTTTCAAATTTGAACAAATCGGCTATGTCGTAAACAAATGATTTAGGTTTCCCCGTGTGTAGAAACCCGATGGCAGGTGCATAGCCAGCGGCCAGAATAGCAGCCTCTGTTACGCCATAAAGGCAGGCCGTCGCAGCGGAAAGACACTTATTGATTATATCCGAGCTATCCCACTCCTTAGGGTCATAGCGTCTCCCATGCCATTCAATCCCGTACCTCTGGGCCAGCAATTTATACTGCTCTCGTACGCGGGCACCTTCTATCCCCCGGAGTTGGTCGACTGATCGCCTCTCCGGCGCTACTTCCTCGAACCGGAACTCAAACATTTTACGGACTACTTTCAACCGTAAGTTGTCATCCAACGCCAACTTGGCCTGGTATAACAACCGGTCCGATCTTGCGCCGCCAGGCTGGCCTACAGCATAGAGACGAACCGCCGACTCGCCTACCCAGATCAGTAGTGTTCCGGTTGTCGCAGCAAGCTTCACCGCCTCGTGCGAAATACGTGTGCCTGGCTCTAACAAAATGGCGGTACAACTGCCAACAGGAATATGTTTGCGCTCGCCGTTCACCTCATCGATAACGACGAAAGCGCCATCTCGTACCTCTATCTGTCCATAGCGAATGAACACCATGGCCAGCCGCTCTTTAATCGGAATAGGCTTTAGCTTAATGAACGCCATAACGTCACCCCGGTTAGTTGGCGCGGCGAATCATCATCAAGCCACAGCCCATTGATTTTGCTCGGCCAATACCCTGGTTTAAACTGTCAATGAAGCGGGATGGCTCTACGACCCTTAATAAACCTTGAAAGTTAACTGACGAAAATTGGATAAGCCCTCTATTACTTTTTCCATTGGATGCTTTGCGCACTTGGTGCTGCTGGTATTCAGTCACTTCGGGTTCAGATATAAACTCAACACCCATTGCTTCTTGCCTGTGCGCGCTGGACAACCAATCACGAGCCGCCTGGTATTGCAGTGCTTCTACCTTGTCCGATGATTCACCAGCCTCTCTGGCCAGGTGTTTGGCGTGCATTAACACATCCACTCGCGGCCCCCGCTTCCCCATTTTTTCTGCTTTCAGCATTCGAGTAGGGTTCGCTCTGAGATTATAGGCCAATACGTCGCCTGCTGAGAGTTTAGGCATGAAGGGCTTGCAACTCAGCGATATACCGGCAACATCCTGCTCAGGCTCGCTGGAAGAAAGTACGTAGTAACATAGCCCTTGAGCGCTTTGCTCGTACCGGAATAAAAAACCCCGGTTTTTATGAGTGGCAAACAATTGCCAAAGCAACTGGTGCTGCGCATAAGCATCGCCAGCATTTGCTCGCTCCGTCAATTGGGAAACCACAAACCCCGGTTCCGGCTTAATTCTGGAAAGAAACATTAGGCACTCCTCTGTACTTGGCTGCTGTGAACAGTCCGTTTCTTAAATTGCCACCGCTGCCGGGAACCGGGATCATCCCACTGTTCGAAGGTCTCCTCTTGCTTTAGCTCAGAATCCTCACCTTCCCATTGATAGATTACTTCGGAACGATGTAACGCTTTCTGAGCACCAGGGCTCTCACTGATGGCATCAAAAGTGGTGTCTAGCGCCGTTTGTAGGCCAGGTGCCTGGACCAAGCGAGGGTGAAGCGGTGCTGCCAATGGGCATGACTTACGACCCAGGGACAAGGGATATCGAGGCGTCTTAAGCGCCTTCTCTAAATCGGATAGTGAGACACTGGCTTCTGAACTCGATCTTAAGGCAATCACCCAATGGCCATCGGCTCGGTAGTCCCGGGTAGAAAGAATAGTATTAATCCTCTCTCGGTTACTGCCCAGTTCATCCTTGCGTGTGTGCCATATAGCCTTTTTGTCAGTCGTGGGTACCTGCGAGGTGTGGTAATCCCGCAGGAGCACGCCTTGCGACTCAGCTTTGACCGCGACATCGAAGCTGCTAGCCAGTGCCTCCAGACGTTCGGCCTCATCCCTCCGGATACCCAGCGCGGCTCCCAACATGCCAAGAATGGCTGAACGAGTAGGCATGGCCAATGTCGGTCTTACACCTCCAACCGCAGTATTCCCCCAACTGGCCAGGGGCCCATACAACCTGAAGACAAGAAATTCCATATAACCTCCTAGTCTTGAACCGCAAGTGCAATCACGTCGTTGAGTGACCCATGGCCAGTAGAAGCATTGAAGCTCACACGACTATCGGCGCACTTTCCATAAACCTTGTCGAAAAACTCTGCCTGCTGCTCCAGTTTATCGACCGATGCATGGAGGTAGTCTTTTTCCTTTATGGGCGCCAAAAAGGCAGCGGAAAGGCTCCTGGGTTGTTGGTTTCCGCGCTCTATCATCATGTAGGATGCATAGGCAAAAGAACCGAAGCTATTTTGCTTACCCTTGGGTGATACACGAGCAATTGCCTCAACCAATGCTGCAATTGCTTTGTTGGCGAGTTCCGTGTTGCCGTCCAGATTCTTAATCAGTGATTCACGATCAATACAGACATACCCATAAAACAGAGCTGCTGCAAAACTGGTTTCGCCAATGTGAGCCGCGCCCCGGTCTTCATGCTCTGCATTAAGGTCATCCACGGCTGTAAAATAATCGTCCTCGACAACGACGCCATGCACACTGATCGCATGTGCCACCTGGCATGCAGCTTCCACATTAAAGCTGGGGGCGTCAGCAAGCATGCGTCCAAATAACGCTATATCCGCAGCGGCAGCATTTTTACGCAACAATTTGAATTCTTCTTTTTCAGGCCCCCGATTTTCCTGCGCGAGCTGGTCCGCCAGGGCGTTAATAGCATCCCACTCCTCCGGGCTGACAAATACCAACTGCTGGGTTGTCACCTTGTCTTTTTCCACACTGCCAAACACCTTGGCTATGTCTGCACTCCATTCCCGGGCTTTTTTCTCGGCAATGCCCTTTTCAACCAGCCGTTTGCAAACATGCTCGCCAATGTCCCGTGTCCGGGTACCCAAGTGATCGCTCAGTGCCTCCTGAAACAAGTCGGATGTCCGCCAATGCCGCTTGAGGCTTTGCGAACTAACCCGCAGGCGTTCCACGCCCCCCATTACAGCGGTCTTTGGCCTACCCAGGTCATCCCGGTTCAGGTTGGCAGGGGGGTAAGACGTCAAAGAGTGAATTTGTATAAATCTAGACATGTTGGTTTCCCTTCTTAGTTGAATTTACGGGGTTGGGATTCATAGTATTCCATGGCCCATTTCAGGGTCTGGCGACGAGTCGGGTCAATGTCCGTTTCTTTGGATTGGCTCTGCCAATACCAGCCTTCGACTTCCTTCACAAAGGAAGCAACGTTAACCGTTCCACCGATCTGAGCCAGAATGCGCCTCACCCGACTAACAAACTCCTCTGGCGTTCGGGCATGAACCAGTTGTTGAAACCTGATCTGAGACACTGTGGGGCTATCCGATTCGGGCCCGCGCGTACTCGCCATCGCTTTTGCTATTGATTGGGGTCCATCTTGTTTGACGGCAGCGAGTAGCCAGGCAAGCATGGCAACCAGAACCATACGCCGGGGCGTTCTGATGTCACTAGGCAGGGAAAGCCATAATTGTTGAAAAGCTTCCGTTACCAGTACGTCATCAATGGATGTACAGCGCTTTAACGTTGCCCGGTAGGCAGTAGGCCGCTTGCGGGTGTCTCCGTCTTCAACCGGCTCCTTACTGATCGTTCGGCGCCACCAGGATATGCATTGATAGGCTATTTCGCCCTCGTTACCGGCCTTCTTATCACTTATGGTCATGATGCAACCTTCCTTTTCGTGTCCAGTTGATACCGTTTCAGGTAATCGCCCTTGTACTTGATGAATTTCAGATTCCGCCGGGCTTCAATCTTCCGCCGCAAGTGCGGGTCATGACTGTCCACACTCAATACAAGATCATCAAAAATGGTCAAGACTGCATTTTGAAGTTCTGTAATCCATGTCTGACACGTCTGGGAAGAAATTTTGTCGTCCCCGGCCTGCATGCTGTTTTTGAAAGCATATGCCAATCGAAAGAAAGCCCTCTCTGTTTCACTCCAGAAGCGGTCGTCGATAAATTTCAAATCCCCTCGGGTATCGCCATTACCAAACCAGGCATCCTTACAAGCGCGTCGTAACGCCGCGCCAGCTGTTTTAGCAACTTCGACATGCAACGTCAGCTCAATGGAATATCGCTGCGCTTTCTCAGGCGAGAGTGGTAAGAAGGGCATTCTTGATTCATACCAGGAGCGGGCCTTCATATTGTCCATATCAAACCCGAACACCCAGATGCCGATGTTGTCAATTAGCCCAAGATCCTCTAGCCATACCTCCTTGGCACCGAGGTTTTCGATCACCTGTGCTGGTATAACTCCCTCGTTCTGGTTTCGAAATAAAAACTGATGCCATTGACGGTACCCGATTCCGCCTGGCTGACCCTTTATAGAGAACGGCTCATTTTCTGGCTTTTTGGGGTCAAAACGGTAAGGCGTTAACGGGTGTTTCCAAGCGCCAGAGTAGTTAGCCCCATAGTTCTGTGTCCGGTATTGGGTGACCAGTCTGGTAGAGTCCACGCCCAGCAAGTCACATTGGCCAGCCGCCGCTTCCTCCAGGCGTATCCTGCGGGGCATAGCCCAGTATTGGTGCAGCGGGTGCATGCCCTCGTCATGCAGGTATATTTCGGAACCCTTTTTGTCACTGACTCGGGTGGGTGCCAGCCAGGGAAATACCGCGCCATCGTTGAAGTGAGTAGGAGGTGATAAATCGCTGTCTTCAAGCGTCAAAATATTGAGCCAAAGCTTTCGGAACAGACTTAACGACGGGTCACTCGACACCGCCAATGTAGTCAGTGGACCGCCGCCACGAAGACCTGTTCTATTACCCTGCCCACCAGCTGGTGCATTGATTTGCAAAGTAAACAGAGCCATAGCCGCCATAGGGAGGGAAAGCTGATTGACATTACCTCGCTTTACAAAGTGATCGGTATTCAGTTTAAGGGCATTACCACCCGGCGCATCGATTAATAAGCTCGACACAGAGACCGTTGAAGAGTCACTTAATGGACTGAGATCCTGCATAAACCTCGGACCTTCGCCGAGCAATTCGAATGCGTGGGAGATTTTATTCAGCGCTGACTCAAGATCGGCTGGCGTCGGCGGTGACTCATAGTGTTCCAGCCACTCATTGTCGTCTTCTGGGGCAAAGGCAGTTTGCAGAATTCCAATTAGAAATTGCCATGAAGCTCCGTAGAAGTCTTGACGCGGCATAACAATGTCAACCAGATCTTCACGACCAATGTTTTTGAGAGGCAACTCCACCTGCTCATCGTCGACTGTCTTAAAAGTGAGCCATGGCTCGGTGCATAGGTTCATATCGTCAACTACTCCAGTTCAATTCACTGCCCTATTCTGTAGCGGCACTTTCTAACCCAATTTCTTCGGAATAAGGCACATCCGCAACACAACATATCAGGGAGAATTTGGCCCGTTTAAAAGTTCTGACAAACTCCTGACGGTGCTCATTGCTGATTTCAGCAAAGCTTGCCAGGAGTTTCGGGCTACTCACTCTTGCTGTGCTCAGCTCAACAGCAAAACTTCGATCTGAAACCAGTGGCCGATAGACTCCGTCTTCCAATTTCACTAGAACGACTTCTCTGGCCTCCTCTCCCAGACGGGTACCCACCTCAATATTGTCGTCCGTCCAAATCTGGCTACTGTTGGCGCTGTAACCTTTATCCAAATCCAGGCGACTGAACCTCCCCTGGCTCTTACTGGCGCGCTCTTTTCCCATATACTCTTGCTCGGCGAGAGTCAGCCCGCTGGGTATTTCCGCCTCCGGTCCATAAACCGATTCGATCATCTCCCGAGAGCGCTCCGGCAGTTCCAGCCTGCCGGAATCCCGCAGGTATCGCATTGTCAGCCAAATTCTGCCCGGAGTTTGGTAGACGTACTGAGTATTACGGGAGTGCTCGATCAGCCAGTCTTTAGCCGGATCTTCTTGCCACGCTGGCGCGTGAACGTAAAGTGTCGGTCGCGCACGCTGATCCTGACTGGCCTCGGGTACAGGGGCACCTTCGGCGTCGCGAACATGCCGGTGCAAGCGCCCGGCCCTTTGAATTAAGTCGTCTATCAGGCACAAATCACTGATCATCAGATCAGCATCGGCATCCAGGCTTTCCTGAAACACCTGAGTTGCTACCAGTACGTACCCAGCCCGGTCTTCCGGTGTGGATTCCTTGCCAAAATGGCGCATCACCCAGGCTTCTTTGTCTTTACGATGTTGCAATACATAGCGGCTGTGAAACAGCAGACACTTCTCGGGCGTTGGGTGGCACTCTTTTAGCCGTCTGTAGGCGGCGATGGCTTCATCTACCGAGTTTCTCACCCAGACTACACACTGCCCTTTTTCTGCCGCCGTCAAAATCACATCTATGCAGTCATCGTCAGTGTGCAAAAAGGAAACCGGGATATCCTTACGCGTTTGCGGTCGGTGCTCCACGGGCTGCTCCTGCAGCCCGTGTTCATTTGAAACCACGGTAGCCAGAGGGAAAGCGCTGCTCGACGGTTTTCGCCAGGCACTCTCCGGCATATCGAGTGCCTCTTGCCACGTCCTGGTCAAGCGAGCTCGTTGCGCCATTGTCAGCGTTGCCGTTAGCATGACAACACTACCACCCTGTTGGGCATGAAGTTTCAGCAGCGAGTCCAGCAGCTCCAGCATGTAGGTGTCTGCCGCATGCACTTCATCCAGTATCAACACCTTTCGATATAAGCCCAGCACCCGTAGTGACTGATGTTTTTTGGGTAATACAGCCAGTAAAACCTGATCTATCGTGCCCACCCCCACGGGCGCCAGCAGGGCCTTCTTTCGGCTATCGGCGAGCCAGCCACCACAATGCATAGAGGCCGTTTCTTCGCTTTTCTGATAGGGTCGTTCCTGCCGACCTTCGCCAAGCTTGGCTTCCTGGAACAAATCGTTCATATCCCTGGCACCATGTGCCAATACAAGGCTTACCGGGCGGTTATCTTCTTGCTTCAACATCCGGTTATAGACATCCGCAACCCGCCCAAACATAGCATTGGAAGTGGCCATGGTTGGCAAACCGAAGTAGAAACCATCCCCATTTCCCGCTTCAAGCAGACGATGAGCAACGGTCAGCGCCGCCTCAGTCTTACCTGATCCAGTAATATCTTCAAAGATAACCAACTGCGGAGAGGCAGATATAGGGAGTGCAGCGGCAAATTGTTGCAATGGCGATGGTGAAAACGAAAACATTTGCTTGAAGGAACCAAAAGGTACAACACCCACCGGCTCGAACACTTCAGTTTTGGCTAGCGCCCGCTTCGCTCTCGGCAGAGCGGTATTGATCCAGTAATCGTTTGGCGAACAGGGCTGGTCGCAATACTCAAATACGGAGTTATCGGACCCAACCCAGTCGCAGTAGGTCGAGAAACCGGCGATTAGCCAACTCCCCCGCTTTAGTTGAGTGAACAAATCCTTCGAGGAAAGTTTATTCCATGGTGGGCTTACGTTTAGCAGGCCTAAACTGTCTGCGAGCCATTCGGAGACAGCCAATCTGTCGTGTACTGTGAATTTGGATGAATCCGGGCGGCTGTATCCATCATTGATCGGCTTCCCGTGATGCCCCCAAAAAAGACTGAGGAAATATCTCAGGTGCTTTCTTACCACCCTGTCTTCAAGTTGCCTTCCCAGGTCATCAGGCAGTCCTATATCCTTCCAAACATCGTAACCCATTTGGTCATGTCGACCGTTCTTACCGTCATAGCTTGCACCCGGTGGCAGCTCAACCAGCGTGTATCCAGCCTCCTCAAATAAACTCTGAAAAGATGCGGTCATTTTCCCAAGGTCATGCATTAACAAGCCGAAAACCAGTAACGCCTCCACTTCTTCAATGGTTAAATCGAGCAAATCAGCAAGATCACATGCCAACTGAGGTTTAGCCTTCAATACCTGATAGCCAACGGCAGCGACATCCATCAAGTGAAACGGAAGTAAGTGGACATTTACCGTCGCTTCAGGTTGTTGGGCCTTGCCGATGTACAGGTTATATTTCAAATCACTCGCCCTTTTAAGTTTTATAGCAGGTTGGTTCGTTGTTGTTATGTCACTGGCCTATCTTGCTTTTAGAAAACGGCCCGAACAACACTGGTCATAACCACACGTAAACAAACTTAACGCACCCGCCTGCGTTTTCAATTCAATCCCCAAACAACCACCCCTTAACCTCCTGCTTATTAACCAACACCAACTGCTGCGCCTCCGGTGTACCGTCCAGTATTTTGACACTTACCTGCATTTCCTGAATCAGGTACTGGGCTAGGGCGGCCCGGGTTTCGACGATCAGGGTGCCATTGCTCATCTGATAATCGTTCATGAGCACCGCTTTCTGGGCATCGTTTAATCGGGGGTCGGGTGCGAACACCAGTTCAAGTGGGGTGTTCCAGGCGATGTCCTGGTCTTTGCCGTTGGATGAGGTGTCTAACAGTTCAGGGGTACCCCGAAATCGACTGAGAACGAAATCTCGATACTGTTGGCTTTTCTCGCACCAGGCGCGAAGGTGCCAGCGAACACCGGCGTTGACGAAGGTGTGCGGAACGATGATCCGGCCTTCGTTATTGGGGTTGGTTAGGGATACGTAGTCGACTTCCAGGCGGCGTTGTTCTCGCTGGGCTTTAATCATGGCCCGCATTACCTGCGGGGATACACTGCGCTCGGGGGGTTTCAAGGATTCGAAGCCCGGGCTTAACGAGGCGGGTATGCGGTGTTCACTTACCCAGTGCAAATACTCGGCCACGTCACCTGAAATTAATGTCGGCGTCATGGTATCGCTTGGGCGGTAGACTTTGCTGTGGGTGTCGTAGGTGAGGCTGTTGGGGTTGATGGTTTCCCGGTAGGATTTCAGGGCGGTGCTGGCGGCCTGGCGGGAGAGTTCGAATTGCTGGCACAGCATGGTGCTGTTGATCTGCCCTTCCCACCAGGCGTGCAGCTCTATAAACCAGTAGCGGATTTCGGTGGTGTTGGCCATTGTCCCTCGCTGTTACTGAATGCTCCGTTTCTTCAGTTTGAACTTAGCTCAGAATATAGCAAGGCAGGTGGCGCACATGTGTCCGCCTAGGGTGGTAGTGGGGTGGTTTGGTTAAGAATTTGGCTGGCGTGGTTCGCCGGTTGGTATGCTTCCTGTCGCCCAGGGGACTGGCCTCCTACGCAGTGTGGTGGCGAGTAAAACGAGGGTTCACAAGTTACCAACTACGGCTGCGCTGCCCTCTCTCTCTAGCTCTCTCCTCCGATGGTGGAGAGAGGATGTGTTCTCACCACGCCATCACCAGATCATCCATCTGCAGGTTCAACCGCTCGGTACCAATCGACAGCTCAGCAATCGCGAAATGCGGTTGCACCTGCTTTACTTCGGCCACAAGACGGGTGTCGCTCAGTTGCCAGAAGCTGTCGCCCTGGCGATCGAAGTTCTGGCTGGTGCGGTAGACGCTCAGAAAGTCACCCGGGCGCAAGCCACTGGACGCGCCGGTGTCGACGAAGATTCGGCTGCCATTGACCTGGGTAATGGTGGCCATGAAGGGCTGACATTGAATGGTTTGCTGGATGTCGCTCATGGCCTGGTCGAGTAAGACTCGCACGTGCTGGCCATAATCGGTGGTGAAGAATTTGCCGGTAGCGAAGCCGACGCGAGCGGTGCGCTCTTCATTCCAGTCGCCGTAAGTGCTGTAGCGGCTTTGGAAAACCAGCGCACCGGAATGACCGTCGTGGACGAACAGATCAAACACGAAGTGGCGGGTACGCGGTGCTTTTTCCAGGCCGACTCTGGCGAGCAGGCCATCCCAACTGCGCTCGCGCGGTGCATCGGGGTTTTCCATAGCCAGGTCGCGAATGACACCGGAAATGACGAACTGCACGCCCAGGCTTTGTGCCGCGTCAACGGCGCTGGTCAGCGTCATGCGGGGGGAAAGCTGAGTCGGTGCGGTTCGGGTATTGGGGTACAGCGTCATGGCATTGGCATTCAGGGCGCGCATGCCGGCCACACCGTTCAGGCCGTTGACCAGGTAGGCGGGCAGGCCACGGTCAACCGAGCCCAGGTGCCCCATCGAGGCTTGTTGCGGGTGCTCCATCGCAAAGCCGGTCACCGCCACCGATTTGCGGTAATGGTTGGCCATCACATTGGCGCATACCTGATCAGGCGACACCCGGGCAGTAATTGCCACCGTGTACACATCACCTTCACGGCCTTCACCCATGATCTGAATATCACGCACCTGAGCTGCACTGTTCACGCGCAGATAATCGACGGTGAGGTTGCCGTCTTCCATGACCTGGGTGCTGTGCACCTGGGCACTGACTTGCATTGAGGCGCTTTCAATGGCCTTGCGCAAAGCACGAATGCGGGCACTGTTGACGTCATCGTATTCGATCTCTGCCTGGCCTTCGGCATCGACCATTATCACATTACTGGCCGGTATAGACTCGGCCGATGCGGCACCAAACACCAGGGCCAAGATGACCATAAACCCGATGAAACCTTGCATTTCTACGCTCCTTCGCGACGGTTCATCCGCCCCCACAGGCACGGTTCATCGCGATGTATGATTCGATAAAAACGACTCGATACCACTGCTTAATGAAACTGATCAGTCACGCTACCCGATAAACTATTCAATAAAGTACAGACCCGAACCGGAGGTATCGACGCCCTGCTGACGCAACTGCGAGCGCGTCATGGAATCCACGTCGTAGACCACATCGGAGGCACAGCGGCTGTTTTGCCGACCGGCTGGCTGGTTGGCCAGGCAGTTGCGGAACCCTTCATCGATGACCATTTCGACCATGGTTTCGTAGCTGCCATCGGCCATCATGTCCTGGTACACCACTTTCGCGCCCAGGATGTGAGTGTCGACAAAGGCTTTGAAACGGTCGTTCTCGACCACCAGGTTCTCGACGGTCGAGCTGCCCACAATCTGGGTCCCGTAGACCCGTTCCGCCAGCGTGCGGTAGGCGTCGAGTTTGGAGGCGCGCATGGCAATCAGCCGCTTTTGAACCTCAGACAACCCCTGTGAATTGGGGTTGATGGCGCCGTAGCCGGTCGAGCGCAGCACCATAGGCTCCATGGGTGGCAGCTTTTCGTTAATGGCCCGAACCTCAGCCACAATGGCTTCAACTTCGTCGTCGTCATTGCCGAAGGGCCACATCGAGCAGCCACTAAGCAACACCGTAACGCCCAATACGGCAATGCAGGATCGCCACTGAATGAAGGTTTTCATAAAAGGTACTCCGCTTACCGATACATCGAATTAGGTTTCCTGTTCTATCGGCACCGGTCGCAAAGACATTAGTCCTAACTGCGGGTTTCACGGAGTAGCAACACCTCGCCAAATTTCAGGCGCTCCTTACCGTTACAGGACGTAAAGATCGGCTTCTGCGCCAAAAAATCGGTCGAAATCTGCTCAAACAGCACTTTTTATTGTGATTTACTTCACATTTAATAGACGCTGACCCATTATTTAATCATTACTGGCTCAGGCAAACTTAGAGTGCAGGCCAGAAACGCCAGACTGGAAACCAGCGGCGACGCTCAGCGCACCATGCTATTCAACCTAATCAGGGCCTCCGAATGAAGAAAACACTGCTTACCCTCTCTGTGATTGCTGCCAGTGCAGCTCAGGCAACCCCCTTTACCGGGAATGATGCGAAGTCGAACGCTATGGGCAATACCGGGGTGGCGTCTGCATCGCTGTCTAGTGTTCACTCGTTTAACCCGGCTCTACTGTCTGCACTGGGACGAGAGTCAAAATTCGCCATGACACTGCCCTCATTTCGGTTCTCCATCGATGATTCCGATGGCGTGGTCTCATCCGGCAAGGCATTCTCTGATGAAGGTGGCACCATCGATCAGTTCGAAACCATCGATGCCGACGCATTCAGTGTGGCCGTTTTTGGGGATGCCAGTGCAGGCATTGACTCAATGGAAGAAGTGCTGACCAGCATCAGTCAAAACGTTTTTGATCTAGATGCTGCGATTCAGGCGGTCAATGACGATATCGACAATGATGGGGAAGTTTCCCAAGCTAGCCTCGATGAACTCAATACGCAGTCGACTAACTTAACTTCGAACACCACCACGTTAGATGGGAAAACAACTACCGCCAATGATGAGGCCACCAACCTCGACCGAGTCGTACAAAATACCAAAACCGACTTTCAGTCATTTGATGAAAAAGCATTCAGCCTGGGATTGGGTGCAGATTTCATCAGCGTGAGCCTGCCACGCGAAGGCTACAGTTTCGGTTTCAATATCTCGAACAACACCACTATTGGCGCCAAGATCTTTATGAACGACAACGATTTCAATGAAATCGATTTGTTGTTGAGCGATTTAACCGGGCTGACCAATCAATCAACCGAACTCAGTGGATCCATGGTTGACCTGTCGGGCGCTAACCAGGCGATTACCAATCACATTGGAACCTTGCCTGACCCTGACGACTACACGAATGGGCAAGCTGATGCAGGATATCAAAGCGACCTACAAGACTGGGGTACGGAGCTGGATACCCTCTACACCAACCTGGACACCGCTCAACAGGACGTAAACACCGAGCAAGATGCCCTCGTTAATTACAACGGTACCTACTACACCAACGGCGAGGTAAACGCCCCTACCCTGGAAAACTTCGAATCCGAACTGGAGATCATCGGCGCATCCGTGACCGAGTTTGGTGTCACCATCGCCCGGGATTTCGAATACATGGGCGAAGCCTTCTCTGCGGGTGTAACTCCCAAGCTGGTGAGCCTGAACATCTTTGAGAAGCGATTCACCATTGACGAGGCCGAAGACGAGTTTGGCGACACCGCGACTCTGATTGAAGAAAACTCAACCAATGTCGTGACGGCAAACGTCGACGTGGGTGTTGCCAAAAACTGGCCCGACGTATTGCGCGGACAAGTCAGAGCGGGCCTGGTCATAAAAGACCTGATTCCCCAAACCTTTGAAACCACCTCGGGTGCAGATGTCAGCATTGGTCCGAAAATGCGCATTGGCGGTGCCCACATGACACGCTGGACAACCCTGGCGGCGGATCTGGACATCACCGAAAACCAGCCTCTGAAATACGGCGCTCCAACTCGCTACCTGGGCCTGGGTGCGGAATTCAATGCTTATAACTGGTTCAAACTGCGTGGCGGTTATCGTAATAACCTGAGTGTTGAAGACAGCCATGTTGTATCAGCCGGGTTCGGCTTTACGCCCTGGGGCGTCGGGCTGGATTTCAGCGGTTGGTTCAAGCCCAAGTCATTCGACGACTGGGATGAAGTGATTCAGGACGCCGGTGCTGTTGCTCAGTTCAGCATGGAATTCTAGTCACTAAAACAGTGATACTGGCAACAAACTAAGCGACCGTTGCCGGATGTACCTAGCCGGGGGAGTCCGCAGCATGGATGCTGCGGCCTAGGCTCCATGGACGGATTCACGCCGACCCCGGCTAGGTTCATCCGGTGACGGTCGCGAACTCAAAGCACCCCCTGCAACCCCGCCCCACTTTCCACTACACTAGACCCTCATTCCCAACCTTTGCCTGAACGCCCTACATGGATACCTACCTCGTTGGCGGTGCCGTTCGCGACACCTTGCTCGGCCTGACCGTTAAAGACCACGACTGGGTGGTGGTTGGTGCTGCGCCTGAAGAACTGGAACAAGCGGGCTATCAGCGCGTTGGGGCTGACTTTCCCGTGTTTTTACACCCCAAAACCAAAGAGGAATACGCCCTGGCGCGCACCGAGCGCAAATCGGGCCACGGCTATACCGGCTTTGAAGTCCAGTTCTCACCCGACGTCACCCTAGAAGAAGACCTGTTGCGCCGCGACCTGACCATCAATGCCATGGCGCAAACCAGTGATGGCACCCTCATTGACCCGCATCACGGCAAGGCCGACCTCGATAACCGATTACTACGCCATGTATCGCCCGCTTTTCGCGAAGACCCACTGCGGGTATTGCGCATCGCCCGCTTTGCCGCCCGGTTCGACCACCTCGGATTCGGCATCGCCGATGAGACCCAGGCCCTCATGTGCGACATGGTGCAATCAGGCGAACTGAAATACCTGGTACCGGAACGCATCTGGCAGGAAATGAGCCGTGCGCTGATGGAACCCAATCCGGAAGTCTTTTTTCAGGTATTGCGCGGCTGTGGCGCACTCAAGGTTGTATTCCCGGCCCTGGATGCCCTGTTCGGCATCCCACAGCCGATGCGCTGGCACCCCGAAGTCGATACCGGCATTCACACCCTGAAAGCCCTGCAAATTGCCGTTCGCATGGAAGCGCCACTGGAAGTTCGCGTAGCCACCCTCAGCCACGACCTGGGCAAAGCCCTAACCGAACCCACCAACTGGCCTTCGCACCGGGGCCACGAAGACCTGGGTGCCGACCTGATTCGCCAGCACGCCAGCGACTGGCGCTGGCCGAAGAAAGCCGCGGCGCTGGCCGAGCACACAGCCCGGTATCACACCCATTGCCACAAAATTCGGGAACTGCGCCCGGCCACTATTGTCAAAACCCTGAACAAACTCGGCGCCTGGCGGCGCAGCGACCACTTTGATCAGTTTTTGCAAGCCTGTGAATGCGATGCCCGCGGCCGATCCGGTCTGGAACAGCAACCGTACCCTCAGTCAGCGTTGTTTAAACGTTGCCTGACGGCTTGTGAGTCGGTTTTACCGGTTGACCTGGCCGCTCAGGGGTATAAGGGCGCTGAGCTGGGCGAAGCGCTGAATCGGGAACGGGTACGCGCCGTAGCGCAGGAGAAGGCAACATGGTCCGACTGACCAGTACGATCAGTGGTATCAACAGTAACGCGCCGGTGGTGTTTATCACCGGCGGCGCCCGCCGGGTGGGTGCAGAAACGGCCCGGGTTTTTCACACCGCCGGCTTTCGGGTCGTCATTCACTACCGCAGCAGTGAACGCGATGCCAATGAACTCGTTAGCCAGCTGAATCACACCCGGCCCAACAGCGCCGCCTGTGTTCAATCGCCACTGGATACCCGCGATCACGTTCAATCCGCCGCCCTGGCTGCGATAGAAGCGTTCGGGCAAGTGGATGTGCTGATCAACAATGCGTCGAGTTTCTTCCCCACCCCCTGGGGTGAGATCACCGATGAGGCCATTAACACCCTGATGCACAGCAACCTGCTGCTGCCCATGGTGATGATTCAGGCACTGGCACCGGAACTGAAACGCCGGGAAGGGGCCATCATCAACCTGGTCGATATACATGCGCTGCGACCACTGGCCAACCACCCGGCTTACGGTGCGGCCAAGGCCGGGCTGATCAGCCTGACCAAAAGCGCCGCGCTGGATCTGGCTCCCCAGGTTCGTGCCAACGCCATCGCCCCCGGCGCCATTCTGTTACCCGAGCACGAAGGCGATGAGTACGAACAGGAACTGACTCGAAGCATACCCCTGGCGCGCATGGGCAGCCCCACCGATATCGCCGAAGCGGCCTTGTTCCTGGCGACCGCCCCCTATATCAGCGGCCAGATTCTCCCGGTCGATGGTGGCCGGACACTGAAGCAATAGCGGCGATTCGCCCGGTATAACGTCCGGCCATGTCCTGCCACAGGGGTATTGAGGGTTTGCTGGCCGCTTTACCCTCTGCCAGCGTGGCTTTCAGTGCCTCAGCCAGATCGTCGATGTCCCGACGGGCATCGCCCTCTGACCCGTCATAAAACCGGGCCGTCGGCAAGCACTCGGGGTACGCCAGACGGTTAGGCACCACCACCTGAGCACCGGCCTGCGCCAGCTCCAGCATCGATAACCCCTGAAAATCGTGCAGAGCGGTCGAGACACCGATCCCGGCGCGAGCGACCCATTGGGCATAATCGTCCCGGCTTGCCTCCCCCCAGTGCACCACCGCATCACCCAGCGCCTGGCGTTGCTGATCAAATTCGCCATTGCGACCGCCACCCGATCCGAGCATGGCCAGGCGGAAACCCACACCCGCTTCACGCAATCGCACCAGGGCCGCCAAAAAACGCTCCGGCTGTTTATCCCATTCCCAGCGGTGATTCCAGACAATCAAGTCCGGCTCTTTGGCATGGCCTGACAAGGCGGCGAAGTCGTCGGTCAGAGGCACCGGCAGAACATCCGAGTGCCGCTCGATTCGAACCATGGGTTCACCCGGCAGCTTTTCCGGAAAACGACGCAGTAGTTTGCGGGCGCCCGCGAAAAAGGTGCGCCGGTTAAACTCGGTGTTGAAGCTGACCCAGTCGGCACACAGGGCATTTTGAATGCTCAGAAACTGCCAGCCAATCTGGTGGTCGGTGGCCTGCGAGGCGGAACGGGGGTGGGCAAACTGGTTTTCGTGAAAATAGAGCCAGGTTGGAATGGCGGCCAGGTGCGCGCGAAAGGCGCGCAACCGGGTCAGATCACTCAGGCTGGTGGCGATGATGAGGTCATAGTGGCGCTCCATATCCGGGTCGTCTGCCAGTGCCCAGAGCAAGCCCGAAGCCTCCACACGCCAGCTAAAATGCCGCGCGGGTTGCGTTTTCAGCGTCCAGTCGATGTCCGGAAACGCGTCCATAAGGCCCTTGCACCAGTAGGCGTGGCTGGCGCTGTGGTAGGCACTGAGCAGAAGTACCTGCATTACCTTGTATTTAACCCTTGCTCAGTGCATCGAGATTTCCAAAGCGGCGTTACTGCCTTAGAATTAATAGCGCATTCAACAATACGGGCGCCAATAGAGTTGGCTATACCTACCACTCCATTCACTTACGAACCTTTCAGCTTTTGTAACAGAGAAGACTTTGAGATATTTCCCCGATGTGTATCATCGTGACAAATATTACATAATGTAATGAGATTCTCTTGAGTGTTAGCACCACCCTTTGCATGATGCTCAATATGATGCAGTTCAAGTATTGACCGATATCGATCTGCCAATCTTGATTTTTCAGGATCCCATCCACAAAAGCGGCAACAAAAATCATCTCTTTCAAGTACTTTCACACGAACCGAATCTGGTATTTTTCTATCATGGACTGGTGCCTGACGATCTTCCTCGAGCAAGTAAACACCAACAGGGAGACTGGGCATCCCGGTCATTCGTGTTGCAATTGGCCAGCCATCCTCAGTACGCAACTCGCGCACTCTTCGAGGCCATTCCGAGGCACCTTTAGCAAGATACTTAAGCTCCTCGCCTGTAATTCGCTTTCCCAAATTTTCTCTAAAATATTTCAGCAACTTACTTTTTACGCCTAGATTACTTTTCCTAATCTCATTGGCTAAATTCCAGCGATGTGCAGCGTCTCGATCTTGCTTGTCTTCTGTTAAAATATATGTATCCGTTTTACCAACGCTCAATATATCTGTGGCGGGCATATCAGAACCTTCGTCTTCAACGGCCTCTTTATAAGCCTGCCCTGTAAATACTGGCCAACCGTTCTCCACCCTCAGCTCCCTGATTCGCCTCGCGTATTCGCTAATGCCAGCAACAATCATCAATTCATCACCCTGAACCAGGACACCTGGGTACTTTCTCAAATAAGACAATACCCGATCTCTCGCAGAATCGGCATTTTCATCTTTAACTAAGGAGCTACCCAAGTCCCTTAACTGGTGATTTGCAGGTATTAGTGCTCGAACTTGATCACGCAAGTTCTGCTCCAGAAGCTTTTTCTCGAAATCCACTAAAAGGTCTACTAGCTTCTTACGGAGTATTTCTGGGTCATTACGCTTAGAACGTCTAGCCATGCTACGCTACTTTTTTTCCAGTTAATTTTCTACATTCCATTAACTCTGAAACATATCGAGCTATAGCCCCGGCAAAAACAGGGGGGACTGCATTCCCGATTTGCCTCGCCACTTCTATCTTGCTACCGGTAAACTTAAAGTCATCGGGAAAAGACATTAATCGGGCAGCCTCTCTGTGGGTAATAGGACGATTCATACATGGATGAAGGTATCTGCCTTTTTCTGGCTTGTAGAATTCTGTACGAATCGTCACGGATGGTCTGTCCCACCATAATCGACCGAATAAGTCCGTCCCACCAGACTTCTTATTTATCCAGCACATTGGCGTAATATCTGGTCGATTACGCTGTAGGTCAAACCGGTTACCTCCAACTGGGACAGCTTTATATCTTTCAATACTTTTCGGTGTAGGAGTCCTGCCAAAGTGTAAATCTAAAGGTGGCTTTTTCTCATAACGAATATCCGTACCTACTGGTTCTGGCAAGTCCGCTATAAACTCTTCTACTGTGAGCCACGGTGGCAACTCGTTCGATGTTCCGGGAGCAGCATGAGTTCGGCGAGGCGGGAATTCTGGTAGCATGCCAAAATCAAAGCCTCCGGCTTTTACACCGATTGCAATAGTTCTTTTCCTTGTTTGGGGGGCTCCATAATCAGCCATATTCAATACGGCTGGCTCAAGCATTTCAAACCCCATGCCGCCAGCTCGTTTGCAGATATCTGCAAACTCTGGGCTCTTTAGTAGTCCTGGCACATTTTCCATAACAAAGATATCTGCGCCGGACTGCTCCACAATATCCATATAAGGTTCCCACAATGCTCGGCGCGCATCACCAACTCTATTCTTGTTTAATAAACTGAATCCCTGGCAGGGAGGCCCGCCAATAACAATGTCAGCCTGAGGTACTGTATTAGAATTTAGCCATTGCTCGATGTTCGCATCCAAACAATGCTCTCTATATCCAAAGTTTGCATTGTAAGTATTTACCGCATCCTTATTATTGTCGATCGCAAGGATACTATCGAAGTCACCACAGAATCGACTGTCCGTGAAACCAAGCGACATTCCACCAGCACCGCAAAATAGATCTATGAGTTGGTATTTTTTCACCATTTATTGCCTCTGTAAGATATCCAATCTTCTAATGCACATTGCAAATATGCTGTTTTTATATACAGTAGTGTATTGATCATCTGTAAGCAAGTTGACCTATGATGGTTCTGTCACACAGCACGAAATAATATAGGAATTGTAAGAATACGTCCCTGCCAGCAATTTCTGATACTGAATTGTTCGGTAATTTTGCAAGTCTTTTGATACTTGCAAAAAGCAATAAAACCCGCATCAGCTGCCTCCAGTTTCCGCCCCGGCACCCCGATAACCCCAGGGTGGCAGCAGGCTTTGTGGAATACCGGCGCATTTGAGCACCCGGGCCACAATGAAATCGACCATGTCGGCCACGGTTTCGGGCTGGTGATAGAACCCCGGGCTGGCGGGCAGGATATGAGCACCGGCTCGTTTGAGCGTCAGCATGTTGGTCAGGTGAATCTCGCTGTAGGGCGTCTCGCGCGGTACCAGTATCAGCTTGCCACCCTCTTTGAGCACCACGTCGGCTCCGCGCTCGATCAGATTATCGCACTGACCGGTGGCAATGGCTGCCAACGTCCCGGTTGAACAGGGGCAGACGATCATGGTGTCGGGTGCTCCGGAGCCACTGGCGACCGGGCTCATCCAGTCTTCCCGACCGGCGATGATCAGCTCACCGCCGGTGCCCAGCCGTTCCCGTAAATAAGCCGCCAGTTTTTCATGCTGTGCTGGCCAGGGCGTGCCGGTCTCTACCGCGGCCACCATCAAGGCGGCCTTCGATACCAGCAAATGCACTTCATAATCGGCGGCCAGCAACACCTGCAGCAGGCGTTCGGCATAGGGCGTGCCCGAAGCACCGGTTATGCCCAGGGTAATGCGTGGTCGCGAAGTCATCGTCGTTGCCTCAGTCATCGGTGTCACCGGCATACCGGATCAGACCTTCCTGCGCGGTACTGGCGACCAGGTTGCCGTCCCGATCGAAAATCTGCCCTCGCACATAACCACGCGCGCCACTGGCACTGGGGCTGTCGGCGACGTAGAGCAACCAATCGTCGAGCCGGAACGGGCGGTGAAACCAGATGGCGTGATCAAGGCTGGCGATGGTCAGGCCCGGTTTCATCAGCGAAATGCCGTGAGGCATCAGCGCCGTTTCCAGAAAGCCATAGTCGGTGGTGTAGGCCAGCATCGACTGATGCACCAGGGGGTCATCCGGCAGGCTGCCGTTGGCGCGAATCCACATATGGCGCTTGGCGATGCCGTGGCGCGGCCGAAACGGGTTTTGCGCCTCAACAATGCGGTATTCGATCGGCCGTTCTGCGGTGAACAAATCCCGCACCCGCCCCGGAATTTCATCGGCATGATCCCGATACAGCTTCACCTCCGACTCCAACAGCTCGGGGCCTGGCACGTTGGGCATCGAATCCTGATGTTCCAGGCCGGATTCCGGCGCTTGAAACGAGGCCGTCATGGCCAGAATGGGCTTGCCAAACTGACTGGCGATAACGCGGCGCACGCTGAAAGAGCGGCCGTCGCGGATAATTTCAACTTCGTACTCGATCGGATGATTGGTATCGCCCGGTCTGAGAAAGTAGGAATGCAGTGAGTGCGGCATGCGGCTATCGAGCGTCTGAATAGCCGCCGACAGTGCCTGGCCAATAACCTGACCGCCAAACACCTTGGGGTACCCCAAATCCTGGGACAAGCCGCGATAACGCAGCTGACCGATCGGTTCCAACTGCAATAATTCGATTAAGCGCTCAACAACAGCGTTTGCCATTCGGCATTCCCCCACCCATTAACAACTGGTATTGCCCAAAGCCGCACATTGTTTCAAAAAACGGCCTTTAAGTCGCGCCAAAAGACTGTCAATATAAGCCTGTACAAAAAACAACCTCGGCTGTGTGTGATTATTTTGACGCTTTCGCTCGAAAAACACTGTACGATTTTGAACCAGCGTCACAGTTCTCGACCATTCCGCGGGGTCGCCGTCGAACAGGGATCTTTTACCCTATAGTAACCGTATAACCCCGAATCTGACGACAAGGCTCCGCTGGCATTAATCCCAACGTGCCGACAGACAGCTGTAAGCGTAATATGGGTGATACCGCCTAACCGGCGAAGGAGCAATCGAATGACCACCATGGCACAGCAACCTCAGAACAGCGACCTGGAATGGAGCCTGGATTCCATCCAGAGCCGCAACCAGGCCGTTGATTTTGTGCGCTGCTTTGAAAGCCGCCTGTGTGTCTATGCGCCTTCCGTCGAGCAGTTCTACACCAACTACAGCCTGCACTTTCCAAGCTCCGAAAACAGCAAGATGGTGGTACTGCCCAACCCTTACGCCTTTCACGACACCTTTCACGGCATTGTGCCCGAGGCAGTGCGCGACACCGGCTTTCACATCGTGCCCGGTGAGCTGATCGGCAAGACCGGCTTTTACGTCATCGTCAAATACAAAAGCCGGGATGTAAAACCCGTGCCCATTCCGTTCAAGCAGGCGCTGAAGAAAATGATTCGGACCCGCCATTCGGAAGACCCTTTCCTGCCCATTCTGGTCAAGGGCGACTTGCGTGAGTTCAACGCGAGTATGCCCTGCCTGCACCTGCACCGGGTCAAGCTCGCCAACCTGACCCGTCGCTCCGAGTTCGAGAAAACCAGCATCCGCAATGCCATTGTCGACAAAATGACTGAGCTCTACCGCGATGCGGACTCGTTAACCGATTAAGTTTCGGGTTCATGGCTTACTAACTTCAAGGTACCTGCCGACAAAGCCCTAAAGGGGGCGAGAGGACTGGAATGTTCAGCCTCGGGAGCGGATAGCAATGGTTACATTCCTATCATCCCCCAAACGTCATGTTAACTCACTCACTATCCTTCTAAACGTCAGACTGATCCTGTCCCCTGCATTCGCCCGGGCCGGCAAGCTGTGCTGCCAGTGATGCTGCAGTGCACCACTCATCACCACCAGATCACCCGATTTCAGCGACACGGTCAGTGTTTCTTTATGCTGCTCGTTGCGACGCAGGCGAAAATCGCGTGGTGCTCCGAAAGAGAGCGTGGCTACCGTCGGGTTGGCGCCCAGTTCCGTCTCGTTATCGGCGTGCCAGCCCATGCGGTCGGCGCCGCTTCGATACCAGTTGGCCAGCGCGAAATTAAACCCACAGTCCGCCTGCTTATTCACCGCCTCCAGCAACGCCAACCAGTGCGCGGGCCAACCGTTCATCACCCGAGTCTGGCCGCTATAGCCGTAGCGAACACCTGCTTCGCCAAGCCAGGCTTCCAGCCTGGGAATTGGATGTTCCTTGCCAAAGACAGTCACCCGACTCTGCTCCCAGGGCAAATTCCCGACACAATCCTGCAGCCAGGCCTCGGCGTTTGGCCACCAGTTCCGGTACACTTGCAGGCGTCCCGTTTGATCATTCAGTAAGGTGTCGCAGGTTCTCATGTCTACATCCGCAGAAAGTGCCCAACAGTGGCTCTCAGAAAAACAGCCCGGTCTTGAGGAAGTTCAACAGGTTGTCGCGCGTCTCGAACAGCGCATCAGTCAGCATCAGGGCGAGGAAGAAGCGATACAAGGCTCGGTCGAGGCACTGATACTGCTGCAGGACCACATTGAATCGGAAAAAGCCCCCGCCGACCAGCCCCCTGCCGCTTCCGACGTCCAACTCGACAACGGCCAACTCATTCCCGAGGCCGACCCGGTGCGACTTGAAGACGATGTCAAACGCCGTGCATTCGAGGCCCTCAAAAACCAATTCAAAGATTTATAGATTCCTCTCACACTGGCCGGAAAACCGTCTAGGCTGACAGACATAGCGTTCATCTCATCCGGCGGTTCAGGCTCAGAGTTACCTTACTCAGAGTCACCTTACGCAGCACCCTCTGGGTACCAGGCTCCGTCTGTTGAGGCACCAGATAACCCGTGATTGCAGTTAAGGCTGATAATCAGCCTGGCGAGGTCCTGTTTGTGTCACAGCGGTTTTACATCCCATTGCAGTGGCTGATCAGCATGGCTATTACGCTGAGCCTTCTGGCGCTCAGCCTGATCCTGGTGACTTTGAGCTATCAAAGTACCCGGGCAACCTTGCTGTCAGCCACAACGTCGGCTGCTGAGAATGCCTCCGATCTCCTGGATGGCCAGATAGAGCAGTTAATTCAACCGGTCGAGAGCATTGTTGCCCAACTGCAGTTTGACCCCCTGGTCTCTGCGGTGCGGTTTGAGGACCGACTGAAACGAGTGCCTGCTCTCGCTCAGGTTCTGGCTTCCAATAACGTCATCAGCGCCGTCTACGTGGGTTACCCGGATGGCGACTTTCTGTTACTTCGGCCGATCAACAACGAACGTGCCCGCAATGTACTAGACGCCCCCGATGATGCGCATTTTCTGCTGCAAAGCGTAGAGCGTCAAAACGGGGAAACCCTGGGCCGATGGGCCTGGTTCGATAAACAACTCCGCCTCAAGAGTATTGTCATACGACCCCAGTACGCCTTCGATCCACGTACCCGCCCCTGGTTCATCGACGCCAGTGCCAGCGACGAGCGTATCCTGACCGACCCCTATGTGTTTTACACCACAGGTGAAATCGGTATCAGCCTGGCCAGTCAGTCGGCGACCGGTGCCATTTTGGCCGTTGATGCATCCGTGGAAGACCTGTCGTTGCAAGTGAAAACGCTGGCGCCGGTTACGGGCACTCAACTGGCACTGGTCAGTGAAGGCAATAAAGTGATTGGCTACGAGCACGTCGATCAGATGATTCTGCCAGACATAAACGGCAGTTTGCGCCTGGCAGAGCTGTCCGAATTGAACCTGCCGGCACTTACCGACGTCGCCACCAGCTCACAGCCTGCTCGCACCTTATTCCCGGTTTCTATCAACAATCAACCAGGCTTTGGGCTGTGGTCGCCTTTATCAGCCTTTGCCAATGAGAATCTGCGCGTTCTGATGGCCGTTCCCCAGGCATCGCTATTGGCCGATGCCAAAGCCTTGTTGCGCCAACAGGTTGGGTTGTCGTTGTTACTGGTCATCGCGTTGCTGCCGATTGGCTGGTGGCTGGGTCGCCGTATTGGCAAGCCACTGCGCAAACTGGCC
The DNA here is from genome assembly GCF_000423605.1 of Saccharospirillum impatiens DSM 12546. Classification (GTDB taxonomy): domain Bacteria; phylum Pseudomonadota; class Gammaproteobacteria; order Pseudomonadales; family Natronospirillaceae; genus Saccharospirillum; species Saccharospirillum impatiens. The sequence goes on from NZ_KE384061.1 coordinate 54,905, forward strand.
GACCAGGTTGAGGCCATTGGTCGCTTCGAGTTCGAGGCGGATATCGAAGCGGTGCACTCCAACATTCGGGAAGTGCATGACCTTGGCCTGCATACCGAGCGCATGGCAGGCATGATTACCAATTTCAGCCGCATCAGCCAAACACTGAACCGCTCGACGGATCTGGACAACATGATCAGCGAGGTCTTGCACGAACTGGCGTCAGCCGTGGGGGCAACGGACGCCGTGGTCTATCTGAACAACACCGAGCAAACACGGTTGATACGGGCCGGTCATGTTGGACCCTCTCGAGTGCCGGTCACACTGATGCTTGGCGAAAACCCAGCGGCAACGGTGAGAGAAACGCTGTCGCGCAAAGACCAGCGATTAACCACCACCCGACTGGTGAACCGAAGCAATCACCCCATTGGCGTGCTGGCGTTAAATCGGCCTGAACACACGTCCATCACGGATGTCGAGTTCGAACATTTTATGGAGCGTATGGCGGGCTCCGTGGCCATCGCCATAGAAACCCGTCGGTTGTTCAAGGAACAAAAAGCGCTGTTCGATGGCATTATCCGGCTACTGGCCGATGCCATTGATACCAAGTCACCCTACACCGGTGGCCATTGCGACCGGGTACCCCAGGTAGCCAGCATTTTACTCAACAAAGTAGAGGCGCAGACTGATGGGCCCTTTGCGGATTTTTCGCTGACGGCCGAAGAGCGCTACGAGTTCACCATTGCCGCCTGGCTGCACGACTGCGGCAAGATCACGACCCCCGAACACGTTGTTGACAAGGCCACCAAGCTGGAGTCTCTGTACAACAAGCTGCACGAAATTCGCATGCGCTTTGAGGTGCTACACCGTGATGCCGAGATCGAGTATCTGGCCGATTTGAACAAAGGCGGCAACCAGCAACAACGGCTCAAAAAACGGGACCGGCGGCAGGCACAATTACAACAGGACTTTGCCTTCATCGCCCGGCTGAACCTGGGCAGTGAGGCCCGGGTGAGTGATGATGACATTGCCCGGATGAACCAAATCGGAGATCAAACCTGGTGGCGCCATTTCAGCGACCGCATTGGCATCTCCTTTGATGAGGCCGATCGACTGGCCCGGGAACCGGAACCCCCACTGCCCTGCCTGGAATTGCTGCTAGCGAACAAACGCGAACACCGGGAGCCCTGGGGCAGCTATCAGCCGCCCGTCGAGGCGGGCCACCCGAACAATCGCTGGGGCTTTGACATGACGCTGCCGGAATACGCTGCCAACCACGGTGAGCGCTACAACCTGTCAATCCGGCACGGCACCCTGAACGATGAAGAACGCTTCAAGATCAACAACCACATTGTCGAGACCTACCGTATGCTGACTACGCTGCCCTGGCCCCGGCACCTGGCCCGGGTGCCGGACATTGCCGCCAATCACCACGAACGCATGGACGGCACGGGCTATCCGCGCAAGCTCGACGGCCACAAGATGTCGGTCTCTGAGCGCATTATGGCCATCGCTGATGTGTTTGAAGCCCTCACCGCTGCCGACCGGCCATATAAACCGGCCAAAACCCTGTCAGAATCGCTCACGATCATGGTATCGATGGCGTTGAATGGTCACTGCGACCCCCGGTTGCTGAAAGTGTTTATCGAGACCGGCGCCTACCGCACCTATGCCGTCGGTTTTCTCAAACCCGAACAGTTGGATGAAGTCGATGAAGCGGCTCTGATTCGGCGACTCACAACTGCTTAAGCCGACGGCATACCATGCCACCCTTGTGACTGCTAGAATGCCTGCATTCGAATCAGCCACATGAGCAGGCATTCACTATGGCAAAATCACTGGCAGACCAGCTTATGAAAGCTGGCCTGGTTGATAAAAACGCGGCCAAAAAAGCCGAACGGGACAAGCGCAAACAAAGCAAACACCAGCACAAGGGCCCGACCGATGCCGATCTGGAAAAACAGGCACGACTGCAGCGCGAACGCGAAGAAAAAGCAGAGCGCGACCGGGAGCTGAATCGTCAGCGGCAGGAAGCAGAAGAAGCGAAGGCGATGAAAGCCCAGGCGGCCCAAATGCTGGAACAGAACGCGCTCGGAGTCGATGGCGAGATTCGCTTCAGCTTTACCGATGCCCGCATCAATAAGATCAAACAACTGTATGTCAGCCAGGAGATTCAAGACCAACTGGCGAAAGGCCGGGTAGCGATCTGTTCGGTCGACGAGCGTTACATCGTCGTGGCGAAAGCCGTGGCTGAAAAAATCGCGCAGCGTTTTGCCGAAGCCGTGATATTTTTAGCCGAACCGGATGACAGCCAGCCGGATGAAGACGACCCCTATGCCGACTTTGTCGTCCCCGATGATTTGATGTGGTAGCCAATCAGGATTCAACCATCATGGCGAACTTTGACGACTTTATTGATCTGCTGAAAGTGCTGATCCGGGAACCCAGCGTGGTCGGGGCTGAACATTCGTTTTTCCGGGTGTTGCAGCGCGAACTGGAAGAGCGTGGCGCCAGGGTAACCTGGTATGAGGGTCTGCTGGTCGCCCAGGGCAACCAGCCCGATACAACCTATTTTTCAGCTCACATCGATCGCCATGGGCTGGTCTGCACCGGTCCGAACGAATTTCAGTACGCTGCGTTTGTCGCAGGCAGCCGGTCCGATCTGCTGGGCAATTCGGTCTCGGAAGAGCTAATGCGCAAAGTGGTCGACCGCTTTGTGAAGACGCCGTTGATGGCTTATGAGCCCTGGTCGGGCGCTTATCGGGGCGGTGGCACCATTGTCGACAGTTTCATCTGCGAACATCGAAACAACCTGATTTTCAACGTCGATGGGCTCGACCACCTGGTCGCCGGCACCCCGGTGGCGTTTCAGGACCGGCTGCTGAATCAGGACGGATTGATCAGTGGCCAACTGGACAACGTGCTAACCGCCGCCTGCCTGGTCCATCTGTTTTCGCTCGGCTACCAGGGCACGGCCTTCTTTACGGCTCAGGAAGAGGCCGGTCGCAGCTGGCGCTACTTGCTGGAATGGTTCCGCCGCTTCGGTGGTTCGACCAACCAACTGGTCGTGGTCGATACAAGCCCCTACCCGGACCGAGCCAGCGCCGACGTGCAGGATGTCGTTTTGCGTCATCGCGACGCCAACGCCGAGTTCAACGTCAGCACCACTCAGAATCTGGAAGCCCTGTGCCAGAGCGAGGGCATTCGCTACAGCTTCAAGGATGACTACATCGCCCAGCGCAATGCAGAGCTGGAGGCCAGTGGCCAGAAACCCCAGTCCCTCGGCAGCACCGAATTGGGCCGCATTACCGCCGCCTCCAACGGCCTGGTCCACGGCACCACCCTGCAAATCCCCACCACCGGCTACCACACCATGCAGGAAACCGCTCAGGTGGCCGCCGTCCAGTCGTTTTTGCGGTTGCTTCAGGGGATTGGCCACTGCGTGGCCTGACAGGCCCGTTGTTTTTGGTTGGTTGCCACGAGTTCGTTCCAGTGACTGGGTAGACCTGTGTGGGGTCGGCGTGAATCTGTCCATGGCGGTCCGACGTCTCGGGCCTAGGCCGCAACATCCATGTTGCGGACTTCCCCACACAGGTCTACCCAGTCACTGGCACTCGCGCTAGCGTCAATTCAAAAACAACCATTTCTGTCTTTTGAGAGTGGCAGCCAAACCAAGTGCCAGATGCCGGGTAGGCCTCTCCGGGGAAGTCTGAGGCATGGATGCCGAAGCCTAGGCCCCATGGACGGGTTTACGCCGACCCCGGAGAGGCCTACCCGGCATCTGGCACGAACCCCTGGGGCTACCAACCCTCATGTCCCATGGAAGTCCCACATTTCTGGCAGGAAGGTGGTTTGCATTTCGTGGATCAGCCACTTGCGGAAGGCGGCGACTTTGGGGCGCTTCAGGTAGCGCTCCGGGGCGACCAGGTAGTATGAGTAGGCCATCGGCAGCTCGAACGGGAAGACTTTGATCAGCCGGCCACTGATGATGTGGCTTTGCACCAGCGACTTGCGCGCCAGGCCGACAAAACCGCCGGCCAGGGTAATATCGATCAGCATTCGGGAATCTTCAATGGTCATCGCCACGTTAAAGCCCTCCCAGGGATACCCCTGCTGACGAACCCAGCGACCCCAGGGTTCTGGCTCGTAGTCCAGATCTTCCACGAGATCGACTGTCCGCAACCAATCCAGCGTCGCGCCTTCGGGCGGTACCATATCCGGCACGCAAACGGCCATCAGAGTGTCGTGCATCAGCCATTCTGAGACCAGACCCGGGTAACGACCGCTGCCAAAGCGCAACGCAACATCGGTTTCGCCATCAAAGGTATCAACATGGTGGGTTGGGTTCAGTACGACCCGATACTCGGGCTGGCGTTGGCGAAAGCTGCCCAGCCGGGGAGCAAGCCAGGCCGAAGCGAATGAGGGAATGACGGAGACTTTCAACCGGTCCGGGTTGGGGTCGGCGCGCAGCCGGGAGACGCCCGTGTTCAAGCTGGTGAAGGCTTCCTGAACGTAGGGCAGCAACGCATGCCCTTCAGGCGTCAACCGCACTTCCCGGTTCAACCGTTCAAACACCTTCACACCAAGATGCTCTTCCAGCGTTCGAATCTGATGGCTGACCGCCGCCTGGGTCACAAACAAGTCTTCTGCAGCGAGCTTGAAACTCAGGTGTTCTGCGGCCAGTGCGAAGCAACGCAAGGTGTTCAGCGGCGGCAAACGGGCAATCGGCGAGTCGGACATGAAGGGCACCCGGGAGTTCAGATAACCTCAGCTTACTTGAAATGCAATTTATATCAATTGTGGCTTATCTGAAACTGCCGGACAATGCACTCATCATCCCACTGCCTGAACAGGAGGCGAATCATGACTCAATATACGCTCAACACCCCATTGGCCTGCTGTGAAATCAGTTCACCAGCTCCTTTCGCTCAACGCTTGCTGGCGCAATTCAAGCGCTCCGTCATGCGCTACAAGACCCGTCAGGATCTGGCCAGCTTGCCAGATTATCGCCTGCGTGACCTGGGTCTGACCCGCGATCAGGTCGTGCGTGAGATCATCAAACCGATCTGGCGCTAAAAAAGACGTCATCTTTATGTGCCCCGCCAGCGGCGGGGCTCACGAAAAGCCCGCCGCTTACTCAGCCGCGGGCTTTTTGCGTTTCATGGGTTTATAACCGCCATCGCGGTCTTCGGCCGGCCCACTGGGCCGGCTTGGGCGCGGGCCTGACTTGGCGGGCTTTTTAACCTTGGCTTTGTCTTTGCCTTTCGCCTTTTTCGGTTTCTTCTTACCGTAAGCCTTGCCGGATGCCCGAACTTTGGCAGGCCCCTGGTAGGTGCTGGTGAGGCCAGGCAGGGTGGTTTTACCGAAACCCGCGCCCAGGTATTTATGAATGCGGGCCATCAGATCCCATTCGTTCGGGCCGACCAGGCTGACTGCCCTGCCCGGTTGACCGGCACGTCCGGTACGGCCTACCCGGTGCAGGTATTCGTCACCCTTGCGCGCCAGATCAAAGTTCACCACCAGTTCTACACTGGGCAAATCCAGCCCGCGTGCGGCGACGTCGGTTGTGACCAGCACTTTGTACTTGCCGCTGCGCATCCCACTGACGACTGCGTTGCGCTCTTCCTGGGTCAGGTTGCCGTGCAACAGACCACAGCGGCGGGTACCGCTGAGCAATAAAGAGTGCAGCCGTTCCGCTTTCACAATGGTGTTGGTAAAAATAATGACTTGCTGATTCGGGGCTTCGTCCAGCAGGGCGTGAATCAGCTTTTCCTTGAAGGTGTCGTCGTGCGCCAGTATGTATTGCTGGCGAATGTTCTCCGGCACCGAGCGCGAGGCATGCAGCGAAATGGTTTCTGGCTCGTGCAGCAGCTTTTTGGCCATGGCCAGCACACCGCCGTGCTCCAGCGTGGCGGAGAAAAGCAATGTCTGACGCGTCGGCGAGCAATGTTCGGTAATGGCGATAACATCATCCCGGAAGCCCATGTCGAGCATGCGGTCGGCTTCGTCGAAAATCAGGAATTCGATATCAGACAGTTCAAGGCTGCGCCGTTCCAGATGCTCTTTTAACCGGCCCGGTGTGGCGATCAGAATGTCCGGCGTTTTGCGCAGTTCCGCAGCCTGTTCCTGAAACGAGGCGCCGCCGGTAATACTCAGACTGGTTACGTTGGTGGCACTGCCGAGCTGGCGACACACTTGTTGAATCTGACGGGCCAGCTCACGCGTCGGTGCCAGTATCAGTGCCCGAATGCCGGTATTGGGCGACGAACGACGATTGAACATCGACACCATCGGCAGCACGAACGCCACCGTTTTACCGCTGCCGGTCTGGGCACTGACCATCAGGTCTTTACCATCCAGAATGCGAGGAATAACGGCTTCCTGCACATCGGTGGCTTCATGAATGCCGTGCTTGGTTAATGCAGCGGAAAGCGGTGGGGCGATGTCTAATTCATCAAACACTGAGTGAATACCTTCTTGATCAGTCGGGCGAGCTTGTTGGCAGCGAGTATAACAGAGACAGGAATTCAGACGACTGCTTAGTAGCTCAAGCATCGGAGTTCGCGACAAACCGAGTGCCGGGTGTCGGGTGTACCTATCCGGGGAAGTCCGCAACATGGATGTTGCGGTCTAGGCCCCATGGACGGGTTTACGCCGGCCCCGGATAGGTACACCCGACACCTGGCACGGATTACTGGCAACTCAATGAAACTGAACTCCGATGCTTGAGCTAGAAACAGAACCCTGTCAGGTAAAAGTTCCGTCAGCCCAATGATGTCGATCTGAATAACCGCTAGATTAAGCGAATCATCCTGTTCAGAGGTTTATAAATGATTACGCGTGGCTTAATTGACCAGTTAATGAAGTCCGGTTCCGACCTGATGCAAAATCCCTCGGTTGGTCAGGCAAAGACCGCCGCGACCGACAAGGCATCGCAGTTGTCGGGCCTGCTCGGTGGCAATGCGGGCAGTTTGCTGTCCGGTGCCGGCGGCGGGCTATTGGCCGGTGGCGCCCTGGGCATGTTGCTGGGCAACAAGAAGCTGCGCAAAACCGGCGGCAAACTGGCCATGTACGGGGGTGTTGCGGCGCTGGGTGCGGTGGCGTTCAAGGCCTATCAAAATTACCAGCAAAAACAGTCCAGCGCGCCTCAGGGAACCCCGGAAACCCTGGACCGCTTGCCCGATGCCCAGGCCGAACAGCATAGCCAGGCAATTCTGCGAGCCGTTATTGGTGCAGCCAAGGCCGATGGCCACGTCGACGACAAGGAGCGCGCCCTGATCGATGGTGAAATCGCAAAGCTGAGTGGCGATGCCGAGCTGACTGACTGGTTTGACCGGGAGCTACGCAAGCCGCTCGACCCGACCGACATAGCCAGCTCAGCCAAAACGCCGGAAATGGGGGCCGAAATGTATCTGGCCAGTTTACTGGTGGTCGATGAGCAGAATTATATGGAAAAAGCCTACCTGACTGAACTGGCCCGTCAGTTGAAGCTTGACCCGGTATTGGTTACTGAGCTGGAGTCCCAGGTCGTTGGCGTGAGCTGACCGCCGCCGGTCAGGCGTACAACAGGCCGTACAAACCCCGCAAAAACATGCTGGCCCCTGTGGCCAGCAACACCATCAGCACCACCCGCGCAAAAACCGCCGGAGACATCCGCTCTCTTAACCGCTGACCGAGCAGCATACCGAGCACCGCCGGAATAAACAGCAGCACTGACATCAGGCCATCGTAGGGGGTTACCAGCCCCTGAGTACCCAGGCCAATGGCCAGAACCAGGGTTCCGCTGAACAACACGAAACTGGTCGCGAAAATAAACTCCAGCTTTTTCAGGCCGGAAGCAATTAATACCTGCAATGCCGGAAACCCGAAAAACGAGGTCAGACCGCCAAAGAGTCCGCTGAAAAAACCACTGATCAGGTAATAGCGTGTCTTCTTCTCGGCGGTTACGGTCAGCGGCCTGGCCAATTGAGCGGCTATCGATAACACCATCACACCCCCCAGTGCGATGGACAGCCAATGCGTATTTAATCGGGACAACAGTTGCATGGTGAACGCCATGGTCACCAGCAGTACCAGCACCATCAGCCAGATGCTCTGCAAAATCCGCCAGTGCCGGCGCGCCTGAAACAACTGCACCAGGTTGGTGGCGAAACCCGAGGCCAGCACCCAGCCCATGGCCTGGGTAATGGGTACATTAAATAAAATGGTCGACGCCGGTATCGCGATGAAGGGCATGCCGAAACCCGATATTCCTTTCACCATGCCCGAGGCCAGAAAGATCAGAATAAGCCAGGGCAACAGTGACAGCAGGGTCTCAAAGGTCATGTAGAGATCGCTTAGCGTTTTAAAAAGAGGAGAAAGACTACCGGTTAATACAGGAATTTCCAGCATTCAGCCCGGCACAGAGCGTTGCACGGCCTATACCCGGCGTCTGTCGGATGCCTGGGGGAAGTTAACGCTTACTGGCCCTGTTCAAACACCGCATCGGCAATGGCCATACTGGCCGTCAGCCCTGGCGACTCGATACCAAACAGATTGATCAGCCCCTGGTGCTCTGCGCAGTTATAGCCTTGCAACAGAAAATCGTCATTAATAACATCGCCCACCTTCACCTTCGGTCGCACCCCCGCATAAGCAGGTACCAGCTTGCTGGCATCAAGGCCGGGCAGGTAGGTTTGCACGGCACTGGCAAATCGACCAGCCTGTGCCGGGTCGACTTCGTAGTCGGGCACATCGGTGTCGAGGAAGGTGACGTCGGGCCCGAATCGGGGTTGGCCGTTCAGATCCAGTGTCAGATGAATGCCGAGCCCGCCGGCTTCCGGCGTCGGGTACAGCAGGTGCGATACCGGTAAACGGCCGCTGTAACCGAAATAACAGCCCTTTGCGTAAGCGGCTTCCGGTAAATCGGCAATGGCCGGAGTGACCGACCGGGCGACGGTCAGTGCCCCCAAACCGGCGGCGTTAATCACCCGCCCGGCATCAATGACCGAGCGCTCGCCTTCGCTGTCGACAACCGACACTTGCCAGTGATCTCCACTGCGCTCAAGTTTTTCCACCCGATGATGACAAACAACATCCCCGTCATGTGCTTCAATATCGGCCTGAAAAGCGGTCATCAACGCATGAGAATCGATAATGCCGGTTTTGGGTGACCAGAGCGCGCTGCGACAGGACACGGCAGGCTCCCGCTCGGCGACCTGTTTCTGCGCAAGCGACTCAAGCGAGACACCATTGGCGGCGGCATTCGCTTGCAACTGCTCAAGCTTCGCTTCACCCGCTTCATCGGTGGCCAGAATCAGTTTGCCCGGCAAACCATAGGGGACATGCCGGTCCTGGCAATAGGCCACCAGTTGCTCATATCCCTGCACACAGAGGCGCGCTTTGAGTGAGCCCGGGCGGTAGTAGATGCCGGCATGCAACACTTCGGAGTTACGTGAACTGGTTTCCTGGCCGGGCGTCGGGTGCTGCTCCAGCACCAGCACGGACTGGCCGGCCAGAGCAAAGCGACGGGCGATGGCGAGGCCGACCACACCGGCCCCGATGACAATGACATCCATGATTTTACTGCCTGAAATAACATTGGAGAATACTAGTGTACTTGATCCCGGGAGTCTCGGCACAGACCTGCCCGTCAAAGACCTGGCAACACCGACCTGGTGATCGCGACCGCAACCATATAGCCAAATACACTCAGCGCCAGCACCGCATATATCGCTCTGCTGGCGGGCGTTTTACCCCGCTTAATCGCCATGGTACCGAGCAGAATGTAAACCACCAGTGCTGACAATTTGGCCATCAACCAGGGCATTTCATGGGGCCACACCCGGAGGATCGACAGCATCCAGACCCCCATCGTCAGCAACAACGTATCGACAAGATGAGGGGCGACGCGAGCCCACCGGTGTTGTAGCCAGTTTGCTTCCAGTACCGATGCGATGGCTCGCAGAACAAATAAGCCGACGCTTAACAGCGCAAGCGTGACATGAACATCACGAATCATTAAGTAAGACATGACTACCACCTGACAACCCCTACACCAGCATTGTAACGCACCTTTACAAAGATGTATTATACATGCCTCTTTTAAGGAGTTCATCATGCCTCAGTTATCCGGTACTGCCTGGCTCAGTTATTCGTTTCGGCCCTTCTTTCTGGCAACCGCGCTCTACGCCATCCTGGCGGTTCTATTCTGGGTGGCCTATTTGTTTGGCGGCTGGTCGCTGCCGATTGGCTGGTCACCCATGCACTGGCACAGCCATGAAATGCTGTATGGCTGGGTGCCGGCCGCCATCGCTGGTTTCCTGCTCACGGCCATGACCAACTGGACCGGTGCCCGCCCCCTGTCCGGCGCTGGCTTGTTGGCCTTGCTGATGCTCTGGGTCGCCGGGCGAGTGATGTTTCTGACCGCAAGCCTCTGGCCCGCCTGGCTGGTCGCGCTGGTTGACCTGTCGTTTCTGGCTGTATTGACGATCTATGTCGCCGTCGTTCTGATCGACCACAAAAACTACCGGAATCTGATGCTGGCGGGGGTTCTGGCGCTACTGCTCACAGGAAACGCTGTGATGCATCTGGGCTTTAACGCGGGCTCCATCGCCTTGCTGAAAAGTGGCGAACAGCTGGGTCTCGGTCTGATTACCCTGATGATGGCGATCATTGCTGGCCGGATCATCCCCGCTTTCACCGGCAACTGGCTGCGGTTGAGTGGCAAAACCAATTCCGTGCGCCGACCCGTCTGGCTGGACCGACTGGCCATTGGCAGCATAGCCTTGCTGATCCCGCTGAGTCTGCTGCCCGTCGGCAGCAGGGCGACGGGTTTGGTTGCTTTGCTTGCCGGCCTCACCAACGGACTGAGACTGGTGCAATGGCAAGGCTGGCGCACCCTGGGTGAGCCCTTGCTGTGGATACTGCATCTGGCTTATGCCTGGCTGGCGCTATCGCTGGTGTTCCGGGGGCTGACTGACTGGTCCCTGCTCAGTGCTACCCATTTCTGGCAACACAGCCTGGGGCTTGGTGCCATGGCCACCCTGATACTCGGAGTCATGACCCGGGTCGCTCTGGGCCATACCGGTCGGCCACTGAAACTGCCCCGCGGCGCTGTCTGGGTATACTGGCTGATCACTCTCGCCACCCTGTTGCGACTGGCGGCCTCGGCCCAGTGGCTCGATTATCGCTGGGCTGTAAACCTGTCTGCCCTGGCCTGGATTCTGGCCTTCGGCCTCTTTCTGGCCTGCTATACACGCATTCTGACGTCACCACGCACGGACGCGTAACTATCCTCCGATGGGCTGCCGTTCTGGCAGCCCTAATAACAACGCTACTGTCTTGACTTTCATAAAGATCTATCCATAATGCATCTTATAAAGAGTCATATTACATGACTCTTTATAAGTACAGAGTCCTCTCCCGGGATTCCGCCACCAAGAAGGAGTGCACTATGGATGCTCATCGAAGACTGGAACTGGCCCACACACTCATGCTGCTGGCGTTCCTGGGGTTCATGGTCGCGACACTAAATGCGTATGTCTGGGATTTTAACCAGGGCCTGGGTGTGCAGATCGCATCCCACATGCTGATGCTGATTTTCCCGGCCGTGTTCAAGCTGTCTTACGTTTTACGGCTGCACTCGTTGAAGAGTATGGGGCTGGAAGCGCATTAGTCCGGCATACTCAGCAAACCGGCGTGTCACACAATACGCAGGATTCGCGTCAGGTCGACCTGATTCCTCGGTTGAATCAGGTCTGCCAGCGTGTAGTTATCCAGCGTCGACAAAAATGCATTGCGCGCTTCGTTCAGGATATTCTTCAGGTTACAAACCGGTGCGATGGCACACTGATTGTCCGATGAAAAACACTCCACCAGATTCGTATCCGACTCGGTCTCTCTAAACAGCACGCCGATATTGATGTGCGCCGGATTCTGCCCCAGACGCAAACCGCCGTTCTTGCCCCTCACGGCCGACACATAACCCAGCTGATTCAGCTGGTTAACCACTTTCATAAGATGGCTCTTGGAAATGCCGTAGCTGTCTGCAATAGCCTGAATGGTGGTCAGACGATCCGGCTCGGCAGACAAATAAATGAGCACGCGCAGAGCGTAGTCGGAGTATCGGGTGATGTGCATGATCGGAATCCTGGGCTGGTGTTCAATGCACCCGATGGTAACATGAATCAAAAATCACGCTTTAATTTTCCGCACAAAAACGATAACCGAACAAGTGGATTGACAAGGGCTGCCTTTCAGCTATAACTGTACCCGGAGAACGCTCCCAAAAAGGCTCTCCCCCTGAACCACCAAAGGAGCCAATGTCATGAGCAAAGAAAAGAACAAAGGAGCCAATGTCATGAGCAAAGAAAAGAACAAAGGCCACAAGGAAAAGAAAAAACCCAAGGCAGCCAAAGTCGGCAACAAGCCTTCCGACCTACAAAAGCCAGCGAATACCGTCGGCGGCGCCATTGAACGGGATCATCACAAGCACGATCATTGAGAGATGTTGCCACCCAAGCTGGCTCTGCAAACCGGAGCCGGCTCATCCGTCCACAACTGATTCGAGCACCAGCCATCACTTCCAACTTCTCGCTTTTCCATCCCCTGATTTCAGCCCTCATGCTCGAAAAACATTGCCCTTTCGCCGGCTGAGCTACTAGCCTTGCCAGCCAATGCAAAGACGCTATGGCCAACAAAGGGCTCAACCATGACACATCCCTGGTGGAAAACTTCCGTCGTTTATCAAATATACCCGCGCAGTTTCATGGACAGCAATGGCGATGGCATGGGCGATCTCGACGGCATCATCAGCAAACTGGACTACCTGGCATTACTTGGCATCGATGTGATCTGGCTGTCGCCGGTCTTTCAGTCACCGATGGACGATAATGGCTACGACATATCCGACTACGACGACATCGCGCCTCAATTTGGCACTCTGGCCGATATGGACCGGTTGATTGCCGAAGCCGAAGTGCGCGGCATCAAGATCATCATGGATCTGGTGGTGAACCACAGCTCGGATGAACACCCCTGGTTTGAATCGGCACGCCAATCCAAAGACAGCCCCTACCGCGACTTTTACATCTGGCGGGATGCACAGCCAGACGGTTCCCTGCCAAGCGACATCCGCAGTTACTTCGGCGGACCGGCATGGTCGTTCAACCCCGCAACAAACGACTATTACTTTCACCAGTTTTCGACCAAACAACCGGACTTGAACTGGGAAAACCCCGCTGTACCCGAAGCGGTGTACTCAATGATGAACCGGTGGCTCGACCGGGGCATCGCCGGTTTTCGAATGGACGTTATCGACCTGATCGGCAAAGATGTCGACAACAAGGTACTCGCCAACGGGCCCACCTTACATGCCCACCTTAAGGCAATGCACCAGGCCACACTCAAAGGTCGGGATGCACTCACAGTGGGTGAAACCTGGAGCGTCACCCCGCAAACCGCAAAGCTGTATTCAGCTCCCGAACGGCAAGAACTGTCGATGGTGTTCCAGTTTGAGCATATTGAACTGACCTTTGACCCGGTGCATGGTAAATGGAAACCCCGAGAGTTTGATCTGGTTGCCCTCAAGCAAGTGTTCGCCAAATGGCAAACTGAACTGGCCGACAATGCCTGGAATTCACTGTTCTGGAACAACCACGATTTGCCCCGGGCCGTGTCCAAGTATGGTGATGACGGACCCTACCGAGTCGCCTCGGCGAAGGCCCTCGCCACCGTGTTGCACGGCATGCAAGGCACGCCCTATGTATACCAGGGTGAGGAAATCGGCATGACCAACGTCGCCTTTAAAGCCATTGGGGATTATCAGGATATCGAGACGCGTAACCTGTTCGCAGAACGACTGGCTCAAGGCGAATCGCCCGACGAACTGATGAAGGCCATTCACAAAAACAGCCGCGACAATGCCCGCACACCAATGCAGTGGGACGCTGGCGATAACGCGGGTTTCAGTGCCGGAAAACCCTGGTTGCAGGTCAACCCGAACTATCCGGACATCAACGTCGCAGCTAGCCTGAAAGACCTGGATTCTGTTTTCTATCACTACCAAGGCTTGATTCAACTGCGCAAAACCAATCGAACCCTTATCGATGGCCACTTTACGCTGTTACTGGCCGACCACCCTCAGGTATTCGCCTATGTACGGGAAACAAATGAAGAAACACTTTTGGTCGTTGGGAACCTGTCAACACACTCGTTGAACGTGCCTCTGCCCGAAACTCTCTCACTCGAATCAGCCCAACTGCTGGTGTGCAGCGGCACATCAAGATCGCAACTGACCTCAACGCTGGAACTGGCCCCGTATGATGCCTTTATCGCATCGCTGACGTAGCCATACCTTCATGGCCAAGCGCCCGTTCGAGCTTGGCCATCGCCTGCAACAGCAATTCGCGCTCCTTGTCCGTCAACGAACTGAGCACAGAGGCTTCCCAATCCCTGGCCTGGGGCAACAACTGATCCAGCAACGCGCGCCCCGCCGCGGTTAACCGGAGGTGGTGCGCACGCTGATCTTCTTGGTTGGGACTGCGGCTGATCAGCTCCCGCTCGACCAAAACCTGTACCGCCCGCGAAACCCGTGCCTTGTCCATCCGGGTTGCCTCCCGAATCTGCTTGGCGGTCAGCACCTCGTGCTGGTTCAGCCAGGCCAGCACCCGCCACTGAGCGATGTTCAGCGAATAAGACGACTCGTAGAGATGTGCAAGCTGTTCGCTAAGCTGGTCGGCCAGGCGGTTGAGGCGGTAAGGCAGGAATTGGTTCAGGTCGAATGAATGACCGGGGTTGGGTACAGGCATGGGACAAGTTCCGACAGTGACATGCCCAAATGGTTGCACATGAAACCGACCGAGTACAGGTGAGCGCCCCTACTGCGTTCACGGCTCCCACTGCCTGGCCTAAAAGCCTACTCACAGAATTTTCACCGGCCTTTGCCATGCTGTCGTCATCGACATCACAGACGAACAAGGAGCATCTTATGACGTTTCACTGCGCACCGAACCGGACCGCCCGCGACCAAACAGCCAGCGTTTTCTGTCTGAACTCAAACAATGCAAACCCTAATCTAAAGCTATCGGGAGACAAGCAGGCGGAGGAAGCCTTGCTTCGGCGCATCAAATGCCACCTGATGACGGAGCTGGACCAACAAGCGCAGACCCACCTGAAGATCTATGTTTCTCTGGCGATGCCAACAACACTTCAGGCACTGGTCAACGACGTCACGTTTTATGTCGATGACCAGCGTCATACTTTACGAGTGACCGATCTTAGCGGCTCAGGGTTACCGCAGGAAAACAACTGGTTGGCAACGGTTTGTCAGGGACCCGCTGCCCGGGGTGCTCTAATGGCTACCGTCAGTCTGGGGTACACCTGAGGCATATGCCTATTGAACAGGCAGGCGCAAGGTATCAACAATGTCTCCGGATTGTGTCGCATCATGGCTTGGCCGAGAACGTCAGAATTGTCAGGCCATCCACCATTTCGTTGGGTGGGTATAAAAAGAGATCGTGGCTGTGACCTCATATTTTTTTCGACAAAAGCAACCAAACATCAGTCGACGCAACCCCTTCCCCCAGCCCGAGTCTTTGCTTTGATTGGACTTTCACCGGCAATATGACGCTAAATGGTTAGGGAGCCTCTGAATAACTCCCCCGGGAGCGTTATTCAGAGGCTCCCTAGTCTGAGCCACATTTCGTTGCGTACCCTAACTCTACTTTATTCTGATTTGAGACCGTTTCATGCAGCACCGTCCGGCCCTCCGGCACCTGATCACCCTTGTGGCCATCATCGGCCTGTTCATTGCCCTGACCTTACCGAACCGGCTCGCCTGGATTTCGGCACCTGCCTTTTTCTTTTTCCCGCTTGAGCTGATGGTTATCGGACTGCTACTGCTCATACCCGGTTGGGCCGGGGGAGGGCTGCGAATTCTGCTGGCATTGATTCTGGGCCTGGCGGTGCTGTTGCGAGGTGCCGACCTGGTCACCCACGAGGTCTTTGCGCGGCGCTTCAATCTGGTGTTCGACGGCCACTTGCTGGTCGATGCCAGCCGTCTGCTAACCGGCGTGTTAGGCGGCCTGAGTTCCGTCTTTGTCGGCCTGATGCTGGCCGTGGCCATCGCTCTGGTGTGTTGGCTGGCGTTTGTTATGCTCGGTCGAATCCGACAGGTTTTACGAGCGGCGCCCCGGTTGTCGGGCGTTTCACTGTTGCTGTTGATCACCGCCTGGACTGTGTTGAACATCGCCGGCTGGTCCCGGACCGGTCACTTTGCCTGGGACCAACTTGTGCTGCACGGTCGCGACACGGCGTACAGCATTCGTGATATTCAGGAATTTGCCGAAACAGTCGGTGAGAATGACACCCCGGACCTGTCTGCTGACGCTCTGTTCTCGCGCCTTAGAGGCAAGGATGTGTTCATTGTCTTCGCAGAATCCTATGGGCGGGTGTTGCTGGAGCGCGAACCCTTTGCTGACTCGGTGACGGCGACGCTGGCACAGGCTGAAACCACGCTGGCGGCTGAGGGCATGCAGATGCGCAGCGCCTTTCTGACGGCCCCCACCGTGGGTGGGCTGAGCTGGCTGGCCCACGCCTCGGTATTGTCCGGTGCCTGGATTGACAGCGAAACCCGCTACAAGACACTGATGGTCAGTGAACGGCCAACGCTGAACCGCCTGTTCCAGCAAGCCGGCTGGCGCACCGTCGCCGCCATGCCTGCCATCAGTATGGCGTGGCCGGAAGGCGCCTATTACGGCTACGACCATATCTATAATGCCCATAATTTCGGCTACGAAGGGCTGCCCTTTAACTGGGTCACCATGCCCGACCAATACGTCTGGTCAGCACTGCACACACGCGAGCGTGAGCCGCAAGACCGGCAACCGGTGATGGCTGAACTGGCGCTGATATCCTCACACGCCCCCTGGACGCCGATCGCCGCGCCGGTGCCCTGGGGCCAGGTAGGCGACGGGCGAATCTTCAACCTGCAAGCGCAGGCTGGTCCCACCCCGGAGGAGGTCTGGAGCGACGTTGAGTCAATACGCGATTACTACCGCCAGTCGATCGAATACATGCTGACGACACTGGTGTCCTATCTGCAGGAATACGGTGACGACAATTTGGTGGTGCTGGTAATGGGGGATCACCAGGCCGCACCGATGATTACCGGAGAAACCGAAAACCGGGATGTACCTGTGCATCTGATCGCGCGTGATCCGGCCGTCATGGATGCCATCGCCGACTGGCAGTGGCAGCCCGGCCTGTTGCCGGATGCCGCCGCACCAGTCTGGCGAATGGATCGGATGCGTGACCGTTTCATTGAGGCGTTTTCCACACCCGTACAGGAGCAGAACTGATGGCACACATTGGCTGGCGTGAACGACTGGGGTTATGGCGTTCGTTGTTGATGTATTACGGCATCCCCGGTCGCCAGTCGCGCATGCGGCGCTGTTATGGGCAATTTATCCGATCCGGTGATCTGTGTTTCGAAATCGGTGCCCATGTCGGCAACCGGGTACTCGCCTGGCGAACACTGGGTGCAAAGGTCGTGGCGGTGGAGCCTCAGCCTTTGCTGATGCAGACCCTGCGCAACCGTTATGGCCAGGACCCCGGAGTCACTCTGGTGGAAGAAGCCCTGGGTGCCGAGCCCGGCGAGGCCACTCTGTTCATCAGCACGCGCACCCCTACGGTGACCACTCTGTCCCGGGACTGGATATCACAGGTCCAACAAGACCCCTCTTTCCAGTCGGTTCAGTGGGACCGCGACGTCACAGTTCCGGTCACCACGCTTGATGCTCTGATAGAAGCCCATGGCGAACCGCGGTTTTGCAAGATCGATGTCGAGGGCTTTGAACTGGCGGTGCTGCAGGGCTTGTCACGACCCATCGCCGCCCTGTCGTTTGAATACATTCCGGCGAGCATTGGCACCGCCCTGGGGTGTATTGAGCGACTGGAGGCACTGAGCCATTACGAGTACAACCTGGCACCCGGCGAAACGCATCGCCTGAGCTTTGAACGCTGGCTCGCCCCGGGCGAAATGGCACGTGTGCTGGAATCGACCCGGGAAGGCAGTGGTGATGTGTATGCCAGGCGTCTAACCCCTGCCCGGTAGCACCAGCAAATCGGTATGCCCGACCGTGCAGGTGCCGGTGGCGGCATGGTCGTGGCGAAAGCGGACCCAGTCTCGCAGTGCACCGGAATCGAGCCCGGAGCTGCCCGCCACAGCGCTGGCAATGCCGTCGATCAGTGCCGACACCATGCCCTGATCGGTGGCGCCCAACACCCAGGGGCTCACCGCGGTATACACCTCAAAGCCAGCCCGCCGGAACTGCGCTTCCATAACCGGGCCAGCCTGTGGCCCCAGTGCCGGGCCGAAACCCTTGTCTGTGCGCTGATCCCGATTGAAAGCCTGAAGTACAGGCTCATCGAGCGGATGTGGCGGCGTCCAGAGCGTGGCACCGTCGTAATTCAGGGCCGCGTATAGGCCAACCGGGCTTTGCCGGCACTGGTCTTTCAGCACGGTAGCCAGCGACTCAACAAAGCCAGAAGACACCAGGTCAAACAGTGCCGAAGCCGTGACCAGCCGGGCGCCCGCCAATGGTAGCGCCTCTACAGGCGACAGGTCGGCCACACAGGCTTCGACGACATGCGTGGCGCCATGACGACGCCGGGCTTCCTCCAACAACGTCTGATCATGATCAACCAGGCGCCAGTTCAGCCGCTGCTGACCAGAACCGCCAAGCGCACGCAGGGTCGAGCCCGTCCCGGCCCCCAGGTCGACCACAAGAGGCGCAGACGCAGACCTGCCTTCCCCGGTTAACCACTGAAGTGCCTGTTCGCGCAGAGAGCTGTCTCTGGCACGCCGGTCGGCGTCTTCGCGCAGGTCAAGCCAATCGATACTGAAACCGCTCATGGTTGCTGTAGGTCCTCAATCAAAGATGATACGCGCCGGGCGGTGTCAGCCCAGGTCGGTAAGTGGGCAGCTGCTTGCCGGGCGCCCGCTTGAAGTCGCCGCCGCAACGACGCTTGGGTCAACAGACGGTGCAATGCTGACGTCAGGGCTGTTGTGTCATCGGGTTGAACGAACAGGCCGGCTGACTCGGGCACTACGTCCGGAACCGCACCGGCACGTGCTGCGACTACCGGCAAGCCTGCTGCCAGCGCTTCGGCAAACACCATTCCGTAACCTTCGTAGCGGGATGGCAAAACAAAGAGGTCGGCGTTCTGAAACTCCGGCGCCAACTCGTCCACGGCGCCGACCAGGGTGATACGGTCCTGCAAGTGCAGGCGGTTCACCTGGCCCTGCAATTGCTCGCTCCAGGCCGGATCAAAATCGCGGCCGCCGACAAAACGTGCTTGCCAGGGCAAATCAGCCAGGGGCGCCAGTGCATCGGTCAACACATCATGAGCTTTGCGCCGGGTGAGCGTGGCCACCGTCAACAGGCGCAGCGGATTGCCGTCACAGGGCGCGAAATCGGACGGGTCCGTTCCCGGGCGTGCCACGATTACCTGATCAGCGGGCACAGCAAACTGAGTCAACACTGTCTCGCGGGTATGCTCGCTGGTGACCAGTACCCGCCGAGCCGCATGCAGTGCTCGCTGTTCCGACACCTGAAAACGCTGTTGCTGAACCGGATCCAACCCCGATTCCAGCGCCAACGGGTGGTGACACAGGGCGATGAGCCGCAGCCGTTGGGCTTCGGCACAAGCGACTTCATCCAAGACGCCAAACGCCAGTCCATCGACGATCACCGCTGCGCCATCAGGCAGAGCAGCAAAGACCTTTCGTGCGTCCTCAAGCGCCCGGGCGTCGGGAAAGGGAAACTGTGCTGACAGCGATCGGGTTTCGACGTTCAGGCCCAGTCGCTGCAGCTCCCGGATCAACCGGCGATCGTAGTGATAGCCGCCGGTTTGGGTGTCCAGTTGACCGGGGTATAAAAAGTACAGGGTGTCGTTGCGCAAAGGGGTCTGATCCGTTCCCGACAGGGGGGCGTAATTACTGTTACAGCGTCCGGACACAGTAAGGTAACCGCCCGGACATTCCATGAATTTGTCATCACAGCATTATGAGTATGTAATGTCCATGCCTGAAGTGAGCCGAATGACCTGCACCCGGATTCCCACTGACCACGGTGATTTCCAATTGTGCTTCTACACGAATACGCTCGACGACAAGGAGCATCTGGCCTTTTACATGGGTGACATCGCCAATGCCGGTTCGGTTCTGGTCCGGGTTCACTCCGAGTGTTTTACCGGAGATGTCATGGGATCGCGCCGTTGCGATTGCGGTGAACAACTGGACCGGTCTATGGCCATGGTGGCGAACGCCGGGGTCGGCGTTGTACTCTATATGCGTCAGGAAGGCCGGGGAATCGGCTTGCTCGACAAACTGCGAGCCTACAACTTACAAGATCAGGGATTTGACACCGTGGATGCCAATTTAATGCTGGGACACGAAGCCGATGAGCGCGACTACACCCTGGCCGGCCTGATGCTGGAAGACCTGAAGGTCGCCTCGGTGCGCCTGGTCACCAATAATCCGGCTAAAATCAGCGCGCTGGAAGCCGCCGGGATCAATGTCGCGGAGCGGGTGTCGCTCGAAGTGGCCGCCAACAACGACAATGCCGGCTACCTGCTAACCAAGGCCCGGCGGATGGATCATTTTTTACCGCTCAAACCTGCCAGCAATCAGTGACGCCATGACACTTAATCAGGACATCGAACAATGGCTGAACAGTGAACGGGCTGACTTTTTCGATGCGCCAGAGGGCCGCTATGGCGCTCGTCCGCATGTAACGCTCAGTTACGCCCAGAGCTGGGATGGCAGCATCACCACCGCCCCTGGCGAGACCATGGCGCTGAGCAGCGATGACAGCATGCAACTGACCCATCAGTTGCGTAGCCTGCACGATGGCATTCTGGTCGGTATCGGCACGGTTCTGGCCGACGACCCCCGCCTGACGGTCCGTAAGTGGACCGGTAAAGACCCCCAACCCATTGTCCTGGACAGTCAACTGCGTATGCCGCCGTCGTGTCAGCTGTGTCAAAGCAGCGAACACGGCTGCTGGGTGCTGACGACCCCGGAAGCGGCGGCCGATCGCAACGATTGTGATTTGATGGTTGTACCCGGCGACGAAGACGGCCATGTCCACTTGCCCTCAGCGCTGGAGGCTCTGCATGGGCGAGGCATTCGCAGCCTGATGGTCGAAGGCGGCGCCTCGGTCATCACCGCCTTTCTGCGGGCCGGTCTGGCCGACGCCATCGTGCTGACCGTGGCACCGGTGTTTGTCGGGGGTTACAACGCCATTGGTCGCCAGGGTAACCCCGACAACGCCATTTTTCCGCACATTGCCCCCTTGCACAGTCGCCAATTAGGCAACGAGCTGATCGTTTGGGGCCGGCTTGGCTACACTGACGAAGCCAGACCCTGATCCATCAGCATGGAGCCAACGCATGACCACCACGCCATTGACATCGGCCAAACACGATTCCGATTGCGCATCACAACTGTGGTTTACCGCGCCCTTCCAGGTTGAGATAAGAAGCGCACCGCTGCCAACGCCTGGCCCCGGTGACGTTCGGGTACGCAGCCTGTATTCTGCCGTCAGCACCGGCACCGAACTGCTGCTCTACCGGGGACAACTGCCTCAGTCCATGGCGCTGGACAGCACGCTGGAATCCCTGCAGACCTCTTCCCACTATCCCGTGCAATATGGCTATGCCTGTGTCGGCGAGGTGGAGCAAATCGGTGATGGGGTAGACCCTGCCTGGCTTGGGCAGCGCGTATTTTCCTTTCAGCCACACGCCAGCCATTTCATCGCCCGCCCGGAGCAATTGATCGCGGTACCGGATGATGTATCAGCGCAGGCTGCCGTGTTTCTGCCCAACATGGAAACCGCCGTCAGCCTGGTACAGGACGGTCGTCCGATGCTGGGCGAGCGGGTTCTGGTACTCGGCCAGGGCGTCGTCGGTTTGCTGGTATCCGCTGTGCTCGCGCAGCACCCTCTGGCCTCACTGAGTGCCATAGAAGGCCAACCCGAGCGCCAGGCACTGGCCCGACACTTCGGTGTGCAGTCAGTCTGCAGCCCGGCCGAGGCAAACCCCGTACACCAGCCAGCCCTGGCAGACGCCGACCTGATCTACGAGATCAGCGGTCACCCCGAAGCACTTAATCTGGCCATCGAGTTAAGCGGCTTTGCCAGTCGCATCGTGATCGGCAGTTGGTATGGCAACAAACCAGTCTCGCTGGACCTGGGGGGAGCGGCGCATCGCAACCGGCTGCAACTGATCACCAGCCAGGTCAGCACACTGGCACCATCGCTCAGCGGGCGCTGGGACAAACAACGCCGGTTCGATGTTGCCTGGAACATGATCCGCCGTATTGACCCGACACAGCTGATTACCCATACCGTGCCACTGCATGAGGCCGGTGCGTTGTATCAACAATTGCACGAGCAGCAACCGGGCATCGTACAGCCCGTTTTCCACTATCCGGATCCATAACCGGCCTCTTATCCGCCTAAATCACTCATGAACAGGAAGCCTATGTATACCGTAGCCGTCACACAGGATTTTATTGCCAATCACTACCTCATCGGCGGGGACTGGGGTGACGAAAATCACCCCCACGCCCACCAATACGTCCTCGAAGTCCGGATCGAAAGCGACACCCTCAATGAACACGGTTACCTGGTGGACATTGTCGAGATTGAAGCGGCCCTGAAGCAGGAAGTCGATTATTTTCGCGACAGCATGCTGAACGACACACCGGAATTCGCCGGTCTCAACCCGAGCATCGAGCACTTCAGCCGAATCCTGAATGACAAGTTGATGGCGGGTATTACACCGCCCGGTGCGGGCAGCCTGACCGTGAAACTCTGGGAAAACGACAGCTGCTGGGCGGCGTACCAGCAGTCATTTGGCTGAGGCGGGTTCAGGCTGGAACCGGGGCCGGTGAAAACTCCACAGGCAACCCAGACCGACCAGCAACACCAGCGCATCGCGCAGCCGGATCAGCGCGATCAACCCAATCGCCGCGCTGACCGGCAACCCGAGAAACCGAAACGACCACAGCAGGGACGCTTCGATGGTGCCGATGCCACCGGGCACGGGTAACAACATGGCCAAGCGCATGCCGACCATGATCAGCACAAGATCCGCCGGCGACACAGACACGCCCAGCAAATGCAGCAACAGCGCCAGTTCAAACAGCAAAGCCCCCCAACCGGCCAGCGACAACAACAACGCCAGCCAGAGACGAGGCCGTTGCACGGCCAGTGCCTGTTGCATCAGGCTGACCAGCGCCCGCCCTTTCCCCTGGTCGTTCTCATTGGCGGTTTCTCCAGGCTCCACCTTACTGGTATTCCGCCAACGTTGAACCAACGGCCGAAACCGATTCGCCAGCCAGTCCGGATGGCGCAGCATCAGCGTAGCCGCAAGCACCATCGCCAGCAGAACGCTGGCCAGTATGGCCGTCACCTGAAGCCACTCCTGAACCGGCAGAATGGCCGTGCCCAACAGCATCAAAACCCCGGCCAGCAAGACAGAAATGTTGGTCGCGGTTTCCATGAACCGGTCCAACCCCAGCATGGCTGCGGCGCTGTGCAACGGCTTGCCGAAATGGCGGCACAACCAATACAGTTGCAACGGTTCTCCCCCAAAATGCGGGCCCGGGGTCAGGAAACTCACCGCGCTGCCGGCCTGGCGCAATCGAAACAAATTCGCCAGGGAAAGCGGTACCTGCAAGGCCTGCCCCAGCAATTGCCAGCGCTTAACGGCCAGGTAAAAAATGGTGATGTTCACCAGCGTCCAGAGTAACCAGTCCGGCCAGGTAAGCAGGCCCAGTTGGCTGACGATGTCGTTCAGCGGCAGTTGGCGGAGAGTCCAGCCGACCAAAGCCAGCGCCAGCAACCACAACAACAGGACCAGACCTTGTTTGGGGGTCAGAAAACGCCAACGAGTCACAGGGCCTGCTCCGGGTCGGCGCTGAGCCGGCCACTGACGTACAGCCAGTCTCGAATGAACCCAATCAACAGTGGCATCATCAGTACAACGCCGGCCAGGCTGGATACACCGAACGGGACTGGCGGCCACAGCGCTATTGCAACCAGCACCATTTGCAAGCCCGCCAGGGTTCGTCGCCATTGACTGGGCGGCAGCGGAAACACTCGCCGCCCATGTCGCCGTCGCCAGTGAATCCCCCACTGAAACGCATAGTACGCCATGCTGACCAGCAAATAGCTGACGTGCAGCTTGCCATACAGGACAGCCAGTAACGGGGCAACCACCAGCCCGAAGGCATCCAGCACGGTATCGAGCTCAGCACCCAGTTCGGTGGTCTGGTTCTGGCGCCGCGCTATGTATCCATCAAGCCCGTCCCCCAATGCCGCAAGGGTGTATAAGGCCGCAGGCACATAGAATAACCAGGGGTGAATACCCGCTGATGAGAACGTTAAGAAGCCGGCCGTTGCGGCAATCAGCAGCCCGCGCAGCAAGGTGATACGATTGCCTGCACCAAGCGTCGGATACGCCTGGCCTGTCGCCGATCTTCGGTTAAGATGCAGTCGCCGGTGGCACTGCCAAAGCACAAACCCCCAACAGACCATGCTGGCCAGCAACCAGCCAAGTGCCCTGACGGGCCGTTCGAGTATGAATAACGCCACAGCAAAACCGAGCAGCACACAGGCACCCAACACAGCGATCCACGTCAGTTCCCGACGCAGTTGGCCCATGCCTTTGATGGAAGCGACGAATTCACAGGAAGCTGGCATGATTGTCCTGAACAAAGCGGCGACAAAAGATATCAACCATAATGGTCTGACCTCGGTTAGGGTTGCCCGGAGTATACGGTCCAACGCCCAGCCAGGACCAGTGTCGGGCCAAGTGCTGATCCACGGATGTCGAGAGCCCGTAACCTGTAGTGTTAACCGTTAACACTCCCATTGTGCGAGAAAAGGACAGGAAGGCAATCATGCGTCACAAACGACCCTGGCCCGGAGCCTGGTTTTCGGCAGCGCTGCTGTTAGCTTGCCTGCCGTTCAGCCAGTTGCTCATCGCCCAGCCGGAGTTTGAGTCGGGATCGCAACCGTTCAGTCACCGCTGGCTGCAAACCCATGCCCGCGATATGGCCTCAGAGCCTTTTGCACCGCAGTACATGGCACAAGACAATCCGTTGCGCTCACTGAGCTACGACGACTACCGGCGGATAGTGTTTGACCCGGACGCCGCCATCTGGAGCGACCAGCCCAGCCCGTTTCAACTGCAATTATTCCACCCGGGTTTCCTGCACACGACACCCGCTGGCCTGCACCTGGTTCGTGACGGCACGGCCCGTCGCGTGGCGTTTTCGACCGGCTTATTCAATTACCACGACAGCCCGTTAGCGACCGAACAACTGGCCGCTGAAGGGTATGCTGGCTTTCGCGTCCACCACCCCATCAACCGGCCCGATCGGTATGAAGAATTTCTAGTTTTTCTGGGTGCCAGCTATTTCAGAGCAGTCGGCAAAGACCAGTTTTACGGGCTCTCGGCGCGTGGCCTGGCCGTCAACACCGTTGGTGAGGGAGATGAGGAATTCCCCCGCTTTTCCGATTTCTGGATTGAACAACCGGAGCCCGGGTCAGACCAGGTCATCATTTACGCGCTGCTCGATAGCCCCTCTGTGACCGGTGCCTATCGGTTCGCCGTCGTGCCCGGCGAACCCACCCTGATCGAGGTTGATGCCGCGCTTTATCCGCGTCGGGACAGAGCACGGGTCGGCATTGCGCCACTGACCTCCATGTTTTTCTTTAACACGAGTAACCGGGCCGGTCACGATGACTTCCGCAACGCTGTACATGATTCCGACGGGTTGCAGATTCTTCAGGCCAATGGCGAACGAATCTGGCGCCCTCTGGCTAACCCCGCCCGTGTAGAGGTGTCCTCATTCGAAGCCGGTGGTGCCATGCCCGTCGGTTTTGGGCTGCTGCAACGGCGCAGCGAGTTTCACCAGTTCAATGATGCCGAGGCCCGTTACGACAAACGGCCCTCATTGTGGATAGAACCCCTGGACGACTGGGGAGAGGGTCACATTGAACTGCTGGAAATCCCGACAAACGGAGAATACCAGGACAACATCGTCGCCTACTGGCAGCCAGCCAGCGGACTAAGCGTGGGCGAAGAATACCGGTTCCGGTATCGCATGCACTGGGGCGACGACTCGCCGTTTGCAACGAAACCGGGGCGCGTCATCAATACCTCGGCCGGCAAGGCACTCGGCAGCGATGAGCGCTTGTTCGTCATTGATTTCAGCGACGGCGAACGCATTGCCAGCCTGAGTGCCGATGCGGAGGCCGTTCGCATTAACGCCGTCACCAGCGCCGGTCACATTACCAGTGTGAGCGGCACCCTGATCGAAGCGACCCGCCAGTACCGGGCTTACGTGAAGCTGGACCCGGGTCAGACCACTCTGGCCGAATTGAGGGTAGCGCTGGAAGTTAATGGCCAGCCCTGGGGTGAGACCTGGCTTTACCGGTGGACGCAATGAACACACCCTATTCACCGACGCCTCCAGCCTCGCCATTGGCGATGCCCACACAGATTCTGTCGCAACGGCCCGACACGAGGCGAGTCGGCCCGGCTACTTCGACCTGGCTGGCACGCTGGCTGACCTTCGGGGGCACCCTGGCACTGACGATCGCAGCCAGCCGGGAGATGTACCTGATCATACCGCTGAACGAAGCCGTCAACGCCTCGTCGCCCGGCGCGCCCGGGCTGACCGCCCTGTTGTGGTTGCTGTTGGGCCTGTTCACACTCACCTTTGGCTGGATCTCGCTGTCGGCAACGGCCGCAATTGCGGGGCTCCTGTCAGGCCGCAGTCGATACCTTGCCAACCCGGATGCCGCACTGCGTGGCAAGACCGTGCTGCTCATGCCTATCTACAACGAAGACCCCGCCAGTGCCTGCGCCGCACTGGCCGCCATGGCGGAAGAACTGAGTGACCGGGGCCTGCAGGAACACTTTGAAATTTTCATCCTATCGGATACCAACTCGCCCGACATCCTAGCCGCTGAAACGGCCACCGTGCGGTGCCTGCAAAACCGCCTGTCCGGGACGATGCCCGTCTGGTACCGGCGCCGCGAACAGAACACAGAACGTAAGGCCGGCAACATTCGCGACTTCATCAGCCGCTGGGGAAACGGCTATGACTACATGGTCGTTCTCGATGCCGATAGCCTGATCACCGGTAACACCCTGGCCACCCTGGTTCGGGAAATGGATGCCGATCCGGCAACC
The DNA here is from genome assembly GCF_000423605.1 of Saccharospirillum impatiens DSM 12546. GTDB lineage: Bacteria > Pseudomonadota > Gammaproteobacteria > Pseudomonadales > Natronospirillaceae > Saccharospirillum > Saccharospirillum impatiens. The sequence goes on from NZ_KE384061.1 coordinate 82,139, forward strand.
GGCCTGTTGCAGACACTTCCCCGTCAGTACGGGGGCGAAACGCTGTTTGCCCGACTGCAGCAGTTTGCCGCTATGGCTTATGGGCCGGTATTTGCCCGGGGCCTATGTGCCTGGCAAGGTGACGGGGGCAACTACTGGGGGCATAACGCCATCGTCCGTATTCGTGCGTTTGCAGCTTCAGCCGGTTTGCCGACGCTGCCTGGCCGTCGTCCGTTCGGCGGTGAAATCCGCTCGCACGACTTTGTTGAGGCGGCCCTGATCTGCCGGGCGGGCTGGTCGGTTCGGATGTTGCCAGACCTGGCGGGCTCATGGGAAGAATGCCCGCCCTCGCTCCAGGATGCAGCCATTCGGGACCGACGCTGGGCCCAGGGTAATGTTCAACACCTGGCGGTTGTTCCGGCTCGTGGCTTGCGCTGGCCAAACCGGGTACACATGCTCATGGGCGTGATGAACTACCTGACCTCGCTGTTGTGGCTGGCGATGGTAACGGTCGGGCTGGTACTGAGTACCCGGTTCGCATGGCAACAGCAGCCCGGTTCAGTCGCAGAATTCATCGTGCCGATGTTTAACTCAGAGCGCATGGTCGGGCTATTCATGCTCACCATGTTTCTGCTGCTCCTGCCGAAATTACTCGGGCTGGCAGCCGGCTTGTTAAACCGCAGGCGGCTTGGAGAGACCGGGCGGCTGACATTCTTTGTGAGTGCAATGCTGGAGTTGCTGTTCTCCGTCTTGCATGCCCCGATTTTCATGCTGATTCACAGCCGGCACTTGTGCGAAATCGCCCTCGGCCGGGACTCGGGCTGGTCGGCTCAGCAACGCCAGTGCACTCGCCTACCCTGGCAGCATTTTCTGCTCAGGCACGGCCTGCACACAGCCCTGGGCTTGCTGGTGCTTACATTGTTGTTGTGGCTGGGTTCATCGTTGCTGTACTGGATGCTGCCGACCGTAATCGGGCTGATTCTGGCCATTCCACTGTCCGCCTTGAGCGGCAGTAAAGTGGCTGGCCGGTGGTTGGCACGCGGAGGATTGCTCGGCATACCCGAAGAGCAGACGCCGCCGAATATCATGAAACGGCGCCTGAAGCTTCTGGACACATACCGGGCAGCAACCTTCTCTCGTCAGAACGGTGTCTAGCAGGTCGTTAACATTCGCAGAACGTCAGTCTGCCTGCTACTGGACCATGTGGTCCGACCATTTGGAAGTTAAGGCGAAATCGATGACGGCTAAGTCATTGATTTCGGGAGATAGGCAAAAATCACATTTTCGGGATATCGTGTTTTGGAAAAGGCAGGATGCCGTTTCAACACCCTGCTAGCAGTCCACTACACCATTCGCCTGAACAGGCCGTCCTTCTGAAGCAAATGTTTCAACGCCGCGCCAATATGGCCCGCAATCAGCACACCCAGAGTAATGGCCAGAGCACCGTGAACCTGGAACAAGCGTTCAGCGAGCGCTTCGTTTACCGGCACGAACGGCATGGCGGGCAAATGATAACCGCCCAGCGTAATCAGAGCAGGAAACGCCGTTACACCAGCCCAGCCAAACAAGGGCGTTAGCACCAATAACATGTACAGCAAGTGATGCAAACTGGTGGCGGCCAACTGCAGTTTGCGAGGCATTTCTGCCGGATACGGCGGGCCCTTAAGCCAGAGCTTCATCGCGATACGCACGACCATCAGCAGCAGCACACTGAAGCCAATGGCCTTGTGCCAACTGTAAAGCGCATTGGTCAAAGCGCCCCAGATATTGGCTTGCGCGCGTTCGGCCATCACAATTCCGATGGGTATCAAAGCGAACACCATCAGCGCCATTACCCAATGCAACACACGCCAGCCTGGCGGGTACTTCTGAATCTGCGGCATACCTCGGTTCCTTAACAGGTTGTTGAAAAAGGCTAATGCCCTATTCAAACACACGATATCCAAACACTGTGGTTGTTACTTATCTCACACAACCAATGATTTAGCAGCCATCCACTTGCCGGAACCTCCATATTCCGGGAATAGGCTGCTGACTGTCACAGGGAAGTCAGCAGCCGGTTCGATTGGGTCGAGCTGCACTCAGGTTTTCCATGATGAATCATAGAGATTAACCAAACAGGTCACTAGCGTTTCAGCGCAGACACCACCAGACGCTGAAGCTCTACTCCGCTGATAGGCCATCGATTTCAGACAGCATGGAAAACCCACGGTTCAGGAATCTGTGCTTCGAAAACAGGCGCAGTGCCAGTTTCAACAAACCGTGCGACAAAAAAAGGCTGCCTTGATGGCAGCCAAAAAGAGCAGTCACTGACCCGACTCAAACACAGCACCTCCGCAATCTTCGGGTTTCCCGCTAATGCTTATGGCCGCAACTCCCCCCGGCACTGTGGTTATGCCCACAGCCACCGCCATGACTGTGACCGCCACCTTTACTGGTAGAAATGCCACCATGCACCGTTCGCCTGCTGCTGACAGACCCATAACGAGGCGTCTCCCGGCTATTCGTATACATCTGCTGCGCAAGCGCGACATTGGAAGCACACCCGCAGGCTGTCGCAGCCGCACTCTTGTAATTCACCTGAACGTGTTTCTTGAGCCCTTTCATGTGCAAAGCAGGAGCAGACGTAATGACTCGCTCTATGGCTTCACCGGTTTCCGGGTGTTGAGACAACACCGCGTCATTCATACTGTGAAAGATCTCGAAGATCTCGCCAGAGTCTGCCGCACGATAGGTATAGGTTGGCATATTTTGATCCTCAGCTTTCCATTCTTAATAGGGGTTCGCAACGAACAGGTCTTGCGCCGGAAACAGTGTCAATACCCGACACCCGTCTGCAGTGACGACCACTTCTTCTTCGATACGGGCGGCACCATTGCCATCGGCTGCCGGGCAATACGTCTCCAGTGCGAACACCATGCCCTCCTGTAACTCGAAAGGATTTTCGAAAGACACCAGTCGGCTGATGATCGGCCGTTCATGCAATGCCAGTCCAAGGCCATGCCCGAACTGGAGTCCAAACGCTTCCATCTCACTCAAAAAGCCAAACTCCTGTGCCGAAGGCCAAACGGCCGCAATTTTATCGGTCGTCATTCCTGGGCGGACCAGGTTGATGGCCGCGTCGATCCACTCTCTCGCTTTGCGGTAAGCATCCACCTGTGCCTGCGTCTTACTGCCAACATTCAATGTCCGGTAGTAACAGGTGCGGTAACCCATGTAGGACTGAATAATATCGAAAAACGCCTGGTCACCCGGGCGATACATCCGGTCAGTGAAGTTATGCGGGTGCGGGCTGCATCGCTCGCCTGAAACGGCATTGATGGCCTCGACGTCGTCTGATCCGTTGTCGTAGAGGAACTTGTTGGCAATGGCCACAAGCTCATTCTCCCTCTTCCCCGGTTTCAGATTGTCTGCGATCAACTGGTAGCACCCGTCAACCATCGAAGCAGACTGATTGAGCAGAATAATCTCATCCATACTCTTGATCTGACGTGCGTTCAACATCACCTGCTGCACATCCCGAACATCCAGCCCCTGCCTCTGCAGTGCAAATAGCATGGGAGGTTCACAGATGTCGACACCGATGGGCATGTCGGCAACACCTTCCGACTGCAGGATATCGCGAATTTCTTTAGCGGCATTTTCAAACAACCCGGCCTCTTCAGCGACAGAGCCACGCAACCCAAGCATTCCTGCACGCCAGTGGTCGTTGTCGAACCAGGGGTTGTTTAACCGATGATGGGCGGCGGCACTGCCAAAGTCCCAGAGATAGGGATCGGAATTGCCCGTAAACAGCGCATAACGACAGATTTTGTCTCTTGACCACTCGCCGATCACACTGCTCGTCAGGTAACGAATGTTGTTGTTATCGAAACACAACATAGCGCCCAGATCCGATTCATGAAGCGCCTGCCGGGCACGTTCGACGCGATATTTATGCAGACGACGAAAATCGACGCGCTCTTCAAAATCGACATTCATCCGCCCCGGCGCCGGTATGGGCCTGTTCCAGTCCCAGCGAGGGTCAAGTGCGTCGGTGTCAATGATGCTCGGCTCTACAATGATATTCTTGCTCATGGTATCTCTCTCATATGGGGTGCTGTGCCTGGCCATCTCATGGCCGTACACCACAGAGTGTTTGATTACTTGGGTGTAATACCGGAAATCGCCTGAATCAGGTTGTCTTCGGTTACGTCCTCGGAGGTAAATGTTCGAATAATCTCACCAGAAAACATGGCTACAATTCGGTCTGATACGTGCAGTACTTCGGGCATCTCTGAGCTGATAACAATCACAGCGTACCCACTCGCCGCCAGCTCCCGGATCAACTTATGAATCGCGGATTTCGACCCGACATCAATGCCACGAGTCGGCTCATCAACGATCAGCACCTTGGGGTGCATGGACAGCCACTTGCCAATAACAATTTTCTGTTGATTGCCACCAGACAGATTGCCAACGGTTTGCCGCCAGCCTGGTGTGCGGATGTCGAGCCGGTCCCGGTACAGATCAAACACAGCCACTTCAGCACCGTCCGATACAAACGGCCCCGCCGACATGTCATCGACCTGGGGGAGCGTCATGTTGTCGCGGCAATTCATCCCCAACACCAGACCCTGCGTTTTGCGATCTTCAGGTACCAGCGAGATACCTGCTTTGATCGCCGCAGAAGGCGAGTTGATGTGCATCTGCTCACCGTCCAGCAGGATAGTCCCGGCACTGGGTTGCCTCAGCCCGAACAAGGTTTCTGCGATTTCTGTACGACCAGCACCTACCAGGCCATAGAAGCCCAGCACTTCACCGCTGCGAACCTGAAAATTAATGTTTTGGTAGGACGAACCGCAACTCAGATTCCTGACCTCTAACGCTATGTCCCCCAGCTCGTGGGTAATGGGCGCTCTGCTTAGATCAAGCTTGCGCCCGATCATCATCTGCGTGATCTGTTCCTCGTTGGTATCGGCGGTCAGCAGGGAACCCTGGTACTGCCCATCACGAAGCACGCTGACCCGGTCCGTCATTTTGAAGATCTCTTCCATACGGTGAGAGATGTATACAATGCCAACGCCCTGGGATTTGAGATCGGCAATGACTTCAAACAGAACCAGCTTTTCAGCATCGGTCAGTGAGGCCGTCGGTTCATCAAAGATAACGGCCTTGGCATCGACAGTCAGGGCGCGCGCGATCTCAACCATCTGCTGATTGGCAATGGATAAGTCACCGACCAATGTACGAGCGTTAAACCCAACCTTAAGTTTCGATAGAATGGCGTCGGTTTTTTCGTAAAGCGTTTTCCAGTCAACCCGGCCAAAAGACAATGTTGGCAACTCGCCCAAATAGACGTTTTCTGCCACCGAAAGCTCTTCCGCAAGGCTCAACTCCTGGTGAATGAACACAATGCCTTTAGCTTTGGAATCGAGTGGGTTCGACATCACAACCGGCGTGTCGCCGACATAGATCAGTCCTTCATCGGGTTGATAAATGCCGCCAAGGACCTTCATCAGCGTCGATTTACCGGCACCGTTTTCGCCCATTAGAGCGTGAACTTCACCTGGCAGAACATCGAGTGATACGTTATCGAGTGCCCTGACACCGGGAAAGGTCTTAACAATGCCTTCAAGGCGGAGGGCTGGTGATTGCTGAGTCATACTCTTAACTCCTGTGCACCCTTCACGTTAAGTTGCCGGTCGATGAACAGTACGACAATCAGAATCAGGCCAATAACCAGATTGACTGTTGAGGTGTCTGCGCCAATGTAACCGAGCCCCTTTCGCAACAACTGGATCGCGATAACGCCGCCCAGTGTTCCGATAACCGAACCTGACCCGCCCGCCAGTTTTGTGCCACCCAACACCACGGCCGTAATGACCCACAGTTCATACAGTTGGCCGTCATTTGGGTTGACAGACCCACTCCCGGAGTAGAAGACGACGGATGACAGGGCGGCCAGAAAACCAATGATCACAAAGTTGATGACCATGTGCGGCCCCACGCGGATACCGGCATTGACCGCTGCATTGCGGTTGTTACCAATCGCGTAGGCATTTCGCCCGTGAACGGTATACCGGGTCACCAGCCAAATCACCAGAACCGAAGCGGCCAGAAACCAGGTTGCTGTGTTGAAGCCCAGGAACTGCGCTTCTGCAAAATCGATCAAAGTCCAGTTGAGGTGAGAGGTCGGGTTCTCGCCGTTGAACATAAAGACAAGTCCGCGGTAGCCCAGCATGGAGCCCAGCGTGACAATGAATGCATCGACCCCTGTCTTCCAGACGATCAGTCCATTGAGCGCGCCGAGCAATGCACCAGCCAGCAAAGCCAGTGTCCAACTGACGACGATGACCCAATCACCCAGACCGGCAAACACAGGCCAGGTCATGCTGTCGAGCATCACGATGCCTGCAATGGCGAATACAGCGCCCACGCTCAGGTCGATATTGCCGTTCACCATAATCAGTGTCATGCCAACAGCGATGATACCGATCGGAGCAGACTGATTGAGTAACAGCAACATATTATTGAGGTCCATAAACGCGCCGTCCGAGAACGACAGGTAGTGACCTGCAATGCTGAAAAACAGCAATTCGAAGATTATGAACAGCCAAATGGCACTGGTGCTCAGGTTGCGTTTGATGAATTCAGAAATCATTACCCACTCCTAGTTCGAGACCCACAACTTGCCACGTTTGACCGAAATATCGAGCCATACCGCCAGGATGATAATGATCCAGGTGATCACAAACTGGACGTAGAAGGGCCAGCCCATTAACAGGAGTCCGTTTTGAATGAAACCGAGTATCAAAATACCGATGACCGTTTTGAATATTGTTCCTGATCCGCCAAGCAATGATGCGCCACCCAGGATGACCGCTGCCAACACTTCAAGCTCAAGACCCTGCCCGACCGTGTTTTGGCTGCCCATTGATCGGCTGGCCTGAATCAAGCCGGCCGTTGCCACGCAAAACGCGGAGATCAGGTAACAGGTAAATACCGTACGGGCTCGCGGAATGCCGGAGAAAGCGGCCGCTGTTGGATTGCCTCCCACTGCGTACACTTTCCGACCAAAAGGTGTCTTCGCCAACAGCACCCCGAGGAAGGCTGCTAGTAAAATAAACAAAATGATAGGAACAGGCAGACCAAATATTTCACCCCGACCAAAGAATCCGAACCAGGTATTGCTCTTGTCAGCAATATCCATGTTCTGACCGCCGGAATACGTCAAAGTGAGTCCGTGAATAGCTGAAAGCATGCCCAGCGTGACGATCAGAGAATTCAGTCGTAAATAGCCGACAAGGTATCCAATGAATCCGCCCAAACCGAGCGTCATCAGATACATGGTAGGAATAGCCAGGTTGGGGCCTAATTTGTCATGCAAATCCAGCACGACAATGGTCGAGAATGACATCATGGAACCGACAGACAAGTCGAGGTTTCCACTGATGACAACAAAGGTAACGCCAAGCGCCATGACACCCAGGATCGCGGAAGACCGGATCACGCTTTGCAGGTTATCCAACGACAGGAAGTTGGAGTTGGCGAGCGAAAAGATCACCATAAACAGCACGAATGCGATCAGAATGCCTTGCTTTCCAAGTACCGTAAGCACTTGCTTGCTGGCTATATTTGCCATAGGAGTATCCCTAAAACCGCTTGTTATTATATTGGTTTAAGAGTGCCTCCCGAGTTCGCGAAAACACAGGGAGGCTAACAGTGATTACAGGCAGGGTTGCCTTTCAGCACCCCACCTTTTCCAGGATCAGAAAACTGGCTTGGTGAACTGATCCATGTTGTCCTGCGTGATTTTCGGAGTGTCAAAGTAGTTCAGGAACGGAACGTCTTCACCATCCAGAACATCAATCGCAGTCTGCAGCGCGGCTCTGGCATCATCTACCGGAGACTGGTAAATCGAACCCCAGTATTCGCCAGCAGCCATTGCGTCATAGCCAACCGCAAAGTTGGTTGCACCGACAAAAATGATGCCGTCACGGTCAGCAGCGCGAGCTGCGTTCAATGCACCAACACCCATGTTGTCGTCGCCGGAGTACACCCCATCGATATCGTCATATTGGGTCAGGAAAGCTTCCATAACCTGCTGGGCCTTTTCCCGATTCCAGTCGCCCGGCTGTGTATCAACGACTTCAACGTTAGGGCAGACTTCAGGCAAACGCTCTTCAAAACCGCCCGCACGTTCGATCGCGGTGGTGTAGCCAGGCTGACCGGTGATGTGAACCACCTGGGCCTCATCCTCAATGCCCATGTCTTTGAACTTGTCGCACATGATCTCGGCAGAGCGACGGCCCTGGGTCACATTATCCGGACCCGAAAAGGACCGGATGAAGTCAAACCCCTGTTCGGCAATGTTCGAGTTGGTCACTACGACCGGAATGCCCGCGTTTTGAGCTCTGCGCACCGCAGGAATTACGGCTTCGCCGTTCGTTGGCCAGATAATGATGGCATCAACATTTTGTTGAATCAGATCGTCAACCTGAGCGATCTGACGAGCTACGTCGCCACCGGCGTCCAGTACTACAGCCCGAACGTCGCTGTTCGCGTCTGCGGCCTCAATGAATGCCCGTTCATAGGTTGTTTGATAGCTATCCACACCCACGTTGTTTTGGGTGATACCGATACGATACTCCGCCATCGCCAGGGCAGGACCCATGAGGACTGTGGCGGCTACTGCTGTTGTGAGTAATGTCTTCGTGTTCATATTTGCTCTCCGTTATTGTTGTTTTGCCATCTTGAGTTACAGCAGTGCTACACATGAAGCACTGCCTGGCATGTGTTCCCATCCAGAAACCAGCTCCTAAACCATACCCCCGGTTGCTTTTGGAAAAACCCTGCAATATGTCCATAATGGATATGAACACATCCATAATGGACATCATAATGGTTAATCTGCTTTTGCTCAGGGCGTATAGTCAGTACGTACAACAAGAAATCTCTGATCACCTGTTATTACAGGGATCACAGCCAATCATGGAGCTGTCCTGAATGTCTGTACTGCACAACAACTCAGTAGATCGCATCTCGGTGTTAGCCGCGCCAGATGAGGGGTTGTTGCGTTTTCTGGATTATATGGACGAACAAATGCTGGCTTTCGAGTCCGCTCATTCACTGTTCAAACCCAATGCCCACATGCGTATGTGCGTCGAGCTCCTGAGACGCCATTTCCAGGGCAAGGTCACCTCTCCAACACTGCTCATTGACGTCAGTGGGGTTCCCTACGCTACTGCGACGCGTCGGTTGAATGAACTGGTTGATACGGGTCTGATTAATCGCAGAGCGCGCCACAAGAGCGAAAGGAGCTTTACACTTCACCCCAGTGATCAGTTGCTGACCCTGTGGATTCAGATGGCCAAAGACAACGTTCTGCTGATCAACGACACGGTGAATCAGACCGAACATAAGGATGAACCCGACGATCGGTTCTATGGCAGCGCCTACTACAGCGAGAGCCTGGGACCTCCACTCAATGTACTGAGCACCCCCCTTTCACTGGCCGGTGGCCTGAGAATGCTGTCTCACAGTGATCCGACGTTCATGATCATGAACAGCCTCAAACGCCATTTTGAACTCATTGTCGGCTGCCCTATTCATCAACGCTCCTATTCACTGGACAAACTTTATGATGAAGCCGTCGAAAATTCCGGTCGGGACAAGAGCAGCTACGACCTGGTGGCGGTCAACTTCCCCTGGATCGGTGAATTTGCCGAGCGAGGCATGTTGCTGCCGCTTGATACATTGATCGACATCGAAGCACTGAGCCCGACCGACTTTCACGCAGCCAGTTGGAGGGCGTCTCAGTGGGGTGGTCGTTGCTACGGTATCCCCGTAGAAACAACCTGTGAAGTATTGATGTACCGAACAGACTTGTTCGCTCAACAGGGCATAGAGCCGCCTTCTACTATTGAGGAACTGTTATCGGCTGCCAGGAAACTGCACAAACCTGAGAAACAAATTTACGGTATCGCCTGGAACGGGGCTAGAGGGACGGCATTAAGCCATACGTTCATGATGGCTATGGCTGACTTTGGTCAGCCTATTATTGATTTGGACCCCGACGGAGAAGAGTTTTCCATTGCCGGGCTGGGCAGTCACAAATATCGATCAATGATCGATTCAGACGCAGGCATGTCTGCCGCAAAATTTTTGCTTGAACTCGTTAAGTATTCTCCCCCGGGCATTCTAACCATGTCGTGGTACGAGCGGACAAAGAGCTACGCCCAGGGTCAGGTAGCAATGGCCTACAGCTTTTCCCAGATGACACCGTATTTCGAGTATGACGATAACTCGCCAGCCAAGGATAACACCGGATTCATTCCTCACCCCGCCGGTTCGGGCAAGAAACCGATATCACCGCTGGGGGGCTTCATACTGGGTATCCCGAGCAACTTGACTGAACGACGGGTTGAAGAGGCTGCCATTGCGCTCGAGACTTTCACATCGAAACGGGCTCAAAGCCTGTACGTAAAGAACGGTAGCCGCGGTTGCTCCCGGTATTCGGCAAGCGAAGATCCGAGCATTCGCATTAACTCACCGGTCTTTGATGCAATAGATCAATTGGCCATGCAAGACCAGCTTCAGGCATGGCCAAGACCCCCGACTCCCGAGTTTGGAGCGATCACCCAATTCTGTGGCGTCGTGTTACACGAAATGCTACGGGGAGTGATCACACCGGAAGAAGCGCTAACGCGCGCTCACGAAGGTGTTCAAAAACTCATACAAAACTGGCAATAACAATAAAATTGGAGAGAAAAATGGATCCTAAGAGATTGTCTGGAAAAAACATCGTAATCACAGGTGCAGCGCAGGGCATGGGTGCCGCAAACGCAATGTACTTCGCCGCACAGGGCGCTAATGTGGTGCTTGGCGACTTGAATCTGGATGGAGCGAAAGCCGTAGCTGACAGCATTAACGCGGCCGGTGTTGGTAAAGCCGTCGCGGTTGCCATGAACGTCACCAAGCGCGAAGACCACACAAAGGCTGTACAGGCCTGCGTCGACGCTTTCGGCTCCATCAATGTTTACCTGAACAATGCGGGTGTGAACAAGCCTAAAATGCTTCTGGACATCGATGATGAGAACTGGGATCTGATCATGAACGTCAATGCCAAAGGTACGCTCTATGGCATGCAAGAGGCGACCAAGCAAATGATCAAACAAGGCCCCATGGAAGACCATCCGTACAAGATCATTAACGTAGGCAGCATTCTATCAAGGGCCGCTTTCCTCGACGTCATTCCCTACTCTTGTTCCAAGCATGCCGTACTGGCCATGATCACAGGCGGCGCAAAAGCATTGTGGGAACACAACATCACCGTCAATGGTTATGGCCCGGGTGTGGTGAAAACCGAGCTGTGGGAACAGCTGGACAAAGACCTCGTCGAAATCGGAATGTTTGAAAAGGAAGGTCAGTCAATGGACCACCTGGCTGAAACCATGATCCTAATGAAAAAACTGTCGACACCTGACGATGTCATTGGCACCGCCGCATTCCTGTGCTCGCACGAAAGTGACTACATGACTGGTCAACTGCTCATGATCGATGGCGGCATCATCATGCAGTAATGCAATACGGCCTGAAACGCAGTGTCAGGGATAGCTATGTGGTCGGAATGGTTGTTTGGTCGGAAGGGTTATCCGGACAACCACTACCCCATTGTTCGACGATTAAAAGCGCTGCGTTTCAGCCGACTGGCCCACTGTATTTGCCCTCAATTTTCGCCAAGCTTAGCGTGCTGGCCAATGTTAAAGGGCTGCTAAGCCATACTAAGAGGTTTGCAATGAATAAATCGAAAACGAAATTGAGTGCTGACGATGCATTACGCATGTTTCGACAAATGGTTCGTATTAGAACCTTTGAGAACAATGCGAACCAGCTTTACCTGTCGGCGAAAATGCCTGGCCTGACTCACATGTACTCTGGCGAAGAAGCCGTCGCGGTTGGTATCTGTGAAGCCCTGTTGCCCACCGACAAGATTACCTCCACGCACCGGGGCCATGGCCACTGTGTTGCAAAGGGCGCTGACTTCAAGGCCATGTTCTGCGAATTACTGGGCCGTGAAGAGGGCTATTGCCGTGGCAAGGGCGGCTCCATGCACATTGCAGATCAGTCAAACGGTAATTTGGGCGCCAATGCGATTGTCGGCGGCTCCATGGGTATCGCCACTGGCGCTGCCTTGACAGCCAAACTGAAGAAAACCGGCGGTGTGGCGGTGTGTTTCTTTGGCGACGGCGCCACGGCCCAGGGGCTGATGTATGAGGTGATGAACATGGCAGCCCTGTGGAAGCTGCCGGTCATTTATGCCTGTGAGAACAATGGCTACTCCGAATACACCAAAACCGAAGAGATTGCCGCCGGTTCTATTACTGCCCGCGCCGAAGCGTTCGGTATCGAGTCCTATCAGGTCGACGGGCAGGATGTGATTGCCGTAAATGAGTTGTCCAAAGAGTTGGTAGAACGCGCTCGCAAAGGTGAAGGCCCGTTTTTCCTGGAACTGATGACGTACCGGTACCACGGTCACCATGTGGGTGACATCAACCGCGAATACTACCGGGCCAAGTCAGAAGAACAGGACTGGAGAGATAACCGGGACCCGATCATTCGCATGCGCGGCTGGCTGGTTAAAAACAAATACGCCACGGAAGAAGCCCTCGACGAGCTTAGCAAGGAAGTCACCGAGGATGCAGAAAGCGCAGTGGCCTATGCATTGAATGCACCCTACCCGGATGTCTCAGAGGTGGATATGCATGTCTACACCGATGTTGAGCATGTCTTAGCCTAAGGGGAACAGTATGCGGAAAATTACCTTATCAAAAGCAGTCAATGAAGCACTGGTTGAAGAAATGCGCCGCGATGAGAACGTCTTCATCATGGGCGAAGACGTCGCAGAGGCTGGCACGCCTTTCAAGGTGCTATCGGGTCTGGTGGAAGAGTTTGGCACGGATCGCGTGATCGATACGCCCATATCCGAACCCGGTTTTATGGGGATTGGGGTGGGGGCGGCGATGACGGGTATGCGCCCTGTCGTCGATCTCATGTTCGGTGACTTCATCTTTCTGATCATGGATCAACTGTGCAACCAGGCGGCCAAAACGCACTATATGTCCGGTGGTAAGCTCAATGTGCCACTGGTGTTGCGTACGAACATGGGGGCCACCCGGCGCTCAGCCGCTCAACACTCCCAGTCACTGCATGCCATTGTTGCACACATACCAGGCCTGAAAATTGCCATGCCCTCGTCTGCCTATGAGGCCAAAGGGTTGTTGAAAACCGCGATTCGCGATGACAACCCTGTGGTTATCTTTGAAGACAAGCTGATGTATCAGGATTCCGCCGAGGTACCGGAAGAGGAGTACACCATTCCCTTCGGTGAAGCCTGTGTGAAGCGCGAGGGCACTGACATCACTCTGATCGGCACCTCCTCCATGGTTCAGGTTTGTGAGAAAGCCGCGGAAATGCTGCAAGCCGAGGGCATCAGCGCTGAAGTGATTGATCCACGAACGATTGTCCCGCTGGATGAAAAGACACTGGTCGCATCGGCCAAAAAGACTGGCCGGGTCATCGTGGTCGACGAGGGTCATCAGAGTTTCGGTATCACCTCGGAAATCGCCAGCCGAATTAATGAAAAGGCATTTTATTATCTGGATGCACCGACCACCCGCATAGGGGCTATGGATGTGCCCATTCCGTTTTCTCCGGCGCTCGAGGACATTACCGTACCGACGCCTGAGCGCGTCTTTGAACAGGCGAAAAAGCTGGTCAGCGGGGAGTTGATCGATGCGGCATGACATCATCATGCCTGCCCTGGGCATGGCACAGGATACGGGGACGCTGCTCGCCTGGCACAAGTCAGAAGGTGAGGCCGTCACTCAGGGCGAGACGCTATTTGAAGTCGAAACCGATAAGACCACTATGGAGGTCGAAGCCCCGGCCAGTGGTTTTTTGGTTGGCATCAGCGCAAGTGATGGTGACGAGGTGCCGGTCGGTCAGGTGATTGCGATCATCAGCGACTCAGCTGACGCGCCGACTCCAAAACCCGAGTCCGCGGCCGCGCCTCAGGGCAGTGACGAAACCTCGGGCGAAGACACCCTTCCCCCCGGCAAGCCCATTATTATGCCGGTACTCGGGATGTCGCAGGACACGGGCGTGCTGGTCGGGTGGAGTAAAGAGCTCGGCGATACCGTTCACCAGGACGACATCCTCTTTGAAGTCGAGACAGACAAGAGTGTTGTGGAAGTCCCGGCCGGGATAAAGGGTTATCTCGTCGCACGTCTGGCCGCAGCAGGAGACGACGTACCTACCGGAGAAACCATCGCCATCATCAGCGATGAGCCTAGCAAGCAGATGGTTAACCGAGCGTACTCAACCTCAGCTGCGCCGGCTGAACAGTCAGTGAAACCCACTGACGAAGAAAAACCCAAGCCAGTTGCCGAGCCAGCGGCACGCGTTGACCAACCTCAGCGCAAACAAACCGTAACGGCTCCGGGCGGAAAAGTGCTGGCTTCTCCGAAACTGAAGCGGATGGCTCATCAGGCGGGGTACGATTTATCGCTGCTTGCGGCAACAGATCTGCCCCAGCCCTATCACGCCCGTGATTTCGAGGCGCTCAAACACGCCAGTGAATCGGCCGGTAAACGCGCAGTGGGCTCGCCCTCGATCGGGGCGATCCATACCCTGTCGGCACGACTGTCGGGACTTGAATTCGAGGCCTTTCTTGGCTGGGCGGCAGACCATCTCGACTCGTCCGCCGGTGACCATGTTATCGCCGCCTTCGCCGGGGCAAGTTTGGCCGACAAAGCAGTTGTTCGGGTAGACCGGCGTGGCGAGAGCACAACCTACTCGACACAGCAGCAATTATCACAAACGGTTGAATCCGATGATAAACCGGACCTGATCCTGCATGACCTGAGAGGAACCTTCATATCTTCGGCCGAATTTCCACCGGATCGGGCCCCTGTTATCGCCATCGTCGGGTCAGAAGGCGACGTAACCCTGACGCTGACCTGTATGGACGATCAACTGACCGGAAAAGACGCAGCCGTCTTACTCAACAATTTTGCCGGACGCGTGGCAGACCCGCTTCGGCACATTTTCTAATGCAGGTACTGGTATGACACTACACGATAAATTAGCAAGCGACGTTCCAACTGACCTCTATATCAACGGTCAATTTGTGTCAGCTTCTGGCGGCGAACGGTTTGATGTATTCAATCCCGCGACCGAAGAGTTACTGGCAACCGTTGCTTCCGCTGAGATTGCAGACGCCGATGCGGCGCTCGATGCGGCTGAAAAGGCAATGGCCCTGTGGGCAGCCAAAACACCGCGGGAGCGATCTGAAGTGCTGCGAAAGGCCTGGGAGCTCATCGACTCCCGACTGGAGGAGTTTGCTCACCTCATCACGCTTGAGAACGGCAAAGGCAAGACCGATGCCATGGGCGAGATCAAGTACGCCGCCGAATTCTTTCGCTGGTTCGCCGAAGAAGCTGTCAGAGCCGACGGCCTGATTACCCATGCACCGGCATCTGGTGCCCGAATCATTGTTCAACACAAGCCCGCTGGCCTGGCGGTACTGGTCACTCCCTGGAACTACCCGGCGGCAATGGGTACCCGCAAGATTGCACCGGCGCTGGCCGCTGGCTGCGGCGTCATCATCAAACCGGCGGCTGAAACGCCCCTGACCATGCTGGCATTGATGCCTCTGCTCGAAGAAGCCGGCGTGCCTCCCGGCCTCGTCAACGTATTGCCGACCAGCAAGCCCGGAGTGGTTGTCGACCACATGATGCACGATCCCCGGGTCCGTGTTGTGTCCTTTACCGGCTCGACGGCGGTGGGCAAAAAACTGCTTAAATCGGCGGCAGATCAGGTGCTGACTCCGGCGATGGAGCTCGGCGGAAATGCGCCCGCCATAGTATTCGAAGACGCCGATATGGACACCGCGATTGAAGGCGTCATGCTCGCCAAAATGCGCAATCTGGGCGAAGCCTGCACGGCTGCCAACCGGGTCTATGTACACACGGATATTGCCGATGAGTTCACCAAACGACTCACCCAAACCATGTCGGCATTGAAGATAGGCAACGGCACGGACCCCACGGTGGATGTCGGTGCGCTGGTGAACCTCAGCACGCTTGAGAAAGTTGAAGGGTTTGTAAAAGACGCTGTGGCAAAAGGCGCCAAGATTGAGTGCGGCGGACATCGACTGGACGGCAAAGGCTACTTCTTTCCGCCGACCGTGTTGTCCAACGTATCGCAAGACGCCGACTGTGTTCACGACGAAATATTCGGGCCAGTCGTCGCCATACAGACATTTGACGATCAGGAAGACGTTATTCGGCGTGCCAACGACACCGAATACGGCCTGGTGGCCTACGTATTCTCTTCAGACATGAAGCGTGCCATGCACGTGTGCGAGCGCATGGACTACGGCATGGTGGGTCTGAATCGCGGCCTTGTCAGTGATCCGGCGGCGCCGTTCGGAGGCAGCAAGCAATCCGGCCTTGGGCGCGAAGGCGGCCATGAAGGCATGCTCGAGTTCATGGAAACTCAATACATCTCTGCAACCTGGTAAAGCAAGAGGATTATCGCATGCAAAGTGTTGTTGCATCACCGAGCGTTCGTGCCCAAGCGCGTCGCTTGTCGATCGATCTTCAGAGTCTTGCAGATCGCCTCGGAAGAACTCAACTGACAATGGATGATCTCAACAGCGATCAACCAGGGGAGCAACCTGTGAACGGTTACAGCAGCTATTGGGACGTTGACCACAGCCAATATGGCTCGGTTGAAGCGCACAAGACCAGCAAGATAAACCGGGTGGCCGCCGCCAACCTAACCGCAGCCAATGCCCTGATTCCACAGGTCACCCATCACGATGAAGTGGATTTTACCCAAGTTGAACGAGTTCGGTCGAGGTACCAGGCAGAATCGAAAGCGCGCGGCATAAAGCTGACAACCCTGCCCTTCTTCGTCAAGGCGCTGGCGATTTCATTGAGGAAATTCCCCCAGTTCAATGCCTCGCTGAGTTCAGATGGCGAAACGCTGTTTATGAAAGACTATGTTCATATCGGCATCGCGGTAGATACCGAACATGGCTTGATGGTCCCGGTGATTCGGGATGCTGACAAAAAGGGCTTGTGGCAAATCGCCGAAGAAATAGTCGATCTTGCCATTCGGGCGAAAGCCAGAAAGCTGGGACCCGATGAAATGGGCGGGGCCTCCATGACGATCACCAATCTAGGCGGCATCGGGGGCACCAGTTTCAACCCCATCGTCAACCCGCCAGAAGTGGCGATTCTGGGCATTACACGCATGCAGCAGCAACCGGTATGGAATGGTGAAGCCTTTGTTGCAACGCCAATGGTGCCGCTGGATCTGAGCTACGACCACCGGGTAATCAACGGTGCTGTTGCGGCTCGTTTTCTCAGCAGCTTTGCGAGCAGCCTCGCTGACCCACGGTTGCTTTTGGTATAACGGACCTGGTGGTCCATGCGGGAAGTACTTCAGAGGATGAGCAGACTAGGTCGATCAGTCGCTCATCGACCCGCCCTGGAACGCCCGTTCACCGCGCTGCAGTCAACTACCCAAATGCACGATGAGCCAGATGTTGGGGTGGTGGGCCCTGCCAGACTTGAACTGGCGACCTGCCGATTATGAGTCGGATGCTCTAACCAACTGAGCTAAGGGCCCGCAGAACGCACCGATCAGTGTGTTCAAACAGAGCCCGCATTATACCGGCCAAACAGGCCAAGTCTACCCAGGCCTTTGATTCTCTTGGGGTTTTGTAGGTAGATCGGGCATCTGCCTGGATTAGGAACATACCCTCTGGACCTGAACCCAGGCGGAAAGGACGCCCGCCGGGACTGACGGCACTATTTTGGAGTGGCACTCGTCCAGTACTAGTATGACGACCACCAGGTTAGGTCCAGTTTATTGAGGTTCAAGGCTTTTACCGCTCTTTACCGGCGTAATCGAGCGTCCGTCGGATTGGAGATAGCAGGTACTCTATAACACTGCGTTCGCCCAGTTTGATTTCGGCGATCACCGCCATACCCGGGCGTAGTTGAAGGCGCTCACCATCTTTCTCAAGTTCCTGTTTCGCAGGCGTCAGAATGACCTGGTAGGCACTCTGCATCCGGGTATTAGACGATGATTCGTTACTGCCCTCATTTCTGTTTGAATCCGGGCTGACCAACTCTACTTGTCCTTCCACCGTACCAAATCGCTGAAACGGATATGCGGCCAGTTTGAGTCGGGCAACCTGCCCTGGGCGGACGAATCCGACATCCTGATTCTGAACATACACTTCGGCCTGGAGGGGCTCATCCGTTGGAGTGATTGTCATAAGCACTGTTCCCGATGGCACAACATAGCCTTCCGTGTGGGTCGCTAAATTTTTTACAATGCCGCCTGTAGGCGCTTTTAGTGCTAGCAGCTGGTTTCTGTACTCACGAGTCTGCAGCTCTGCTTCAAGTTTCGCCATGCGGTCCTGCAATTCATTGCGCTCACGCAACAACCGTTGACGGTATTCTGAATCCAGACGTTCGAGGCGCGCTTCAATCTCGTTTGTCTCGCCTCGCAAAGCTACGATCTGCAACCGTTGCTGCTCCAGATCTCGCTCAGTTTCAATGCGTTGCCGACGTCTGTAGCGCGTCAACTATCTTGGCCGGTTCAGCGACAATTAACTTGGCCGGTTGCGCTGAACCTATGACGCCTGCTTTTTGGCAGACTGTTTCCTTCGATAGCTGTCACCCTCGCACTGGATGATTGTGGCGTGGTGCACTAGTCGATCGATGGCGGCGACCGTCATGACGGTATCGTCGAACAACTGGTCCCAGTCCTCGAAGGATTGATTGGAGGTAATGATCAAGCTGTGGCGTTCGTACCGGTGAGCGATCAGCTCGAACAGTACACTGCTCTCCTGTTCAGTCTTGCGCACGTATCCAAGGTCATCCACGATCAGCACACCGAACTTATCCAGCCG
>NZ_KE384062.1:0-62273 GCF_000423605.1 Saccharospirillum impatiens DSM 12546
GAGCCGGATGTGCCAATGGATACCAATCATCTGGAGCGTGCTCTAAGGCCGATACCGATGGGCCGTAAAAACTGGCTCTTCTGTTGGTCAGAACTGGGCGCCGAGCACGTGGGTGTGATCCAGAGCCTGATCACTACCTGCAAGCTGCACGATATCAACCCCTACGTCTATCTGACTGATGTGCTACTGCGTGTTGGTGATCACCCGGCGAAAGAGGTTCAGGATCTGACACCAAGACTTTGGAAAGAACGCTTCGCTGCTGATCCGAGGCAATCAGATCTTTATATGGCCTGCAACCACTCCGTAGAATGACCGGTTACTTTGCAAGGCCTGTGCCTTTAAAATCGCCGCTTCCGGGATACTTGAAAGCCAAAAACGCTTTATTTTGGTGCGGATGCGCTTCTCTGGGGCGTTTTGTCGCACTTTCCCGGAGCACACTTGTCGCGCTCAAATTACCGCATTAGCCTGATCTCTCTTGGCGGCTGAGGCGACGGGGCGTATGGTATGAGACTGCAGTCGACGCCTTTTTGTCGCCGGTATCTGTTTAACACCTCTGGGGGTGCGTTATGTGGTTGGGAGGATTGAGTCGTTTGGAGCCCATGCCTCAAACGGGTGGTCGGCACCACCACAGCCACCATCAGGTTGTACTCGGGTTCGAGGGGAACGCCGCTTTTGAGCTTGAGGGTGAAGGGGGTGACCAGTTGTGCCTGGGCAATGGGTGCCTGGTGCCTACCCAGAGCGATCATGCCTTTCAGGGCCTGGGCGATAACCGCATGGTGGTGCTGGATTTCTCGGCGGACGCTTCTGTTGACAGCAGCATCGACCATGAGATGCTGTGCCGCCTGTTTGATCGCCCCCATTATTTTCAACTGGACGCTCAGTTTGGCAGCCTGCTGACCGCGATGGCGCGGGAGATTGATCAGTTCGGTCACGACCCTCACATGCAGCAACACGTCAGTGCCCTGTTGCTCCACAGCCTCTACCAGCGCCTGACAGGCCGTGCCGTACCGGGCCAGGAGTCCCTCGGGCGGTTCGATTTATCGAGAATCGACCAGATGATCCGCCACCGGCTGCAGGAAAAAGTGTCGGTGACGGAGATGGCGGATCTGTGTCACATGAGCATCAGCCAGTTTCACCTCCGGTTTCGCCAGGTCACTGGTATGACGCCCTATCAGTATGTGATGAAACTGCGCCTCGACCAGGCGATTTGGCTGTTACGCTGCTCTTCCCATTCCATCGCCGATATCGCACTCGAAACCGGCTTCAGCAACCAGAGTGCGCTGACGCACGCCGTTAAAAACCGCACAGGGCACTCGCCGGGTCAGATCCGTAAGAAGGGGATGAACTGACTTAGGGCGATAAAAGACGTAGGACATCAAAAGACGTAGGACATGGAAAGACGCAGGACATGGAAAGACGCAGGACATGGACTGACGTGAAACAGTAAGGGACGCAATACAATAAAAGACGCTCAACACGAAAAGACGATGGAGCGTCGGTATTTGGCAGGTTCTGCGTCAGTGAGTGTCCCACGTCTTTTATTGTTTCGCGTCTTTTCAGGTGTTACGTCAGTCCATGTCCCGCGTCTTTTGTTGTCCTGCGTCCTGCGTTTTTCCTTCATTTCCGTACTTTTTAACAAAAAAAGCCCCGTTTTTGACAATCGCTGCGCGAAGGTCACGGCTACTGTGTCTGCATAACGCCAACTAAATTGCAGGCAGGATGGTTATGACTCAGTTTGACGCCGCTCGGGCAGTATCGGGAGACTATCGGGATCTGACACCACAACAGTGGTTTCAGTTTATCGTGGATCAGTACGCCGTCGATGAAGATGAGTACATGGCGCAACTGGTTGAGGTTGCCGAACCCGGTGAGGGCGGTGCCGAGGCTATAGAGTCAACGGCCCGGCGAATTGTGGATCGTGTTCGCAGCCAGGGTGATGTAGCCCACGCGGTTGATAAATTGCTGCAGCAGTACAGTCTGGACAACGAAGAGGGCGTCATCCTGATGTGTCTGGCTGAAGCGCTGATGCGCGTGCCAGATCCGGATACCGCCGATGACCTGATTCGCGACAAACTGTCTGTAGCCGACTGGAAAGACCACATGGGCAAGTCGGATTCGCTGCTGGTAAACGCGTCTACCTGGGGTCTGATGCTGACTGGCCGGGTTACGTCGCTCGACAGCCGTGAAACGTCTCCGGCGAATTTGTTGTCAAAGCTGATTAACCGGGCAGGCGAGCCGGTGATTCGTGCGGCAATGAATCAGGCCATGCGCATTATGGGCAAACAGTTTGTGCTCGGGCGCACCATCAAAGAAGCCATTAAGAACGGCAAGTCCTACCGTAAAAAAGGCTACACCT
This sequence comes from Saccharospirillum impatiens DSM 12546, assembly GCF_000423605.1. Classification (GTDB taxonomy): domain Bacteria; phylum Pseudomonadota; class Gammaproteobacteria; order Pseudomonadales; family Natronospirillaceae; genus Saccharospirillum; species Saccharospirillum impatiens. The sequence continues at coordinate 2,357 of NZ_KE384062.1, forward strand.
ATTCGTTCGACATGCTTGGTGAAGCCGCATTTACCGACCACGATGCAGAGCGCTATTTTCAGTCCTACCGCAATGCCGTCCAGACTCTGGGTGCTGGTATGGACGAGTGGGGCAACGATGCGCCCAAACCGACCATTTCGATCAAACTGTCGGCGTTGCACCCGCGCTATGAGGAATCCCATCAGGAATGGGTGATGACCGAGCTTGCCCAGCGTGTAACTGATTTGGTCAGTGAAGCCCGCGGATTGGGCGTGGGCATCACCATCGATGCCGAGGAGGCCGATCGTCTGGAGTTGTCATTGCGTCTGTTTGAACAGGTGTACCAGAGCGATGCCGTCAGGGGGTGGGGTAACTTTGGACTGGTCATTCAGGCCTATTCAAAACGCGCCTTAGCCGTACTGGGGTATCTGACGTCCCTCGCCAAAGAGCAGGGTGACCTCATACCGGTGCGTCTTGTCAAAGGGGCCTACTGGGATACTGAAGTCAAACACGCTCAGGTGCTGGGCCTGGCTGATTACCCGGTGTTTACCCGCAAGGAAAATACGGATGTATCGTACATTGCCTGCGCTCGCTATCTGATGAGTGCGGACGCTGATGGCGCGATTTATCCGCAGTTTGCAACGCACAACGCGCACACCGTAGCGGTGGTGGCCGAGTATTCCCGACAACGACCGGAGCGGGATTTTGAGTACCAGCGTCTGCACGGTATGGGCGATGCGCTGTACGACACGCTGCTCAGTGAAGACAAACATCGGGTACGCATTTATGCACCGGTGGGTGCTCATAAGGATTTGCTGCCCTACCTGGTGCGGCGTCTGCTGGAAAACGGGGCCAATTCCTCGTTTGTACACCGCCTGGTCGACGCTGAGACTCCCGTGGGGGATCTGGTGTCCTCTCCGGTAGATTTGGCGAAAAGCCGTGCGGTGTTCCGTAACCCCAAAATCCTGCGTCCCTCTGAAATTTATGGTGACAGCCGTCGCAATTCTCAGGGGTACAACCTTGCCGTAGCCTTTGAACGAGAGCCGTTAATGCAAACCATTGATGCCTGGAACGACACCCAATGGGTGCAGAAACCCTTGTTGGCGGGTAACGCCGTTTCAACCAGCGAAGTGATTGACGTCAAAAGCCCCTACGATACCCGTCAGACGGTAGGTCAGGTGCACTTTGCCGATGCAGATATGGCGCAGCAGGCCCTGGCTACTGCTGATTCGGCCTGGTTTGGCTGGAACCGGACACCGGCGATCAAACGCGCTGACTGCCTGGATAAACTGGCCGATTTGCTGGAAGCCAATACCGCTGAACTCATGGCACTGTGTGCCCGTGAAGCGGGCAAGTCCTTGCAAGACAGCATTGATGAAGTACGTGAAGCCGTCGATTTCTGTCGCTACTACGCGGTCCAGGCGCGTGACAACATGAACGAACCCACGTTACTTCCCGGACCGACCGGCGAAAGTAACGAGCATTATTACGAAGGCCGGGGCGTCTTCCTGTGCATCAGCCCCTGGAACTTTCCGCTGGCCATCTTTACCGGTCAAATTTGTGCGGCGCTGGTAGCGGGCAATACCGTTCTGGCGAAGCCAGCGGAAAGTACGTCGCTGATTGCCGGGCGCACCATTGAGCTCTTTCATCAGGCGGGCGTGCCGGGTGAGGTACTGCAGTATTTGCCGGGCGCAGGTCCGGTGATCGGCAACGCCGTGCTCAGCGATGAACGCCTCGTCGGTATTGCCTTCACCGGCTCTACAGAAACGGCGCAATTGATCAACCGAACGTTGGCTGAACGCACGGGGGCGATGCCCACCTTTATTGCCGAAACGGGCGGACAGAACGCCATGATCGTAGATTCAACCGCATTGCCTGAACAGGTCGTTGCGGATGTTATGGGGTCTGCTTTTGCCAGTGCCGGCCAGCGTTGCTCGGCGCTGCGTGTCTTGTGCGTACAAGACGACGTGGCCGACCGCATTGTTGAACTGATCGGTGGCGCATTGAGCCGAATTGAAATGGGCAACCCACAACACTATCAGACCGATTGCGGACCGGTTATTGACCAGAAAGCGCTGACGGGCTTGACCGACTATGTCGACGGCTGGCGTAAGAAAGACCGGGTGTTGGCTGAAGCGAAATTGAGTGAACACACCCGGCACGGTTATTTTATTCCGCCGGTTGCCATTCGCATTGAAGGCTTGCACGAACTGGGACGCGAGCAATTTGGTCCGGTCCTGCACATTCATCGCTTCAAGGCTCGTGAACTCGACAACGTCATCGCCGACATCAACAAAACAGGTTATGGCCTGACGCTGGGCATTCACAGTCGCAATGAAGCGACGGCCGCATACATCGAAGCCCGGGTCCGGGTCGGTAACTGTTACGTTAACCGTAACCAGATTGGTGCGGTTGTTGGCGTGCAGCCGTTTGGCGGTCGCGGGTTGTCGGGCACTGGCCCGAAAGCCGGAGGTCCAAACTACATCAAGCGCTTTGCGACCGAACGGGTTCGCACCATCAACACCACGGCAGTGGGTGGTAACGCGAGCCTGCTGTCACTGGAAAGTGATGACTGAGTTTATTGCCGGGCGGGTACTGCCAGCCCGGCAACGGAATCATTTGGCCGGTCTTTTTACCGGCGAATGACACTGGGCCGGAAGGTTGAATCCCGGCTACTGGCCCCTGTGTAATGTGGCCGCCTGAACGGCCATAAATAACTGACCCGACGCGATCCGGAATGTGGAGTTGCTACCCGCGCCTCTGCCACCCGGGTTGAATCCATTGCACTGGACAGCGACCGGTAGTCGGGAACAGCACGAGAAACGCTCGATAGCATAATCGATCACAACAACTAAAACTCGGAGTACATTATGAGCAACACCTTAGCGGTCAGTTTGACCTTTATTATTTACCTGGCGGGTATGATGTGGATTGGTCTCTGGGCTTATCGTCGCACAACAGACCTCTCTGATTACATTCTGGGCGGTCGATCGCTGGGTGCCTGGCCTTCGGCATTGTCGGCCGGTGCCTCAGATATGTCTGGCTGGTTATTGCTCGGCCTGCCAGGCGCTATCTATGCCTCCGGTATGGGCGAAGCCTGGATTGCGATCGGGTTACTGGTCGGTACCTATCTGAATTGGCTGATTGTCGCACCGCGACTGCGCGCCTACTCTCAGGCCGCGTCAGACAGCCTGACACTGCCTCAGTATTTCAGTAACCGCTTTGAGGACAAGGTGGCCATTCGCGCCATTTCAGCCTTCTTCATCTTGCTGTTCTTCCTGTTCTATACCAGCTCCGGCCTGGTGGCTGGCGGCAAGCTGTTCGAAACCGTTTTTGGCTGGGATTACACCCTGGCAGTCACTATTGGCACCATCATGGTGGTTTCCTACACCCTCTTTGGCGGGTACCTGGCTGTGTCCTGGACAGACCTTGTGCAAGGCCTGTTGATGGCGGCTGCATTGATTATAGTGCCAGTTTTTGCACTGATCATTATTGGCGATGGCCCGACGGCCGTTCTGGAAGCAAAAAACCCGAATCTCGTCAGTATTTTCACCAATGCTGATGGCTCGTCACTCGGGTTGATTGCTATCATTTCCTCGCTGGCCTGGGGTCTGGGTTATTTTGGCCAACCGCACATTCTGGCGCGTTTTAAAGGCATCAAAGATCGCAACGAAGTCAAACGTGCGCGCCGCATTGCGGTTACCTGGACATTCCTGGGTATGACCGGTGCCTTGTTGGTGGGTATTGCTGGTATTGGCTACTTTGACACGGGTCTGCCAGATGGTGAAACCGTCTTCATCAGCCTGGTACAGGCCCTGTTTCATCCTTTTGTTGCAGGCATTTTGCTGGCGGCTATTTTGGCCGCGATTATGTCGACAGCCGATTCCCAGTTGCTGGTCTCCTCATCCGCGTTGACTGAAGATTTCTACAAGTCGATTTTCAGAAAAGACGCCGACCCAGCTTCTCTGATCAAGATTGGCCGAGCGGCCGTGGTTCTGATTGCTGTGGTTGCCTGGTTCTTTGCGCTGGATGATGACAGCTCGGTACTGGCACTGGTGTCATACGCCTGGGCTGGTTTTGGTGCGGCCTTTGGTCCGGCAGTGATTCTGTCGTTGTACTGGAATCGCATGAACCGGGTCGGTTGCATTGCCGGTATACTGGTCGGTGGTATTACCGTTGTTGTCTGGAAACAGATGACCGGTGGACTGTTCGATATGTACGAGATTGTACCGGGCTTCCTGTTCTCGGCAATTGCCGTCTATGTCGGCAGTATGGCATCGCAAGAACCTTCTAAGCAGATGCATGCTACGTTCAAGGAAGTGAATGGCTAAGTCTGGCCAGAGATCACGCTAAGTAGTCGAGGCAACATGGGTTGCCCGAAAAAACCGAGCCAGATGGCTCGGTTTTTTTTGTTGTATTGATCGAGCTCAGGGTATCTTCCGGAACTCAATCTATACTGGTTGCTTCACTTCCCTGGAGCGCTACTGAATGAGTATTTTAAAGAAGACCAATGATCTGACTCCTCACCTTATTGCACTGCGTAAAGAGCAAGCGGCAACGTACGACGCATTTCAATCGGTTGGTAAAGCGACTTACGTGGATGGCGAATTGACTCATCTGACCAAGGAGCTGATAGCCACTGCCATCGCCATCAGCGTGAATTGTGAACCCTGTATCGGTTATCACGTACGTTCATTGGTAAAGCTCGGAGTGACCCGGCCAGCGTTCACTGAAATGCTGGGCGTTGTGATACAGATGGGCGGCGGCCCGGGTCTGATGAAGGCCGGGGAGGCCATGTCAGTGTATGAAGAGCTGACGGCCTCCTGAGAGGTAACGGTTGTTCGACCAGGCGCTGACCGTCAGGTCAGCGCTATCGGGGCCATTAGACAACCCATTGGTAGAACAGCGCTCCTCCTACATACCCCATCAGCGCCAGCGGAGCGATGTGTTTCAAGTACCAGAAGAAACTGATCCTTTCCATTCCCATAGCGGCAACGCCGGCGGCAGATCCGATAATCAGGCAACTGCCACCGGTTCCGGCTGAGTAGGCCAGGAATTCCCACATGGCCGCATCAGTGGGGTAGGTCGACAAGTCATACATACCCATGGTTGCAGCGACCAGTGGCACGTTGTCGATGATGGCAGACATCAGGCCAATCAGGAAAACAATGATATTGATGTTTCCTATCGACTGATCGAGTGTGTTGGCCAGCGACGCTAGCAATCCGGTTGCTTCGAGGGCAGAAACAGCCAGTAGAATGCCCAGAAAGAACAGTACGCTGGGTGTGTCAATGCGTTTTAGCACCCGGGTAATGTGCAGTTCGGTATCGTCGTCATAGTCGGCACGGTGGTGAATGATTTCACTGACAACCCATAGCACCGAGAGGCTCAGCATCATCCCCATAAAAGGTGGCAGGTGGGTGACCGTTTTGAACACGGGTACGAACAGCAAACCGAGAATACCCACAGTAAAAATGATATTTCGGTGATGTCGGGTCACCTGGTCCGCATCCTGTTTGTAGGGCATGGCCTGGGGAGGGTGAATCGTCTGGCCACGCAGTGACCAGGTCAGGTACAACATAGGTACCAGCAGGCAAATCAGCGAAGGCAAAAACAACGATTTGATGATCGCCAGTGTCGTGATTTGTCCGCCGATCCAGAGCATGGTCGTGGTAACGTCCCCGATGGGCGACCAGGCCCCTCCCGCATTGGCTGCGACAACGATCATGCCGGCGAAAAACAGGCGTTCCTGTCGACTGGCAATGAGTTTTCGGATCAGCGAAATCATGACGATGGTGGTGGTCAGGTTGTCGAGTGCAGCCGACATGAAAAAGGCCAGTACCGCGATCATCCATAAAAGGGTCACTGTGGACGTAGCCTTGATCCGATCGGTAATAATGGCGAAACCGCCGTAGGCATCCACAAATTCAACAATGGTCATGGCGCCCAGTAGAAAGAACAGAATGGAGCCGATCTCTCCGAGAAACCCAAGCAGCTGGTGTTCGCCGACCCAGGTGTGAATCAGCGCGCTCTGGTCCAGGTTGGCGTGTTCTTCCAAAAACCAGGCCGGTAGAGTATCGACGGCGATGAGATCGCCCGCGAACAGAATATAGACAGTCCAGCACAATACGGCACTCATAATGGCCGGTGCGGTCTTGTCAATTTTGAGGCTGTGTTCGGCAATTATTGCCAGGTAGCCGAGAGTAAAAATACCAATGATCAGAATTAACGCTAGGGGCACTTTAACACTCCATTAATAGCAGGGGTGACGACTTGGGTGTCAGCGGCCAGTGATCGACACCGGGTGAATACGCCCGACGGCACACATCTAAACTGGACACACCTTGAAACTTCAATTGAGAAACGATCAATCAAACAAACAGATTAGCTGAAGTTTCCGGCGGTGCTTGTGGCCAGGCCATGCAGTGGCAGATGCCAGGGTATTGGTTGCTTTGCGTTGGAGCTGGCTTGGTCCCGACCAATAGCAGTCGAGCCAGGGTATGCAAGGAGGGCACTGTAGCTGGGTCAGGCCGGTCGTCAAACGATGCGTCAGGCGTTAACCCGGTTTCTGCAGGCAAAGAGGGAATATTGTCTGCAAGCTCAGGCGAGGTTTCAGTGTCTTTCAGACAGGCTGGCTCAGATGAGGGATGCGCAACGGCAGCACCCGACAGGCTAAACAGTAGAAACAGCAGCGCGGCAGGAAGGGCGATTCCGGTGTGTCTGGTTAAGAACAGCGCAAGCATGGCAGAAGCGAAACCCGGTAGTAGGTGGGCGAAACAGGTCGCTATTATTCAGTTCTGCCGCCAGAAAGCAAAATCTGTTTGTGACTTGCCCTGTACCACCCGGGTCTGGCCCGGTAAGCTCTGCGCTGCCAGCGGCTGATCAAAAGGAACCCTGTGAAAAACAAAGCCATGATGTTGTCGATTCTTGCCACCCTGTTGTTGGTGGTTTTGCCCTGGGTGCTGGGCGCCAGAGTGGCGAATTACAGCAGTGTTCAATTCATCAGTGAGCTGGGTGCCCTCGATATGCCCAACCGATCGGCTGCCAATGGCGCTTTTCTGCTTATTGGTGCTTTCTGGATGGGGGCTGTAGAGGCCACCCGCAAAGCACTTGAACCGGCTAAAATGGACCCCTGGGTGCGGTTTGGGGCCATCGCTTTTGCCGCCAGCTACATCGCGAGTGTGGTGTTTCCCTGTGATCTGGGGTGCCCGGCAACAGGCAGCGGCAACCAGTTGATTCACAGCACACTGATCTGGGTTCTGAGCGCAGGGGCAGTCGTATCCGGTGTACGCCTGGTTCCGTTGACCTCCATCAAAGGCATGAGGGTGCTGAAGGGGACTCTGGTGCTAACCTTTCTTGTCTTGCAATGGGCCGCCTGGCAGCGCGGCTGGTTACCAGGCCTGTGGCAACGCTTGTTTGAAATGAATTTTGCGGTTTTGTGGGTCCTTTGGGTCTGGCGACTGCGGGTTGGCAGTCGGGCCTCTGAAAGAACACAGTGATACGGACTCTCTTCTGTCCAAACGTTAGGGTTGAGCCCAATGGTTGAGCGCATTGCGGGCATCGTAGTGCCCATTTTTCTGGTTGTACTGGTCGGTTTTCTCTATGGACGCAAGCATGCGCCAAACATGGAGGCGGCCAATCGCATTAATATCGATGTATTCACCCCTTTTCTGATCCTCAGCGTATTCGCCTCGCGTCCGGTTGATCTGGGTGATTATGCGCCCCTGGCTCTGGGCGCTATCCTGGTGACCTTGCTGCCTGGTATCGGCGCCTATTACCTGGCCCGTGCTCTCGGGGTCAGTTGGAAAACCTTCGTGCCACCCATGATGTTTCGCAACAGTGGAAACACCGGCTTGCCGCTGATGCTGTTTACCTTTGGCGAAGCATTCATGCCGGCTGCAGTTATTTTATTTATCGTCGAGAATACTCTGCACTTTACCGTGGGCGCCTGGTTGCTCAACCCCAGAACTCACCTGATGCATGTCATGAAGAACCCGATGATCATTGCTGCCGCCCTGGGGTTGGCGATTGCCGGCTTTAGCGTGCATTTACCCGACTGGCTGATCCGTTCCCTCGCGTTGCTGGGTGACATAGCGGTACCACTGATGCTGTTTGCCCTCGGTGTCCGTCTGGTTAATCTGGATCTCAGCGGCTGGCGGATCGGTGTAATCAGTGCGGTTGCCTCTCCGATTCTGGGTTTAGTGGTCGCCTGGCCACTGACCCTGGTGCTGAATTTGTCACCGGTGCAGGAGGCTATGCTGATTTTGTTTGGTGCCTTGCCGCCGGCTGTGCTGAACTACCTGGTTGCAGAGCGCTACAACCAACAGCCGGAACAGGTAGCTGCCATGGTGATGTTTTCAAATGCCTTGAGTATTGTGACGATACCGCTGGTGCTTGCCTGGGTGCTGGGCGGGATTTAAGACCGCTTAGTCCCGGTTGCCTCATGACCGCTCCTGATAAATCAAATGGAGTATTCACTGCTCCCGAGTAGATCAAAAATTGTACATTCCGGCTTGATACTCCTCGGATGCAGTGCTTAGCTGGGAGGGCGAAGTGTGTTCATAGCCTGGAGACAGTCGCCATTAACCGCCGTTTGATAGGTTGGTTGAGCAGTACCCTGATCACCGAATCGTTCGGTTGCCCCGGAAAACGGGGTGCGCTCTGTCTCGCTGAATACCGATTCAGGGGGAGCATTATGACGACCAAATTAACCCACCGTTATTCAACGGATAACGAGGCACGCCCGGCACTGGGCAAAAGGGCTTCCCATTTAACCTCGCCAACTCACTCACCGCCTCCGTCATGGCTCAGGAACGTACTGAATGCCGCTGATATCCGGGTTCAGGGCGACCGCCCCTGGGATCTTCAAGTACATGACTCCCGGTTATACGGCCGCTTGTTGCGACAGGGATCCGTTGGGCTTGCTGAGGCTTATGTCGATGGCTGGTGGAGCTGTTATCGAATAGATGAGCTCATTACCCGGCTGATCAAAACCGGGGTTCTGGGACGCATGCCAGCATTGGTGCGGTTTCGGGATGCCTTTCGTGGCTTGGCGTATCGGCTGATTAATTTTCAAACTCATCGCCGCGCCTTCACCGTCGGTAAAGTACATTACGACATCGGGAATGACCTGTTCCGGCGCATGCTCGACGACAGCATGATGTACAGCTGCGCTTATTGGGCGCAGGCCTCTGATCTGGCGACGGCACAGCAGGCCAAGATTGATCTGATTTGCCGCAAACTAAATCTTAACCCCGGGCAAACCGTGCTGGACATCGGGTGTGGCTGGGGCGGTCTGGCTGAGCATCTCGCCAGGCACTATCAGGTTAGTGTTGTTGGCGTTACGGTCAGTCAGGAACAACAGGCCTATGCCCGGCAGAAACTGTCGAATTTGTCTGTAGATATTCGCCTGGCGGATTACCGCAGTTTGAGCGGCCGTTTTGACCGGGTCGTGTCGGTCGGCATGTTTGAGCATGTGGGTGCTAAAAACCATCGCACCTTCTTCGAAACCGTGCACCGTCTGTTGGCTCAAGACGGTCTGTTTCTGTTGCACACCATTGGCGAAGAAGCGGACAGTGCGGCGCCGGAACCGTTCATCAACAAGTACATTTTTCCCAATGGCAAGGTGCCGTCACGACGCGAAGTCAACAACGCCAGTCTGGGTTTGTTTCGACTGGAAGACTGGCACAATTTTGGACCGGACTATGACCGCACACTGATGGCCTGGGCTGAGCGGGTTGACAGCGCCTGGCCAGATTTGTCGCACCAGTACGACGAGCGATTTCAGCGGCTGTGGATGTTTTACCTGTACAGCTGCGCGGCATTTTTTCGCTCTCGCCAGGGGCAACTGTGGCAGCAAGTGTATTCGCCACTGGGCTCAGAGTTGGGGTACCGCAGCGTGCGTTAAGCAGTCATGCTGAGCCCGGATCAGGCAGATATTGTCCATCCAGAGCGGTAATCACGGCATGTGGGTTAAGCAATATTAACACCAGTTCGGTCAGTGTTAAGTCATCTAACGGTAAAATTGTGAATGCAGTCTCAGGTCGGGCAAATAGTGGCCTGCCATAGCTGAAAACCCGAGTTAATCCGTATTGTCCAATGAATTATTCCGGCACTCTAACGGAGTTCGGTTACCTCCGAACAGAGTTTGAGACTGTCTCAGCTCAAGGTTTGTGAAAGAAACGGTGTGCCTGTCTGGCGCGGTCACCGTTAGCCTGTCTTCTGAAGTCTTACCTTCCCATTTCCGACGCGCTGATAGCAGTGTCGCAGTCCATCAGGGAACTTGATGGCGTGTGCTGCTGTTACGAGGTGATCCCTCATGGACGTGCACTGCGCTCCGCTGGCGTTGGATCAAAAAAATTAGAAGAAGGAATCGGAATATGAAGCAATTATCGAGGATTACACTGACCCTGGCCGCGACCTTGGTTGCCGGTGCTCAGGCAGCAGACCGCCTGCCCGCAAGCGCAGACATGCTGACCAGTCAGGGCGTCACTGCGAATCAGAACGGTGTGGAGTTGACGACTGTCAACAGCCGGACTCTGCCGGGTGGGACAACCGTGACGCGATTTCAGCAAAGGCACCAGGGCGTTCCCATTTGGGGGCAAACGGTGACACGCGCCGGCCAGGGCATTGCCGCCGACATCAGTGGTGATGTTCTGACCGGTCTGAACATCGAAGTCCCGTCAGTCGTGCCCTCCATTAAGGTAACGGACGCGGTTGATCAAGCCATGACACAGGCGGTTATCCAGCGCAATCAACAAGGTATAAGCAGCCGCGCCCAATCGGTTGAGCTGTTGAAGTTCGCAGCCAGGAATCAGGATCAGACACTGTACATTCATGTCGATGAGCAGGATCAAACGCGCCTGGCGTATTTGGTCAGTTGGGTTGAGTATGGAGATGAACCCTCGCGTCCTTTCTATTTCATTGATGCCCACTCAGGTGCGGTACTGGAGCACTGGGATGGGATCGCCCATCAGGAAGCTACGGGACCCGGCGGGAATGAGAAGACAGGCCAGTATGTCTACGGTACAGATTACCCGGCCATGGAAGTTGACAGCAATTGCCGGATGTCGACCGGTAATGTCGAGACGATCGATATGGGCGGTGCTACCAGCGGTGGCAGTGTGTTTTCCTTTAACTGTCCGAACAATGAAAATCGTTACACCAATGGCGCCTATTCACCACTGAACGACGCTCATTATTTCGGCAATGTGGTGTTCAATATGTACCAGCAGTGGTACGACACTGCGCCTTTAACGCAGAAGTTAAGAATGCGGGTGCATTACGGCAACAACTACGAGAATGCCTTTTGGGACGGCGCTCAAATGACATTTGGCGACGGCGCGAATCGGTTTTACCCACTGGTCAGCCTGGATGTATCGGCGCACGAAGTCAGCCATGGGTTCACTGAACAGAACTCCGGTTTGCAATATGCTAACCAGTCCGGGGGGATCAACGAGTCCTTCTCTGATATGGCTGGCGAAGCCGCCGAGTATTTTATGAAGGGCACAAACGACTGGATGGTGGGTGCTGACATTTATAAAGGTCAGGGTTCCCTTCGGTACATGGACGACCCAACCCAGGATGGGCGTTCCATTGGCCATGCCTCGGATTATGTCGGCGGTATGGATGTTCACCACAGTTCAGGCGTATTCAATCGTGCCTTTTACCTGATCGCAACCAGCGAAGGCTGGGACACACGCCAGGCGTTTGATGTCTTTGTATTGGCCAATCAAATGTACTGGAGCCAAACCACAAATTACGCCGGGGGCGCCTGTGGTGCTGTTGAGGCGACCGACACTCTGGGGTATGACCTGGCCACCGTGGTCGAGGCGTTCGATACTGTGGGGGTATCTACCACCGCTTGTTCGCCAACGGATCCGGTGGATTCCGTGCTGGAAAATGGTGTGCCGGTAACCGGTCTTCAAGGTACCCAGGGGTCTGAGCAGCAATTTGTGCTGGACGTTCCTTCCGGGGCCCGCGACTTGAACATCAGCATCAGCGGCGGCAATGGCGATGCTGATCTGTATACCCGGTTTGGCAGTGAGCCGACAACCTCGAATTACGAGTGTCGCCCCTGGAAAGATGGCAACGTGGAATCCTGTGCGATCGCCACGCCCGAAACCGGTGTTTATCATGTGATGGTTCGGGGCTACCGCGGTTATGAGGGTGTGACTCTGCGGGCTGATTTCGAACTGGACAACGATGACGGCAACCCTGATTCGGGCACAGAGTCAAACCTGTCAGCGACTCAGGGGCAGTGGCTTTACTATGCCGTAGAAGTGCCTGCGGGCATGTCAGCATTGGATATCGACATCGCCGATGGCAGTGGTGACGCCGACCTCTATGTTAAGCAGGGCGCTGAGCCGACTCGCAATGACTACGATTGCCGGCCGTATCGTGGTGGTAATACCGAACAGTGCCGTTTTTCCAGCCCGCAAGCCGGTACCTGGACAATCGGCATCAGAGCGTATGACTCGTTTTCCGGCGTCAATTTGAACTGGTCTTACTACTAATGGCTCCTTGAACTGTGGAATGCATTCAGTGTGTTTGACGCATTCCTCGCGAAACCGGTGACTGGACAGTCATCGGTTTTGTGAGATCAGGAAGAATCACCTTGTTTGGTTTTTGTGTGTTGAAAAAGGCAGGAAGTCATTTTCAACAATTTGGAAGGGGCTTCGGCTCCTTTTTTGGAATGAACCTTTCCTTTTCCCCAGTGCCTCAGGTGGCGGATCGAATCCGGTCGCGCAACCCCTTGTCGACAATAATGCGGGTGGATATTTCTTCGATCGACAGTCGCGTGGTATCAATAAAGGGAATGCCGAACCGACGGAACAGAGCTTCAGCCATACGCACTTCATCTTCGCATTGGCGCAGTGACGCATAGTCGCTGTTGGCCTTGCGCCCGTCTCGAATCTGATTCAGTCGTTTAGGGTCAATGCTCAGGCCGTACAACTTGTTGCGATAGGGCTCGAGTGCTTTGGGCATGCGCGCCTCTTCAAAATCGTCGTCAGTCAGTGGGTAGTTGGCTGCATAAATATTGGCCTGCAACGCCAGAAAGATGCTGGTGGGTGTTTTGCCACTGCGGGATACCCCTACCAGAATAATGTCGGCTTTGTCGTAGTGATGCAGTCGACGGCCATCATCGTTTTCCAGGGCGAATTGCATGGCATCCATACGGCGCTGATAGTGACCGTAGTCTGCCGAGACTTCAGGGCGACCGATGCGGATGTTGGAAGCCTGGCCCAGCAATTGCTCCAGGGGCCCGAGAAACGTTGAGATGATGTCTACGGTATGGGCATCGCTGTCGTGAACGATCGCCCGGATCTTGGGGTCGATGATCGTTTCAATGATAACCGGCTGCAAGCCGGATTCGCGTGCCGCTTTGGCCACCCGGTCGACCGCATTGCGTGCTTTTTGTTCTGTATCAATGAATGACAGGATCGTTTCGGTAAACTGGGTACGGTCGAAGTGGGACAACAGGCTGTGGCCCAGTGTTTCAGCGGTAATCCCGGTGCTGTCAGAAATAAAAAAAACGGGGCGATTGGCACTCATGACGAATTCCTTTAATCGGGGCTGATCTGGTGGGTCACATCCGGTGGCCTATAGCCTACACTATAGCGGCTAAATAGTGGTTCCGGCCATTCCGCTGGGTAATGGTCATCATTCACAGAATAAATGCACAGCACCCTCAATCTGAGGTTTAATGAATGCACTGCCCGGCAACAGGGCAGGCAACCCTATCAAGTAGCACGTGGAGATCAGCATGGAATTCGTTAAGGACTTTACCGAACTGGGTATTCACGATGTACCCACTGTGGGCGGCAAGAACGCTTCCCTGGGTGAAATGATCAGTCATCTGTCGGCGCTGGGCGTGTCGGTACCGGGTGGTTTTGCAACAACCGCAGAGGCTTATCGCGAGTTCCTCGCCTTTGAAGGCTTGAAAGAGCGGATTGACTCGCGTCTGTCATCACTGGATGTTGATGATGTTGAAGCGCTCGCCAAAGTGGGACGCGAGATTCGTAAAGAAGTCATGCTGGCACCGTTTCCCGAGCGCCTGGAAAAGGAAGTCCGGGCTGCCTACCAGACACTGACCGACGGAGATCCGGGCCGGTCACTGGCGGTGCGCTCCTCAGCGACTGCCGAAGACCTGCCGGACGCGTCGTTTGCCGGCCAGCAGGAAACCTTCCTGAACATTCACGGTATCGATGAAGTTCTGCAAGCGATTAAGGAAGTCTTTGCCTCCCTGTTTAACGACCGTGCCATCGCATATCGGGTGCATCAGGGCTTCGATCACGCTCACGTCGCTCTGTCGGCGGGCATTCAACGCATGGTGCGCAGTGATATTGGCGCTTCTGGCGTGATGTTCACTATGGATACCGAATCCGGTTTTGATCAGGTGGTGTTCATTACCGCAGCCTATGGCCTGGGTGAAACTGTTGTTCAGGGGGCTGTAAACCCCGATGAATTTTACGTCAGCAAACGCGCTCTGGCCGATGGCCACCATGGCATTCTGCGGCGCACACTGGGCAGTAAACTGATCAAGATGGTCTACGGTGCCACGGCCGAAACCGGCAAATCGGTCGAGACCGTTCAGGTGCCTGACGCCGACCGGTCCCGTTTCTCGCTGAGTGATGACGAAGTCGAACAACTGGCGCACCAGGCGATGACCATCGAAAAGCACTACAAGCGGCCCATGGACATTGAATGGGCCCGCGACGGTGAAGATGGCAAGCTGTACATCGTTCAGGCGCGCCCGGAAACGGTTAAAAGCCGGGGCTCTGCAACGGTCATTGAACGCTATGCGCTGAAAGAAAAAGGCAAACTGTTGATCGACGGTCGTGCTATCGGCCAGCGCATTGGCCATGGTCCGGTCAAGGTTATTGATGACCTGAGCCAGATGCACCAGGTGCATGCGGGCGATGTGCTGGTCACCGACATGACCGATCCGGACTGGGAGCCGATCATGAAACGGGCGTCAGCCATTGTGACCAATCGGGGTGGCCGCACCTGTCACGCTGCTATTATCGCCCGTGAACTGGGCATTCCAGCCGTCGTTGGCTGTGGTGATGCCACCGACAAACTGGTCAGTGGCGATGACGTCACGGTGTCGTGCGCCGAAGGTGATACCGGCCGGGTCTACCGCGGGCTGCTCGAATTTAATGTGGAAGAGAACGACCTGACCACCATGCCGGATTTACCGTTCAAAATCATGATGAACGTCGGTAACCCGGATCGCGCCTTCGACTTCCAGTCACTGCCTAATGCCGGTGTGGGTTTGGCGCGCCTGGAATTCATCATCAACCGAATGATCGGGGTTCACCCCAAGGCCCTGTTGCATTACGACGAAGCACCGGTCGAAGTGCGCGAAAGCATCGATCACCGCATGGCAGGTTACGCGAGCCCGGTCGACTTCTATGTAGAAAAGATTGTTGAAGGCGTGTCGTCCATCGCTGCTGCTTTCTATCCAAAACCGGTGATCGTGCGCCTTTCCGATTTCAAATCGAACGAATACGCGCACCTGGTCGGTGGTTCACAGTACGAACCTCAGGAAGAAAACCCGATGATCGGTTTTCGCGGCGCGTCGCGCTACATCGACGATTCCTTCCGGGAGTGTTTCGAGCTGGAATGCCGGGCCATGAAAAAAGTGCGTAATGAGATGGGCCTGACCAACGTTCAGCTCATGGTGCCTTTTGTGCGCACGGTGGACGAGGCACGTCAGGTGGTTGAACTGCTGGCCGACAATGATCTGAAGTCCGGGCAGGATGACCTGAAACTGATCATGATGTGCGAACTGCCGTCTAACGCCTTGCTGGCCGATCAATTCCTGGAATACTTCGATGGCTTCTCAATCGGCTCGAACGATCTGACTCAGCTCACCCTGGGGCTGGACCGGGATTCCGGCGTCATCGCGCACCTGTTCGACGAGCGCAACGATGCCATCAAGATTCTGCTCAGCATGGCCATTCAGGCCTGCCGCAAAGCCGGAAAATACATCGGCATCTGTGGACAGGGCCCGTCAGACCACCCCGACTTTGCCGAGTGGCTGATGGATCAGGGTATCGAATCGGTGTCGCTGAACCCCGATTCCGTTTTGAGCACCTGGGTCTACCTGGCTGAGCATCACGGCAAGTCCTGAATCAGGAAAGGGCATTTCACAGCCGGTCTGGCACCGTTATATCAATCCAGACCGGTCTGTGATCGGACGCCTGTTCAACCGCCGTGTTGAGCGGTGACCCTGGCCCGGGCCAAAAAACGCCGGTGTCGATGACCGGCACCTGAGTCGATGGCAGAACGTAATCCGCTCTGAGCCGCCAACGCGCGGTGAGATCATCGCCCCGGTCAGACAGCGGCCGGAGTGTATGTATCGCTGAATGATTGACCAGGCTGCTGATTGCACCCGGCTGGCTGTCGCCACCGGTCGGCGAGGCGTTTAAATCCCCGGCAACAATAAAAGCTTGTTCCGGTGCCAGCCCTCCCTGGTGGCCCCGGTCGTCTGTCATGTAGGACGCCCCATTGATGTAATCTACCCAAAACCGAATCTCGTCGTGGTTACGGCAGACATTGCGCCGTTCCGGGCCATCGAATGCGGGCGGTGTCGGGTGGCTGATCAGCAGATGGCACAGTCCGCAAGGCAATGCCACCGGCAGATCCCAGTGCGATTTGCTCGATAACCGCAGAACGGCCAGATCGTCATCCGTGTAGAACGCAGAACCATCCGGTCTGGCTGGCAACAGCGCCGATGGCATGTCTCGCCATAGAAAAGTCTGAAAGGTACGACAGTGTTCCACGTTAAGTGGAAAAGCCGATAACACGGCCATGCCATACTGACCGGGAAAATCGCCAAACCCGAATGGCGTCTCTTGCGTTTGGTTCTCGTCTTGTTTCACCAGATCCCGGCCGGATGGAACGCCGGTATTAACCGGGGCCGTGTAGACATGAGGGAAATCCATCCCCGCCCGGTGAAGCTGCGCCTGAAGCGCTGATAACGCACGTTGCTCCGGGTCATAGTCCAGTTCATTAATGACCCAAACCTGGGCATCTACGCTGGCCATCACCTGTAGAAGAGCCGAAACCTGAGCGCTGGGTTCACCGTTCAATTCAGCCACCAGATCGCCAGCGTGAGGCCGGTTGAGTGCAACGTTGTAGGTTGCCAGACGAAATCTATCCACCTGTGATCCTTGTTCACCGTCAATGGCACCAGTCTACGGTTTCGCCCTGGCGTTTGCAGCTTTCCGCTCGCGGTGTAAGTCAAGGTGGGCACAGATACCCACCAGTAGTAGCATCGCTGCCAGAGCTAGCCAGAACCCCTCAATCCCGAGTATAGGTACCAGCCAGGACAGACCGACCAACAGGATTACACCGCCTGCTTGCAAAGCGAGGCTGAGCAAGCTGTACAGTGTGGAGCGCACTGGACCCGGCACATGTTCAGCAATTAATGCTTCCATCGGGACTGACAGCATAGCTGCAATCAGCATTACCCCCAGGTACCCGCTGGCAAAACCGGGCAGGGTAGACTGCAGCGCCAGTGCGGTCAGTGCGGGCGATATCAGCAATAAGGTCACGACCATTATGCGGTCGGAAGAGACGGAGCAGCGTTTCAGCAGGCTAGCCAGCAGCGCGGGTCCGGCTGCAGCGGCGAGAAAATACCCGGTGACCAGCCAACCGAACACGGCGTAACCGGCACTTGGCGCCAACGCAAAGGCTCGCGGTTGCCAGTAGGTTTCCAATGCGAAAAGCAGCATACCGAGAGATAAGGCAACACCCAGCAGGCGACGCACTGGCCGCAACTGCCAGGCTAGCATCAGCGCTGGCTTCATACGGGGCGCAAGAATTCCAGAGCGTGTAGTTGGAATAACTGCCGGTTCGCAAAACAGCACGGGAATGAGTAGCAGGTGCAGTAGCGTGATGATCGCCTGAGCGATCAGGTTCCATTCGGTCGGCTGCATGTTCTCAGGGGTCCAGGGTGTCATTGCATCTGCGAGGTAACCCCCTGCGAGGGCTCCGCCGGCCATGGCTAGAGCACTGAGCGAATGAAAACCGGCGAGTCTTCTTGGTAGTGCCGCCGCCGACTCTGTTTGCTGTAGCTGCTCGCTTTGCCAGGCCTCGATGCTCCCGGAGTCTAGCGCCCTACTTGCCCCTAACAACGCCATAACGCCTAACAACAGCGAGAATTGATCGACAAAGATGGCCAGCATTGTACCCAGTAAACCAACCAGTCGAGCCCAGGCATAGAGACGGATTCGTCCCACTCGATCGGCTGCCAGGCCAAGTGGTAGTTCCAGCAAAGCGGCACTAACGCTGAAAGCGCCAAATAATATTCCCAGATGCCACAGGGTCAGCCCTTTCTCTTGCAAAAACAGCGTTTGAACCGTCAGAAAAAAACCAATGGCCAGTCCCTTCAGGGAGTGATGCACACTCAATCGTTGAATCAGTGTCATGGCGGAGTCCTTGTGTTTATTTTCCGGACACTCTACGCTCTGGTGATTGCCTAATTAATAGGCATTAAAATTAAGTTATCTAAACCACAGGTTTATAAATGTGTTGAAAACCGAATGGCTGGTCTCATTCAGGGCCGTCGCTGGCGAGGGCAGTTTTACCAGGGCGGCACAACAGCGGCAGCTCAGTACCATGGCGCTGAGCAAACACATAGCGGCTCTGGAACGGTCACTGGGGGAGTCGTTATTTGAACGCACGACCCGACGGGTTCGTCTGACTGAATTTGGTTCCGACTTTTTAGCGCGGGCTGAACAGGTGCTGCGCGAACAGGATAATCTGGCTGAGTGGGTTTCCGGCCGAAACAAAGAACCGGCCGGGTGCCTTCGGGTGGTGGGAATGGAACAACCGCTGCAAGCGACCATCATTCCCTTTCTGGCAGAATTCAGGCGCGCTTATCCGAACATTGATGTGGAAGTGGATGCAGTCAACGCCTTGCTGGATCCGACCCGCCATTCATTTGATGTAGTCTGGGGCGTGGGCCGGTATCTGGGGGATCGTTTCCCCGGCCTGGTTCGGCGTCGGTTAAAACGGTTGATAACCGGTATCTATGCAAGCCCTGAGTACCTGGCTCAATTTGGTGTTCCGCTGCATCCGGCCGATCTGGCCGCGCACCGGGTCGTTCCTCAACTGCACGATGAACCCAACGATTTTTTAGTCGTCAGGGGAGGGGCCGTCGAGGACGGTGGTTTTCCGCACACGCGCATGGAAGCTCCGGTGCGCACCAGTACCGGACATTTGGAGTTGTGTCTTCAAGGCCTTGGACTGATCAATGCCTCGCCCGATATGCCAGCGGTGAGTCAGGCCGTCAACGCTGGCCGCCTGGTACCGGTACTGGAGTCATACTGGTACGACGGACTGGACAGCTATTATTACATTCATCAGGTTCGTCTGCGTCAGCCCAAAGTCGAAGCCTTTACTGAGTTTTTTATGGCCCGAATGCAGGGCATAGTACCGCCAATAACGGACTCGGTGCTCTGAAAACAGGCAGCCGGCTATACGGTTACCAGGCTGTTGTCGACAGCCAACCCCGAAGCAGGAACATAAGCTTCAGCACTCCAGTCATTTTCCCAGGTACCCTGGTCGGTGAAAAAACGGTACTGATACTGCTGGCCGACGGGCAGGTTGATTTCGATTTTGAAATCACCGGACTTCAGCCTTTTCATCGGGTGACTGGTGGTCGACCAGTCGTTAAAATCGCCCGCCAGTGCAACGGTGCTGGCCTCGCGCGCAGCCTCAGCTGGCAGTACAAAGGTACAGCGGCACTCAGGTTTGGAGGTGAGGTAGCGTTTCTTGACGGTCATGGAATCTTCCTTTATCGGTGAACGAACGAAGCCTCTGTCGCCAAAGCATAGTAACGGGAATGAAATCTCGCCAATGGGCAGGCGACGCCTGCGATGCTCCTTGCTAAACTCGGGCCATTGCTGTGTTTATGGTTGAAACAGGCTGGATCATTCCAGCGATCTTAATAGGAATTCATGACGATTTCACAACCGCCCATTCGGGTATCCACCAATCAGGCCGTCGACTGGGGGCTGCGCTGGTTGCGTGCCGAGCCTGGCGTCAGTTCGGGCTCGTCTTACGACAACTGGCCGGCATTTCTGGCCAGCGCCCGACAATGGCCTGCACAGCCTGCGATAGGCCTGTTTTCCTGGCTGTTCTGGTTGGGTCTGATCAACGGTATTCTGGCGTTCAGTGGTCTTATGGTCTGGCCCGATGGCAGCGGCATACACATGCTGATTTTTCTACTGGTGTTCTGGCTAGCGCCACTGCTAGTACTGATATGGACACTGCTGAATGCCTGGTGGCGTAAGCGCAGTCCCTGGTGGCGCTATTGGCTCAGTGCAGAAGACGATGCCGTCATAGCGGCCTGGTGTGCGGCCCAAAGCTTAAAAGCACAGGCGTTGTATGTGGTCTCTGGCCTGGCCTGGATGTGGCTGATGTTGCTCACCCGGCAGTTGATTTTCTATTGGAGCACGTCATTGCAGGGGGCATCGGCCAGAGTGGATGATGTGTTTGCGATGCTGACGCTCGGGCTGCTTGATGTTCCCGAGCCATTGGCGATCAGTGCGTCACAGGCGGGCAGTATTACCGGCTGGGAAACTCAATTGCTGAACTTTTCCGAGTACTGGGCTGTCTGGCTGACGCAGGTGACGCTGCTCTGGGTTGTGATTCCGGTTCTCGTTGCGTTGCTGATCAATCAGTTGATTTTGCGACGCAGGTTGGCGAGCTGGCCGCGCTGGAACCGCACCCTGCATCAGCGCTATGAGCAGCAGCGTCCGCAGGCATTGCATTTCGAATCGCTCACGCCAGAACAACCCGGTGTCTTCACGCCCGGCGATAAGGATCTCGATAATGCCCCGCTGATTTCGGGGGTGCCAGTCATGGTCTGGCAGGACCCGCCCATAAACCTGCCACAGGGGTCAGTGGTTATCGGGCGTGGCAGTTTGTCGCAAGACGAGGCAACGGTGATGCAACACACAGAACAGGAAGAGCCGGTCTGGGTGGTGTCGGCCCGGGCTGTGCCAACCGGCGATCTTGCTGACCTGATTACGCTCAGCGCCGGGACCCACAAAGAGGTGAAGGTGTTGTTGCACAGTTTGGCAGAGGCCGGGTCTGAACAACGGATCAATGAGCGTCACAGCTGGCAAGGCTTTGTCAGCAATCAGGAGTTGCCGGCGCGCCTCTACTGGCTCGATGAGGGAGCGAATGCGCAGGAGAAAGGGAAGTCGCGCCCATGACCACCAACTCGAGTTCCACAGCGCTAACCCCGGTTTTTGCCGTGGTTGGTCACCCGAACCAGGGTAAATCCAGTCTGGTGTCCACCCTGACCCAGGACGATCATATCGCGGTGTCTCCTGTCAGCGGCACCACACGGGAGGCGCATCGCTATCAGCTGATGTTCGGGCAGACCGTGCTATACGAGTTGATTGATACACCCGGGTTTCAGCGAGCACGACAGATCATCGACTGGTGCGAGCGGCACAGTGACAGTGCCGCAGGTCGACCCGACGCGTTGCGGCGGTTTGTCGGGGAGCATCGTCATGACCCCAAATTTGCCGACGACTGTGCCTTGCTGGTGCCTGTTTTGGCGGGGGCCGGCATCGTCTACGTTGTCGATACCAGCCAGCGCTTTGATGCCACCTTCGAAGCCGAATTAACGGTGCTGTCCTGGACAGCTCAGCCGCGGCTGGCCCTGCTTAACCCCATGCGGGAAACCGGCAATGAAGCCGACTGGCAAGTGGCGTTGCAGCAGTATTTCTCACTGGTACGTACCTTTAACCCGTTGCAAGCACCCTTTGAGTCTCATCTTGCGCTGCTGCGCAGCATGGCTGAGATTCATTTGCCCTGGCGTGACGGGCTGAAACGCAGTGTCGAGGCATTGTCGGAGCAACGTCAGCAACGTCACCAGCACAGTGCCGAAGCCCTGGTTTTATACTTGCAGAACGTGTTGCAACACCGCTTGCGATTACCCCTGGCCGGGCCGAAAGAGCAACTGAAGACGCAAGGGCTGGCGCAATTCAACCGCGATATACAGCGTCAGGAGCAGCAGTTGCAAGGGACGCTTGCTGAGTACTACGGTCACCGTAAACTTGACTGGAAAGGTGAATGGCAATCGCTGGCAACCGATGATCTGCTCGATGCACACGAATGGCGTGCCTGGGGGTTGTCGCGTGCCCGGTTGGCGTCGCTTAGCGGTGCAGCCGGGGCTGCCTCGGGTCTGGTTGTTGATGCAGCTGTTGGCGGGGCGTCGTTACTGCTCGGTGCTGTGGTAGGAGGAACACTGGGTGGTCTGGCAGGTGGCTTCGCCGGTCGCGACCCCCTGAGCTTTGAGGTGTTGTCTCGAGTGCCCGGGTATGAGCAATGGCAGTTGGGCCCGGTTTCCAATCTGGAATTCGCCCTGGCACTGGCCGGTCGGAGCTTGCGCAGCTGGTATCAGATGCGCTGTCGAAACCACGCCCGGCGCGATGCCGTCATGCTCAAACAGTCGGACCTGAGTCGTTGGTTGGACGGGCTTGGGCGCAAACAGCAAGTTCAATGGGTGTACTGGGTTCGAAAAATGATGAAGCGATCCTTGACGGAGAGTGAACAAAGCCAGTTGATGGGCCTTATTCTTGCGCTGGGGGAGCAAATGGATAAACCTGAGTCTGACTAATGTTAGTTAACGGTTATTCCTGTGATACCATTTGCTGGTCATACTGGTTTATCAACTGTTTTAAGGACGCCGAAACGTGATCTGGATTGTGCTGACCCTGGTGGTCGTGCTGTTGATCGTATTGGGCCCACGCCCGCGAGTCATGCTGCAATGGGTTGCCGATGAATTGCCGGTTGAGTTGGGTGGTCTGGCTAACTGGCTGGCTGAGTCCGAGCAGTCGCTGGGGGCGGTAACTGAAGGCGCAGAAAAGCACGTGCGTTTCGCGAACCCGGCGGTCCCCGCCAAGACGCCTCTGGTAGTGCTCTATTTGCACGGTTTCTCCGCCACCCGTCAGGAACTGGCGCCCATACCTGAACGAGTCGCCGAGGCCATTGGCGCAAATTACTACGGCGCTCGCCTGACCGGCCATGGGCTCGATGGCGAGAGTCTGGGTAAAGCGCGAGCGGGCGACTGGCTAAAAGACACGGCAGAAGCCTGGCAAATTGCCCGGTCACTCGGGGATAGGGTCATTGTCATCAGTTGCTCTACGGGCGGCACTCTGTCTACCTGGCTGGCGCAGCAGCCATCGGCGCAAAAAGCGCTGGCGGCCATGGTGCTTTTTGCCCCCAACTATCAACCCCGGCACTGGGCGATGAAGCTGTTTGGCTGGCCCTGGTCGAGCTACTGGATGCGCCTGATCGCTGGCAATGAATACGGCTGGGAACCGGCGGGAGAATTGAACGGGAAATACTGGACGCATTGCTATCCGACCCGTGTCTTGCATGAACTGCAAGCGCTGGTGGTTGCGGTGCGCAAAAGCGATTTGAACAGTATCCGGGTGCCTTCGTTGTTTTTATACAGTACCGATGATCAGGTGGTCAGTGCAAAATACACAGATCGTGTTTTTGATGAATGGGGTTCCCCGGTGAAGCAGCGCATTCGAATCGAGGGTGTGGAAGGGGAGTCAAATCACGTATTCACAGGTGACATCGTTGCACCGCATCGCACCGATACGAGCATCAGCCAGGTGATTGCATTTCTGGAAGAGCAGGCCATTGTGGCCACTGGTGCGCCAGGTTCACCACAGGTGTAACCCGGCGTTTGCTGCCAGTTTTAGAAGTGCAGCCCAACCGTGAAGTAGCTATTGCCAGGGTGTGCGCCACCTTCAATGAACAGGATGCGGTTGTTGATCAGGATATTCAGGCCAACTTCGGCAGCCAGACCGAAGTCGGCATCCGGATCAGCCCCAATACCCGGGCCCAGGCTGGCGTAGAGGTCCAGTCCGGCATCGAGTGGGAACAATAAGCCCAGTGACAGATCGCCACCGATAGCGACTTCGTCAGCGAACCCGGCGCCCAGTTCCAGCTCACCGTAAGTGTTCAGGCCGTTGTTCTGAAAGGCGGGAACACGGATTGGAAAACCAATGGCGCCGATGAAGCCGACACCACCACCGTAGGAAGCCAGACCCAGCTCAGCGCCCCCGCGTCCGCCTGCATAGGCAGTACTGGCCAGGGTGGCAGCGGCCAGGGTGGCAGCGATCACGATCTTTTTCATGGAAGCATCCTCAAAACTAGTCAGTGGGTGTATCGATGCTGAACGGCCCTGTTCATGAATCGCAGGAGGCAGTCTAGCCGGTATTCAAGCCAATTTGAACGCTGTAATGTCTGCGTTGAATCTGGAAAACGGTACCCGGGTCGCTTACACTTCGCGCCCCAACTCATGGCTCTGGATTTGCGATCCAGCCCGCTATAGGAAACAACATGACTGACACCACTGTAGCAGAAACCATTGCGGTTTCTGCAATGTACCACTTCGTTCGTCTTAATAACTTTGCCGACTACCGTCAACCCTTGCTTGATCTGATGGAGGACGAAGGCATTCGTGGCACACTGTTGCTGGCTTGCGAAGGCATCAATGGCACCGTCGCCGGTCGCCCGGAAGCGATTCAACGGTTGCTTGGCTGGCTCAAACAGCAAGGGCCGTTCTCGGGACTGAGCCATAAGGAATCGTTTTGCGATGACATGCCGTTTTACCGCACCAAGGTTAAACTCAAAAAAGAAATCGTCACCATGGGCGTCGAAGGCATCGACCCGCTCAATGTGGTGGGCACCTATGTAAAACCGGAAGACTGGAATGCGTTGATTTCAGACCCCGAGGTTGTGCTGGTCGATACCCGCAACGAGTATGAAGTGGCTATTGGCACATTCCAGAATGCACTGAATCCCCATACCCAGACGTTTCGTGAATTCCCGGACTATGTGAAACAGAATCTCGACCCGGCGAAGCACAAGAAAGTCGCCATGTTCTGTACCGGTGGCATACGGTGCGAAAAGTCCACGGCGTATCTTAAAGAGCAGGGCTTCAATGAGGTTTATCACCTCGAAGGAGGCATTCTCAAATACCTGGAAAATGTGCCGGAAGCCGACTCCCTCTGGCAGGGAGAGTGCTTTGTCTTCGATAACCGCGTCACGGTGAAGCATGGCCTCGAGCCCGGTCGGTATGATCAGTGTCATGCCTGCCGGATGCCCATTTGCGATACCGAAAAAGCCCACGCTCATTATGAGCCCGGCGTCAGTTGCCCGCATTGTTACGACAAGGTCACTGAAGACCGTCGCCAGCGTTTTATTGAGCGTGAACGTCAGGTGCAACTGGCCAAAGCGCGTGGTGAAGCTCACATTGGCGCAGATGCCAAAGAAAGCATCGAACAGCGCCGGGCTCTGAAAGCCGCTGAGCGTGAGGCCCAGCGGTCTGCTAACGTTTCGGCATAGTGTTTGGAAGCTCAAGCTTCCGAGTTCGAATTGGGTGTGTTGCCGGGAGTTCGTATCAGTCACCGGTTATACCTCTCTGGGGTCGGCGTAAACCCATCCATGGGGCCTAGATCGCAGCATCCTTGCTGCGAACTACCCCAGAGAGGTATAACCGGCACCTGATACTTAACTTGTCACGAACTCGAAAGCTTGAGCCTCGTTGGCTGCCTTTAGTCTTGTCCGAACCCGAATACCAGAGTGGCCCGGTAAGTCTGCTCTGGGGTCAGGGTGCAATCGGGAAAGTGATCGTGATTGGGCGAATCGGGCCAGGCACCGGGTTCCATGCAAAATGCCCCATGCCGCAGGTAAGTGTCCCGCTCGTTTCTCGGCGTGCCACCCAGAAAACCACCACTGTAAAACTGCAAGCCGGGCAGGGTGCTCGAACAGCGCATCCAGCGACCGCTCGGGCTGTGTCGGGCTTCGGCCATCAGTGTCAGCGGCCCTTCCATAGCGCTACCAAACACATAGTTGTGATCGTAACCGCCGGCCCGTGCCAGAGCGGAGTCGTCGAGGCTGGACAGTGCCTGGTCAATAGAGCGCCAGTCACGCAAGTCCAGTGCCGTTTCGGAAACCGGTATCAGTTCGCCAGTGGGCAGTAGAGTGGCGTCGATGTCAGTAACGGTGTCGCTGTAGACCCGAAACTGGTGATCTCTCAGCGAGCCAGCTGTTGCACCGGCCAGGTTGAAGTAGGCGTGGTTGGTCAGATTAACCAGCGTGGTTTCAGTTGTGCTCGCCTCGTAGTCAATAACAACATCATTCTCGTCGGTCAGCCGGATACGTTGAATAATGGACAGTTCGCCCGGGTATCCGGCATCGCCGGCGGGTGATGTCAGGCTGAATGTCAGCGTTGGTTCGCCGTCTTCCAGGTTGATCTGGCCATCCCATACGCATTTACCGAACCCCTGTGAACCACCGTGCAAATGGTGACCGCCGCTGTTGCACTCAAGGTCCAGCGCCTTGCCGTTGATGCGGGTTTTGCCATGACCGATACGGTTGGCGTAACGACCAATAGTCGCGCCAAAGTTGGCGTTCTGGGCAATAAAAGCGTCCAGTGTATCGCAGCCCAGCACCAGGCTTTCGCTGGCTGACATTCCGGGCAGCCGAAAACCGACAAATGCCGCCCCCAGGTTGTAAAACCGAGCTTCGCTGCCGTTTTTATTGCGCAGCGTGTAAGCCTTGACCGCGCGACCATCGCTCAGTGTGCCAATGGTTTCTTCCGAGTTGATGGGGGTGGCTGACACAGGTGACTCCAGTTTGTTATTGGGAACAGGGTAACTAGTCTGTGAGCTTCACTCTGACAAGTCCATCACGGCAACGGCTCACACCCCAATTATTCGGGGTAGGCGCCGTCGACCGGATGGCAGACGTACACGCTTGGCACGATGCCAAAGTCGGCTTCGTAGCGCTGGTGAACCCGTTCAATAACAGCGTCGACCTGGTGCTCGTGCACCAGCGAGACGACACAACCACCAAAACCGCCACCGGTCATTCGAACGCCTCCCTGGTCGCCAATCAGATCGGCAATCATTGCGACCAGGCCATCGATGGGCGCCACGGTAATTTCAAAATCATCGCGCATGGAGGCATGGCTGGCAGCCATCAGTTCGCTGATGCGTGGCCAGTCAGATCGGGCGAGGGCGTCTGCCGCTGCCAGAGTGCGCGCGTTTTCAGTAATGATGTGACGGGCGCGCCGGTAAGTGACCGGGTCCATATCCTTTTTGGCTTGTTCAAGCTGTGCCATCGTTGCGTCGCGCAGTGCTGGTACTTGCAGGTGCCGGGCGGCAGCTTCGCACTGCAATCGGCGCTGGTTGTATTCGCTGTCAACCAGGCCGCGTTTAACGTTGGAGTTGATGATCACAATGGCCGCGTCCTGAGGCATCCGAACGGACTGGGTGGTCAGGCTGCGGCAGTCGATCAAAGCGGCATGACCTTGCTGTCCGCGAGCCGAAATTAACTGATCCATAATGCCGCACTGGATGCCCACAAATTGATTCTCGGCTTGCTGGCTAAACAGCGCGGCCTGGGTACCACTGAGGGTTTCGCCGGCCAGTTGCGTCATGGCGCGAGCGGTGACGACTTCCAGTGAAGCCGATGAACTCAGACCGGCTCCCTGAGGAACGTTGCCGGTAATCACCAGGTCAGCCCCGCTGAGCGAATACCCGGCTTTTCGCAGCACATTGCAGACACCCCGAACATAATCTGACCAGGGGGCTGCGCTGTCGTGTTCAATGGGTTCATCCAAATGAAAACTGGAGCGTGCCCCGGCCAGGTCGAGGGCGACCAGATTCACGACCCGGTCTGAGCGCGGGTTACCCACGATGCAGGTGTGGTAGTCGATGGCCGCCGGTAACACAAAACCGTCGTTGTAGTCGGTGTGTTCGCCAATCAGGTTGACCCGGCCGGGTGCTTGAAAGTGGTGTCGTGCGCCAGTGCCATAAAGTCGTTCAAAGGCCTGGCAAGCAGTGGTGTACAAATCCATTAGCGTTGTTCCCGGTAGTGGATATCGCTGAGTGCCTGTAACCGGCTGGCAGCTTGCTCAGGCGTTAAATCACGTTGCGGTTCAGCCAGCATTTCATAGCCGACCATGAACTTGCGCACAGTGGCGCTGCGCAGCAAAGGTGGGTAAAAGTGCGCATGGACCTGCCAGTGGTCATTGGCATCGCCATCACTCGGCGCACCGTGCCAGCCCATTGAGTAGGGGAAAGAGGTCTCAAAGAGGTTGTCATAACGGGTCGTCAGACGTTTGAGAATATCTGCCAGCGAGTGTTTTTCGTCGGGGGTCAGATCCGTCAGGTGACGCCGGTGCTGGCGGGGCATCAATAACGTTTCAAATGGCCAGCTCGCCCAGAAAGGGACCACCGCCAACCAGTGATCGTTGCTGACGACGGTGCGACTGCCGTCGGCGGCTTCGCGTTCAGCGTAGTCCAGCAGCAGTGGTCGGCCGTGCTGTTCAAAATAGGTGCGCTGAGCTGAGTGTTCACGCGCGGGCAGGGTCGGCAGTGCGTTGCTGGCCCAGATCTGGCCGTGTGGGTGCGGCTGTGAACACCCCATGACGGCCCCTTTGTTTTCAAACAACTGGACCCAGCGATAGCGGGCGCCCAGTTCTTTCAATTGGTCAACCCAGGTATCCACGACTTTGCCAATGGCCGAGACTGACAACTGGGGCAGCGTCATCGCGTGATCCGGGCTGAAACACAGCACCCGGGCTTCCCCCTGTTCAGCCTGGACACGCATCAGCGGGTCATTCCCGGTCTCGAACTCGGGGGTATCAGCGGTTAAAGCGCCGAAATCGTTTCCAAAAACAAAGGTATCGGTGTACTCCGGGTTCCGGTCGCCTGAGATGCGGGTATTGCCTGCACAGAGGTAGCAATTCGGGTCGTGATGGGGCAGCTCAGGTTCGTTGACTGTCTCCATCTGCCCTTGCCAGGGCCGCTTGGAGCGGTGCGGAGAGACCAATACCCAATCTTCTGTCAGTGGGTTAAAGCGGCGGTGAGGGTGGTCACTCGGGTTGAAGGAATGGGCGCTCATGGCTGCCTCCTGTTATTCTTTGCATCGCAGTTTATCGCATTTGAAAACGTTTTCAAGATTGAATTGGGACGGTAGGAGTCGCCTCGCGTTGTAACAGCTCTGAAAAGCGGTCAAACTTGGGCTTTGCATACTCAAAACGTTTCAGGAGTGGGGCATTGGCAAACATTAAAGATGTTGCGAAAGCAGCGGGCGTGTCGGTTTCGACGGTTTCACGGGTCATCAACGACTCGGCGTCGGTGGTGCCCGATAAGCGTCAGGCCGTGCTGACTGCCATGGAGGCTCTGCAATATCGCCCCAACTCGCTCGCCCGTGCTCTGGTCAACAGCCGCTCTGATTGTGTTGGGTTGCTGGTGGGTGAAATTGATTCGCCATTTTTTGGCGCGCTGATGGCCGGTGTGCATCACGTGGTACACGACAGTGGCAAACACGTCATTGTGACCGCGGGTTATCACCACATTGAAAAGGAACGGGACTCTATCCGGTTTCTGCTCGATCGTCGTTGTGATGCCCTGGTCATTCACTCCAAAGCCCTGCCCGATGATGAACTGGTGCGACTGCTCGAACTCGATATTCCCATCATCATCGTTAACCGTCTGATCAAGGGGTGGGAGCATCGCTGTGTTTACCTCGACAATGAATACGGTGCCTACCTGGCCACCCGCCATTTGTTGTCCAAAGGTCACCGGGATATTGCCTACATCGGCACCAATATCGCGATCGAAGACGGTGCCGACCGGGTGCATGGTTATCGCCGTGCGCTGGAAGAGTTCTCGATCCCGTTCAATGAGCGCAAGGTGGTTCGTACCTTTCCCGACGAAGAGGGAGGTCACAATGCCATGGCGGAGGTCGTCAGTCGCGATCTGGGTGTCACCGCCGTTTTTACGTATAATGATGCAATGGCGGCCGGGGCGATTACCATGCTGCAGGATTCGGGACACCGGGTGCCGGAAGAGATCTCAGTGGTCGGTTTCGACGATGTGATTCTCGCCCGGTTACTGAACCCCAGACTGACTACCATTCGCTATCCGGTTTATGAAATGGGTGCTCTGGCTGCGCGCATCGTCCTGCATCAGCTCGACAGTAAATTCGCCCGTGCCGACCAGCCATTGCGATTTACCCCACGATTGATTGAACGCCAGTCAGTCAGAGACGTAGCCCCGGTCGCCGTCTGACTTCGGAGCCCAGTTATGCACCAACGCCAACAAATGATCGAGTGGTTTGCCGACCAGTTCGATCAGCGCGGTATTCGATTTGACCAGCCTCATCGCATGCACGATTTTGACGCACCCGACAACCGGGCGTGCGAACGCCTGCTGGTTGAGGCGGATCGTCGCTTTCGAGTGAGGTTCAATCGCCCCATCGCCCCTATTGAACTGACCGAAGCGCTCTACAGCGCCTGCTTTTATCAACATCGTGCCGACCGAATGCTGCGCGAGCACTCATGGCTGGGGCGATTGCGCGGATGGCTGGGTAAAAGCTGACGCCGCTGAATGACTCCTTCACTGACTGGGCGCAGTTAATATCTCTGCAAAATCTCGGTATGAGTCGATTAACCTCTGGTTTTGATGCTTTAATTCCAGCTATTTTCCTGTTTTTGGTGTTTATTTCAGTGCCACCCACCCGGGTGTTTTTTTCTATACTGAGTTGGTTCCCAGCGTTCTCAAACGAGCAACGACGAAACGGTTTCAGCCATTGAAGTACAGGAGAAGATCATGCGAGTAGGCGTCCCCAAAGAGATTAAAAACCACGAATACCGCGTCGGCCTGACCCCGACCGCAGTGCGTGAACTGGTACACAATGGCCATGAAGTTGCGGTTGAGACCCAGGCGGGTGCCTCGATCGGGTTCAGTAATGAGGAATACGAAACCGCGGGCGCGCAGATACTGGACTCTGCTGCTGGCGTATTTGACTGGGCTGACATGATCGTTAAGGTCAAGGAGCCACAGGCCGTTGAACGCAAGATGCTCAAGCCGCATCACACGCTGTTTACCTACTTGCACCTGGCACCGGATGTTCCGCAAACCAACGATCTGATCGCCTCGGGCGCCACCTGCATTGCTTATGAGACAGTCACCGACCGGGCTGGCCGGTTGCCGCTGCTGGCACCCATGTCAGAAGTGGCGGGCCGGATGTCGATTCAGGCCGGTGCCCACTGCCTCGAGAAAGCCCAGGGTGGGCGTGGTCTGCTGCTTGGCGGCGTGCCCGGTGTTGCACCGGCGCTGGTTACCGTGATCGGCGGTGGCGTGGTTGGCCAGAATGCCATTGCCATGGCGGTAGGCCTGGGCGCCGACGTCACTGTGCTCGACAAAAGCATCGACACCCTGCGTGATCTGGATCGCCAGTATGGCAACAAGATTCGCACGGTATACTCTACCCGCGAAAGCGTTGAACAGCATGTTCTGGAGGCCGATCTGGTGGTTGGCGCCGTACTGATTCCCGGCGCAGCGGCCCCGAAACTCGTGAACGCTGATATGATCAAACGCATGAAACCGGGTGCCGTTGTGGTTGATGTCGCGATCGACCAGGGTGGGTGTTTCGAAACCTCCAAAGCCACGACGCACGCGGAACCGACTTATGTCGTTGACGAAGTCGTGCATTACTGCGTCGCCAACATGCCGGGCGCCGTTGCCCGAACCTCGACCATGGCCCTGAACCACGCAACCCTGCCTTTCACCCTGGCGCTAGCGAATAAAGGCGCCAAACAAGCGATGCAAGATGACGCTCATCTGTTGAACGGGTTGAATGTCTGTCGTGGCAAGGTGACCTATAAGAGCGTGGCCGACGACCAGGGGCTTGAGTATCTGGCCCCGAAAGATGCCCTGGCGCTGTTGTAACCACCGGTAGCGGCAATTCCGTTTACAAGCGACGGGGCAGGCCTTAGGCTTGCCCTGATCGTAAACGGAGGCGAATGGTACAGTGATAGGGGTTTTTGATTCCGGCATTGGTGGTCTGACAGTCCTGCAATGGATTCGTCAGCGTCTGCCACAGGCCGATTTGCTGTACCTTGCCGATCAGGCGTTTGCCCCTTATGGGGCCAAATCCAGTGCGCTCTTGCAACAGCGATGCGATTGCATTGCAGACTGGCTGATTGCGCAGGGTTGTACGGCTCTGGTTGTGGCGTGCAATACCGCAACAGCGCATTGCGTCGACGCGCTGCGTGACCGGTTAGCGATCGATATCATTGGCGTTGAACCAGGCATTAAGCCGGCTGCCCTGGGTACTCGAAGCGGCGCCATCGGCATACTCGCCACTGAAAACACCCTGGCTTCCAGCCGCTACCAACAACTGGCCTCACGGTTTAACCCCAATACCCGAGTGGTTAATCAACCCTGCTCGGGTCTGGCTGATGCCATTGAGCAGGGCCCCGACAGTCCCCAAATCGATACCATTCTGGCGCGCTGCACGACTGCCATGACAGCCGCGGGCGTTGACCGGGTTGTGCTGGGCTGTACTCATTACCCTCTGGTGAAAGACCGGTTACAGGGTTTGCTGGGTACCCGGGTTCAACTAATCGACACCGGCGAAGCCATTGCCGGTGAAGTGGCTCGACGGGCCGGTGCTGCCGCATTGGGGCAGGGTACTACCCGGTTGCTGACCACCGGGTCGCTGGCCCGACTGAAGCAACTGATCAGTGCTTATCCGCAGCTTTGCACTCATTTTCAGGCAAGTCAGTGTGAGGCTGCTCCGCCGTTAACGAGTAAGGCTCAGACCTCGGGTTCCTCCAGTGCATAAAGGTCATCCTCCATTCGGGCGTGGTGTTCCTGCACCATCGCCAGCGCCTGGGCAATGGCCCGGTTGTGCGCGGCCGGTTTCAGCGCCTCAATGAAATAATCGATAACGGCTTCGCATTCAAACTGGCCCAGTTCGATGTCCAACTCAGTTTCAAACCAGCGTTTGGTCGAGTAATTCAACGCTTCCCTTGCTTCTTTTGTTAACAGCGGTTGTGCCATTGCGTGTTTCTCCGGTAGGCCTTGCTCAGATTCCACCTTCGCAGAACGGTGTTTAGGGATCAAATAATCGTTGTCTTGCGATATACTACAACTTAAACGATTAAGTTACGTTTGAATCCGCGAGACCTAGACTGTCCGTTCAACGAGCGACCTTGCTGAACGGCCTCCCGGGACGCCAACATAAAAACAAGAGAGCGCAATCATGAAAAACACAGTGATTCCCATCGCTGGGGTCGTCTCACTATGGGCCGCCCTGTTCGCAACCCCGGTGACAGCGGTGGAGTTAACCATCGCATGCGGAGCGGTAGGCCTGGAACGACAGGTTTGCATCGACGGTGCCAACCGGTGGGCACAGCAAACCGGGCACAGCGTCGATGTTATCGCGACCCCGCAATCGTCGACGGAACGTCTGGCGATGTACCAGTTGTTGCTGCGTGAACGCCACAACACCGTCGATGTGTTTCAGATCGACGTAATCTGGCCCGGCTTGCTGGGCGAGTATCTGCTCGATCTGTCGCCTTACGTCCCCGACAGCAGTGCCTTCTTCCCCAATCTGATGGCCAACAACACCGTCGATGACCGCTTGATAGCCATGCCCTGGTATGTGGACACCGGTTTGTTGTATTACCGCGAAGATCTGCTTGAACAATACGGTCATCCGGTGCCTCAAACCTGGAACGAACTGGAAGCCATTGCCACCGATGTGCAACGTGGCGAACGATCACAAAACGGCAACTTTTGGGGGTATGTCTGGCAGGGCAACGATTACGAAGGGCTGACCTGCAACGTCATGGAATGGCTGGTCAGTAACAATGGCGGTACGGTCGTTGACGCCAGCGGTGTGGTCACGCTCGATAATGACCGTGCGTCTGACATCATCGGCCAGGCTGCCAGCTGGATCGATACGATATCGCCACCCGCCGTGCTGGACTATCAGGAAGAGGATGCCAGAGCCCACTTTGAAGCGGGCAATGCTCTGTTTATGCGAAATTGGCCCTATGCCTGGCGGTTGGCCAATGAACCGGAATCAAAGGTGGCCGGTAAGGTCGGGGTCACGGTTCTGCCCCGGGGCGAAACCGGTGCGCCCAGTGGCGCACTGGGGGGCTGGCAATTGGCTGTAACACAGGCCACCCGATACCCGAACCTGTCGGTCGACCTGGTCCGGTTTCTAACCAGTGAGGGCGAGCAGCGCCGCCGGGCCGAATTTGGTTACCTGCCCACGCGGACGGCTTTGTATCAGGAAGCGGAGCTGACACGAGACAATGCCGTCTTTGCCCCTGTTGGCCAGGCACTTGAGAACGTCGCCGTCAGGCCATCGTCGGCAACAGGGCGCACCTATAAATATGTCTCACGGTATCTGTCCGGTGAGGTTCATGAGGTCTTGCGTGGCAACAAGGCGGCCCCGGAAGCCCTGGCGTCGATTACCGATCGCATCGTCGAGCGGGGGCTTGGCGAGTTGCAACGCCCCTGAGCGGGTTTGCTCCGGGGCTGAAAGTCACAATCTGCCCGGTCACCCTTGTATTCCCGGGCGTTAGACCTGACTTGACGGGAATCGATCAGGAGAAATGCCCGTGAGTTCATCGAGTGACCTTCAGACTGCAGACGAGGCTGAAACAACAGACGCGTCTGCTTCCCCATCGCCATCCCCGGCTACAGGCCCTGTCGCGGCTGCCATTCCTTTTGGGTTTCTGGCCCAGTTGTGGCCCTATTTAAAACGTTACCGCCACCTGATGCTGGGCGCAGCGGCTGCGTTGGTGCTGACGTCGGGTTTGACACTGGCGTTGGGGCAGGGCGTACGGCTGGTGATCGACCAGGGCATACTCGCTGAATCGCTGGGTGCGCTGAACCGCACACTGGGGTTTGTTATGGTGCTTGTCGTGGCAATGGCCGTCGGCACTTTTGTGCGCTTTTATCTGGTGACCTGGCTGGGTGAGCGAGTCTCTGCAGATTTGCGCGCCGATGTCTTTGCGCACCTGGTGCAGATGCACCCGAGTTATTTTGAAGAAAACGCCAGTGGCGACATTATGTCGAGGCTGACAACAGACACCACCCTGTTGCAATCGATCATCGGCTCCAGCTTATCGTTTGCGCTGCGCAACGCCCTGACCGTAACCGGTGGCCTGATCATGTTGCTGATCACCAACCTGAAACTCTCACTGGTGGTGTTGCTGGGTGTCCCCGCTGTGCTGATTCCCGTGCTGTACATGGGCAAGCAGGTGCGTCAGCTCAGCCGGCGCAGCCAGGACACGGTAGCCGATGTTGGCAGCTATGCTGGCGAGATCATCCGCCAAATCAAAACGGTGCAGAGCTATGCACGCGAACCGTTCGAAAAAGCCGCCTTTCAACTTGAAGTTGACGCCGCACTGGAGGTTGCCCGCCAGCGTATTCGTCAACGCAGCATACTGATGGCGGTGGTTATTCTGCTGGCCTTTACCGCGATCGCCGCCATGGTTTGGGTGGGCGGTTACGACGTCATGACCGGCACCATGAGCGGTGGCGAACTGGCGGCGTTTGTGTTTTACGCGGTCATGGTGGCTTTTGGTGTTGCCGGTGTCTCCGAAGTGTACGGTGAAGTTCAGCGGGCTGCCGGGGCGACCGAACGTCTGATGGAGTTATTGGCCGAACCATCGATCATCGTCTCGCCGACCGAGTCCAGATCGATGGACGAGGCGGCAGAGCATCATCTGACGTTGAACAACGTAAGCTTCAGTTACCCCAGCAGACCGGAAACCAACGCGTTGAGCGACGTAAACCTCGCCATCAAGCGCGGTGAAACGGTGGCGTTGGTAGGCCCGAGTGGTGCAGGCAAATCCACCCTGTTTGAGCTCCTGTTGCGCTTTTACGACCCACAGCAGGGGTCAGTCAGTGTGATGGGGCAGGACGTTCGGGATATCCCCCTTCCTGAGTTGCGGCAGCACATCGGCCTGGTTCCCCAGCAGCCGGTTTTGTTTAGCAACGATGTCTGGCATAACATTCGCTACGGTCGGCCAGACGCGTCTGATGCCGATGTATTGGCCGCTGCAGAATCGGCCAATGCGATGTCCTTTATTAACGCTCTGCCGCAAGGCTTTGCCAGTGATTTGGGTGAGGCCGGTGTGAGGCTCAGCGGAGGTCAGAAGCAGCGGCTGGTAATTGCCCGGGCCATACTGAAAGACCCTGATCTGCTGCTGCTGGATGAAGCGACCAGTGCGCTGGATGCCGAAAGTGAGTTCCAGGTGCAGCAGGCGCTCGAAAAGCTCATGAAACAACGAACAACGCTGATTATTGCCCATCGCCTGGCGACGGTTCAGGGGGCTGATCGCATTGTTGTAATGGATCAGGGCCGCATCGTGGCCGAAGGCACTCACCAACAGTTGATGACCCAATCACCCTTGTATCGGCGATTGGCGGACCTTCAGTTCGGGCAGTCGGCAGTAATGGGCAAAGCAGCAGGCATCACCACTGAATGACGGTCAAATGTCGGGATTTGGTCAAAAAACAGCGCCTATGGGCGCTTTTTTTTGGTGCGCAGATCCTACGATTGAATCGTGCTCGCAAAGTCCTGACTGATCACGACTTTGCGAGTCATGTGACTGTTAGTGGGTTGTCAGCAGCGTGTCAGTGCGTTAGTTTAGACCACGAAACGTTAAGTTGGGGGGTCTATACCCTCCAAAGCGCGACCTGTCAGCGACAAACAACCGTTGTATCGCCGGCCACCAGTGCATGTCGACTGGGGCCGTGCAGTCGATAGTCGCGGCTTTTGCAGTAGATGAACGATGTTCCAGGTGCACTTGCCTGAGCGAACTGCTCTCCGTTTGTCTAAACTTATCATCCCAATCTGACAGTAGGGAACCTTTATGACAGAAAATACCGACATGATACCGCCCGATGGGCGTGTGGAGGCAATCGATACTGACTACCAGATCGGTCAGGACAACATAACCATGAACATTGGGCCTTTTGGTCTGGACATTCATAACCGTGTGTTCCTGATATCTGGTCTGTCCGTTATCGCCTTCGTCTTATTGACGTTGATGTTTCAGGACAGCGTTGGTCCGATGTTTGGCAACTTACGCGACTGGTTAACTGGAAATCTTGACTGGTTTTTCATCATTTCAGGTAACATTTTTGTGCTCGTTTGTCTGTTCCTGATCGTGTCTCCGATGGGTAAGGTCCGGATTGGTGGCACCGATGCTACCCCCGACTACTCCTACGCCGGTTGGTTTTCGATGCTGTTCGCAGCTGGCATGGGCATCGGCTTGATGTTCTATGGCGTGTCCGAGCCGATGTCCCATTTCGCCTCGTCGCTTGGCGGTGTAGCGAGTGAAGGCGGCGTACGCACCGACTGGGCTCCGCTGGGCGGTGCCATGGGCGATGCGGCAGCCGCTGAGCGGCTGGGCATGGCAGCAACGATCTACCATTGGGGCCTGCACCCCTGGGCAATTTATGCCGTGCTGGCGCTTGCCCTGGCGCTGTTTTCGTTCAACAAAGGGTTGCCACTGACCGTGCGCTCCATTTTTTACCCATTGCTGGGTGAGCGTGTTTGGGGCTGGCCGGGCCACCTTATTGATATTCTGGCGGTGTTCTCGACCTTGTTTGGTCTGGCAACCTCGCTGGGTATTGGTGCATCTCAAGCCAGTGCAGGTTTGAACTATCTGTTTGGTGTGCCGTTAGGTGCTACCACAGAAGTGTTGCTGGTCATCGGTATTACGGCCATTGCCCTGGTATCGGTGGTTGCGGGACTGGATGCCGGCGTCAAGCGCTTGTCAGAGATCAACATGAGTCTGGCTGTGCTGTTGCTGTTGTTCGTGATTCTAGTGGGACCAACAGTGGCGATCCTGACCGGTTTTGTCGGTAATTTGTGGGGCTACGTACAAAACATTCCTGCTCTGTCGATGCCCTTTGGGCGTGAAGACGATAACTTCAGGCAGGGCTGGACGGCCTTTTACTGGGCCTGGTGGATCTCCTGGTCGCCTTTTGTCGGCATGTTCATTGCGCGGGTATCTCGCGGGCGCACCGTACGGGAATTCATGGTTTCGGTTTTGCTGATACCTTCTGCGGCTTGTGTCCTGTGGATGACGGCTTTCGGCGGTACTGCCATTGATCAATTCGTTAACGATGGTTACGAGGCGGTTTCCAACTCTGCCCTTGAGCTGCAACTGTTCGCCATGCTGGATGTGATGCCGTTTGCACAGATCACCTCCTTCATCGCTATCGTGCTGGTGATCGTCTTCTTTGTGACCTCATCCGACTCGGGGTCACTGGTGATCGACACGATTACGGCCGGTGGCAAGGTGAACGCACCGACGCCTCAGCGGGTGTTTTGGGCAACCTTTGAAGGTCTGGTCGCCATTGCCCTGATTTTGGGCGGCGGTCTGGTGGCCTTGCAGGCTATGTCTGTCTCGACCGGGGCGCCATTCACCATCGTGTTGCTGTTGTGCTGTGTTTCCCTGTTCAAAGGGTTAGCCAGCGAACCACGCGGTTAAGCGCCAAACCACAAAAAAGCGACCTTCGGGTCGCTTTTTTTTGTTTAAGGCTTTGGTTTCGAGTAAACAACGCAGCCGTTGGTGCTTTCTAAGTCGTGACTTCAGTCGTCAGCCAATACATCGACCATCAGGTCGGCGGACAGGCCTTCCAGGCCCTGAATCACGCTATCGAGGTTCTGTTCATCGGTTAATCCCAGTTCCAGCTCAGCCCGAAACAGCACGCCACCGCTCATCGATGCCGGTTCGACATCGGTATGCACATCCACCAGGTTGATGTTCATCGTTGCCAGCTTGCGGGTGACTTCCGCGACAATGCCAGTACGGTCGTTGCCAACTACCGCGATGCGGTGATGATGCAAAGCTGGGTCTTCGCTGTCACCGACCTCAATCTGTATTGAAAGACCTTTTTTGCTCAGAGCCTGAGTGCTGCCGCGAAGCGACTCCAACTGGCCAGAGTCGAGATTCACCCGGACAATACCGGCAAAACGACCCGCCATGGTCGACAATCGGCTTTCCTGCCAACTACCGCCGGCGTCGGCGACTGCTGAGGCAACCTGCTCGACAATGCCAGGGCGGTCTGACGCCATGATGCTGAGTATGATTTCCATGAGTGCTCCAAATTATTGTTTTGATTTAACGAATACCGATCGCTAAACGCTGTATTGCTTGTCTGAATAGTGTACCAACATAAGCGAAATGACTGTTTGTGGTCATTTATAATCAACCACAGAGTAAGTGCCAGCTGCCGGGTTATCCTGTCCGGGGTAGTCCACAGCAAGGATGCTGTGGCCTAGGCCCCATGGAAGGGTTCACGCCGACCCCGGACAGGATAACCCGGTAGCTGGCACGGACTAGTGGCTACAAATAGCTGTCCAGACTGGGACAGGAGCAGAACAGATTGCGATCGCCCCAGACGTCATCGACCCGGTTGACGCTGGGCCAGTATTTGGCCTGGCTAACCCAGGGCCTTGGAAAAACAGCCGTCTCCCGGCTGTAAGGGCGCTCCCAGGTACCGATCAGATCCGCTTGGGTATGGGGCGCGTTGACCAGCGGATTGTTGTCGGCAGGCCATTCACCCGAAGCTACCGAATCGATTTCCGCCCGAATGCACACCATGGCATCCACAAAGCGGTCGAGTTCGGCTTTGCTCTCGCTCTCAGTCGGCTCAACCATAAAGGTGCCCGGTACCGGGAAACTCATGGTCGGTGCATGAAAACCAAAGTCCATCAGCCGCTTGGCAATGTCCACCTCAGTGATGCCAGTAGCCGCCTTCAGCGGTCGCAGATCCAGAATACACTCGTGGGCGACGCGATCATTGCGCCCGGTATAAAGGATGGGGTAGTGCGGCTTCAGCTGCTGCGCCAGATAGTTCGCATTAAGCAGAGCCACCTGAGTTGCCGTGCGCAGGCCCTGAGCGCCGAGCATGCGAATGTACATCCAGGAAATGGGTAGAATGGAACTGCTGCCAAAGGGCGCAGCCGAGACCGCGCCGTCAGCAGCCAGTCCGGTTGCACTCGCCATCACACTGTGACCGGGTAAATAGGTCGCCAGGTGCGATTTAACACCGATCGGGCCCATGCCCGGGCCACCACCGCCGTGGGGTATAGCAAACGTCTTGTGTAAGTTCAGGTGAGCGACATCGGCACCGATGTCGGCGGGACGAGTCACGCCAACCTGAGCATTCAGGTTGGCGCCATCCATATACACCTGGCCACCAGCTTCGTGTACCGCTTCGCACAGGGCCTTAACGCCTTCCTCATAAACACCGTGAGTTGAGGGGTAGGTGATCATCAGGCAACTGAGCTCATCGCCCGCCGCGGTAATCTTCTTCCGCAGGTCTTCGGCATCCACGTTGCCGGCTTCATCAGTCTTAACCACCACCACCGTCATCCCCATCATCTGGGCCGATGCCGGGTTGGTGCCGTGGGCCGATTGCGGAATCAGGCAGATGTGACGACTGGCCTCGCCCTGGGCTTCCTGATAACGACGAATCGCCAGCAAGCCTGCGTATTCGCCCTGTGCACCGGAATTGGGCTGCATGCTGACCGCATCGAACCCGGTAATGGCGCGCAGCATGGTGTCCAGCTCCTCCAGCAGTACCCGATAGCCTTTGGTCTGAGCGCGGGGCGCAAACGGATGGATGCGCGCAAATTCGGGCCAGGAGACCGGGATCATCTCGGCCGTCGCGTTCAACTTCATGGTGCAGGAGCCCAGCGCGATCATGCTGTGGGTGAGCGCCAGGTCCCGGTTTTCCAGCCGCTTCAGATAGCGCAGCATGGCGGTTTCGCTGTGATGACTGTTAAAAACCGGGTGCGTCAGGTAATCGGATTCTCGTTCCAGGGTCTCTGGCAGAAAAGTCGTGCCGTGTTCGGTAATCTGAGCGTCTATATCGGCCACGTTAAAGTCGTGATCACCCATCAATACGTCAAACAGGTCTTCCACATCCTCACGGCTCGCACACTCATGCAAACTGATGCCCAGCGTACCGGAGGCATCTTCGCGCAGGTTGATCTGCTTTTCGGTTGCGCGTTCAAGTATCAACTCCCGGTTGCCCTGGGGGTCGATGGTCAGCGTGTCGAAAAAGTGACTGTTGACGATATGAATGCCTTTGGCTTCCAATCCCTCGGCCAGAATGCCGGTAAGGCGATGAATGCGCTGGGCAATGCGCCTCAGGCCTTTGGGGCCATGATAGACCGCATAAAATCCCGCCATATTGGCCAGCAGCACCTGAGCGGTACAGATGTTCGAATTGGCCTTCTCACGACGAATGTGTTGTTCCCGGGTTTGCAGCGCCATGCGCAGCGCAGGCGTGCCCCGGGTGTCTTTGGACACCCCGATCAGCCGGCCGGGAATGTTGCGCTTGAACTCATCGCGGGTGGCAAAAAACGCCGCATGCGGGCCGCCATAACCCAGGGGCACGCCGAAACGCTGGGAATTCCCGAGCACAATGTCAGCCTGCATTTCACCGGGCGATTTCAGCATCAGCAGCGCCATCAAATCGGTGGCGACCACTGCCAGGGCACCGCGGGCATGCAGTGCCTCAATCACCGGTTCGGGGTCGCGAATCTCACCGTTGGCGCCCGGGTACTGCAGCAAAGCAGCAAATACAGGGTGATCCGCCGCCTGATCCATCGGGCCGGTAATAACCTCAAAGCCCATGTAGCGAGCCCGTGTTTTGATCACCGCCAGGGTTTGCGGCAAGACGTTTTCATCGACATAGAAAACAGTACCCGGCGCCTTGCGCAGACAGCGGTGGGCCATCGCCATGGCTTCGGCCGCCGCGGTGGCTTCGTCAAGCAGTGACGCGTTGGCCAGAGGCATGCCGGTCAGATCAATGATGGTTTGCTGGTAATTGATCAGTGCTTCCAGCCGACCCTGGGCAATCTCTGGCTGATAGGGCGTATAAGCCGTATACCAGCCCGGGTTTTCGAGTACATTGCGGGCAATGACGTTGGGCGTCAGAGTGTCGTGGTAGCCAAGCCCGATGTAGCTTTTGTAGACCCGATTTTGACGTGCCACAGCATGCAGATACTCGAGCGCATCCTGCTCACTGGTAGCGCGTTCAATGTTCAGGTCCGAATTGAGTCGAATGGCACCGGGCACGATCTGTTCAGTCAGGTGATCCAGGGTGTCAGCGCCGACTGTTTCCAGCATGGCCAGCTGTTCAGACTGGCCCGGGCCAATATGGCGACGAATGAATTCGTCGGTATTTTCCAGATCATCGAGGGAATAGGGTGCGGTCATGGTGCTCGCTCTTGTCCGTTAGGGCAGGATAGGGCGGGCCATTATTCAGGCCAGCCCGGATACAACGTCTCTTCAGCGGCCCCGGGCCGCATGCAGATCAGTCTTCGGCGCACTGGTCCTGATAGGACTCGGCGTCCATCAGGTCTTTCAGTTCACCCGGATCCTGCATTTTTACTCTGAAGAACCAGCCATTCTCGTACGGATCTTCGTTGACTTGCTCTGGCGCATCTTCGAGTGATTCGTTGACGGCCACAACGGTGCCGGTAACCGGAGTATAGATGTCGGACGCGGCTTTGACCGACTCGACCACGGCAACCGGGTCACCGGCGACGATCTCAGTGCCCACTTCCGGCACTTCAACAAAGACCACATCGCCCAGTTGTTGCTGGGCAAAATCAGACACGCCAATGGTAATGACATCGTCACCTTCTTCACGGACCCATTCATGGGAGGCGGCGTATTTCAAATCGGCTGGAATCGTGCTCATGGTATAACCCTTTGGTCTCGGATCGTCACGGATCATGGTTTGCAGGCATGGGTAACGCGGCGACGGCTGCTGCCTGACACCGCGTTACCGGAATTGTTGCGTAATTTAGCAGCCTGAATGCGAAACAGCCACCGCTGCTTTGCGATGGCAGGCAGAGGGTTTGCTTTCAGGGTTTTAACGTCAAAGGAGGTATTGGCCCGCAACGGGTACCGGGGTTGCCCCTGTGGGGTCGGCGTGAATCCATCCATGGAGCCTAGGCCGCAGCATCCATGCTGCAGACTACCCCACAGGGGCAACC
This sequence comes from Saccharospirillum impatiens DSM 12546, assembly GCF_000423605.1. GTDB lineage: Bacteria > Pseudomonadota > Gammaproteobacteria > Pseudomonadales > Natronospirillaceae > Saccharospirillum > Saccharospirillum impatiens. The sequence goes on from NZ_KE384062.1 coordinate 45,245, forward strand.
CCGTCACCCGTCGCGAGTCATCTCAGTTTTATCTGATCCTGGACACTACTTGAGGGTTGGGGGTGTCGGTGCCTGGGGTGGGGTGCGCAGCGCTGGCTTGTGGCTGATGTAGATGCGCTCCGCCTTCATGATCCGGATCAGCAGCCAGGAGGACTCCAGCGCCGCCTCGCTGGCTTCGGCTGTCAACTGACCCAGCGTTCGGTCGTTGAGGTTGTCCTCGCTGAATGCGAACTCTATCAGTTCATCTTCGCTGATCAGGTTCTTGCCAAGAATGATGGCGGCCATGCTATACGCTCAGTTTGTCAGTGCCTGATAGCGCTATCGGCGGATAATGGGCATTGTTTAGTGTCCCGGTTCAATTCTGTGAACCCGTTCAGGCATCTTTTTTCCGGTGACGGGATTGCCACAGCACTTCCTGTGAACCATCCGCCCGGGCCAACTGTCGGGCCAGCACGAAAAACAGATCCGACAACCGGTTAAGGTACTGCTGGGCCAGCAGGTGCCCTTTAGATTCCTGACGGTTGAACGCCACCAGAGTGCGTTCGGCGCGGCGACACGTTGCCCGGGCGAGATGGCACCGGCTGGCGGCTTCGTTGCCGCCTGGCAGAATGAAATTCTTCAGCGGCGGCAAGTGTTCGTTGATGCGGTCGATGTGGTCTTCCAGGTCACTGATCAGGGCGGCATCGAGCAGTTCATAGCCGGGCATCGCCAGTTCGCCGCCCAGATCAAAGAGGTCGTGCTGAATCTGGCTGAGCATCCCGTATTCGCTGTGGTGGTCTCCCAGGCTGACCATCAGGAAACCAACCAGGCTGTTCAGTTCATCAATGTCACCCATAGAGGCAATTCGCCCACTGTCTTTGGGGACGCGGCCATCCATGCCAAGGCCTGTGTCTCCGGCGTCACCGGTTCGGGTATAGATCTTTGATAGACGGTTTCCCATGGTGCAATCTGTCCTTGCAGTTGAGCATAAAAGTGACCCGCGACTGTCTGCGGGCCGGTTTAAATTGGGGGCTGGTCGGCATCGGTGTCATCCGCCGGGGCTGGCAACGCGCTGGCTGTTTTCGCCGGGTCCAGCGCCTGGCGAACCGTGGGGTCCGTCAGTGGTAACGACAGGATAAAGCGCGCGCCCTGGCCGACGGTCGATTCCACCTGCAACCGGCCATGATGGTGAGTCGTGATGATAAAGAAACTCACCGACAAACCAAGGCCTGTGCCCACGCCAACATCTTTAGTGGTAAAAAACGGTTCAAAGATGCGTTTTCGAGTCAGCTCGTCCATGCCAATACCGTTGTCGGCCACTTCGATGACGCAATGATCATCCTGCACGTACTGTCGAATTTGAACGATGCCCTCGTCGATGTCATTCAGCGTATCGAACCGTTCGCGGATGGCCTGGGCGGCGTTCTTCATCAGGTTCAGCAGCACCTGTTCGAGCTCTGTCATCACGCAAGGCACTTCGACTTCGGGCGATCGAAAATCCTGATCGACAAACAAGTGCTGTTTGCGATAACCCGATTTCAGATTAAAGTCGTTCAGCGCAATGTTGATGGCCTGATCGAGCAACAGGCCAATAGGGTAGGGCTGTAACAACCGGTCACTGTCGCGGCTGAACTGCAGCATGTTGGTCACAATGCGTGATGCTCGCAAGCCGGATTCAGAAATATTGGTCAGGAACTTGGGAACGTCTCTGGCGGCCAGGTATTGCTGCATCAGTTCCAGATTCAGCCCCAGGCTTGTCGCCAGCTCATGGTTGCGTTTCAGCGCCGGATTGAGGCGTCGTTCTATATTCTGAGCGTTCTGGACAATCGCACCCAGCGGGTTGTTGATTTCATGAGCCATCCCGGCTGCCAGGCCACCTACAGACATCATTTTCTCGGTTTGCACCATGACTTCTTCGAGTTTGAACTGTTCGGTCACATCGTCCAGCCGAATCACGGCTCCCTGGGAGTCAGTCTGTTGCAGTGGGTAGACCACCAGATCAACGCGGATCGGTTGCTCCGCAGACTTGAGTTCCAGGTTATGCCGGCTTTGCACTTTGTGTCGGGTCAGTGCCAGCAAGATCAGATCCTGGTGTTGGCCGAGAAACGGAAAGGCGCCTTGCAGAGACAGCCCGATCGCCTGCTCCGGGCGGGTACCGCTGATCAGGGCTGCCTCGGTATTCCATTGGGTGACGATCAGTTTTTCATCAACCGCAATCAGTGCTGACGGCATGGAATTGATAATGGCGTTGAGGTAATTCTGGAACTCGGTTAGCCGGCGTTCAACCCGGTGTCGCACCTGAACCTCGAACTCCAGTTTGTGCATGGCTTTCTGGGCTTCTTCGGCCATGGCTTCAGATTCCTGCCTGGCGAGAGTGGCGCGGTCCCGCTCGGCTTTCAGATCAGCCTCACGGCGGGCCATTTGGTCGAGCATGGCATTAAAGGCATCAACGACCTTGCCCAGCTCATCCTGGTGGTGCTTCCTGGCCCGCAGCGTGACGTTTGAGGTCGCCGTCACCTGGTTCGACACCAGCATCAACTGATTCAGGGGGTTCAGAAAATGCCGCCGGAAAATTTGCAGCAAGACCGCTGAGCCCAGAATAGAGATCACCACAATCAGGCACATGACCACCAGCGGGTGCAGGTGCTGGCCTGAAAAAAAGACAAAGCCAATGCTCAGACTGCTGACCACGGTAATGCCAAGTAACCACCAGAGTATTCGCCCCAGTAGCGTTGGTGATGCGTAGGCCATGCGGGCTCCTTGGGTGTCGGTTAGCGGGTTTTCGGTGAATGGCCGTTCAACGGATCAGTGGGTGCAGGCGTATCACAGCCTGGTACCAGTATTGCAAACGCGCTGCCGACAGGCCATGCCGATCGGCGGCACAGAGCAAAGGCCCCAGAATTGCGTCGATTTCCGTTTCACGTCCGGCTTCAATGTCCGTCAGCATCGACGACCGGTTGCGACGGGTCGCCTTTGCTACCTGAATTACCCGTTCAGCCAGAGCTTCGGGTAACTGAACACCACAGGCCCTGGCAATAGACTGTATTTCTTCACACAGGGCACTGATTTCACTCTGCCATTGTGGCTCGGCCAGGGCACCATTCTGGCACTTATGCACCGCTGTGATCGGGTTGATAACGGCGTTGATGGCCAGTTTGCGCCACAGTACGGAGGTAATGTCAGGTTCCCAGTGCAATTCCAGTGGGCCCGTCTGACTGGTCAGCCAGTGACCCCAGTTTTCCGTTTTGGCGCTAACAGGGTACTGAGCCGGGCTGCCAATCCGGGTTTCACCCACCCCGGTGTGTTGAACCCGGTCGCCAAAGCGCCCTGCGCCTTCGGTGGTAGAGGCCCACAATACCTGGCCCGGCAACTGCTCGCTGAGCCAGGCCTGCGGCCCCAGGCCATTGCACAGCACCAGCCAGGGGACATTGGAAAGTTGCGGAATCAGGGGGAGGGTGGCGCGTTCTATTTGGGTGGCTTTGCAGCACACCACGACGGCATCAATGCCGTCGAGTGAGTCGGTCAGTGACCATAGTAGCCGATGCGTTGCTTCATCAGATTCGACAGTGCCAGGCAGAGACACACCCGCCCGGTGGGCATAGACCTTAATGGTAGCCCTGTCTTGCAGCGACCAGGCCATCAGACTGCCGATGGCGCCCGGACCTATTAACAGAATCGTTGCCATAAAAAAGAATGCCATGTCCCGGCTGGGTAAGTGCCTATGGTAACGCTACCGCGGCACTGGGGCGAGTCTCAGGCGCTTTGTCCGTTTTGCCAGACATGCATGGCATGGCGTTGTTCTATGGGAATTTGCTGCAATCGCACCAGTGCTTGTTCCAACATCCATTCTGCCGAGGCAGGCAACGGCTGGGAGGCATCAGCCAGGTCGAGCTGAATGCAACCGGTCAGCGATACAAAACCTGAAGACGTTGAATAGGCACGGGTAAATAGTGCGTCGTAGAGCCGCCGAATCAACTTCTGGGTGGCGACATTACCGCCGGTTGAATGCAGCAGTACGCCAATGATGTTTTCGCCAAGCCGGGCGGTATCGTCCAGTGGCCGGGTATGTTCAGTGAGCCGGTTGCAAGCTTCGCGAATCAGCTCATTACGCAGCCCCCGACCGCCCTGGGTCGCCAGCTCGCCGAGGTTATCCAGCCGGCACAGAATCAGCCCCATCTGGCCGGTCCGACCTTTGATGTGGGTCAGCGTTTTGTCCAGTTGAAGGCGAAGGTGCTGTGAATTACCCAGCCCGGTGGTCGCATCGAGCCGGTTCATGCGGGTAACCGCCCGAAACTGGTCTTTCAGTTGACGCTCGCGAGAGATCAGTGAATTGTGCAGCCGCGACAATCGCTGACCGGCGTGGACCCGAGCCAGCAGTTGGGTTTTCAGGTGGGTTTTGCCGATAAAGTCGTCAACGCCCTTGGCAAAAGCCTCTTGCAAGGCTCCGTCGTTTTCCTTGGCGGTCAGCAGCATGACATAGGTGAAACAGCCTCGCCGACGATCCAGCTCACGGACCAGTTGGGTCAGTTCCAGGCCGTCCATGCCCGGCATCAGCCAATCAGCCAGCATTAACTCGGCCGGACGCTGTTTCAGCGCATCCAGCGCATCGATGGCATTGTCGGCTATGCGTATGTCTCTGAACCCGGCATTAACCAGCATGCGTTGAATGATCGCGCTACTGAACTTGGTATCGTCGACGATCATGATGGCCGTATCATGCGTCTCTGCTGGGGTCAGCCTGGGTTGCGCCGGGCCTTTGGGGGTGTCTGACATGTCCATATATCCTTGTTGTCATCGCGCATACAGCGCACGACCTGACTACTGCAGCCTTCCACCGGGGCGGGTGACCGCGTCCTTTGCAAAACGCTTACAACGAATGCACTTTGAGTATAAAGGTCGGCGCTGAGGTTGGACAACCATTGTTTGAGTCGGCACCATGCGTTCTTCAGACTGTCCGGATCCCGTTGCGCTGCATGTGTCGGGTAATCGGGCTTTTTATGTGGGATAACCAGTGTGATGACAGGGGGTGACGATGGAAGTTGAGCATCTGGAGATACGAGATCAGCTCAAGCGCTCTGCCCCGTTCGACCAGCTCACCGATGACTGGCTAGACACACTGGCCAGCCAGATAGAAATCGGCTATTTCAAGGCCGGTTCCGAGATCATGGTCGAAGGCGACGAAGTCACCCATCTGCACATCATCCGCAGTGGTGCCGTGGAGCTGTACCGGCGCAACGGGGAGCTCTACAACCGATTGGCCGAAGGAGATATTTTTGGTCAGTGGGGGCTGCTGATGAATCGCCCGGTGCGCTTTCCCGCCAAAGCCATTGAAGACACCCTAATCTACTTTGTCGCCAAAGACCTGTTCGATCGGCTCTGGGAAGACAGCGAAGCGTTTGCTGAATTCGTCGAAGTCGAAGATCAGTCCCGTTTGCGCGCCGCCGTCAACCAGCAGCAAAACACCGACCTGATGACCTCCCGGGTATACAAGTTGCTGTCGCGCTCTGCCGTAATGCTGCCCAGAACGGCGACGTTGCATGAAGCCGCCCTGGCCATGACCGCAGAAGGCGTCTCATCGCTGGTGATCACCGATCCGGATCACCCGGATAGTCCGGAGCAGGTCGGCTACATGGTCGGCATCATCACCGACCGGGATCTGCGTACCCGGGCCCTGGCTGAGCGCCTCGATTACGATACGCCAGTCAGCCAGATCATGTCGACTGAGCTGATTACCATTGATGCCAAAGCGTTTGTGTTCGACGCCATGCTCAGCATGTTGCGCCACAATGTGCACCACTTGCCGGTACTGCGACAACGCAAGCCCATCGGCGTGCTGGCGCTGTCCGATATCATTCGTTATGAGTCCCAGAGCAGCCTCTACCTGGTCAGCCAGATTCATCGCCAGCAACGCCGCAAAGATCTGGGCAGTTTAACGTCAGACGTTCACGCAACGTTTATTCGCATGGTCAATGAAGGGGCCACAAGCCATATGATCGGTAGCGCCATAGCCGGCATTGGCCGTAGCTTTACCCAGCGCCTGCTTGAGCTTGGTGAAGAAAAATTCGGCCCGCCCCCGGTTCCCTACTGTTTTCTGGCCCTGGGCTCGATGGCGCGCGATGAACAGTATGTCGTCACCGACCAGGACAACGCCATGATCCTGAGTGATGACTTCAAACCGGACGAACATGACGAGTATTTTGCCAAGCTTGCCGGTTACGTCAGCGATGGCCTGGCAGAGTGTGGTTACGAATATTGCAAGGGCGGGATCATGGCCACCAATCAGCAATGGCGTCAGCCGTTGTCAGTCTGGCGGGGCTATTTCAAAGACTGGATCGACAACCCCGACCCGCGGGCGTTGCTTAACAGTTCCATCTTTTTCGATCTGGATGGCATTTTTGGTGAAACCGCACTGGCAGAAACGCTGAAAGTCGATATTGCTCGCCGGGCCCAACGCAGCCCCCGATTCCTCGCTTGCCTGGCACGCAATGCCCTGAACCGCACACCGCCACTGGGTTTCTTCCGAACCTTTGTGATGGAGAACGATGGCAAACACAACAAATCGATCAACCTGAAGCGGCGCGGTACGGCACCGTTGAGTGACGTGATCCGGGTGCACGCCCTGGCAGCAGGCTCCACCGCCCAGAACTCCTTTAACCGCCTTGATGCCATCGCAGAATCCCGCATTTTGGGCCACAGCAATGGCGATGACTTGCGCGATGCGATGGAATACATCTCAATCGTCCGTGCCCGCCATCAATCGCTGGACCTTGAAGCAGAGCGCGAGCCCGACAACAATGTTGAGCCGGAAAACATGACCGTTTTTGAACGCCGCAATCTAAAAGACGCGTTTCAGGTCATCAGTAACGCCCAGAAGTACCTTCGCATGCGTTACCAGGTGAACCGGGTGTGAGTTTCTTTGTACCCCGCGACCGGGAACAGCCTGAAGCCCGGCCAGACTGGTCCGCCTGTTTTGGTGCCTGGGCAGGGCAGGTCAAACGGCCTGAATTGCAGCGCTTCTACGCGGCCGGCACAGTCGCCCCGGATTGCCCGCTCAGCGAGGTGCCTTTTGTCGCGCTCGATGTAGAAACCACGGGCTTGAATGCAGACCGCCATGCCATCCTCAGCGTCGGGCTGGTGCCCTTTACGCTAAAACGCATCACCGTGGCCGGCAGCCGGCACTGGGTGGTCAAGCCGCGACTGCCTTTGTTGCAACAGTCGATCCAGTTTCACGGCATCACCCACACCGACATCAAAAACGCACCGGATATGGCCGAGGTGCTGCCTGATCTACTGGACAGTCTTGCCGGGCGGATCGTCGTTGTGCACCATCGAGCCATTGAACGATCCTTCATGGATGTCGTCGTCAAGGCTCGCTGGGATGAAGGTCTGCAATTTCCGATAGTGGACACCATGGCCATTGAAGCGATGCTGCACCGCGACAAACCACAAAGCCTGTGGGCGCGTCTGACAAACCGGCGTCGCGAGTCCATCCGCCTGTCTGACAGTCGCATACGCTACGGCTTACCTCATTACCCCCCACACAACGCGCTCACCGATGCGCTGGCCACCGCAGAATTGTTTCAGGCGCAGTGCGCCTATCATTTTGAGCCATCAACGCCCATTTCCAACCTGTGGTACTAGCTACTAGTAACGCCCGTTGCCGCTGAACCCTGTGTCGGGCTGCTTGGTTAGCGCGAAGTCAAATAAAAAATTTAACTCCGGGGGTGTTGAAATGAAATTTTGTCGGCCCCATTAACGGTGGGCATTGATATTCCGGGGCCGTTCCATATTGAACAGACCCGAATTAACAACAAAACTCCCACTATGTGTTCTAGGAGATTGGATCCATGAAAATTCGTCCTTTGCATGATCGCGTCGTTGTACGCCGCAAGGAACAAGAGGAAAAGACGGCGGGTGGCATCGTTCTGCCCGGTTCTGCCAAAGAAAAGCCCTCCCAGGGTGAAATCCTGGCAGTCGGTAACGGTCGAATCCTTGAAAACGGCGACGTTAAGTCGTTGGATGTGAAGGTAGGCGATACCGTTGTTTTTGGTCAGTATGCAGGCAGCCCCGTTAAAATCGACGGTGAAGAATTGCTCATCATGACCGAAAGCGACATCTTCGGCGTTATTGCGTAAACCGAACCCGTTTAACGAATTTTAAGGAAGGTAAGCACATCATGGCAGCTAAAGACGTTAAATTTGGCGATTCCGCTCGCAGTAAAATGCAGAAAGGCGTGAACCTGCTCGCCGACGCCGTCAAAGTAACACTGGGCCCTAAAGGCCGTAACGTAATTCTGGACAAATCCTTTGGCTCACCCGCCATCACCAAAGACGGTGTATCGGTTGCCAAGGAAATCGAACTGGAAGACAAGTTCGAGAACATGGGCGCGCAGATGGTCAAGGAAGTTGCTTCCAAGGCCAATGACGAAGCCGGTGACGGCACCACCACCGCTACCGTGCTGGCCCAGGCGCTGGTCAACGAAGGCCTCAAATCTGTGGCTGCGGGCATGAACCCGATGGACCTCAAGCGCGGCATCGACAAGGCAACACGTGCTGTTGTTGACGAAATCGCCAAGCTGGCTATTCCCTGTTCAGACAAGAAAGCCATCGCTCAGGTCGGTACTATTTCTGCAAACGCCGACGCCACCATTGGTGGGTTGATCGCTGATGCAATGGAAAAAGTCGGTAACGAAGGCGTGATCACCGTAGAAGAAGGCAGTGGCTTCACCGACGAACTGGAAGTCGTTGAAGGCATGCAGTTCGACCGCGGTTACTTGTCTCCGTACTTCATCACCAACCAGGAAACCATGACGGCCGAGCTTGAAAACCCGTACATCCTGTTGGTCGACAAGAAAATCAGCAACATCCGTGACCTGATTCCAGTGCTGGAGTCTGTCTCCAAGGCCAGCCGTCCGCTGATGATCATCGCTGAAGACATCGAAGGCGAAGCTCTGGCTACCCTGGTAGTCAACAACATGCGCGGTACTGTTAAGGTATCGGCAGCCAAGGCACCCGGTTTCGGTGACCGTCGTAAAGCCATGTTGCAGGATCTTGCGATTCTGACCGGCGGTACCGTGATCTCCGAAGAAGTGGGCATGAGCCTGGAAACCGCTACCCTGGAACACCTGGGTAGCGCCAAGAAGGTTACCCTGTCCAAAGAAAACACCATTGTTGTTGACGGTGCCGGTGACGAAGCCGACATCAAAGGCCGTGTCGAACAGATTCGCGCCGAAATCGAGCAGTCCAGCTCCGATTACGACAAGGAAAAACTGCAGGAACGCGTGGCCAAGCTGGCAGGCGGTGTTGCAGTCATCAAGGTTGGCGCCGCCACCGAGATGGAAATGAAAGAGAAGAAAGCCCGTGTTGACGACGCTTTGCACGCAACCCGTGCTGCGGTTCAGGAAGGTGTGGTTGCCGGTGGCGGTGTTGCCCTGGTACGTGCACTGATGAACGTTGGCAACATCCAAGGCGATAACGAAGAGCAGCGTACCGGTATTGCCCTGGCACTGCGTGCCATGGAATCACCGCTGCGTCAGATCGTTTATAACGCCGGTGGTGAACCATCAGTTGTTCTGAACGAAGTTAAGAACGGCTCTGGTAACTATGGCTACAACGCGGCAACCGGTGAGTACGGCGACATGATGGAACTGGGTATCATCGACCCGGCCAAAGTGACTCGTGCGGCCTTGCAAGCAGCAGCCTCTGTTGCTGGTCTGATGATCACCACCGAAGCCATGATCACCGACAAGCCAGAAGACAAGTCTTCCGGCGGTGGCATGCCCGATATGGGCGGCATGGGTGGTATGGGTGGCATGGGCGGCATGATGTAAGCCAGCCCGGCCCAATACCCGACAAGCCCGCTTCGTGCGGGCTTTTTTATGGGTGTTTATTGCCTGCCCGAGGCAGTAGCGGGGGACTTTGAGCACTGTCAGATGGTTGTAAACCGATTGTCGTAATTAGGGGCCTTCTATACACTGGCGGGCCGAGATTTTGATCTTTGAGCGCAGGGATAGTGCGGAACGGAAGTCTATGAGAATTAACCTTAAATTAGTCGTGCTGTTTGTTGCGATCTATGTGATTACCCTGGTGGCGACTGTGCCGTTAAGTTGGGTTATCCATTATGGTGACCCGATATTGCGGTCACTGGGCGTTCGCCTGGAGCAACCGCAGGGTAATATCTGGCAGGGACAAAGCCAGGTTTTGGTCCCCAACAGTCCCGAACTCAATGTGGAATGGCAAGTGCGTCCCAGCGGGCTGTTCACTGCCCGGTTGCCCTATGACGTGCGGGTGTCCAATGCAGCGCTTGATGTAAGCGGGCAGGTTCAGCTGCGCCCAACCGGCATGGGCGTTGAACAGGTGTCCGGGTACGTCGATGAAGCGGCGTTCGCTCAGATAACACAGGCCTACAATTCGACTCTGCAAGGTCGGCTGGTCATGTCCGATCTCAGTGCAAACGTTGGCTGGGGCGGCGCCCTGGGCGAGGCGGCGGGTGAGCTGTCCTGGTCGGGCGGGCCGGTTGAAGTGCCGATGGGTCGATCCAGGCAGCAATTTGACGTGCCGCAGATGCAAGGCCGGATATCGAGCGACGACTCGGCCTGGCTGGTAGCCATTAACGCACTGGACAATACCTCCCTGATCCAGGCTGAACTGAGTCGGGAAGGGCAGGGGCAAGTCACCGTGCAGCGGGCAATGGCCGAGCGGCTGGGTATACCCGTTCCCGGGGGTCGCGAGACCCTCGTAGAAATCTCGCAGAAGGTGTTTTGATGGACTGGGTCAATCAAAGTCGGCAACTTTGGCTGCCATTGCAACGCTGGGTCGTGGTGATCCTCATTGGGTTGAGCGCGATCTATAGTGCCCAGCTCACCTGGCTCTTACTGCAACCGGCGCCCACCGTTACCGCGCCTCGCATTCAGCCGGCCAACCTTAACAGCCGTGCAGGCAGCACCAATCCTGAACAAATGGGGGCTACCCTGGGTGAGCGCCAATTATTCGGACAATTTGAAGCGGTGGCCACCGTTGAGCCTGAAAAACCGGTAGAAGCTCCCGAAACGCGGCTGAACATGACACTGCAAGCCGTGCTCGCGCGTGGTAACGATGGCAGCGGCTTTGCCATTATTTCCCGGGGGGGCAGTCAGTCCAGCGCTTTTTCGATCGGGGATGATATCTTCAACCAGGCCACGTTATCAGCGGTCTACCGCGACCGGGTTATACTCGATCGTAATGGCCAGTTAGAAACGCTGCGCTATGAGCGTGAAGAAACCTCAGAGCTGCTGCAGGTCAATAGTGAACCGATCGAAGACGACAGCAGCTTCAGGGAAACCATTGATCAGGCCCAGCAGCGGGTTGACCGGGGCGAAGATGTCCAGGCACAGGTTGAGCAGATGGTGTCGTATGTTCAGCAACGGGCTAATTCAGACCCTCAGGGTCTGCTTGATGAAGTGGGCCTCGAAGCCACCGGTTCAGGATATCAGGTCACGCAGAATGCACGTCAGTTAGCCATGGCCGGGCTTCGCCCGGGCGATGTGGTGACGGCCGTCAACGACCAGTCCGTCGGCAACATTGGGCAGGACCAGGCATTGTTGAACCAGATTCTGCAAACCGGCGGTGAACTGAAAATACAGATTCAACGGGGTTCGCGCTCCTTCACGATCTACCAATCCATACCTCGATTCTGACGAATGCAGAACAATCGATTAAGAAAGGACAATGACATGTTTGCTATCAGCTTGGTTCGCAGGAGTGCAGAGCCTCTGTTACGGTCACTGGTATTAGTGCTGGCCCTGGTGATGCTCAGTTTAGGGGCTCGCGCCGAAGAACCTACCTATCAGTTGAATATGCAGGGCGCAGACATCAACGAAGTGATCGATCTGGTGGCTCGCGTCACTGGAAAGAGCTTTATTGTCGACCCCCGGGTGCGTGGTCAGGTAACGGTTATTTCAGATCGGGAACTGACGGCTGACGCCATCTATGAGATTTTCCTGGCCACCATTGAAGTATACGGATTCTCGGCCGTAGAGACCGACAACGCCATAAAAATTATTGGCCAGGCTGACATCAAATCAGCCGGGTTGGAAGTCGATACCGATGGCTCCATGTCGGGCGAGGAAATCATTATCCGGGTATTCCCGATCCAGAATACATCGGCTATGGAGTTGGTGCCGATTCTGCGCCCATTGGTTGCCAAATACGGTCATCTGGCCGGTGTCAGTACGGCTAATGCGCTGATAATCGCCGACCGCGCCACGAACATCGAGCGCATTTCTGAAATAGTCGAGTTGCTCGATCGGGCCGGTAGCGAAGAGATCGAAGTTGTTGAACTGGAGCATGCCTGGGTTGGCAATGTCATCAGCCTGCTCGAGCGTGTGGCCCCAACACCGGTCACCTCCGGTGCACAAAATGGTGATCCCAGAGGAGGCTCACGCAGCGTTCACCTGGTCGGTGACGAACGCAGTAACCGAATCATCATCAAAGGGGAAGCAGAGGCCCGGGCACAAATCATTGCCCTGATTCGCGAACTTGATATTCCGGCTCAGGAAAACAGTGCATCCAAGGTCATTTTTCTAAACAATGCCGATGCCGCAAGAATGTCTGAGCTGCTCAAAGGCTTCACCGGTGCTGCCGCCCAGAGTGGCTCGAATGCCCAGAACCAGCCGCCTACCAGCCCGGTCAATATACTCGCCGATGAAGACCTCAACGCATTGGTTGTGCGTGCCGAGCCGTCGGTCATGACCGAGATCGAAAGCATCATTCGCCAATTGGACGTGCGCCGTAAGCAGGTGTTGATTGAAGCGGCCATTGTAGAGGTGAACGGCAACGTCAGTGACGCACTGGGTATTCAATGGGCGACCAACCCTGAGCGAGTGGGCGATGGCGTACCTTTTGCCAGCACCAGCCTGGGTATTGACGGTGCCATTTCATCTCTGCCCAGCGTCGTAGCCGGGGCTGCTGCCCAGAACGTAAACGCCTTGCCCAATGGTGCCTTCCTGGGTCTGGTTGATCCCATCAGTGATACTCCGAATTTCGCAGCCATCATTCAGGCAATCGAATCTCAGTCGAATACTAACTTGCTGTCGACCCCCAGTGTCATGACGCTTGATAACAGTGAAGCCTTTATTACCGTCGGTAGCTCGGTACCGTTCAAAACCGGCGGCAATGGCACTGACGATAACCCCTTCGTGATCGAACGCCAGGACGTCGGCACCACCCTGACAGTAATACCCCACGTACAGCAGGACGGATCGGTGCGACTGGAGGTTGACCAGGTGGTAGAGTCGATTTCCGGTAACAACACTTTCGGAGCCGTTGATATCATTACGGATAAACGGCAGGTTAAAACAGAAGTGTTGATTGGCGACGGCCGCACCATCGTATTGGGTGGGCTGATCGACGACACCCTGATTGAACGCGAAAGCCGTATTCCGGTACTGGGTCGTATCCCCATTCTGGGGCATTTGTTTAAAAGCACCTCAACGGAACGGCAGAAGACGAATCTGATGGTCATCATTCGCCCCACTATCATCGTCGATGGAGACGAAGACCTGAGAGCCCGTCGTATGGATGGCATCTGGGATGTGCGCATCCAGACCATGGACAACGTAGACAGCCGCTACCTGCCACCCTCAGTAAACGATCTGTTTGAAGGGCGTCTCGATGGTGGTTTGCGCCCGCAAGGCGACGACTGAAGCTAGAAGCTTGTTGTGTAGTGTTTTATGTACGATGAGTCGACTTTAATAAAAGCGACGACTTAGGACGATGGTATTTACATCGTGCTGCCAAAACGTAAGATACGCACCGTTTTGACTCTCTTGCAACAAGCTTCAGCCCGGCGCACTCGGTGCGCCGGGTTTTTTTATGGGTGTTCGGCAGGTTAGCCCGCAATGGTTCGCGCTAAATGCACGTAACGGCGCTTATAAAAAGTCTCGACGATCCATCACTTCAATCACATGATGGGCGGGTTCTTCGTAGAGGTGAACGTCTACCAGAGCCTGCAACACCGCTTTTATACGGCTTTTCTCAACCACCATTTCCACCCGATGCTCAGCTACCCGCTCCAGTTCTCCGGCACGGCCTAAGGTAGGATTGGCCCCGGCCAAAGGCCGAAACTGGCCCTGGCCCAGTACCGACCAGGCGCAGCGATCGTAGTCGCCAATGCTGCCAGCACCGGCTTCTGCGAGCGCCTCTATAAGCGCTGCTGTGTGTGTTTCCGGAACATAAACAACCAACAAATACATAAGAAGTCTCCACAAACGGGCGTGCTTTCTTGTTTAATTTCAGCAGCTTAGCAACTTTTTGGTTGACACCCAACACAGGTTCGTTAACATACGCCCCGTTGTTAAGGAGAGTTGGCAGAGTTCGGTTTAATGCACCTGACTTGAAATCAGACGTAGGCGAAAGCCTACCGGGGGTTCGAATCCCTCACTCTCCGCCAAATTAAACAAAAAAGGGGTCCCCAGCGGGGACCCCTTTTTTGTTTAACCTGCGCAAAGCGCAGGACTTCGTTCGAGGCCCCCGCGGGTTCGACAACTTGCCGGGAGCAAGTTGGGCCGCGCCAGCGCCCGGCGAAGCCGGGTCGATCACAAGGATGTGTCGATGTCGACTGAACGCCGGGAGCGTTCAGGGCCGCGCTAGCGCCCTGAAGGGGTGGTCACACGCAGGGCAACCCGAATTGCCGTTGGCATTCCTCACCAGAGCCCCCCTAGGCCATCGTATCGACAGTGTCACGTTGACCGTCTTTTACCTTCGCGTTCCACTTTCTATAAGCTTCAAAATTAAATTCAGTTGCCGAGATAATGGCGTCCTGCCTGAGAGAAAGGTAAATATCGGATTCTATTTCATCGTAGAAGGTTTGAAACTCAACCTTCAGCGTATCTGTATCCCTGTAACCGCTCATGAGGGGCATGATCGAGATATCCTGATCCATTCCATTGGTCTCCGTTGGTTCACCAAGATCAATCACTTTTCCCACGTATACTTTTCTGTCTCTCATCGTAAGCATTGCATACTTGTCTTTGTGAAGGGACAGCTTGAATAGGAGGTCATCGAGTGGGCTGTCTGACAGTATTTCGCCAATGACATACAGCTTGGTGATTTTGGAGCTCCAGGTGCCAAAGCGGCGGTAAAGGCTGATATGCCCCCAGGCTTTGGTAACAAAGGCCGCAAGAAAGGTGAGCGCTGAGAGTATGAAGAACCAGGCCAGTTTCGCAGCCTCTGAGTTATCTGTTGCGCCCATGCTATTCATGGCGTCGGTCAGTTGGGCTGACAGGTACAGATTGATGCTGAAATAGTGAAACGAAATTGAGTCGGGTACCCAATAGTGCGCTACGATCGCAGTTGGAAGGGCAATAGCAAAGCACTTTATTCCGAGTTCGGCACTTTTCAGGTAGAGGTACTGACCTTCATATCGATGAAGTTTATAAGAGTGAATGGGGTGGATATGGCAAGCAAAAAAGCCAGCAACAAGAACCGGGAAAATAAGAAATAAGAGCATCCTGCCCCCGCTCGGTGTGCTGTATTAAGCCCCTACTATTGCTTTTGCTTCTTCTCGGGCATCCTGAAATTCTTTGGTGTTGCGAACTTCATTGGGATCAATTTTTACGGTACCCCGGCCCACGACTCGAGTAGAGGTGTAGGAATTTTCGACCAGCTTTTTAAGTTTCTTGTCTTCTTCGCTGGGGCTTAAACCCAGTAAGCGCAGTAAAGACATGGTGCAGGTCTCCAGATCATGGAAGAACGTACTCATTACTCAACGAACAGTCTAGCTCAAGCCGTTGGATAGATAAAGCCGTCAAACCTTGCAGTCAGGGCCATGCATCGGCAAAAAAGCCCGCACGGGGCGGGCTTCTCATAACACCCTGTGTTGCTTACAGTGCGGCGATAATCTTATCGCGAATGTCTTCAAAGCTGCCTACTCCGGGAACGTGAATGTATTTAGGTGCTACATCCGGTTCCTTCGCCGCCAGGTCTTTGTAGAACCCGATCAGTGGTTCAGTCTGGGCGTGGTAAACGTCGAGGCGTTTGGCGACGGTTTCTTTCTTGTCGTCTTCGCGCTGTACCAGTTCATCGCCGGTTTCATCGTCTTTGCCTTCCTGCTTGGGCGGGTTGTTGTCGACGTGGTACACGCGGCCAGAGGCTTCGTGCACGCGGCGGCCGCTCAGGCGTTTGATGATTTCTTCGTCCGCTACATCAATGTCGATGACGTAGTCGATGCGAACGCCTTCGTTTTTCAAGGCCTCAGCCTGGGGAATGGTGCGCGGGAAGCCGTCGAACAGGCAGCCGTTGGCACAATCGGGTTCTGTCAGGCGCTCCTTGATCAGTTCAATGATGGTTTCGTCAGAAACCAGGCCGCCCGAAGCCATCACTTCTTTCACTTTTACGCCCAAAGGGCTGCCCGCTTTTACAGCAGCACGAAGCATGTCGCCGGTAGAGATTTGTGGAATCTGAAATTTTTCGGTGATGTATTGGGCTTGTGTCCCTTTACCGGCACCAGGTGCACCCAGCAGAATAATACGCATAGATGGCAAGCTCCTCGTTAATGTTTAATCTTGAAAAACGTCGTTAAAAAAGTCTGAACCGACTGAGCGATCCACCCGTTACTGTTGAATTCAATGTCCTAATCAGGAGTCGTGAGCCAGATTGCCCCTGTGAATGCCAGGAGTGCGGCTCCGGTCTGAGTATTGGCATGCCAGGCTAACTGACGGCAATTACCGGGAAATTCTGTTAAATCCTGTTATTTTTAGTGATTTTGACGCAGTGTCGTGCATGTAGGCCTGCATCAGCCAGTCGCTAAGATACCCGCCAAGGCGACTAAGCTCAACCATTGGCCGTTAGACTTCCGTCGATAGCAGGGCGAAAGCCACCGATTAATTGTAGGAGGTCGCCCTGTGTGCGACTGGAAGCATTCGCGCCGTTGAATACATTCATCGACTAAAAGGTCAGCTCCATGGGTTGGTTGTACTTCCCGTCACCCAGAGGACTGGCTTCCTACAAAAGACCAACCAACCTCTGTATCTGTAGGAGGCCAGTCCCCTGGGCGACTGGAAGCATCCCGGCCC
>NZ_KE384062.1:62478-92959 GCF_000423605.1 Saccharospirillum impatiens DSM 12546
CACCCAGAGGACTGGCTTCCTACAAAAGACCAACCAACCTCTGTATCTGTAGGAGGCCAGTCCCCTGGGCGACTGGAAGCATCCCGGCCCATGAACACAGCGATCGCCCAAGAGGTCACTCTTACCGGCTATTCAAAAACCGGGCTTTCCACGAAAGCCCGGTCCGGTTAGCCCGTGTTGCGCATCCCCGCTGAAATGCCCGCCATGGTCACTTTTAATGCCCGCTCCAGTTGGGGGTCCAGATTCCCCGTTTTGCGGGCCCGTTTCAGCAGTTCGGCCTGCAAATAGTTCAGCGGGTCGGTATAGGGGTTGCGCACCAGAATCGATTGCGCCAGCAATGGGTCGCTTTCGAGTAATACCTGCTGTTTCTTGATCTGGTTGAGCAATACTTCACTGGCTTTCAGGTCTTCGCGCAGGTTTTCGCCCAGGTCATGTAATTCAGGCGGCACCAATTGCTGCTCGTAGTAGGCGGTGATTGATCCGTCGGCCTTGCCCAGCACCATTTCCAGCAAATCCAGGAAACTGCTGAAGAACGCCCAGTTTTCGACCATGTCCTGCAGCAGCTCCGGGTTGGTCTCCAGCCCGTGCTCCAGGGCCTGGCGAGCGCCCAGCCAGGATGGCATGTTCAATCGCACTTGCATCCATGCGAACACCCAGGGAATGGCACGCAGGCTTTCGACACCGCCGGTTGCCTTGCGTTTCGCCGGTCGGCTGCCCAGCGCCAGCATGCCGAGCTCTTGCTCGGGGGTCAGGCTGCGGAAGTAGGGCACGAACCGTTCGTCGTGGCGGACGATCGACCGGTAACGCTCCAGGCTGGCCTGTGACATGGCTTCCATCAACTCACGCCATTCGGCCTTGGGGGCTGCGCTGGGCTCCAGGGTGGCGCGCAGGGTGGCTGCTACGTAGATGTTGAGACTGCGCACCGCGACTCGGGGCATACCAAACTTATAGCGAATCATTTCCCCCTGTTCGGTGACCCGAATTGCTCCGCGCACCGAGCCCGGAGGTTGCGACGCCATGGCTTTTTCAACCGGGCCGCCGCCGCGACCGACGGTGCCGCCGCGACCGTGGAACAGCATCAGGTGAATGTCATTGTCGCTGGCAAGCTTGACCAGACGCTCCTGCGCTTTGTATTGCGCCCAGGTGGCGGTGAGCTTGCCCGCATCTTTGGCGGAATCCGAATACCCGATCATCACCGTTTGCTTGCCACCGCAATACTCGCGATACCAGGGCAGCGACCAGAGTTTTTCCATCACCGAGACCGAGCGGTCGAGGTCATCGAGGGTTTCAAACAGCGGCACGATGGGCACGTTCCAGTCGAGCCCGCTTTCTTTGAGCAACAAGGCAACGGCCAATACGTCTGATGGGTGCTTGGCCATGGAAATAATATAGCTCGACAATACCTCGGCCGGCTCTTCGGCCAGGATGCGTGCGGTATCCAGCACCTCTTGAGTGTCGGCGCCCGGTTGCCAGTGCCGCGGGATCAGCGGACGGCGACTGCCCAATTGTTCCAGCAGAAAGGCCTCTCGCCGCGCTTCGTCCCAGTCTTTGTAGTCGCCGAGCCCGAGATACCGGGTCACTTCATCGATGGCCAGTACATGTCGCTCGCTGTCCTGGCGGATATCGAGCGGCACCAGGTTGACGCCAAAGCAATGCACGCGCCGAATGCAATCGAGCAGGGCACCGTTGGCGATGCGGCTCATTCCGCACTCCAGTAAAGAGTCATAGCAGGCCATTAAGGGCGCGAGAATGTCGTCACGGGTGACAATGACATCCTCGGGCGCTGCGACAGCATCGCCCTGAACCCGGCGTTCTGCCCAGGCCAGCGTATGTTCAAGCCGGGTACGCAAGCTGTGCAGCTTGGCCCGGTAAGGCGTGGGCGTTTCACCCACCTCTGCGATCAGCTCAGCGCTGGCTTCGCTCATGCTGAGGTCACCGGCCAGATCGTGAATGTCTTTCAGGTACAGGTCGGCCGCCATCCAGCGTCCCAGCAGAATCACTTCCTGAGTGACAGTGTGGGTCACGTTGGGGTTACCATCGCGGTCGCCACCCATCCAGGAATAGAAGTGGAAGGGTGACGCGTCGACGCTCAGGCCCTGGCCCAGCCGGGAGCGAGCCGTGCGGTCGAGCTCCCGCAGGAATTGTGGCACGGCGTGCCAAAGTGAGTTTTCAATCACCGCGAAGCCCCACTTGGCTTCATCGACCGCCGTTGGTCGTTCATCCCGGAT
Source organism: Saccharospirillum impatiens DSM 12546 (assembly GCF_000423605.1). GTDB lineage: Bacteria > Pseudomonadota > Gammaproteobacteria > Pseudomonadales > Natronospirillaceae > Saccharospirillum > Saccharospirillum impatiens. Next base: position 64,707 of record NZ_KE384062.1, read on the forward strand.
CTCGTTGGTATGCCAGATTTCATTAACCGTGCGGCGCAGGTTTGAGGTGAGCTCGGTGTGCTCGTAGCGCAGCAGATCGGTGCGTTTCAGATCGGCCAGGTCTTCGGCGATGCGTTCATGTTTCCGGATCAGGGTGCGCCGCGTCACCTCGGTCGGGTGTGCGGTCAGCACCAGTTCAATGTTCAGGTTGCGCAGGGCGTCGGCAACGCTGTCTTTGCCGAGGGTGTCGACCAGTTGCTCAAGCGTGTCTTCCACCGCCTCGCGCTGATTGGCTTCGGCACTGGAGAAAAACTGCTGGTCGGCAATGTTGGCCAGGTTCAAAAACTGACTGAAGGCTCGCACGATGGGCAGAACATCTTCGTCTTCCAGGCTCGATAGGACATCGATCAGTGGCTGGGGGTCGCTGCTCTCGGCGGTATTAACCGCCTTGCCGAGCCGGCGAATTTCTTCGACCTTGCGGAACAACTCTGGCCCCCGGGTTTCCAGCAGGGTATCGCCCAGCAGTTCGCCCAGTAGCCGTACGTTTTCACGCAGAGTGTCAGGAATTGCAGTCATGTGTCGATCTCTCCCGGGAAAAGGTTAACTTTAGCAACCGATGCTTTAGAATGCGCTCCCTGCATCGGTGCACCGATTAAGTGCTTGCTGTTTTGTACACGCGTTTCGCTGTGCTTTTCTTTCAAATCTTGTGTGCCGCTGCTATTGACAAGGTGTCGCTAAAATAGGGGCGCAACAGGGCAAACACGCCTTGTATTCATACGGTTGGAATCGGCGACGGGTTCGCTTTAGTCAAACCCGATTGTAACTTTACAACGTTTTGCATCAAATAGGATGAACCATGAGTGTATTCAGATCTGTGAATCCAGCCAGTCAGGAATGCCTGTTCGAGGCGAAAGGCTGGTCACAGACTGAAACGATTGGGGTTCTGAACCGCCAGCAGCAAGCCTGGCCGGCGCTGTCGGCCATACCGCTGACTCAGCGCATTCAATGGCTCAGCGCCCTGGCGGGCTTGCTGGACGAACACCAGGACACCCTGGCCCGGCAGATCACCCGGGAAATGGGTAAGCCACTGACGCAGTCGCTGGCCGAGTTGCACAAGACAATTGCTCTGATCGGGTACCTGGTTGAGCAGGGCCCGGGCGTGTTGAGTGATACCGGCATTCATGCGGACGCCGCGCTGAGTTTCGAGCCCTGGGGCGGCATTCTAGGCATTATGCCCTGGAATTATCCGGTCTGGCAGGTGTGCCGTTTTGCGTTGCCTGCCTTGTTAGCGGGTAACACGGTGGCCATCAAACCCGCTCCGAACGTATGGCTCAGCTCCCGGTTACTGGTCAACCTGATCCATGAGGCCGGTTTTCCGGAGGAGGCAGTGGCACTGTTGCAGATTGATCCGGAGGATCTGCCTGCCGTGTACGATCATCCGCATTTACGCCAGGTGCATTTCACTGGCAGCAGCAATGCGGGCAGGGCGATCGCCATGGCTTGCGCCGAACGACTGATCCCCAGCACCCTCGAACTTGGCGGCAGCGACGTCTGGCTGCTGACCGACAGCGGTGATCTGAACGCCTTTGTCGACAACGCCCTGGCGTCTCGCCTCAATAATTCCGGCCAGAGCTGTTTGTGCGCCAAACGCTGGCTGGTGCCCGCTTCCCGGCTGGATGCAGTGCTGGCCCGGGTGCAGGAACGTTTGGCACATTTTTCGCCGACGGAACCGGAAGCACCGGGTTGCACCCTGGGTCCGCTGGCCCGGGTCGATATTCGCGATCGTCTGTTGCAGCAGTGGCATAACCTCAAAGTGACCGCCACCCGTCACAGCGAAGATCCCACCGTTGAGGGGCTGTACGTTAGCCCGGCCTGGGCCGTTACCGATGATCCAATGACCAGCCCGGTCTGGCCCGATGAAATATTTGGCCCGGTGCTGCAATTAGCCGCCTATGAATCGGTTGATCAGGCCGTGCTATGGGCCAATCGAAGCCGGTACGGGCTGGGAGGGGCGGTTTGGAGTAACTCGGTTGAGGAGTCGACAGACATCGCTCGCAGACTGACAACCCGCAACGTAGCCATCAATAAGCCGATGCGCAGCCGTATTGATGTGCCGTTTGGGGGCATGGGTGAGTCAGGCTGGGGGGTCGAGCTGGGGGCCAGTGGCCTGCAGGCGATAACCCGGCGACAAACCCGGTATTTTTAGAAGTAACCAGACGAGAACCCTCTTCCAGCCCTCTCGTGGGACGGGAGAGGGCGCGTTCAGTTGGTTGCAATACAACCAGTGCCCGTCACTCGCGACGCTGCACATGCCAGTTCTCTCTCCATCACCGGGGGAGAGAGCTAGAGGGGGCGGCGTAGCCGTTAGTAGCCTGGTTTTTTCGGCCGGTAGACCACCGAATTCAGTACCGGAACTTGCTCGGCATCCAGGTGCTCCAGATAATGCTCCAGTGTGGCTTTCACGGTTAGAAAGGCAATGTCTTCCCAGGGAATGTCATGAGCATCAAAGAGTACGACTTCGCTGCTTTCCGGCGTTGTCTCGAACGAGAAGTCGGGCATATCGACCCGGTAAAACACGTGTACCTGATCAAAATCCGGCAGGCTGACCATCGATAACAGTTGTGGGTTCAGGCCTGTTACACGAGATTCCTCGACCGTCTCGCGCAGAGCGCCTTCTACCGTCGTTTCACCGTTTTCCATAAAGCCTGCGGGCAGGGTCCAGTAGCCGTGGCGCGGTTCAATGGCGCGTCGGCAAAGCAGTATACGGCCGTCCGGTGCAACCGGCAGTGTACCGGTGATCACTCTGGGGTTCTGATAGTGGATCGTGCCACACTGGTCGCACAGATACCGTGGGCGGTTGTCGAATTCCGGGGTGTCAAAGCGCACCCGGTTACCGCAATGGCTGCAAAAATTCATGAGTAAAACGTTTCGTTGTGAGTGCTTTGCGCCAAGCCTATCAGGACTTCGGCGGCACGTCTTGAGCGATGCGGGGAAATTCCAGAATCACGGCGTCGCGATCCGGTTCGATACGGGCACCGGTGGTTGTGTGGCCATCGTTGTAGAGTGTATCTTTCAAACATTCGCGTAACCGGTCGACCCGTTCATGCATGAGCTGAGACATACGGATACAGCATTGCATCGGATTTTTAGCGCGACGACGCTCCATATCCAGCACAAACTGAAGGCCTTGCAATTGGGCGCGCTGATGGCTCGGTGCTCGTTCAATGACTTCGGCAACCAGTCGGCTGCGCAGTGATTCCAGAGCTTCAGGGTCCTCGTCGGCGAGTGCTTTGAGGGCATCGAAAGCGGGCAGTTCAATTACAGGATTGGCCATCACAGTCTCCGTTTGGATGGGTTACCGTCAACGCACTCACAGGCTGTGGAATGTCTCGGAATTTCAACAGCCTGAATCCGGAACCAGGATGTTCCGGTGAAACCAAAGCAATCCCGGTCGTCGAGTATCGCGGTTTGATTAGGATTGAGGCTGTTAATGACAGTCGATGACCCTCTGCATCATGCGGTGCGTTACTTTATACTGGTCTGTACTGATATCAGACGCTTCCCTGTCTGATTTCAATCTAGCACTACTGAGTGGTAAATGGCAGTGACACTGTTCAAAAAACAAGCTATTTACGGTGGTACCGTAAAGGTCATGAAAACGACTGACGCGTTGCGCCTCTCACCGGGCAGTAAACGTGCGAAAATGAATCCATGACTGCATATTCATCGTTCTTCAATCATTTAGAGCACCGTTTGACGCGCCACGAACCGAGGCTGCTGTCGCTCGACCAGCCGCGAGCCGGTGTTCTGGTGCCGCTGCTAGACAACGCAGGCGAACCCTCTCTGTTGCTGACAGTCAGGGCAAGCCATTTGAAATCCCACCCTGGCGACATCGCCTTTCCGGGAGGCATGTGGGAGCCTGAAGATACCTCGTTAGAGGCCACCGCGTTGCGTGAAACGCATGAAGAGCTGAACCTGGCTCCGGATCTGATTAATGTTCTGGGCCCATTGTCGACTGGCTTGTCGAAGAACGGCGTTCAGGTATTTCCCTTTGTCGGGAAGGTATCCAGCCTTGATCAGTGCGTTGCCAGCCCCGATGAAATCGCCGAGTGGTTTACCGTACCCTGGGCATTTTTTACCGATACGGCGCCTCGACTTCAGCCTATTGAGCGTCATGGCATTTCGTTTCAAATTCCGCATTATGATTTCGACGGGCATCATATCTGGGGCCTCACTGCGATGATCTTGCTCGAATTGGTGAATTTGACCGAAGGCACTGATTGGCCGCTGCCGGCCTTTACCGGAGTGACCCGTCCGGGTCGGTTGTGACCGGTTTGTTTTGACGTTATGTGGCGATAAAGCGCGTGTTTGCGGGGCGCTGTGTTATACTTTTAGAGAGTGGCAAACAAGGCGTTCTGCGAACATGGATGGGGCAGGTGGTTAGCAAGCATGTCTGAAACACGAAAATTAATCATGGTGGCGTCACTCGAACGTCATCTCGGTAAAGAACGCAATATACTGTTCGAAGCGATCATGGCTCAGCAATGTGTTCCCACCGGCCTGCCGTTTCCGGCTGTTTCCGCGAATTATCTCTGGAAACTGAACCAACTCGCCCTGAACGATGCCGACTATGTGTTTCTGCTGGTTGGCAATGAGTACGGCCCGCTCACCGAACAAGGTGTGGGTTATCTGCACCAGACTTACGCTACGGTTCGTGCTCAGCACAAAACCCCTGTCGCCCTGATCTACACCGGGCACGAAATTTCCAGCCCCAGTGAAATCGACAAGACCCGCCTGAACCAACTGATTGGTTTGCTCAAAACCGGCATCTACTACGAGTGGGACGGCGAAGAGACGCTGCGGGATATCACCGAGCGTGCCATCGAGCGGGTGCTTGAAGAACACCCGGCGCCCGGTTGGCAGCCGGCCGGTTCGGTCACAGAGTCGTCTTCCCAGTTGACTGCGTTGCGTGCTGAAGTAGAGCGGCTTAAGCAGGAATTGTCAGCCGGGCGCACATCGCGTGCGGCCGCCGATCTATCGACGCTCACCAACCCCCGTTCAGTCTGGCACAGCCAGTTCAGATGCAAGGCCTTTCGCGAGGGTCAACTGAAGGTGTTGACCGGTAGTGTGTCGGTTTCCTGGAAGACGGTATTTACCTGGCTGGCAGCACCGCTGCTAACCCCGGTGACAGAGGCCAGAGTGAATGCCTTGTTGGCCGAGTATCTGCAACCATTGGCACTGGTGGATATCAAACGCCGCTGGCACGGCAGTCATGCCGTGGCCGATGTGAAACTGGAACGAGCCGCTCTGGACGAAGTAAAACTGCAATTGCATTCGATGGCGCTGATTCAGTTCGATAACCTGGGTCGCTGGAGTCTCACCGAGACCGGTGAATCGGTCGCGCTCAAAACCGTTCCGGCCATGGCCAGCCGCCGCGAGGCCTGATGACCTTTTCCGACCGTTTGAAGGTACTGATTGCCGGGCGCACCGTCAGTGACTTTGCCCGCTCGGTGGGCCTCGGCGAGAGCCTCATTCGAAAGTATTTGGCAGGCTCGGAGCCATCTCTCTCTCGTGCTCATCAAATCGCCCGGTCGTGTCAGTGTTCCCTGGCCTGGCTGGCCAGTGGCGAGGGCCTGCCATTCGATGCAGCCCCCGAAGTCGCCCTTGATGCGCTGCAGTCAGCCTTACGCATCATCGCCAGAGAGCCCGGCAGAAGTGATGTCAACATTCCGGATACCGAGACTCTGAAACACATCATCGCGCTCTACCAATACCTCAGACACCATCGCTTGCGTGATGGCACCGTTGATGAGCTCCTGGGCCAGTCGTTTATGCGATTGTTGCAACAGGGAGAGGCCCCTAATCGCGAGCAGTCGTAGCAGGGCTTCCTACGAGCGTTCAAAGGTCCGGTTCAGTTCACAAATGCGACCGAAAAAGCGCCTTTCCCAAACAAATACGCCGAAGAACCGCTCATCCGGCTCAGCCAAAGGTGGCCTCCCTGCCGGGTAACCAACTGGTGAAGTCGTCGAACAGCCGGGTGTTGTTGCAGTGGGTCAGTATCGCCCGCAAAACTGGCGTTAACCGCTGGGCAGTTCAGTCGGCTTGCTTCCAAAGTGGCGCATATCTGCTCCACCACGGGTGTGATTGGATCTGCCGCCGTGGCACGACCGATCCTTTCCTCCTGTCCATCCAGAACCTGAAAAATGGGGTAGCTTTGCTGATGGTTCAAGAGGGCTCTTTGCAGCCAGTTCACGTTGGGAAAAACCGGTTTTTCCAGGGTGCGCATCGAATTTGCAGCCGCCGGTGTGCTGTAGATGTGCCGAATTCGGGGTGCAAACGCCAACAACGGTCTGCGAAGTTTGTCGATCGATAATCCCTCGTCACGATGCAAACGAGCGATTTCCTGAACCAGTAGCCCATAAGCAGCCAGGGTATGACCGCTGTCCATGACGCGCAGCCTGAAATGGCTGTGCAGATTGGCAGCGTGTCGAATCCGGTCCAGCTGTGGTTGCAGGATAGTCGCCTGGTGATTCCAGTGGTGGTAGCCCGGGTGGCGGTGTTTTGCCGGCGTCACGACGAGTGCACCGTCGCTGTTCAGCAACCAATGGTTTTCCAGTGCCTGGCTGAGCCGTGTGTCCTGGTTTAAGTCATGCAAGGGTAGTGTTGGAGAGGTATTGGCAGCCAATTGATACCAGGCGTCGGTGATCGCTATGCTGCGGTCATCGGGTGACCATTCGGTAGGGTTTGCCAGCCAGGCCAGAGGCAAAGTGGATAACTCGAATCGCTGGTATACAGCGTTGGGTAAATCGCAGCTGGCATCCAGGGCAAGGGTCAGATACTGCATGTGGTGAACGTCCTGTTCTGGGAGTCTGCCAGGTTTGGGGTAATGTCTGCACAGTCGGTTTACCCTGTGTCCTACAGACTTCCGGGATCCATGGTATTCGGTAGCTTACTGCAGTTTATTCGGTCTTGTCTTTGAACTCGCACAAATCTTCAATAATGCAGGCGCCACAGCGAGGCTTTCGGGCGGTACAGGTGTAGCGGCCGTGCAGAATCAGCCAGTGGTGGGCGTCCATTAAAAACTCAGTCGGGATCAACCGAAGCAAGCGTTGTTCAACGTCAACCACGTTCTTGCCCGGTGCGATTTTCGTGCGGTTAGCGACGCGGAATATGTGCGTATCGACCGCCAAAGTGGGTTGGCCAAAGGCAGTGTTCAGCACCACGTTGGCGGTCTTTCGACCGACACCGGGCAGGGCCTCCAGCGCGGCCCGGTCAGCCGGTATCTCGCCAGCGTCGAGGGCCAGATCGCTGTGCTGATCCAGTAGCAGACGACAGAGTTTGTGAACATTCTCAGCCTTGCTGTTGAACAGGCCGATGGTTTTTATGTAGGCCTTCAAACCATCGACACCCAGGTCCGCAATGGCTTGAGGCGTGTTGGCCACCGGGTAGAGTTTGTCAGTGGCCTTGTTAACGCCCTTGTCGGTCGCCTGGGCCGACAGCACCACCGCCACGAGCAACTCGAAAGGTGTGCTGTAGTTCAGCTCCGTTTCCGGGTTGGGGTTGGCGGCGCGCAAGCGGCTGAAGATTTCCGTTCGTTTGGATTTGTTCATAACAGTAAAATAGTCCGCAAGACACTGGGTAAATTCAATCATCGATCTGCACCTCTTCCGTCCTGCGGGAGAGGGTTTTTGACCAAGTTTTATCCGCACTTCAATCGAAACCACAGCACCAACGGCTGCGCCGTCCCCCTCTCTCTAGCTCTCTCCCCCAGTGGTGGAGAGAGGACTGGGGTGTGCAGCGTCGCGAATGAAGGGCAGAGGTTGTATTGCAACCAACTAAACGCTCCCTCTCCCGTCCCACGGGAGAGGGCTCTTGCTTTCTTTTTACCCAATGTTCCCGGTCACCCGCACCCGTTTGGAACCGGCGATGGGTTTCTCTGCCTTTGCGGCTTTGCGCTGTTCAATGCCCGAGTCGACCCGGTTTTTGAGCGCAATCAACAATCCCAGGCCCACAAAGGCCCCGGGCGGCAATACGGCAAACAGAAAATCCGGGTAATTCGGGAACAGGGTGATTTCCCAATTCGCGGCAACCGGCCCGAATATCAGGTCCATGTTGGTGAACAGGGTGCCCTGGCCGACCAGTTCCCGCAAACCACCGAGCACGATCAGCACCGCCAGAAAGCCAAGCGACATCATCAAGCCATCTAGCATTGAGGGTAGTACCGGGTTTTTACGGGCGAAAGCGTCGGCGCGGCCGAGAATGGTGCAGTTGGTGACGATCAGCGGAATAAAGATCCCCAGCACCTGGTACAGCTCGTAAGTAAACGCCTGCATCAGCAGTTCGGCGCAGGTGGTGAAGGAAGCGATGATCATGACAAACGCCGGCAATCGCACAGAGTCCGGGACGTAATGGCGAATCATCGAAACAGCGGTGTTGGAACCCACCAACACGACCATGGTCGCAATGCCCAGCCCAAGGGCGTTTACCACTGAACCGGTGACGGCGAGCAGGGGGCACAAACCCAGCAATTGCACCAAGGCGGCGTTGTTGTTCCACAGGCCGTTGCGCGTCAGTTCGCGCGCAGAAGTGGTGCTTTTGGCGGGGGTCGCGTCGGTCATGAGTCGACTCCGGTGGTATCGGGGTTAGTGCTCAACAGCACCGCCCGGTTGGTCTCAAAAAAGGTCAGCGTTCTGGCCGCGGCGCGAACAATGGCACGCGGTGTGATGGTGGCACCGGTCATTTGATCAAAGGCGCCGCCGTCTTTTTTCACCTGCCACTGGTCGGGCTCCAGGGTCTCGAATGACTGACCGTCGAAACTGAAAATCCAGTCTGACTTGCCGGTTTCGATCTGATCGCCGAGGCCCGGGGTCTCTTTGTGCGTGATCACCCGCACGCCGAGCAGCGTACCACTGGCATCAATGGCGGCAATTAACCGGATGGGTTCGGTATACCCCTCGGGTGCCACAAACGGCAGAATGACGGCCGTAACCGTACCGTCTCTGCGGGCCTGGTACCAGGTGGCCTCGCGGTTCAGGCGCAGCAAATTGGTGTCGGTCAGAGTCGGCAGGTTAACCGGAAAGGCGGTTTCCAGCAGGTCGTTGTCGCGCAGCCGTTCCGGGGTCAGATCATAGAGCGACCGCGCTTCAAAGGCGCGCTGGTTGGCGTCGATCCGATCAGCCGTCAGCGTCTGGGTAACCGCAATGATGCCCGCCGTGAACACCGCGAAAATGCCCAGGCCAATCGCGCTGCGGCGAATCGCCGCGGTCAGCGTTATGGGGGCTTCGGTGCCGGCGTCCGGTTGTGGGGTGTTGTCGGTCTCGTCAGTCATTCTTGAAGCCTTTCACCGGTTTATCGTGGCCGTAAACGCGCGGTCGGGTGTAATGGTCGATTAGCGGCGCGGCGAAGTTCATCAGCAATACCGCAAAGGCAACGGCGTCGGGGTAGTTGCCCCAGGTTCGAATCAGGTAGATCAGCACGCCGATGCCCAAGCCATACACCAGCTTGCCACGGTTACTGGTGGCAGCGCTGACCGGGTCGGTGGCAATGAAGAAGGCCCCCAGCATGGTTGCCCCGGCGAACAGGTGCAGGTCGATCGGGGTGCGCACATCGGCATCGCCGCTGAACAGCAGCGCCATGATGCCCAGGCCGCCGAGCAGGCTGACCGGTATGTGCCAGGTGATGATGCGTTTCCACAGAAGTACAGCGCCGCCGGCCAGAAAGGCCAGGTTGGCGACATCCCAGCCTTCTGCGACCCAGCCGCCGAACACGGGCGACTGCAGCACTTCGGTCGAGGTCAGTCGTGATATATCGAGCTTGTAAACATCCAGTGGCGTCGCGCCGGTGGCCCCATCGATGGGGGTCTGGCCGGTAAATATTACGGCCAGGGTGTCGGCTATCGAAAGCGTGAAATCAGGGCTGGCCCAGCGCGTCGTCATGTACAGCGGTAACGAGACCAGTAGCAGGGCATAGGCGACCATGGCCGGGTTGAACGGGTTATGGCCGAGCCCGCCAAACAGCTGTTTGGCGAATACGATGGCGATCATCGTGCCCAGCACCGTCAGCCACCAGGGAGCAAGCGGCGGTAACGCCAGCGCAAGCAGGGCGGCGGTAACCAGGGCACTCAAGTCTTTCAAAAAGAACACGACGGGCCGGCCGCGCCAGGCGAGCAAGAGGGCTTCGGCCAGCAGGGCGGTCAGCAACGCCAACACCATATTGATGGCATAACCCACACTAAAGCTGACGATCAGCACAATCCAGCCGGGTACCAGCGTCAGCAACACCCAGCCCATAACCCAGCTGACAGACAGGCGACCGGTCACGTGCGGTGAGGTCAGGTTCAGCCCGCTCATGAATCGGTGTCCTTTTTGGGGTCTGCAGCGTCGCGTGTGCCCTGTGCCGCGCTTTCCAGCGCCGCCTGGGCACTGCGGTGTTTTTCTTCCAGTTTGGTCAGCGCTTTGCGCAAGGCGGGCACCATATCGGGTGATTCCTGTTCGGCGACGATCAGTCGTTCATTGGCTTTTTTGACCTTGGTCGCGGCCAGTTCCAGGGCTTTTTCAAGATCAACCCGGCTCAGGTCGGCTGTGGCTTGAGCCGCCCCGGCCTTTTTGGCTTTGGCACGGGCCATGGCAGCCTTTATGGCGTCGTCCTGTGCGTCCGGCTCACCGCTGCCGGCCTCTGCCTTGGCAGCCCGAGCGTCAGCGGCGGCTTTGGCGCGGGCTTTGCGGCGGGCTTCCTTTTCCAGCCGTTCTTTGTCGAGCCGGGCCTGGCGGGCTTCAAACCGTGTCCGTGCGCGCTCAGCTTTAATTTGCTCTTCCTGCTCGTTGCGCAGTTCACCCTTGGCGTAGCGGTAATATTGCACCAGCGGAATGCGGCTCGGGCACACATAGGCACAAGCCCCGCATTCGATGCAGTCGTTGATCGAGTGCAGCTCGGCCGCATCGAGATCCCGGTGTTTGGAAGCCCAGAATAACTGTTGCGGCAGTAAATTGACCGGGCATGCCTGTTCGCACAAACCACACCGTATACAGGGGTTATCCGGCATGGGGCGGGGCAGTTCTTTGCGTGTGGGCACCAGCAGGCAGTTAGTGGTTTTCACCAGTGGCGCGGTAATGTCGGGCAGCGCAAAACCCATCATCGGGCCGCCCATAATGACCCGGTCGGCCTTTTTCAGATGAACACCGGTCTGGTTCAGCACAGTTTCTATGGGTGTACCGATGCGCACCTCGTAATTGCCGGGTGCGTCCACAGCTTCCCCGGTCACGGTGGTCACCCGGCTGATCAGGGGTTCGTCAAGCTGTATGGCGCGGTAAATACTGGCCAGGGTGCCGACGTTCTGGCAGACAATGCCCAGGTCGCTCGGTAAACCGCCGCGTGGCACTTCCTGGCCGGTCACCAGTTGAATGAGTTGGCGTTCACCGCCGCTCGGGTATTTGGTAGCGACCACGCTGACGCGCATGTCAATGCCCAGCCGTTTGGCGGCTTCGCGCATGGCAGTCAGTGCCTGAGGCTTGTTGTCTTCAATGCCCAGGCGAATCGTGCTGGCACCCAACAGATGTTTGGCGATGTTCGCGCCTTGCAGTATCTCATCGGCCCGTTCGCGCATCAGCCGGTCGTCGGCGGTAATGTAGGGTTCGCACTCGGCTGCGTTGATCAGCAAAGTGGTGATGGGTTTATGCTTGTTGCGGTATTTCACATCGGTTGGAAAACCGGCGCCGCCCTGGCCGACGACGCCGCTGTCACGCAGGCGTTGAATCAGCTCATCGACCGGCTGTTCGCGCCAGTTCAGTATGGGGTGGCGCTCTCGCCAGTCGTCCTCACCATCGGCTTCAAGCAGAATGCAGGGTGCTGACAAGCCGGACTCATGGGCGATAACGCGGTCTTCTATGGCGCAGATTCGGCCAGAGGTCGGCGCGTGCACGGCGGCACTGATGCCGCCGACAGCCGTCGCCAACACATCGCCTTTGCGAACCGTCATGCCTACGGTAACCACCGGGTCCGCAGGGGCACCCAGATGCATCGCCAGAGGCAGTATCAGCACCGAAGGCAGCGGTACCTCGGTGATGGGGGTGGTATTCGAGAGCGTTTTACGCTCCTGCGGATGAATGCCGCCTTTCAGGGCAAATACCTTGTCGGTTGCGATGGCTGCCAGTGTTGTCATGCAGCGCGCTCCCGGTCAGAGGGTTGATCGGTCGCGATCAGGTTGACGCCCGGTTCGGGTTTGTCCCAGTGCCAACTGCGCAGCGTGACTTCAATCGGCACCATATCAATGCAATCGACCGGGCAGGGCTCAACGCACAAATCGCAGCCGGTGCATTCGCTTTCGATCACGGTGTGCATTTGTTTCGCCGCACCCAAAATGGCATCCACCGGGCAGGCTTGAATGCATTTGGTGCAACCGATGCACTCATCTTCGCGAATGATGGCGACGGTGCGGCCTTTTTCTTCGCCGTGTTCGGCATCCAGCGGTTCGGGTTCGACATCGAGCAGATCGGCCAGTGCCTGAATGGTGGCCTCGCCTCCGGGCGGGCACTTGTTGATCTTATCGCCATTGGCGATAGCCTCGGCGTAGGGTCGGCAGCCCGGGTAGCCGCATTGGCCGCATTGAGTTTGCGGCAGAATGTCGTCGATGTTATCGACAATGGGGTTACCCTCGGGCCGGAACCGAACCGAGGCAAAACCGAGCAGGCCGCCAAGTACAGCAGCAAGCATGAGCAGGGTGACGATCGCGATCCACATAAATTACCCCAAGGTCACCAGGCCAGAAAAACCCATAAAGGCGAGCGACATAATGCCCGCCGCGACCAGGCCAATGGCTGCCCCCTGAAACGGCACGGGCACATCAGCGACCGCCAGCCGTTCACGCATGGCGGCAAACAACACCAGCACCAGCGAAAACCCGACAGCGGCGCCGAAGCCATAGAGAAAGCTCTCAATCAGGCTGTTCTGGCGGCTGATGTTCAGCAAAGCCACCCCGAGTACCGCGCAGTTGGTGGTAATCAGCGGTAGAAAGATGCCCAGCACCCGGTACAGCAGGGGGCTGGTTTTGCGCACCAGCATTTCGGTGAACTGCACCATAAAGGCGATCACCAGAATAAAGCTGATCGTTCTCAGGTAAGTCAGCCCCAGTGGCTCAAGCAACCAGGTGTACACCACATAACTGGCCACTGACGAGAGCGTCAGCACAAAAGTGGTGGCGGCCGACATACCCACGGCCGTCTCCAGCTTGCTCGACACACCCATAAAGGGGCACAGCCCGAGAAACTGAACCAGAACAAAGTTGTTAACCAGAATGGTGCCAACCAGCAAAAGCAGGTAGTCGCTCATCAAAAAGACGGCCTTAGCGCTGTGTAGGGTGAAAAGAAAGTAGAGCCCTATTATCGTGAATTGTTATATAGCTAACAAGGTGAATAACGGAATCGTTTTAGTGCGTTTCGTTATGGTTATAAACCGGTGGCGTCATGAGCGAAAGCACGGGTGAAATTTAACCAATGATCTACTCCCTCTCCCGTCCCACGGGAGAGGGCCGGGGAGAGGGTTCTCGTCTGGTTTTTTCGCACTCCAATCGACACCACAGCACTAATGGCTGCGCCATCCCCCTCTCTCTAGCTCTCTCCCCCGGTGGTGGAGAGAGCACTGGTAAGTGCAGCGTTGTGATGAGAATGATGGGTGCGGGTTAGTGGGTTGCCCCGTTCAATGCAATAACCGCCACACCGGCAACGGCCAGCAACATCCCGCCCCAGGCTTTCCGGGTTGCCTTGTGCCCGCGAATCCGATCAATCGAAAACGCCATGATTGCACACGTCGCGATCAGGGTTTGCACCACACCCGCTTCGGTGCGTTTCACCGCCAATTGCTGAAACCAGATAGCCAGAAGGGTGCCGACAAACGTACTGAGCGCCAGAATGGCCCACTGCCGACCTGTCAGCCGGGGCCAGAAGGCCTTGCGCTGCAGACCAATAAACAGCGGTATGGCGGTAATGCCTGCGGCCAGTCTCAAAAACGAGGCCTGAGACGCGGGCATGTCCACCGCCAGAAACACCTCGCGCATGAACACCATACCCAGTGCCTGGCACAGGGCAGCGCCGAGCGCGAAAGCCATGCCTAAAAATGGATGACTGCGATGTGCCGGGTTTTCCGGTTCTAGCACCCAGAACAAAGCGGGGATGATCATGGCGGCACCGAGCCATTGCCACAGCGTTAGAAATTCGCTCAACCAAAGCATGCCCAGGCCAATCGCGAACAGCGGCGCGCTGGATTCAGCAATCGACAGGGTGGTGCGCTCACCAATGCGGTTCAACGCCGAAAAGATAAAGGTGTCGCCCAGGGTAATGCCGATAAAGCCACTGAGCAGCAAGGGCGCATAGACCTCGGTCGGAATCGCCACCCACTGGCCCGAGACCCAAATAAAGGCCAGCAAGCCGCCGCAAGCCAGTAACCCCTTCCAAAAATTCAGCTGCAATGGCGAGAGCGCGGTGCCGAGATGGCGGAAACCATAGGCGGCCAGTGTCCACGACAAGGCGGCCAGAATTGCGAAGAGTTCACCCATGAATCACGACCATCCGAGTATTTGCACCGAAAAAGGGCGTGTATCTAACATCGGTCGTTGGGTGCAGGTCAAGCCGGGAACACCCGCAGATGGTATTTCCCCCGGGCCCACTGAGAGCAACCCCACCCGCAGGAGGTCAGTCCCCTGGGCGACCGGTAGCATCCTGGCCGGTGAATACAACCACTGCCCAAGGGCCAGCATCACCGGCTGATTATTCTCCCCGTCACCCAGAGGACGCGCTTCCCACGAATACAAACCAAACTGCTATGGTAATCGGGTATCGCAGCACCTAATCTCCTGCGGTAAACTGCCGCCCACTATCTTATGAACTCCTATCGGCTTACACCCGCAACGTAAAGGGATAAACAATGAAGATTACCGTTTTTGGCATAGGCTACGTCGGCCTGGTTCAGGGAACCTGTTTGGCAGAGGCCGGGCACGAGGTCGTGTGTGTCGATGTCGACGCCAACCGGGTCGACAACCTGAAAAAAGGCATCATCCCGATCTACGAGCCCGGGCTTGAGCCCATGGTCAAGGCCAATTACGACTCTGGCCGGCTGAGCTTCACCACCGATGCAGCAGCGGCCGTTGCCCATGGCGACATTCAGTTCATTGCCGTCGGCACTCCGCCGGATGAAGACGGCAGCGCCGACCTGAAATACGTGCTGGCCGTGGCGCGTACCATCGCTGAAAACATGAGCCGCCACACCATTGTGGTGAACAAATCGACTGTGCCCGTGGGCACGGCCGATAAAGTCACCGCCGCCATCAAAGACGTACTGGCCAAGCGCACCGACGCCACGCTGACGTTCGACGTGGTTTCCAACCCCGAGTTCCTGAAAGAAGGCGCGGCGGTCAACGATTGCATGCGACCAGACCGCATCGTCATCGGTACCGAAAGCACCGAGTCCATCGACGCCATGCGCGAATTGTACGAACCGTTCAACCGCAATCATGAAAAAATCATCCAGATGGACGTGCGCAGTGCCGAACTGACCAAATACGCCGCCAACTGCATGCTGGCCACCAAAATCAGTTTCATGAACGAAATCGCCAATCTGGCCGAGCGCCTTGGCGCCGACATTGAAGCCGTACGCCACGGCATCGGTAGCGACCCGCGCATTGGTTATCAGTTCATCTACCCGGGCGTGGGTTACGGCGGCTCCTGCTTTCCCAAAGACGTCCAGGCGCTGATCCGCACCGCCGATGGCATCGACTTCGACGCCAAAGTGCTCAAAGCCGTAGAAGCGCGCAACTACGAGCAGAAAACCACGCTGTTCAGCAAGATTCACGCGCACTACAACGGCGACCTGAACGGCAAAACCATCGCCGTCTGGGGCCTAAGCTTCAAACCCAACACCGACGACATGCGCGAAGCGCCAAGCCGGGTGTTGATGGAAGCGCTGTGGGCAGCCGGTGCCAAAGTCCAGGCCTACGATCCCGAAGCGATGGAAGAAACCCAGCGTATCTATGGCGACCAAGACGCCCTGACGCTGTGCGGCACCAAAGAAAGCGCCCTCAAAGGGGCCGATGCCCTGGCCATTGTGACCGAATGGCAGCCTTTCCGGGTGCCGGATTTCGATGCAATTAAACAACAGTTGACCGATCCGGTGATTTTCGATGGCCGGAATCTGTATGAGCCGAAACGGATGCAGAAGAAAGGGATTACGTATTATTCGGTGGGGCGGAATCCGGTTTAGACAAAAGACGCAGGACATGGACAGACGTAGGGCATGAAGTGACGTGAAACAGCAAATGACGCGAAACATTAAAAGACGTAAAACATAGAAAGACGCGAAACATGGAAAGACGTTAAACACGAACTGACGTCACTTAATGTCCTGCGTCAGTCATTGTTTCACGTCTTTCCATGTCAAATTCTTTTCAAACAAAAGCAATCTCAGGTCCGGTATCAGCACCTTGCAGCGCCAGTGCAGCGGCGGTTTTCCGGGCCAGCACAAAATAGTGCGCAGCCACTTCACCATCGGGTTCCGCGATGACGGTGGGTTGGCCACTGTCGGTCTGGGTGCGAATGCTGATATCCAGCGGCAGGCTTTCCAATAAGTTCACGTTGTAATCTTGCGACAACCTCGCGCCGCCGCCTTCACCAAATATATGCTCAACATGTCCGCAATTTGAACAGACGTGCATTGCCATATTCTCGACAATGCCCAGCACCGGGATGTTCACTTTCTGGAACATCTCGATGCCCTTGCGAGCATCCAGCAGGGCGATGTCTTGCGGGGTGGTCACAATAACCGCGCCCGATACCGGCACCTTCTGTGCCAGCGTTAATTGAATGTCGCCGGTGCCCGGGGGCATGTCGACCACCAGGTAATCCAGGTTATCCCACTTCGTTTGCGTCAGTAACTGTTGCAACGCGCCCGACACCATGGGCCCGCGCCATACCATGGGGGTTTTCTCAGTCACCAGATAAGCCATCGACATGCTCTGCAGGCCATGGGCGATTACAGGCTTGAAGAATTTATCGTCAATCGTCTCCGGCTTCGTGCCTTCCGCTACGCCAAGCATGGTGCCAATGCTAGGCCCGTAAATGTCGGCATCGAGCAACCCGACCCGGGCGCCTTCGGCTTGCAACGCCAGCGCCAGATTAACCGCCGTGGTGCTCTTGCCAACTCCGCCTTTCCCAGAGGCAACGGCGATGATGTTCTTAATACTCTCCATGCCCGTCAGGTTATCCCGCACGTTCACAGAGCCAATCTCGCAATTCACCGAGACATCGACTTCAACGTCATCGACCTGGGCTTCAATGTGGCTGGCCAGCAACATAGCCAGCCCCTCCCGGTATTGGTTGGCCGCGTAGTGCAGGGTGACAGACACCTTGTACGGTGAGCCTTCGGTGATATCGATGTCGGCCGAGTCGGCAAAAGGCCGGTCAGTATGGGGGTCTTTTAGCGTTTTCAGCGCCTGAAGAATGCGTTCAGTCGACATGGTCAGTCCTTAAAGAGGTTGTAGCACAATGGTGGGGGCCGCAGGCCGGATTTAAAGCACGTCACTCCGCGGCTGCCAAGCCTGGTGGCAGCTTGGGTTCAAGGTCGGGTAGTGTGTTTAGCGTGTAGCTTCGAAGGGCATTGTATACAGCAAAAAACGTCCCGGTTGCCTGGCGAGTCAATTGCAGCGCTTCGAGCATACTTTTCGGATCTTGCAGATATTCATGGACCAGATAAGTGCGTATTTGACGCGCGGTTAGCCAGTCCTGGGCAGAATCGACGACACCCAGTTTTTCGGCTTTATTCAGGTTTTCAATCTGACTCGAAGGCTGTTCAGCCAGACTTTCAAGCCAGATCGGAATCAGCCGACCGGCAATATGGTCTTGCAAGCGTGAAAACCGTGACACAAACGCTTCAAGTACGACCGCCTCATCAGGCTCCTCATCCAATCGCTCCACCCAAGCCAGGTCTATATTGCGGTGCTTAAACAGTTGGTTCCAGCTGTAACGAAGGTGCCTGGCTTCTTTTTCGGCGATTTCGAACGACGTTATAAGCTTTTGGTAGTCGCGGGAGGGCAGATTCATAGCGGGGCCGCCGTTCGAGATATCTCTTGATAAAAAGGCGTGTCGGTTGTTTGGGCATCTTTGACGACAACGTCGAATTTCTGCTCGCCCAGGCTCAACTGAAGTCGTGCGGCCAGGCTCGCAGATTTGCGTAATTTCTGATCGATTACCCGGTCAGATTGAATCAACAAGTCGATATCACCCCCTTTTTTTGAGTCATCAAGTCGGGAGCCGAACAAATGAACACGCACGTCACTCCCGAACACTTCGGATACCAGGGTTTTGATCGTCTGTATTTGCTGGCTGGTCAGTCTCATCGGTCTCAACGTTGTTAAAGGATAGTCATAGTGTGCACAGACTAGCTAATGTCGCAATAAATGACCCTAGTGGTCCAAGAAGAGCACCGAGGTCGCTGCATAGAAGCGGGGGCATTGTTCTGGGTCACCGGTTTGTTTTGCTACTAGGTCGCCAAGAGGACTGGCCTCCTACGAAAACCCAAGCGGTGCCTCCTGTATTTTGCCGGCAGGCCTCACTGCCGCCCATACCGGTCGGTAAACCGCACAATATCGTCTTCACCCAAATAACTGCCGGTCTGCACCTCAATCAGTTCCAATGCGATCCTGCCCGGGTTTTCCAGTGCGTGAACCGTACCAATGGGGATATAAACTGATTCGTTTTCACTCAACATGCTGGTTTTCTCACCAATGGTCACATTGGCTGTACCGCTCACCACCACCCAATGCTCGGCCCGGTGATGATGCATCTGCACCGAAAGCTTCTCGCCGGGTTTCACGGTAATGCGCTTCACCTGGTGGCGCTCGCCCAGGTTAATCGTCTTGTAAGACCCCCAGGGCCGGTGCACCCGGGCATGCACATGGTGCTCTGTGCGCCCGGCGGCTTTCAATTGGTTCACAATCAACTTCACATCCTGAGCCCGCTCGCGCGGCACCACCACCACGGCATCATCGGTTTCGATGATCGCCATGTTCTGTACCCCAATGGCCGCTACAAGGCGGCTTTCGGCGCGAATCAGGTTACCGGCAGAGTCCTCAGTGAGCACATCGCCTTGCAACACGTTATCCTGACTGTCTTTCTCACTCAGATCATACAAGGCCGACCAGGCGCCGATGTCGCTCCAGTCTCCCGTGTAGGGAACCACCACGGCGCGCTTGGTGCGCTCCATAATGGCGTAGTCGATTGAATCCGACGGGCTCTTGGCGAACGCCTCGGCATCCACCCGAATAAAGTCGAGGTCGGCATACTTGTTGGCCATAGCGGCCCGGGTGGCTTCATAAATGGCGGGTTGGTGTTGCTTGAGCTCTTCCAGGTAGACCCGGGCCTTGAACACAAACATGCCGCTGTTCCAGAAGTAGTTCCCGGCGGCCAGGTAACGGGCGGCGGTGTCGGCGTCCGGTTTTTCACGGAAGGCGATAACGGCACTGGTGGCGTCGGTCTCGGTGGCTTCTATATAGCCATAGCCGGTTTCTGCATACAGTGGTTTTATGCCGAACGTCACCAGAAACTCGTGCTTGGACTGAACAATGGCTTCCTGAACCGACGTGCGAAACGCTTCGGTATCGTTCATCACATGGTCGGCCGGCAACACCACCAACGTCGCTTCCGGATCCCGCTCCAGCGCCTGAAACGCCGCCAGTGCTATCGCCGGAGCCGTATTGCGGCCTTCCGGTTCAAGTATCAGCTCGGCTTTGGTGCCCATATCTGCCATCTGCTGGGCAATAAGGAAGCGGTGATCGTCGTTGCACACCACAATCGGCTCGGCACCGATACCCGCAGCCTGAACCCGCTTCAGGGTCATCTGTGCGAGGCTCAGCTCCGGGTCTGCCAGGGCAATGCATTGCTTCGGGAACAGTTCCCGGGACACCGGCCACAACCGGGATCCGACGCCTCCTGCGAGTAAAACGGGAATGATCATCCTTGGAGCTCCTTGGGTAACAAAAGGTGAGTACAGCAATGATAGCATTGCTTCAATTCACCCGACCATGGCATCGGCTAACTTTCACCGGCAAGCGCCGTGACCGTTTCTCATCGCCATACCATCAGGTAGAATGCCCGGCTCGGCCAATAGCCAGATACAGACCAACACCGGATACTCAAGTTATGGAGTTCGCACCCAACACAGTGTCAGGTGCCGGGTCTGCCTATCCGGGGAAGTCCGAAACATGGATGTTTCGGTCTAGGCCCCATGGACGGGTTCACGCCGACCCCGGATAGGCAGACCCGGTGCCTGACACGGACCATGGGCCAAATAGCAAAACTGAACGCCAAAACTTGTTGAGTACGCGAAGCTCACCGACAACCAAGGAATCGTAAATCCATGACCGACCCCCGCAAGATACTGGTCACCAGTGCCCTGCCATACGCCAACGGCCCGATTCACCTGGGCCACATGCTGGAACACATCCAAACCGACATCTGGGTCCGGTTTCAGAACAGCATGGGCAACATGTGCACCTACGTCTGTGCGGACGACACCCATGGAACAGCGGTCATGCTGCGGGCAGAGAAAGAAGGTAAAACGCCGGAAGACCTGATCAAAGCCGTTCAGGCCGATCACGTGCGCGACTTTGGTGGCTTCCTGATCGACCACCACAACTACTACAGCACCCATTCCGACGAAAACCGCTACTACGCCGAACTGATCTACACCCGTTTGAAAGAAAACGACATGATCAACGTGCGCACCATCAGCCAGCTGTACGACCCGGTGAAAGAAATCTTCCTGGCCGACCGGTTTGTAAAAGGCACCTGCCCGAAATGTGGCAGCGAAGACCAGTACGGCGACGCCTGCGAAGTGTGCAGCGCCACTTACGAGCCGAACGAACTGATTAACCCGAAATCAGCCTACACGGGTGCCACGCCTGAAGTTCGAGAGTCCGAGCACTTCTTCTTCAGGCTGCCCGAATGCCAGGCCATGCTGAAAGAGTGGACTCGCTCCGGCACCCTGCAAGACAGCGTTGCCAACAAACTGGCCGAATGGCTCGATGCCGAATTGCAGGAATGGGACGTCAGCCGTGATGCCCCGTACTTCGGTTTCGAAATACCCGGTGCCCCCGGCAAGTTCTTCTACGTCTGGCTCGATGCCCCCATTGGCTACATGGCCAGCTTCAAAAACCTGTGCGACCGCCGCGACGACCTGACCTTCGACGACTACTGGAAGCCCGATTCCAGCGCCGAGCTGTATCACTTCATCGGTAAAGACATCATCAACTTCCACGCCCTGTTCTGGCCCGCCATGCTGGAGAACTCCGGCTACCGTAAACCATCTGGCGTGTTCGCCCATGGCTACATCACGGTCAATGGCGAGAAAATGTCCAAATCCCGTGGCACCTTCATTATGGCCAAAACCTATCTGGAGCACCTGAACCCGGAATATTTGCGCTACTACTACGCGGCCAAACTCGGCGCCGGTGTTGAAGACATCGACCTCAGCCTCACCGATTTCGCCCAGCGGGTAAACTCCGATCTGGTTGGCAAGGTGGTCAATATTGCCAGCCGCTGTGCGGGTTTCATCAAAAAAGCCGGTGGCAGTTTGTCCGATACCGTGGCCGAACCCCAAATGCTGGCCGACTTCCAACAGGCTGGCACCACCATCGCCCAGGCTTTTGAGCGCCGCGAATTCAGCAAAGCCGTGCGCGAGATCATGAATCTCGCCGACCGCGCCAACGAATACATTCAGGCCAAGGCACCCTGGAGCATGGCCAAAGAGGCCGGCCGCGAGCAAGAAGTGCACGATGTCTGCTCCATGGGCATTCACCTGTTCCGGCTGATCACGCTGTATCTCGGCCCGGTGCTGCCCGACATGAACGAGAAGGTTAAAGCCTTCCTGAACGTGAGCAGCCTGAACTTTACCGACCGCGACACCGTGCTCACCGGCCACGCCATCAACAAATTCAAACCGTTACTAACGCGCATTGAAATAAC
Source organism: Saccharospirillum impatiens DSM 12546 (assembly GCF_000423605.1). GTDB lineage: Bacteria > Pseudomonadota > Gammaproteobacteria > Pseudomonadales > Natronospirillaceae > Saccharospirillum > Saccharospirillum impatiens. Next base: position 86,687 of record NZ_KE384062.1, read on the forward strand.
ACAAATCGACGCCTTGATCGAAGCCAGCAAAGAAGACGTGGCCGCCGATGCCAAGACCGGCCAGGCAAAGCAAGGCAGCGCCAACGCCGGCAAAGCTCAGGCAACGCCAGCCAAAGCCGATAAGGCAGCCAAGGCCTCTGCGGACGCAGAGCAGAGCAGCGAGATTGAGTTCGGCGATTTTGCTAAAGTCGACCTGCGTGTGGCGAAAGTTGTTGAAGCCGACCACGTAGAAGGCGCCGATAAACTGCTCAAGCTGATACTCGATGTGGGCGAAGCCAGCACCCGTCAAGTGTTTTCAGGCATCAAGAGCCATTATTCGCCCGAGCAATTAATCGGTAAGAATGTCGTTCTCGTCTACAATTTAAAACCAAGGAAAATGCGTTTTGGGTTGTCTGAAGGCATGGTTCTTGCTGCCGGTGGTGGCGACGAGTTGTGGGTACTGGAGGCTGACAAGAGTGCAGCGCCCGGCACCCGCATCACCTAGAACGGCTCTTCAGGCGGCAGTAGATTCAAGCCAGCGGCACAAGGAGCTTTTACTGGTTTCCCTGTGGCGGGTTTGCGTATTATGTCGCATTTGTAGGTAAACATCGGCAAGGTCGTTGTTTCTAAAGGCTTTTCGACTAGAATATCCGTCCCGTTATTCGGGTTGTTAAGGATTGAAGGTCAACCAGGAGTGTTAAATGACAGATCAACCTGTACGTCGTGACACCAGTGACGATGAAATCGATATCGGCGCATTGATGGCTCGGGTTTGGGCGACCAAAGGCCGCGCCATGATTGCGATGCTGGTCGTTGCCCTGGCGTTCAGCGCCTTTCTGGCCCTGAGTTACCTGGCCAGCGACAAGACGGTCACTTACAGTCAGGCCTATGACTTGACGTTCGACGGCATCGCCAACGGCGAGTTTCCAGATGGGTCCCCGTTTCTGATCAGCGATGTGATCAGCTCTACTGTGCTCAGCCGGGTGTACCGGGAGAACCAGCTCGACACCACCGATTTAACACTCGATCAACTGCGTCGGGGTCTTAACATTGAGCCCTACGCGCCCGACTATTTTCTGATTGTAGAGCGCTATCGCAGCCAGATGAGCGGCGGCAACCGGTCTGCCGCTGAGCTCACTGAGCTGCAACAACAAATGCAATCAGACTTGCGCACAGCGAGCGCCAGCGGCATTTTGATTACCCTGCAATTGCCCAATGGTGCCCTGAGCACTGACCAGGCGCGCGAGATCCTGCGGGACATTCCCAATGCCTGGGCTGAACGCGCGATCAGCGAAAAAGGCGTGCTGGAACTGAACCTGCCCATTTATTCAGAGCGCATATTCGACGAAGCCCGGTTCGAAAGCCTCGATTACCTGGTAGGCATTGAGCTGTTGCTCGACAACATAGAGTTGATTCAGGAAAACATTACAGCGCTGAAAGTAGAGCCAAACTCGACAAACGTGACCGACCCCGAAACCGGCTACAACCTCGAAGACCTCGAAAAAGCCATTGCCGATGTGGCGGAATACGACTTGCGCCAACTGGTTGACCCGGTGAAAGAACTGGGCCTGGCCCGCGACCCCGATTTCGTGCGCCTGTTCTACAACAGCCGCATGCAGGAGCTGCAGTTGCAACAGCGCCTGTGGCAACAACGTGCCGAAGTGACCCGCACCGTTCTGAGTACTTACCGCAGTGAAGGCGCGAGCTCGGCAACTGGCGCCGCTGGCAGCAACCCCCAGGCCAGCCTGGCACCGCAACTGGGCGATGCCTTTCTAGACCGGTTGTTGGAAGTTTCCCGCCAGGGTGACGACCTGGCCTACCGGCAACAACTCACCAGGCAGGTGTTGGAGTACGAAAACGAAGCGCTGGATGTGCAAAATGAGATGGCGCAAATTGAGCTAACACTTGAGTCTCTAAACCGGGCAGAACAAAGCAATGAAGACATTCAGCGCTATGTAGACGAAGTACAGGAACGGTTGCCGATGGTGCTGGAAACCCTGCGCGACTATACCCGGGTGATAGGGCGCATTCACCAGCAACTTGGCCGCCAGGCCGTGGGCACGGTGAGTGAGCTGGTTCGGCCAATGGGGGGTTCTTTTGCCGAATCCACGCCTCGGGCGGTGACCAGCGGCGACGTTAAAACACTGATTGCCTTGCTGGTGTTAACCTTGTTCGGTGCTGTCTTTTTCAGCCTGATTGCCGATTTATTCAGAGACCGCAAAGCGGGCTGACACCCTCCGCACGGTAAAAAGGGATACCGCCGCGGCAAGGATGCCCCCGGCAACGACAGGAGATCATGCCATGACACTGCAACCGATCACCTCACATCACCCTTATACCGGGGAATTTGAGACCCTGCCCGGGCAGCCGGCCTGGTACCTGGTGCAGTGCAAACCGCGCGACGGCTTCCGCGCTGAAGAACACCTGAAAAACCAGGGTTTCACCTGCTTTCACCCCACGCACAGAATGCGCAGAACCCATGCCAACCGGAAAGTACTGCGCGTCGAAAGCCTGTTTCCGCACTATTTATTCGTGCTGATTCGCCCTGAACAAAGCTTCGCAGCGGTAAACGCCACTCGCGGTGTGTGCAAAATAGTCAACTTCCACGGCTACCCATCCCCCGTACCGGTATCACTGGTAACCGCGCTGATGCGGCACAGCCGAATTCTCAACGGCCACGAACCCGAGCCAGAATTCAAACCCGGCGACACCGTCACCATTACCGAAGGCGCATTTCAGGCCATAGAAGCCGTGGTGAAAGCCACCAAAGGCGAAGAACGCGTGATATTGCTGTTGAACCTGCTCAGCCAGGAACGCGAACTGGAAATGGCCACCAGCCAGGTTAAGGTTGTGAAGTGACGTGGAACAATAAAAGACGCAGGACATTGAGGGACGTGAAACAATAAAGGACGCGAGACATTGAAAGACGCAACACACGAAGTGACGCGGAACAGCAACTGACGTCTCTTCATGTTCTACGTCACTTCGTGTGTTGCGTCACTTCATGTTCTACGTCACTTCGTGTGTTGCGTCACTTCATGTTCTACGTCACTTCATGTGTCGCGTCACTTATTGTCTTGCGTCTTTTTTCGTTCTACGTCTTTTGATAAGCCTTAAACCATGTCACCAGTGCCTGAACACCCTTATCAATACTGGTGCTCGGCTGATAACCGGTTAACGCGGTGAGCTTGCTGGCATCTGCATAGGTTACGGGTACATCACCGGGCTGCATGGGCATGTAGTTTTTCTCGGCAACGGTACCCCAGTGGCGTTCCAGCGTTTCAATGAATTCCATTAAATGTACCGGTTTGGCATTGCCGATGTTCAAAACCCGATAGGGTGCATCGCTGCTGGCGGGGGTGTGGTGTTCGCCTTTTGGTGAGCGGGTAGGGGGTGCGCCGAGCGACTGAATCACACCGGCGACAATGTCATCAATGTAGGTAAAGTCCCGCTGCATATCGCCCTGGTTATACACATCAATTGGCTTGCCTTCAGATACCAGTTTCAAAAATTTCATCGGCGCCATATCGGGCCGGCCCCAGGGGCCATATACCGTGAAAAACCGCAGTCCGGTGGTGGGCACGCTGTACAGATGGCTGTAACTGTGGGCCATTACTTCATTGGCTTTTTTGGTGGCTGCATACAAACTGACCGGGTGGTCTACCGGATCGTCCTCGCTGAACGGCTGCTTTTCATTCTGCCCATACACCGAACTGGAAGACGCATAAACCAGGTGCTCAACGGTCTGCTGCCGCGCCAGCTCCAGAATATTACCAAAACCGACCAGGTTGGCATCAATATAGGCACTGGGGTTATCGATGGAGTACCGCACCCCTGCCTGCGCGGCCAAATGAACAATGCGCGCAAACCGGTGTTCAGTGGCCAGCTTCGCCATAGCAGCGCGGTCTTCCACACCCATTTCCACAAAGGTGAAACGATCGCTCTTAATACGCGCCAGGCGGTCCCGCTTAAGCTGAACCTCGTAATAATCGTTCAGATTATCGATGCCCACCACAGTATGGCCCTGGGCTAACAACTGAAGCGCCACATCACACCCGATAAAACCGGCGACACCGGTCACAAGAATGGTCATTCCCGCTTTCCCTATAATTGAATAAATGTCTTACTACAAGGATACCACACCCAAAACCAGAAGCTCACAGCTCTCAAAACCAACCCACTTGCTCCACAAATTGAACCATGTCAATATGCATTGCAAATACAACGCATCGAGGTTGCCTCCATGAAGTCCGCCACTTTCCCTTCACTTCGTGTCGATCCCGAACTGCGCCAGGCAGCTGAATCGGTCCTGCGCGATCATGAGAGCCTCTCCAGCTTTTTGGAAGATGCCATTCGTTCAAGCATCGAGCGCCGGCGCAACCAGCAGGCTTTTCTTGAACGTGGACTGGCAGCGCGAACAGAAGCCCGCAATACCGGCGAGTATTATAGTGCCGGTGTCGTTCACCAAGAACTCGATGCGCTATTGGCTGTGGCGGAAAGCCGTGGTGACTACAAAAAGTGAGTTTCGAAGTCAGATACACCCGACAGGCACGGGAAGACCTGCTAAGGCTGTTTCAATTCTTACTGGATATCGATCCCTCCGCCGCCCGGGCAGCGCGTGATGCCATTAGCCGAGCCACTGGGGCTTTACAGGAATTCCCGTTTACATGCCGCAAGGCAGAAACCGCCAATCCATTGATAAGAGAACTGATTATTCCCTTTGGTTCCGCTGGTTACGTAGCCTTGTTCGAGATTGAAGACAACGAAACGGTCACCATTCTGGCCGTTCGCCATCAACGAGAAGATGATTATTACTGAAAGGACCCCCATGCCCAAGGATGCAACCCCAAAAATCACCCACCACGGCGCCGTAACCGGCGTAACCGGCTCCTGCCACCAATACCAGACTGCCAATACCAACGTTTTAATAGACTGCGGCCTCTTCCAAGGCGCTGAATCCGACCGACCTCTGAATGCTTTCGATTTCGCGGTACCCGAAGTAAACGCCCTTATCGTCACCCACTGCCACATCGACCACGTGGGCCGCATTCCCTGGCTCATCGCCGCCGGGTTCCGCGGCCCCATCTACTGCACCGAACCCACCGCCGCGTTGTTACCTCTGGTACTCGAAGACGCCCTGGGCATTCACATACCCGACGATGCCGACCTGGTTGAAAAAGCCCTGGCCCGCATTCTTGGCCAACTGCAGCCAGTGCCCTACGACCAATGGCACCCGCTGCCCAATGGTGAGACCGAACTGCGCTTTCAGCCCGCCGGACACATTATGGGCTCTGCCTACGTTGAACTGGCAACTGAAAGCCACCGCACCGTATTCAGTGGCGACCTCGGCGCCCCCGGCGCGGTATTTGTAGACCCACCCCAAGCCCCCGAGCGTGCCGATGTACTGGTGATAGAAAGCACCTACGGCAACCGCGACCACGAAGCCCGGGCCGAGCGCAAAACCGAGCTGGGCAACAGCCTGAAGCGCGCCCTGGCCGATGGCGGCACCGTGTTGATCCCGGCCTTCAGCCTGGGCCGCACCCAGGAGATTCTCGCCTTCATCGAAGACCTGCTGCACGAGCAAGGCCTGATCCACCCCGATGCGTTCCAACAAGGTATGAGTAGCCCCTTACCCATCATTCTGGATTCACCCCTGGCCCTGCGCATGACCCAGGCCTACCGCCACCTGCTAGACCACTGGCGCGACTCCATGAGGCACAAACGCGGGGCAGGGCGCTTCCCGCTGGCGTTCGACCAGTTAATTACCATAGAACACCACCGGGACCACCTGGCCATGGTGAAGCGACTTACCAGCTCAAAACAGCCCGCCGTGGTGCTGGCAGCCAGCGGCATGTGCCAGGGCGGGCGCATCATGAACTACCTTGAAGCCATGCTGCCACTGCCGGAAACCGACGTCTTCTTTGTCGGTTATCAGGCCAGAGGCACCCTGGGCGCAGCCATCCAAAGCGCTCAGCCCGGCGACACCCTCACCGTGAACAGGCACAAAGTACCCATGAACGCCCAGGTACACCGCCTTAGCGGGTTCTCCGCCCACGCCGACAGAGCCGGCCTAACCAACTTCTGCACCGACATACCTGAACCCCCAGCAGAAATCCGCCTCGTCCACGGCGACCACAGGGTAAAGCAACAATTTAAGGCGCACCTGGCCGAAAGACTTCCAAGCACAAACGTTTGGGTGCCGGGTTGAAGGGGCGTGGGACATTAACTGACGTAGGACATTAACTGACGTAGGACATGAAGGGACGCAGGACACGAAGGGACGCAGGACACGAA
>NZ_KE384062.1:92974-96077 GCF_000423605.1 Saccharospirillum impatiens DSM 12546
GAAGGGACGCAGGACACGAAGGGACGCAGGACACGAACTGACGTCGGGCTTGAACTGACGTCTCTTCGTGTTTTACGTCACTTCATGTTTTACGTCTTTCAATGTTCTGCGTCCCTTCATGTTTTGCGTCACTAAATGTCCTGCGTCTGTTCATGTTTCACGTCAGTCAACTTCCCGCTACACTGAGGCCAAACCCAACCAACCCGGATCCCATGGCCTTAACTGAAACAATCAGGCAAATTGAAACAGCGTTAACCGATTGGCCGGAAATAAGCATCGCCGTGTTATTTGGCTCCCTTGCAGAAGGCCGTGAAACCGCCAGCAGTGACTTGGACCTTGCCGTGCAGTTGCCCGCGATCATCAGCGCCACACAAAAAATGAAGTTGATGTCAGATCTGGCCAATCAAACGGGCCGCCCGGTTGACCTGGTAGACCTGCGTGATGTCGGGCAGCCTTTGCTGGGTGAGATTGTTGAAAAAGGCATTATGGTACGCGGCGGTACAGAAGCAAAAGGTGACCTCCTGTTCAAAAGCATCATGCTCCAGGAAGATTTTGCCGGGTACCAGCAACGCATCCTTCAAGAGCGCCGAAAAGCATGGATAGAGCCATAGTCGACCAGAAAATTGAATCCCTACGACGCTATTTAGAGCGCGTCAGAACCCGTTTGCCGTCTACAGTAGAGGCACTGCAAAGCGACCCCGACGCCCAAGACATTGTCTCTTTGAACCTAACCCGTGCCGTTCAACTGTGTATCGACCTCGCGGCACACTGGTTGTCTGAGCATGGTGACTATCCGGCACCCAAGACCATGGGCCAAACCTTTGACGTGCTTGCCAGCGGCGGGCTAATCGATTCTGAACTGGCCAGCCGGATGAAGAAAGCCGTAGGGTTTCGAAACATCATGGTCCACAGCTACGATGAAATAGACTGGGCTATCGTTCACACCATTGGTAACCATTACCTGGACGATTTCAAAGCCTTCGCTCGAGCGATTTTGAATACTTAGTTACGAGCTACGAGCTACGAGCTACGAGCTAACAGCTTAAAACTCAAAGCTCGCAGCTCCAAATCTGTGACCCCGTCCCAATCCCCCACAGCCAAACTTGATACACTGCCCCAATAACCAACCCGAGTAAGGATCACTCAATGAAAGCGCGCTATTGGCTGGGCATCGCCATTCTTATTATCGGCGGCGTCACCTTCTACGCCTTGAATCTAAACCCCTCCAAACACCTGCCACGCCTCAAGGTCACCGAGGCCGACATCGACGCACTGATCGACCGCACCTATGAGCAAATGGTGTTTGTCGAAGGTGGTGAGTTTCTGATGGGCGACATCATGCACGATGGGCTTTACTCCACCATGGGTGACGATAACAAACCGGCAGTGGAAGTGACGCTCGACAGTTATTCCATCGGTGCCTATGAAGTGAGTTACCGGGATTTTGACATTTATACGGCGGCGAATAACTTGCCCGGAACGCTCGATGAAGACTGGGCAGTCGGGCAGGAGTGGCGTGAGCCTCAATATCCTGCTGGAACGAGTTGGACGGGTGCCAAGAATTACTGTTTATGGTTAGCGGAAATTACCGGCGATCCTTTTGACTTACCCACCGAGGCGCAGTGGGAATATGCGGCCCGAAGCCGGGGTGTGGATGTGATTTACGGTACTGACGATGGGACGATACGCTTGGGTGAAAATTATGAGGATGGTGTGAATCATGCTTTTCCTTCAGGTACCTTTCCGCCCAACCCACTTGGGCTTTATGATATGTCTGGAAACATTGCAGATTGGGTAAACGACTGGTATGACAAAGACTATTATAAAAAAATGCCCAGTAGCAATCCAAAAGGACCCGCAACAGGATCCCATAAGATTGTTAGAGGTGGTACCTACGCTGAAACATTTACTGGTAGCAACGTTATAGTAAGGGGGGAAATCGATGATATTGAACAGGAATACAAATTAGCAGGATTTCGATGTGCATTGAACTTAGAAGAGCCAAGCTCTGGCTCGTAGCCAACTTAATCTATTCCCATCGTTAGTTAAACCTGACGAGTCAGTGTGTAGCCGGCTTGGGCCATTGTTGCAGCAGTTGAGGCTGTAGCGTTTCTAGCAGGTTGCTCTGGAAGATTGTCTCGCCAGTAACTGAAGAAGCGTGCTTCAACACCATCGAGTGATCCACTGATCAGATCAAACCCATCCCACGCCTTCCAGCCGGTCAGACTGGGGTGTAATGGACCATCGGGACCCATGCGCTCAGTAATTTCAGTATATTCACGCTTACAGGTTATCGTTTCAAGTATTTTGACTATCGCCTCTTCACGGATTTCGGTAAAACCATTCAAGCTCCAATTGTCCGGGTGCAGCCAGACTTTCTTGGTAGCACAGAGTGTTCTTAACATCGATGCCTTGGATTCTGGTGGTGCGAACTGCAACAGGTCTTGCTTGTCTGTTAGAATGTTCTCGGCTAACTGATGAGCAAGCTCATTCTCTTCAAAAGGAAGTTTCAGCGTATCCCACCAAACATCAACTGCTTGAATGGAACTAAGTAATCCATCCGCTAACGCAAGACCTGTTGCCATTACACCTGAAATTACTTTGTGCAATACCATAAAAGCATCATTGTCGATAATCTCCAACTTCCGAAAATCAAACTTCATCAACTGGTGATACACAAACTGCACAAAATCGATCAGGGCGTTAATGCCCACGGTGGCCACCATCTCCCCGCTGGCACCGACGCCAAGCGCAGCCCCCGCCTTGGCTCTGACCATGTACTTGCCATCTTCATAGCCTATGTAGAAACCCAGGGTAAAGCCGGTACCCGCCCGGGCCTGGAACTCGCCACCCAATTCAGCCAGCGCCCGAAAGGCTGGCTGGTCATCGGTACGGGCTTCCAGGTTGTCCCATTCAATGGCTCCGCTGACGCCACAACCGCCGGATACCCCTGTAAAGGCATTCAATTGCACATCGGCCGGTACAAAGTGCGGGTCGTTCTGTTGCGCTTGAATGGCTTCGTCGGCACCTACGCCCCGAATTTCAGGCTGGCCGCCGTTCATGCTGATATCGACGTTGCCGCTTAGCAAAACCTTGGCACCGG
>NZ_AUIH01000021.1 GCF_000423605.1 Saccharospirillum impatiens DSM 12546
GATCACCGGATCAGCAATGCCGTCGCCGAGGGATTAAACTCAAAGATTCAGACGGTAAAGTCCAATGCTCGAGGTTATCGTTCTTTCGAAGGCTTTAGAACGAGCATACTGTTTCACTGTGGGAAGCTGGATATGCTGCCATAGGGTTCCACAGAGTTTTACGAAGAGCCAAAATTAAAGACACCATCTATAACGCCTGCCAGAGCAAGACCGGCATTATCATTGCGCATCGCTTGAACACTTTGTCTTATTGCGACCGTATCGTTGTTATGCAGCACGGCGAAATCGAGGCCGTCGGTACACACGAGGAATTGCTTGCCAGCGACAACAGCTATAAAGCAATGTGGGATGCCATGTTGAAACGGGATACCGCCCTGGATCGACTTGCGCTTCGCACTGAAAACCTGACTGACCTGCCGACGCGGGAGGTATCCGGTGCAGTATAGTTTCAGGGAAATTCACACACTGAACCAGCTGAGCGATAACCCAGAATACAGCAAGCGGTTCAATGTGCCCATCGACCTGAAAGTTATGACGACGCTGATTCTATTGGTGGTAGTGGCGGCGTTAACCGGCGCCATTGTTTTCAAGGTAGACAAGATCGTTCCCGCCCAGGGTGTTTTGGAAGCCCGCGCCAAGTTGTTTGAAGTGCGCAGCCCCCAGGCTGGCTACATTAAAGCCATTATGGTAACCGAAGGTATGACTGTTACTCAGGGCGCTGCGCTGGTTAGTTTCGACACTGAATTGATGGACCTTGAGATAGAGCGCTTGCAGCAAGAACTGGCAACACTGTCCCGGGCTGTCTGGACCGATTTTTATCAAATTCGTGCCTGGTTGACGCCAGAGTCTCAAACACGTCTGGGCAGCAAGCTTGAATCAGTGCCCAATCCGATACCCGGTCAGGACTATCAGGGTTATCTAGAGGGTTCACTGCGGCACTCACTGGCAGCGCTGGATCAATCTGCACTGGGACTTGAGGGCCGCTTGGCTGCTCTGACCCGTCAGATCACGTTAATGGACGCCTCCATGTCGATGGAGCAAGCCGAACTGGAGCGGTTGCAACGCCTGTACAATCAGGGCATTGAAAGCCAAAGCTCAGTCGACGCCAGGCAGCGGTCTTTGTTGGAACTTCAAGCCCGCCTGGAATCACTGCACTCAGAACGGGACAGTGCCGGCAGCGAGCGCGATACATTGCTGGTCGAACGGGAAAAACTCAAAAACGATTTCATTCTGGAGCGTATGCTGCGCTTGCATGACCAGTTGGATCAATACCGGCAAACCCAAAGCCGGTTGTCGAGCCAGCAGCGTCAGCGTGAAGACATGACAGTAAGAGCCCCCTTTCCCGCTGTAGTCGACCAGGTGATGGCCCGAGGTCGGCACGAAGTCATGGATGCCGGCGCTCCCCTGGTTGAGTTGCGGCCCCTCTTTGACAGCGACGATCTCGAGATCGACATCAGAATTCCTTCCAACTACGCCATCTGGGTTGAGCCGGGTATGGAATTCCGCGCTAGCTCTTTGGGCAGTAACCCGGAAGACCACGGCCGGCTGCATGGCACCGTGGGGTTTGTATCCCGATCGTCGGAGTCCGTCGAGGACGGCTCCGGCCAACGCGTCTATCGAATGACGGGCAACATCACCCGGATGGACATAACCAATCCGGAAACCTTTTTGCGCCCCGGCTTGCAGTTGAGCGTGGAGATCAAAGCTGGTGAACGCCGCCTGATCAACTATTTATTCGACCCCTTCACCAAGCACCTGAGCACCGCGTTGAGTGAACCATCGTGATGGAGTATAAGATCGTGAAAATCAGCAGACCATGGATGGTGTGTATCGCCCTCGCAGCCTCGCCTTCCCAGGCGCAGAACGTTCAGACGCTGGATCTGCACGGCTATTTGGAGGCGACCATGCAATACCACCTGACGCAGCAAGAGCACAGCGCGCTCGCCCGAGCCGAGTCACTCAACCTAAGGGAAGGTTACCGCCACTACTGGCCAGCCATTACCGCCCGAACGGCTTATGAGGAAGTGGCTGATCAGTCAGATGCCACCCGGGCGACACCAGCCACCCGGACCTTCGAGGGCGGCATGACAACCGGGCTGGACACCACCTGGACTTCCTGGATTGGAACCGACGTGACACTCGGCCTGGAACATCAGTACGGGCGCCAATTGGGTAAGGTCAGTCAGGGCATCCCGGAGGAGGAATTACAGGCACATAACATCAGTGTTGAGATCGACCAGCCGCTACTTAAGCACAACACGCCGTATTACAACAACCTGCCACGGTTGCGGGCACAAACAGAGTGGCAAGCGTATCTAGCCGAGGGCGAGTTGAGCCGTCTTACGGTGCTCAGAGATGCCATGCTCGATTTTACGGCTGTTCAGGAAGCTCATGACCGATACCTGATAGAGCAGCAAAAACTGGAACTAAGCCGGTATGTGGCTGAACTGACCGCGACCCTGGCAAATGAAGGAAGAAGCCTGCCCATAGACCGGGACCTGGCCCAACTGGATGCCCTTAGCCAGGAACAGTCAGTGACCGATGCTCAACGGGTGCTCCAACAAAGCCAACGAGCGCTGACCCTGTCCTGGGTTCCAGACACCCATATAGAGGTGACCCCGCTAACATCAGCAGCATCATTGCTTGATCAGGTAATGCCGGTTTTAAACGCCGACCCTGGCGCTTCAAATCACCCCGCATATCGTCAGCGGCAATTGCAACTGCAGACCGCCCAGCGCACAGCACAAGCTAGCCGCCGCGACCGCTGGCCAGACCTAAGTGTCTATTACCGGTACGAAAAGAATTACCGCGACGTCCTGCCCGACACAGACAGTCAGGCCTGGGGGCTGCGCTTCAGCTACGCCCTGTTCGATGGTCCGACCCGCGAGCAACGAGCACGGCAAAGCGCTCAAGCCACCATCGCTCGCTGGAATGCGGAAGATCAACTGGCCCAACTGCAATGGAACACCACCCGGCTCACGCAGAATACGAGAGCCCGCCTAAGCGAACTTGACTTGCATGACCAGGGCCTTGAGCTCAGTCAGCGCGCTCTGGACCAGGAACTCATTCGCTACCAGGAAGGCCTGGCCAGCTATTCCGATGTTCAGAACCGCCAACAGGATTTGCTGGATCGACAATTGTCCACGTTGGCTATTCAGGTCGAGTTGGCAACGGGGTTGATCGAACTGGCTTACAACCGTCAATGGAACTGGCCCAATCGGCTGCCATAAACACACCCAATTTCCGCTACCAAGGACAGGAGAAAACAATGACGTTGGCACACACCCCGCCCTCAAAGGACTGCCCTGCTGCTATTACCGCATTGGCCGATTTCATTCGACATGGTTTCGAAAACCCGGATGCCATTTCCGGTTGCGTGCAATTCAACATCCCCGGCAACCGGCAGGCCTATCCGCTGGCTATCAGTTTTTCACCGGCGAAACTCACCATCCAACACGACTGGCTCGAACACACCGATGCCACCCTGACTCTGCCTTTGAACACAGCAGAGTACATCGTCAACAATATTACCGAGGTTGATTTCCGAGACCCGGAGATCATGGGAACGATAGATCTCGATGGCCACCTGGACCTGATCAACCACGTTGCCAAGTCACTGCTGAGGCCAACAGAGGACACGCGGGCGCGGCTCGAACAAGCGGAACAACTCGATACCCCAGCCTATGCCCTGACCGACATCCCCCGTGTTTCAAACCCGCCGGAACTGGACATTCTTGAATCCATCGCCGCCAGTCAGCCTATGATCATCACCGCTCTGGACATGCGCGCACCCCATCACCACTGGTCTCTGGAGCGGTTGGAGGCTGACTACGGTGACGTTCCGTTACGCGTTCGCTCTGCCGACCAGAAAGAGACCGTAGCCGCGTTTATTCAGCGAGTCCGGTCAGCGGACTTGGAGAACGACCGGATCATCGAGGGGCACACCAAGGCCTATACTGAAGGCTGCTTTCTGCCGGAACCGATGCATAAGGACTTCATACCCAACCACTTCACACAAGACGACTACATCGAACCGCAAATCTGGCTGGGGTCGGTGCCGGTGAACGTACCGGCGAGCAGCCTTCACCACGACCCTATGGACGGTTTTCTGTACCAGATTATGGGGCGCAAAAAGCTCATCATGTACGCGCCCAATCAGGCACCCTATCTGTACCCTATGAAGGCATACAACAACTATCAACCGTGTTGGGTCAAACCGGAAGCGCCAGACTATCAACGCTACCCTCATTACGCCAAAGCCCGGGGAATAGAGGTAGTGTTAAACCCCGGTGAACTTCTGGTGCAACCGGCAGGCTGGTTCCACGCTGTCTATTGCCTCGATTCACCCACCTTTTCAGTTAGCTATTTTCTGAGGCACTGAAGACGATGCAAGCACCCGAACGCCAGCCAGCATCGCCTACCTTTGCGCAATGGGATCTGTCTCTGGCCATAAACGTTCTTTCGCGTTTCGAGGACCATTGGCAGCGCGTGCAGCTCGAACACAAGATAGAAAGCGCCAGGCGGGCTCTTGAGCGCTTCCCGGTGGATGCCACTCAGATAACACGGCTACACAATGGCGTAATGGAGATTGACCGGATACTGGATTCCATACAGGGTGCCTGTAACGTTATTGAACTTACACTAGGTGACAGCGTTAGAACGGATAATGAAATACGGGATTGGCATAGCCGCCAATGCAAAACGTACAGTCAGGTAATCGAAGGCTACATGAGCGCCATAGAGCGCAGACTCGAGCATGTTCCAACCATAATTCGTGAGTGGTACGACAGCATCTCTGCTCTGGCCCCTGCTCCAGAGCCACAAGAGTACTACACCACCATTGCGGATTATTACACGACGAATCAGAACAAAGCGTTTAACGCTCTATCCCAACGAGCGTTTATTGACCCTGACCTAAAAGCCCTTGCTCATCGATTATATGAAAATCGGTTAAGCAAAGAAGAGGCTGATTTTACATCGGTACACCAGGAGGAAAGCCAGGCCTATTTCAGACAATTGGCCAGCTGTACATCTATAAACCGACCAAGCTTATTCCACATCCGTGACCTTGAGGAAAGCCGATACGCCAGCTTTACCTATTCACTGACAGAGGCTCTGCACGTTTTAAGACATTCCTTTTCCCAATGTCATCCCAATTGCGCCTTTGAAATAGACCGTATAGTGGCACAAGGCCGACTGCGATTAGTAGACGGGACTGATCAGCCTGATCTATGTCTGGATACGCCCTTTGGGAGCTATGTACAATTGCAATTCAACAGCAGCTTGCCCTCGGTAGTCAGCCTGGCACATGAGCTGGGGCACGCTGTGCATCAGCACCTGCACAGAAATTCATACCGCGCCAGTCACCCCCTTAATGCTGTCGACAGTGAAACCTGGGCATTGGACTTTGAGACCGTACTGATCGACAGACTGACGATTGACCACCCGGACTTTTCGCCTGTTTTAAACGCATACAGAGAAAGCCGACGGATCGAAATAAACCATCGACATCGAATGCTACATCGGTTTGAACTGGCCCTTCACAACCCATCCATACAATCACCTGAAGACGTCAATACACTTTGGCTAAACGTCAACCGACTTTTCTATGGTGACAGCATTAAACTTGAAGCAGACTTCAAGCATGCCTGGCAAGAAGTTCACCACCTGTTTACAGCCCCGTTCTATTTAATGGTATACGGTATCGCCAAAGAACGGGCAGATACAAACCGTCCTACACAGTCAATAAACCAGCGCTACCCAACGAAGGAGCATTGAACAGAATGTACATAAAAAAATCAGGGATAGCATTGTTATTACTAGCAGTGATAACACTGGCAGGTTGTGCTCTTACAGCCAAAACACCTGAGCCAGTCGTTAACAGTGAACCGGGCCGACCCGAACTCTACATCTGGCCGAACAGCAACAGCCACTCCAACAACGAAGCGTACATCAGACTTTTAGTAAAAGCCGGTAGCCTGCAGGAGGAAGACTCTGAGCTTGGCTATGCACATTTCGTTGAACACATGGCGTTTAATGGAACCACCGCTTTTCCCGGCGAAGCGGTTCGGGATCAGTTGGAATATCTGGGCATGAGCCTGGGTAACCATTCGAATGCCTACACTACTTTCGACCACACCAGCTATGAACTCTATCTGAATTCGGTTGACCCGGAGCGGCTAGAAGCCGCTATTCAGCTATTGGCTGAGTGGGCGTATCACATAGAGTTCAGCGAACAGGAAGTTCAAAAAGAGAAGGCAGTTATTGTTGAAGAGTGGCGGCTGTCAGAAACTGAAGCCGACCGGGTTGACGCTCGTATGCAGGACAACTACCTCTCTGGCAGCCGACTGGCCGAGCGCATGCCCATTGGTACGCGACAAAGCGTTGGGGCAGCAACGGCGGATGGCTTGAAAACCTTCTACCAGCGTTGGTATCGGGCCAACAACATGGCTATCGTTATCGCCGGCGACGTCGACGAAGACCTGGTGTCTGGACTGGTTTCGCAGTATTTTCCTGAAGACACCCGGCGGAGCCCGGAGCCCGGGACTTACCTGATTAACCCAGCGGCCATGGAAGACCGGCTGATTTTAACTGACCCCTATGCCGCCAGTGGCTATATTGGTTTTGATTACTATGCCGACTATCAGGCCGCCCAAACGCCCGACGACGTTCTTGCCATGCAACACTGGAATGCCGCACTGGATATCTGGTACGACCGTGTGCAGGCCCGGTTGCCTGAAACCGAAGGTGCTGTTGTCAACGCAGACTATTACTGGGAAACCATCTCGCCCGATACACTGGGCATCAGCCTCTCAGCCCAACTGTCGAGCGATGATTTCGAACAGGCCATCCGGATCATCGAAGGCGAACGTCAGCGCATCATCACCTCGGGTATCAGTCAGTCTGAACTCGATGACTGGCGCAACAGTGTGCTGGAACATGAACGTTCTCAACAAGACGCTGCAGGTCACCTGGCCGGGGTGATCTACGATCACATTCTCAATGGATGGCCATTGCTGGGGCAGCCTGAACGTATTACCTTGTATGAAGACCGACTCGATGAGTTAACACCCCAAAGTGTTCAGGCGGCTTTCACGGCCCTTTTCAACACAGACCCGAAAGTGACACTGGTACACCCCTATCGTTCACCGGCGCCTACAACGGACGACATTGACACCTGGCTTGCCAATGTAGACGTTTTACCACACGTTCAAGCCAAAGCAGCGCAGGGGGAAACACTCTGGACCATTAACCCGGCAACTGCCGGCGCCATCGTTAATGAAGAAAACCTGCCCGAAGAAGTTACCCGCTGGACACTCGACAATGGCATGACCGTGTATTACCGGCACAGCGATCAGGCACCCGGTAAGGTCTACTATGAACTGCATGGTTTACAGGGGTTGAATGCGTTGTCGCCCGCTGAGACAGCGGTCGCCCGATTGGCATTGCCAGCGCTGGGCACCAGCGGTCTGCGCGATATGAACGGTGCCCAGCTCAGCGAGTGGCTCAATGCGAGGGCCATCACCCAGGTTCCCACCTTTTCATTTTTCGACCGGGGCATGTATGGCTCCGGCCCCAGCCAACAATTCCCGATCATGATGCGACTGTTGCACGTTGCCCTGACCGAGGCGCAGGTGGATGAAGCGGCCTGGCGACACATACGCAACCAAAACCGGGAACACTTGGAGCAGTGGAAAGGCCACCCTCACGAACCCTGGTACAGCCTGGTAGAGGAAGCACTCTTTAACAGCGATGTTGCGCTTCGAACCTTAACGACGGATGAACTTGAACGCATCGATACAGAGGACATACAGGCATTCTACGATACCTACTACGCGGGCACGCAAAACTATCGTATAAGCATTGTTGGCGACATCAGCAAGGAGCTTGCAAGGGCCTCCGTATTGGAAGCCGTTGCAACCCTGCCCCGGCAGTCAGCTGACTGGGCCACTGTACGTCCCTACCCGTCACCGCAGGCTTCTGCGTCACACACCGTTACTGACAGTGGAGAGCAGACCGCTACAGCCATACTCAGGTACAGCCTGCCCAAGTCTGAAACGCCAGAGACCTCATTTAAGACGCTGAGCCTGCTCGAAGACTGGATCAACAATGCTCTGTTTGAAGACATTCGCGAGAACAAGGGCCGTGTATACTCGATTAATTCAGTCATTGATGGTGCCACAGTTTCCCAAACTGAATTTACACTGATTGTCGAATTGGCAACGGACCCTGAAAATGTCGAGGCAGTAGTAACCGAGGTAAAAGCCCGATTGCAGTCACTGGCCGAAACCCCGGCAACAGAAAGCCAGATCACACAATGGCACGAAACCATGGAGCAGGACTTTCAGCAATACATCAACGCAGCGGAACAACAAGCGGAAGCCCTGGCTTACGCGCCTCTCTTCGGGCAAGACCCGATAGCGGCACTGACCTTCGATTCAGAGCCACCCGCGGCGCCCAACCAACTGGTTGAATTGGCGGCACAATTCACGCATCCGGAGACAACGTTGATCGAACTGATATGGATGCCCTGACGTTATGACTGGGTGGCAAGACGTAACTCATCGGCAGATCGCTGCACCAAGCCTGCCACGTCGGCCAGGGCGCTCAGGCGTTCGCTCAGGTTGTGCACCGTTCTGAGTGTTGTGCTGCTGACATCGCTGAGTTCGTTGCCACCCTGGGCCAACTGCTGCATTTCCGTCGAAACGGCTCCCACCTGGCTTTCCAGTTCGGTAAAGGCTGTGCGCATGGCCGTCACCTGTTCGGCAACCGCCCCAACCCGTTGCTGGCTGTCGTTTGCTTGTGTCAGGCCCTGGCTAATCTGTTTCGCGCTGTCGGTCAGCAGGCTATGAATTTCATTGGCCGACTGATCGCTTCGGGTCGACAGAGTACGCACTTCGTCGGCTACCACCGCAAAGCCGCGCCCGTGCTCACCGGCGCGGGCCGCTTCAATGGCTGCGTTCAGTGCCAGCAGATTGGTCTGGCTGGCAATGTCGATGATGACCTGGGAAGCACGTTCAATATTGTCATTGCTGGCTTTGATAGTGTTCATCAGGGTCAGTAACTGTTCGGCCAACTGGCGCGTCTGTTCACTTTCGGATTCGGTGGCGTTGAGCGACTGGCCGACCTGACTCAGTGCCTGCTCGCTGACCGAGACAGCCGCCTGAACTCTGCCCAGACTGTCGGAAAGGCCGGAAGCAAATTCATGCTGACGTCCGGCGGCCTCGTTCAACGCTGCAGACTGATTGCCAATTTCCGATTGAACTCGGCCAAGCGACGATGTTGCATCCGCCAAACGACTGGATACGTCGCGCGTCTGAACGACCACATGGTTCATGTGGTCACTGGCCTGCTCCAAACTGGCTTTCTGTTCGCTCACGGCCGCTTCCGCCGCACGTGCATCGGCTACGGCGCTGAGAGTGATGCGCTGCATGTAGGATTGCCCAACCCAAATCATCACCACCGGCAACAGGTACCCGACCACGATGTCCCGGTTTAGGTCACTGCCGGTCAGCGGTGGCTCGGGAAATTCGTGACCGGTCAGCTTGAGGCGAACAAAGAACACCGCCATCAGCAGCATTGCGGCCGACCAAACGGACCCCCACCGCGGATTGGTCATCATGTAAGCCAGCACGATCAGCGTGACCATCCACAGCAAGTATTGCGAATCGATGCCACCAAACAGATAGGCGGAATACAGGGCGTGAACCGCCATACCAAGAATGGCCAGGTTGCCACCGAGCACCACCGAAAAACCCTGGCGCACGAGAAATGGAACAGGCAGCACCAGTGCCATCAGTATAACAGCGGTCAGTTGCAGGGCTGCCACATCGAAAGTGCGCCACTTTAAAAGTGAGTAAACGCCCACCAACAAGGCGAGCAGGCAAAAAACCACCACCGCCTTTTCACGGACCTGATCACCCTGAGTGTTCGGCAAGAACCAAGTTAACATCCAACTACCTCGCAAGATTTGCCCGCAGTATGACTGCTACTGGTGTTAGAACTTTAGTCCGCACCCGTCATTCTGTCCGCAGACTCACCAATGACCATTCAAGGAGACGCTTTCACTTTACTTAATCGTTTAAGATGATTATCGTCCCTTCCCCTGTTGATCCGTTGCAGAGACCGTGCATGAAAAATCAGGTTCAGTTAATTACCTACGTCGACCGCCTGGGCGGTAGTGATATAAACGCCCTGCACCAGTTGCTCACCACCCAACTTGCCGATGTGTTTGGCGGTGTGCACTTGTTGCCTTTCTACACGCCCATCGACGGTGCGGATGCTGGTTTCGACCCCGACGACCACCTGACCGTCGATCCGCGTCTCGGCAACTGGGATGACATACACCAACTGAGCCGCGACACTGACGTGATGGCCGACCTGATTGTCAATCACGTCTCCAGCCACTCACCCCAGTTTGCTGATGTCGTCGCTCATGGACAAGAAAGCCCCTGGTATCCTCTGTTCCTGACCTACCAGAGCGTTTTCCCTGACGGTGCCCGTGAAGAAGAAATCACGGCCATTTATCGGCCTCGTCCCAGCCTGCCGTGGACGCCTTACATTCTGGGCGGAACCAAACACCTGATATGGACCACATTCACACCGCAGCAACTGGACATCAACGTCGAAACTGAGGTCGGCAAAACGTATCTCACCAGTATTCTTGATCGCTTCGGACAGTCAGGCGTATCAATGATTCGGCTGGACGCTGCAGGTTATGCGATCAAACGGCCCGGCACCCGCTGCTTCATGTTGCCGGAGACCTATGGCTTCATTCAGCAACTGTCGGACAAGGCCGCTGAGCGAGGGATCGAGACTCTGGTTGAGATTCACAGCCACTATCAGACGCAAATAGACATCGCCAACCGGGTTGGGCGCGTCTACGACTTTGCGCTGCCCCCGTTAATTCTGCACCTGCTGTTTACCGGCGATGCTGCCCCCCTGGCCAACTGGCTCGGGCAATCACCGCGCAACTGCATCACCGTACTGGATACCCACGATGGCATTGGTGTACTCGACGTCGGAGCCGATGGCGACAAGCCCGGGCTGCTGGCACCGGAGGCCATAGACCAGTTAGTAGAGACGATTCATCAGCGCTCGAACGACCAAAGCCGCCTGGCAACGGGCGCTGCGGCGTCGAATCTCGATCTGTATCAGGTTAATTGCACCTATTACGCAGCACTGGGTGAACGCGACAACGAATACCTGATCGCCCGGGCAATACAATTCTTCGCACCCGGGGTGCCTCAGGTTTACTACACCGGCTTGTTAGCCGGCGCCAATGATATGGCTCTACTCGCCGAAACGGGCGTTGGACGCGACATCAACCGGGCTTACTACACCGACCGTGATATTGAGAACGCGCTGGAGAGACCGGTTGTACAACAACTGCTGAATTTAATCCGATTGCGTAACGAGCACGCCGCGTTTGATGGCGTGTTCTCGCTGGCGTGCTCCTATAATGAACTCAGCCTCACCTGGCGCAATGGTGCCACCCAACTGAAGCTGGCCATCGATTGTCTGGCCCGTACAGCCCGAATCACCGATCAAACCGGAGCATTGTTGTTTGTTCTGTAGACATGATTCAGGTCAATAACGGCGGGTTCAGGCGGTGTTAATTTCCAGAAGTTAGACTGGAAATGCACCAGAGCACGTCTAGGCTATAACGATTAAGACGTTAACTGAAAGTTAAGTAGTAGTTAAGTCCTTTGTTCATAAGAAATTGTTCTAAAAAAGCAGATGACAACGCGTCTTAAACGATTAAGCTTAGGCAGTGCTTTGTAAACCCAATGCGGGTTTCGACTCGGATTGACTGATTAGACCGTTGATTTCAGTAACAACTGACACTGTTCAGTAATCGCTGAGGCAAGAAGATCAGCAACAGCAAGTACGAATCAAACCAATAATAAAACAGCACGAAAGGGCAAAATAATGAAAACCTCCTTAGTAAAAAAATCACTCGTCGTCGCAGTATCCGCCGCCGTCATGTCTGCTGGTGTTGCCGCTGAAGTTAACCCGACCAAGGGTACCAGTGGCTACAACTGGGACAGTCTGGCTCCCTTTGAAGCCATGGACCTGTCCGGACAGACCGTGACCGTCGCAGGCCCCTGGCTGGCACCTGAAAACGCCATTTTCAATGGCATTGTCAGCCATTTTGAAGCCGCCACCGGTGCCGATGTTCGGTACTCCGGTTCCGACAGCTTTGAACAGCAGATCGTCATTGACCTGCAAGCCGGCTCTGCTCCCAACCTGGCTATCTTTCCTCAGCCAGGTCTGGCCAAAGACATGGCCAGCCGCGGTTTGTTGCAGCCGCTGGATGACGAAACTCGCCAGAACGTATTGGACAACTATGCCGCTGGCCAATCCTGGGTTGACCTGAGCACCTACCCGAACGAAAACGGGCAGGACGACTTTTATGGCGTTTTCTTCCGGGTCGACCTGAAGAGCCTGGTCTGGTACTCCCCGGATAACTTCTCCGACTACGGCTACGACGTACCGGAGTCCATGGAAGAGTTGATCGCCCTGTCTGACCAAATGGTCGACGACGGCGTTAGCCCCTGGTGTATCGGTCTGGGTTCCGGTGCAGCCACTGGCTGGCCGGCAACTGACTGGGTCGAAGACATCATGCTGCGTCTGCACGCACCTGAAGTCTATGATGGCTGGGTCGACAACAGCATTCCCTTCGACGACCCGCGTGTGGTTGAAGCGATCGACACCTTCGGCAGCTTTGCCAAGAACCCGGACTACGTCCAGGGTGGCGTAGCCTCTGTCGGCACGACCGACTTCCGCGACAGCCCGAATGGCCTGTTCAGCATTCCTCCTGGCTGCTTCATGCACCGTCAGGCGAGCTTCATCCCGGCTTTCTTCCCCGAAGGTACCGTAGTAGGTGAAGACATCGACTTCTTCTACTTCCCGGCTTTTGCTGAAAAAGACCTCGGTTCACCGGTTCTGGGCGCAGGCACCATTGTGACCATGCCGGAAGAAAACGAAGCCGCTCAGGCACTGCTTGAGTACCTGACTACCCCGCTGGCGCACGAAATCTGGATGGCCAACGGTGGCTTCCTGACGCCCCATAACAACGTCAACAACGATCTGTACGCCAACGACACACTGCGTCGCCAGGGCGAAATTCTGCAGAACGCCACGACGTTCCGTTTCGACGGTTCTGACCTGATGCCGGGTGCGATCGGCGCCGGTGCCTTCTGGACGGGTATGGTCGATTTTGTCGGCGGTGACTCAGCTGAAGACGTCGCCGGATCAATCCAGGACGCCTGGGATGCTGCCCGATAAGTCATCGGGAACTGCACTAAGGACAACTCGCCCCAACCCCGGGGCGAGTTTTTTACCGGTCTAGGTCAGGAGTATCCCCCGTGATTTCGCAAATCATTACGGCCTCGTTTGTCATCGCTTTGGCAATCGGTCTCAGCGCGCTCTTTTTTATTGGTTCGAACTATATACTGGATCGATTTCTATCCAGTGAATCCCTGACGGCCGATCTCGACCGCCAGCGGCGTGACAAGATACGTGAAGGCATTCGCCCCTGGATATTCGTCGGCCCGGCTGTGCTGGTGCTTGTTGTTTATCTGGTGTATCCCGTTTTTGCATCACTGATCTATTCAATGCAAGACCGCAATGCCGACGGTTTCGTAGGCTTTGCCAACTACGCCTGGGCGTTTGGCAACGACGGTTTTCAAATTGCGATTCGCAACAATATTCTCTGGTTGATCATAGTACCGACGATGTCGACAGCATTTGGCCTCGTCATCGCGTACATGACCGACCGACTGTGGTGGGGGCAGATTGCCCGTACTCTGGTGTTTTTACCGATGGCCATATCGTTCGTAGGCGCCTCGGTTATCTGGAAATTCATCTACGACTACAAAGGATCGGGTGAAGAAATTGGCCTGTTAAATGCCGTTGTGATGGCGCTGGGTGGTGAACCCCAAGCGTGGATCTCACTGCAGCCGTGGAACAATATCCTGCTGATGGTCATTCTGATCTGGATTCAAACGGGTTTTGCCATGGTGATTCTCGGTGCGGCGATACGTGGCGTACCGGAAGACACGCTTGAAGCCTCCATCATGGAAGGCGCCAATAACTTCCAGATCTTTTTCAAAATCGTGATTCCTCAGATCTTCGGCACCATCGTCGTCGTGTGGACCACGATTACCATTCTGGTACTCAAGATATTCGATATTGTGTTTGCCATGACCAATGGTCAGTGGGAAACCCAGGTTTTAGCAAACTTCATGTACGACCAGCTTTTCCGCTCCGGTGATATTGGTCGCGGCAGTGCGGTTGCTATTGTCATTATGCTCGCGGTAACTCCGGTGATGATCTACAACATCCGCCGTGCCCGCATGGAAAACCAATAAGGAGGCCAAAATGCACCATACCAACAAAATGCCTTTGGCCACCCTTGCCAAACACGCAACTGTTTTTTTGCTTGTACTGCTGTGGACCCTGCCGACACTGGGCCTGCTCATCAGTTCCGTTCGTGACAAAGACTCGCTAACCACTTCAGGCTGGTGGACGGCCCTGGCTCCGGCCGAACGCAACGAGGTTTACCGGACACCAACCGCTGACGCTCAATCACAATCCGGCGATGTCTTCGTGATCGAGGACCGTCTGTTTGAAGTAGACGCCCGGGTACTGGACACCTGGGGTTCGCGACCCACCGATCTGACCGCTAATCAGGCAGGCGAAACCGTCACTATGGACAACGGCACGCGAATGACGCTGACCAAAGACGGCCAGTTCCGCTGGGAATCCGACCAACCCTTCGAACTCAGCCGGGGCGAACGTGTGTTTTATGTCTCGCAAGTTCCGCCAACCTTTACGCTGAACAACTACGAGGAAGTGCTGTCGTCAGAAGGGGTGGGTCGCGCCTTTATCAACACCCTAACGGTCACCTTGCCCGCCACCTTCATTCCAATACTGATTGCTGCCTTTGCTGCCTACGCCCTGGCCTGGATGAATTTTCCCGGCCGGCTATGGATATTGGCCGGTATCGTCGGCTTGCTGGTTGTTCCACTGCAGATCTCACTGATCCCGGTGCTGAGAATGTACACCGGCCTGTCGGGTATCTTCGGCTGGGAGGCAAAATCCTACGGCGGAGTCTGGCTGGCGCATACCGGGTTCGGTTTGCCGCTGGCAGTTTACCTGTTGCGCAACTACATGGCCGGATTGCCGAAAGAAGTGATGGAGTCGGCCCGAATGGACGGTGCCAGTCACTTCGAAGTTTTTCGCACCATCGTACTGCCCCTGTCGATACCCGCCCTGGCGTCTTTTGCCATCTTCCAGTTCCTTTGGGTATGGAATGATCTGTTGGTTGCGTTGGTATTTCTGGGACAGGGCGAAGGTAAAACCGTGATGACTGCGCAGTTGGTTGAATTGCTCGGGTCACGCGGCGATAACTGGGAAATTCTGACCAGTGGTGCCTTTATTACCATGCTGGTTCCGTTAGTCGTTTTTGTATCAATGCAACGTTACTTTGTCCGCGGCCTACTGGCTGGCTCGGTCAAATAGAGGAGTAAAGTCTTGTCCAATACTGAACTGAACTGGTGGCGCGGTGGTGTAATCTATCAGATTTATCCGCGCAGCTATTTCGACAGCAACGGCGATGGTATCGGGGATATCCCCGGCATCATTTCCAAACTCGATTACATCGCGCAGCTGAATGTCGATGCGATCTGGTTGTCACCCTTCTTCACCTCTCCGATGAAGGACTTTGGCTACGACGTTTCCGATTACCGGAACGTCGACCCCATGTTCGGTTCATTACACGACTTCAAGCATTTGATCGATGAAGCGCATCAACGCGGTTTGAAAGTATTGATCGACCAGGTGTACAGCCACACCTCAGACCAGCATGAATGGTTTCAGGACAGCCGGGAAGACCGCACCAACGATAAGGCCGACTGGTATGTCTGGGCCGATGCCAAAGCCGATGGCACACCGCCCAACAACTGGTTGTCGCTGTTTGGCGGATCAGCCTGGCAATGGGATACCCGTCGCGGTCAGTATTTCATGCACAATTTCCTCTCCAGCCAACCCGATTTGAATTTCCACAACCGGGAAGTTCAGGATGCGATTCTGGATACTGCTCGTTTCTGGCTCGACCTGGGGGTCGACGGTTTCCGTCTGGATGTTGTGAACATGTATTTCCACGATGCCAGCCTGACCGACAATGGCCTCGCCGACAGCCCGGAAAAAGTCTTTGTGGGTGTCGATCCGAAGAATCCGTTTTGCCGTCAGTATCACGTCAACCAGATGTGCCGCGACGATAACCTGGCTTTTTTACAACGACTGCGCAGCGTCATGAACGACTACCCCGGCACCACCACGGTGGGCGAAATTGGCGCACCCCAGGGCATGAAATACATGGCCCAGTACACCTCAGGTGGCGACAAGCTGCACATGGCGTACACCTTTGAGTTATTGAACGACGCGCACGACCCGGACTACATTCGTAAAACCATTCAGAAAGTGGAAGACAACCTCGGTGATGGCTGGCCTTGCTTCGCATTGAGTAACCACGATGTGGTTCGCAGTGCAACACGGTGGGGGCAAGATGCAAAAGATCCGGCTGGCTTTGTTCGAACGGCATTGAGCCTGCTCGCAACCCTGCGGGGCAGCCCGTGTTTGTATCAGGGTGAAGAACTGGGGCTGCCTGAAGCGGATGTCGGTTTCGAACAACTGCAAGACCCGTTCGGTATCGAGTTCTGGCCGGAATTCAAAGGCCGGGACGGCTGCCGCACACCGATGCCCTGGATCAACGAAGCCATGGGCGGTTTCACCAGTGGCGGCCATAGCTGGTTGCCAGTTGAGCCCATTCATCGTCAACTGGCGGTTTCCGAACAAACCCGACTGGACGATTCGACCCTGAACTTCACCCGGCAAATCTTTGCCTGGCGAAAAGAGCACCCGGCATTGCAAAACGGCGATTTCGTATGGCTCGACAGCGACCCGCAGTTGCTGTACTTCCGTCGGACCAATGGCCAGGAAACCATCAACGTGGCCATTAACATGACCGCAAACGCGTTACCGGTTTCGGTCACCGGACAAGCTGTTTCAGTACCGGGCTTCGAGCAACCCGATGGCCAGAACGTTGCGCCGTACAGCGTCGCAGCCTGGGTACAGTAAAGAGCGCGTCTGGCACAGAAAAAGCGTCAAGCGCTAGCCCTCAACGCAGTGGGTATTCCCCATAGCCGTTGATGGCTGGCCTTCCACCGTGCAGGCCGTTAAACTCCCTGCGCTTTCGAACAAGCTGTTGAACCGCAGCAACGTGCAATAGCAGCACCAAGGTTCCACGAGCAGACCTACAGCTTTCGGTCACAACCAACAATAAAAACGGTAGGTAACAGCACAGTGAGCAAGCCCGCACCATCCAGTAGTGCGTCGCGACGGATGACATTAAAAGCGGTTGCCCAGGAACTGAATGTTTCCACGGCCACTATATCCAATGCCTTCAACCGACCCGACCAATTATCGGCCAGCTTACGCGATCATATTTTGCTCGAATGCAAACGCCTGGGTTATCACGGACCCAATGCGGCCGCGCGCAGCTTGCGGACCGGAGCAACCGGCATTGTTGGGGTTATGCTGGCTGAGCGCTTGTCGTACAACTTTCGCGACAGCTGTGCGACTGAGTTCCTGCAAGGTGTATCAGAAGTGCTTGATGATGCCCGCGCCAACTTATTGCTGATGCCCGGCCGGGATGAGTTCTACCATGAGCAATCGATGGAATCGATTCCGGATCGGTACATTGTCTATGGCCCTCCGCGCGATCTCAGCGTGCTTGACCGTCTGGTTCGCCAGCACAAACCGGTAGTCACGGTCGATTTCACGCTTGAAAATCATCTCTCTTTAAACGTCGACAACTACGGTGGCGCCAAGCAGGCCGCCGACCACGTGTTTAGTGAGACCCGGGGGGACGTCGTGGTTATTGGCTTACGACTGACCAAATCTGATGAAGTGGGGCGCATAAACAGCCAGGAACTGTTCGAGGCAAGTATGTCGATCTCACGCCAGCGCCTTGAAGCGTATCGGGATTCTGCATTGGCTCACCACTATACCCTCGGCGACGATCGCGTCTGGAACACCCATGAAAGCACCTGGGCCGATGGCGTAAAAGCCGCCCGGGAAGCACTGGCGATGACACCGCGCCCCACCGCCATGCTGTGCATGTCGGACCAGTTGGCACTGGCCGCATTAAGTGTCGCTCGCGACATGGGCTTGAGCGTGCCCGAAGATGTACGCATCGTCGGCTTCGACGACATCCCCGAAGCTCGCCAAATGCACCCCACCATCACCACCGTCTACCAACCCAGCATCGAGAAAGGCCGCCTGGCCGCCATGATGGTATTAAACCCGGAGCGCTATGAAAGCCGGGTATTACCAACGCATCTGCAAGTTCGCGAGACGGGTTAACACCTCAAGTTTCGGAGTTCGGGTTATATAGGTGGCCATGGCCCGCCCCGGCTGCCTGTGATATCTCTGCGGGGTCGGCGTTAATCCTTCCATGGAGCCTAGGCCGCAGCATCCATGCTGCGGACTACCCCGCAGAGATATCACAGGCAGCCGGCGCTAATAATGTGCAAACCTCAAAACTAAAAACCACAAGAAATTCTCAACTACTCATTTATAAAGCCTTCTTCCTTCGAATCTGAACGCGGCGTCGAACTCTAGCGTTCCTTGAGTTCAAAATTCTACGAACCACACCAATAAAGAACAGTCCACTTTCCCAAAATGCTTTTTCAATAAAGCCGCAGGCGCTGCACCGGTCATCGCCATATTTTTCCATGTAAGCGTCTTCCTTGCGCAGGGCATCTGTTTTTCGCCCTTTGGGAAACGGCACTTCGCCGAACCCCAGGGGCAAGCGTTGCTCAGTTTCGTGGCTTTGTTTTTTCACATCGACCTCCTTTATTCCCAGGTCACTGGCGCTGATTCAAACCTTTTAATATTCAAAAACCGGCCAAAGCGGTTATTGACATGCACTTAAAGTACAAGACAAACTGCTTGCATGGAATGAAACGAAATGGAGAGGTCTTTTCATGAATGAAAAGGATATAGACTGGAACGATCTGCAGTTATTTCTCGCTGTAGCACGAGAAGGCGGGCTGTCAGCGGCGGCAAAGGCGACGCAGCGCAGTGCCGCAACGCTTGGGCGGCGTATGCACATGCTTGAAAGTGGCATGGGGCGTGAGCTATTTGTAAGGCATGACAGAGGTTACGAACTGACGGCTGATGGCAAGGCTCTGCTGGCCTCATTAGCTGAGACAGAATCCAGCATCCACCGCATAACCACCCCACCAGAACAAGGCATTCGCCCCCTGGTCAAAGTATCAGCCGGCACCTGGACCACGCTCGCGTTGATCCAGCACATCGATGAACTGATCGGAACTCCACCCGACCTTCGCTTGCGCTTTATCTCAGATGAGAAGGTACTGGACATCTCTCACCGTGAAGTGGTGATAGGCATCCGCAACCGTCGACCTACAGAAGAAGCTCTGGCTTGCCGCAAGTTGAGCCGTGTTGAGTTCGCCCCATACATCGCTGAAGGGGCACCGGAACTGTGGATCAAAGTTATCGCCGACACACCATCGGCGCGCTGGCTTGATCGCACCGTCGGCAACGATGCCATTTGCGAAGTCAACGTCCCGCGCAACAGCCTCGACCTTGCTCTCGCAGGTAAAGGCATTGCCGTGTTACCAACCTTTATCGGAGACGCTCAAACTCAGTTAAGCCGTACGGGCAGCACGATTGCAGAATTAGGTCACGACCGATGGCTCGTGACCCATCAGGAAGAGCGAAACTTACCCGAAGTGCGACGGGCGATCGACAGGATGTGCAATGCGCTCGAGCAATGAAGCCAATAGTTACTCAAGTTTCGACGTTCGGGTTGCCTGAGAGGTGTTGGTCTGCGTCGGCTACCGGGTGTACCCGCCGCTTGCCACCTCAGCGAATTCCAAAACTTGAGTAATTAGTTTTGGAAGACTCAGTCTTCTTTGATGGGCGCTTTAGCAATATGTGTTGTATCTCAGATTTATATGCTGTGAGTTTAACCCCAAGCCGAGTGCGGATGGCCGGTTCAGCTTATCTGGGGTAGTCCGCAGCATGGATGCTGCGGTCTAGGCTCCACGGATGGATTCACGCCGACCCCAGATAAGCTTAACCGGACTCCTGCACGGATTCCCGGCAATAGACTACCCAGCCAAACTCAACGCAATGGTTGCCGTTCCCAGAAACGCGAAGAAGCCGACGACATCGGTTACCGTGGTCAGCACGACTGAGCCGGCAATCGCCGGATCAATTTTCATGCGCGACAGTACCCAGGGTACGATCACGCCCGCCAGCGACGCGGCGATGATGTTGACCAGAATGGCGAACGCGATGATCCACATCAGCATCCAACTGTCGAACCACCAGGCGGCGATCAAGCCGATGGCGATTGACCAGAAAAACGCGTTGATGGTGCCAAGAATCAGCTCCTTGCGAATCAGGTTACGCACGTTGGCCGCGCCCAACTGCCCGGTCGCCAGGCCGCGAATGGCCAGACCCAGTGTCTGACTGCCAGCAATTCCGCCCATGCTGGCAACAACAGGCATCATCACGGCCAGTGCCACCCATTGCGACAACGCCAGTTCAAACAAGCCGATCACCCAAGCGGCGAGCAAGGCAGTGATCAGGTTGATGCCCAGCCAAAGACCGCGTTTGGGTACTGATCGACGCACCGGCGAAAACAAATCCTCTTCATCCAGGCCGCTGCTCAGTTGCATCATCTGCCGTTCTTTTTCTTCCAGCATGACGTCGAGTGCGTCGCGTGATGTGAAGCGGCCCATGACGGTGCCGGTTTCATCCACCACCGGCAACATGGCCCGGTCGGCCGCTCGCAATCGCTGGGCGGCCTCGTGCAACGAAGACGCCGGGTTCAGGGGCGTCAGTTCATCATCGGTAAAGTCACTCAGAGGGGCCGTGCTCGGCGCCTGCATGGCAGCATCCAGTGACAAACATCCCTGGAAACGTCCGTCTTCGTCGAGCAGGACAATCACATCGGTCATTTCCGGTATGCCGGTTTCCCGCAGTGCCTTGCGAAACAACCGACCCGGTGTTGAGGCCTCCGCCGTGATGACTTTAAAGCTGAGCCAGCGACCGACCTGATCGTCATCGTAAGTCAGGGCATTTTTTAATTGCTCGCGGTCTTCGCTGTCCATTCGGTGCAGCACTTTGCGACCCAACTGACCCGGCAAATCGTCCATCAGTTCCAGCAAGTCTTCCGGATGGGTTTTGCCCAGCCATTGCAACAGGGCATCCGGTGGCGCTGCTTTTAACAGCGAACGCCGGTGCTCATCGTGCAGCTCTACCAGCACCGCCCCCCGTATTTCCGGGGGAACGGCCTGCCAGATAGTCAGTCGTTGCTCAAAGGGCAAGCACTCCAGTGCGAAGGCAATGTCGGCTTCCGACAGCCCTTCAAGCCAATCGTCTGCGGGCTCACGATCCTCTGCCAGCTCACTGAGCCAGTAATCGACGTGTTCAAGCAACGTATCTTCGCGGGTGGCCATGGGTAATGCTTCCCTTGTCATGGGTGATCGGACAGAAAAACTCAGTCCGCACAGCGGGTCTGGTGATTGGTAGCTACGCCTAACCTTAGCAAAAAAGATCACTCCCGGCCCTGCCAACCTGCACAGACAGCGTGTAAACGCGCTAGACTAGTCACAAGGCCTGCCTGAACGGCAACCGAGCTTGGCAAGACCAATAATTAAGGGGATGATGCACACCGGACCGGGACCTGAACCAAAACCCGCTACTGCTACACTCTGATTTGCCATTCCCCTGCGCAACACCAGACAATACCGGACTACTTTTGGGAGTTATCCATGAAACTGGCGGTGCTTTCACGCGAGCCCTCTAACTACTCATCGCAGCGACTGGTCGAGGCCGCCGAAAAGCGCGGCCATGAGATTCGCATTGTCGATACACTACGCTGCTATATGAGCATCGTGGCGCACCGCCCGTCTATCCATTATATGGGCGAACCCCTGGAAGACATGGACGCCATTATTCCGCGCATCGGCTCATCCATTACCTTTTATGGCACCGCGGTGGTCCGTCAGTTCGAAATGATGGGGACTCATACCTTGAATTCTTCTTTGTCGATCTCCCGCTCGCGGGACAAATTGCGTTCCATGCAAATGCTGGCACGCAAGGGCATCGGCCTGCCCATCACCGGGTTCGCCCACAGCCCGGATGAAGTGCCCGATCTGATTCAGATGGTCGGCGGCGCTCCCCTGGTGGTGAAGTTGCTGGAAGGCACCCAGGGCATCGGCGTGGTTTTGTGCGAAACCCGACAAGCCGCAGAATCCGTGATCGAAGCCTTTCTCGGGCTCGACACCAACATCCTGGTGCAGGAGTACATCAAGGAAGCCGGCGGTGCCGACATTCGTTGCTTCGTGGTTGGCGATAAAGTCGTCGCCGCTATTAAACGACAGGCCGCTCCGGGTGAGTTCCGCTCCAACCTGCACCGGGGTGGCTCGGCTGCGGTGGTAAAAATCACCCCCGAAGAACGCAAAACTGCGGTGCGCGCGGCCAAAATCATGGGGTTGCAGGTGGCGGGGGTCGATATCCTGCGCTCCAATCACGGCCCGGTGGTGATGGAGGTTAATTCCTCGCCCGGCCTTGAAGGCATTGAAATGGCCACCGGTAAAGACGTCGCCGGTATGGTCATCGAGCATCTGATCAAAGAAATTGGCGAAAAACCCAAACGAGTAGAAGGCTAATTGTGACACAGATTAACCCCGCCAAACTGGCGTCGGGGCAATGGCACAATGTGCCTCTGTCGCTACCCGGCGCACCCGGTAATTCCGACGCCATCATGCACTGCTTTGTGCGACGCAGCCGCAAGCCGGGGCCCACTATGTTCATCACCGCTGCCATGCACGGCGACGAGTTGAACGGCCTCGAAATCATCCGTCGCTTCATGCGCAGCCGCAAACTCAGTGGCTTGGTGGGCACCGTCATCGTCGTGCCGGTGGTTAATGTGCACGGTTTCGGTATGGGCTCACGTTACTTACCCGACCGACGCGACCTGAACCGGGTGTTCCCGGGTTCAGCAAAGGGATCACTGGCAGCCCGTGTCGCCGAGGTATTGATGCAGGAAGTGGTGTTGCGCTCGGACTTTGGCATCGACTTGCACACCGGGGCCATTCACCGCTTCAACGTGCCTCAGATCCGGGCAGAGCTGGACAATGAGACCGTCGAAGGTATGGCTCGTGCCTTTGGCGTGCCGCTGATTCTTAACAGCGAATTGCGTGAAGGCTCTTTGCGCGAGTCAGCCGGGCAGAACAACATTCCGGTGATCGTTTATGAAGCAGGCGAGGCGTTACGGCTCGATGAAATCAGCATCAAGGCCGGAACCCGGGGCATTATCAATGTGCTGATGCACCTGGGTATGCTCAATGGCACACCGAAGATTCGCAAAGAGCAGACCATTGCCGACAATTCCTACTGGGAGCGGGCCAGCGATTCCGGCGTATTTCAATGCCTGGTCAAACCCGGCACCTACGTCAAAAAGGAGCAGGTGCTGGCGCGCATCATGAACCCAAGCACCATGGAAGCCTCGGAAGTTATCGCCTCCCGCGCCGGTGTTCTGGTTGGCCTGACTCAGTTGGCGCTGGTTTACGAAGGCGACGCACTGTTCCACATTGCCCGCTACCGCGGCATGCATGAAGATGTGGCCCAGCAGGTTGAGCGTTTTCACGAAGAGCTGGGGCCGGAATACGGTACCTGAGGGTGGCTGTGTTTTGATCAACACCCTGCGCCGGGCTACAGTTAGGTGGTTGAATGTCGTATCCGAGATCTACCCTGATTCCTATTCTGCTCTTGCTGACCTTTCTAAGCATTGGCCTGGCAGGTCCTGCTGTGGCAGAACCGGTGAATCAGGTCATTCAGGTCGGCGGTGACGACAGTTATCCGCCCTATGAGTTTGTTGACGAAGACGGCAATATCGCCGGTTACAACGTCGACATGACCCGGGCCATCGCAGAAGTCATGGGCATCGACATCGAGATTACGCTGGACAGCTGGTCAACCATGCGCGAAAAACTCGAGAACGGCGAGATGGACGTGCTGCAGGGCATGGTCGCCTCAGCCGAACGGGAAAAGGATTTTTCCTTCAGTGCCCCCTCAGTCATGGTTAACTACTCCTTTTTTGCGCGCAAGGGTGACCCTGAACCCGCCAGCTACGATGACCTGCGTGGCAAGTCAGTTGTGGTTCAGCACGAAGGCATTGTGCACGACTTCCTGCGTGAGAATGATTTCGGGGTCGAGATCGTAACCGTACGCGCTCATTCCGATGCACTGCGCCAGCTCGCCGCCGGTAACTACGACTACGCCCTGGGTGCCACTCTGCCCAGCCTCTATTACAGCCAGGAAAACAAATTGTCGAATATTGGCGTTGTCTGGCGACCCTTGCGTCCACAACCTTATGGCTACGCCGTGAGCAAGGGCAATGAGGAGATCCTGACGTTGTTTTCCGAGGGGCTGGCCATTCTGCGCAATACCGGCCGGCAACAGGACATTTACGACACATGGCTGGGGTCGCTGGAACGACAAGGAACCACCAATTGGCGCCTGTGGGGAATCATTGCCGCCATCAGCAGTGCCGTCTTGTTACTGGGTCTGGCGCTGGTATCCGTCTGGATTCGCACCCTCCAGCGTCAGGTTGAACGACGGACTCAGGAGGTCAAGAAACAGCAACAGCAACTGATTCAGGCCGACAAGATGAGTTCACTTGGGACACTGGTGTCTGGTGTTGCTCACGAAATCAACAACCCGAGCGGGCTGATCCTGCTCAACCTGCCCATGCTGAAAGATGCCTGGGAGGACGCCTTGCCTCATCTGGACGGTCTGTACGAGCAGCGCGACGGATTTGACATCGCCGGGCTCGATTATCGCCGCATCCGCCAGGAAATCCCCTACATCATCAATGAGATGAACGAAGGTGCTCAACGCATCAAGCGCATCGTAAACGACCTGCGCGACTTCGCCCGCCAGGAAGCAACCGATTCGATAGAACCGATGAATCTTAACGACGTGGTCTCGACCGCCGTACGACTGCTCGACGTGACCATTCGTGGCTACACCAACCGCTTCAGTCTGATTCTCGATCCTTACCTGCCATCGATGCTGGGGCACCCGCAGCGCATCGAACAAGTCGTTATTAACCTGATCATCAATGCCTGCCAGTCATTGCCTGACGATCAGCATGGCGTGAAGGTCGAGACCCGCATCGACCACATTCGCCAACGCATTGTGCTATCGGTACACGATGAAGGTTGCGGCATTGAACCGGACGCAATGCCCAACCTGACCGACCCCTTTTTCACCACCAAGCGCGAACAGGGCGGCACCGGGCTTGGCTTGTCGGTCTCGGCCGGTATCATTAAGGCCTACGATGGCACCATGAAGTTTCATTCACGCCCCGGTGAAGGCACCCGGGTAGACGTCACCTTTCCGTGGAAGATGGTCGAACCTCAATGACAGACAATAAAAACAAGAAACGCAGTCTCTACCCTGAATTTGGTGTTTTGCTGATCGACGATGAACCCTCCTATCATCGCAGTCTGGGTTTGATGCTGGAGCGCAAGGGCGGTATCACCAACCTCCACTATTGCCAGGACAGTCGCGAGGCCATGCACTACCTGGAGCACCATGCGATCGGGGTGGTTCTGCTTGATTTGAACATGCCCCACAAATCCGGCAAAGATTTGCTGATCGAGATGGCGGAAGCCTTTCCCGACGTTGCTGTGGTTGTCATCAGCGGGTTAAACCAGGTCGAGACCGCTGTGGAATGCCTGCGACTGGGGGCCTTTGATTTCTATGTAAAAACCACCGAGTCGGCGCGTCTTCTTGAGGGCATCAAACGCGCCATTCAATTGCAGGAAATCAAACGGGAAAACCAGGAGTTGCGTCACCGGGTACTCAGTCGTCGTCTTGACTCGCCAGAAGCATTTGCCAACATACTGACTCAAAGCCGCAGCATGGCATCTGTATTCCAATATCTTGAATCGGTCGCGAAAAGT
Source organism: Saccharospirillum impatiens DSM 12546 (assembly GCF_000423605.1). Classification (GTDB taxonomy): domain Bacteria; phylum Pseudomonadota; class Gammaproteobacteria; order Pseudomonadales; family Natronospirillaceae; genus Saccharospirillum; species Saccharospirillum impatiens. Next base: position 26,082 of record NZ_AUIH01000021.1, read on the forward strand.
TCACAACCGGTGATGATCTGCGGCGAAAGTGGTACCGGCAAAGAACTCATTGCCCGAGCCGTACACACCCTCAGTGGTCGCCAGGGCAAGCTGGTCACAGTCAACGTCGCCGGACTCGATGATCACATCTTCAATGATACGTTGTTCGGGCACCGCAAGGGCGCCTTCACCGGCGCCGACCAGGAACGACGGGGCCTGGTTGAAGAAGCCTCAGGGGGCACGCTGTTTCTGGATGAAATAGGAGACCTGAGCCCCAGCAGCCAGGTCAAGCTATTGCGGTTGTTGCAGGAAGGCGAGTTTTATCCCATGGGGGCGGATCGGCCCAAACGCCTGCAAGCCCGGATTTTTGTCGCCACCCATCAGGACCTGGCCGAGCGCCAGCGTGAAGGCGCTTTCCGCCGTGACCTCTATTACCGGCTCTGCACCCACCAGGTGCTGATACCGCCCCTGCGTGCCCGACGGGAGGACGTGCGCCTGCTGTTTACCTTCTTCGCCGAACAGGCCGCTGACGATATGGGCAAACCCCTGCCCGAGTTCAGCCCGGATCTCTGGGCTGCCCTGCAAGCCTACGAGTTCCCGGGTAACGTGCGCGAACTTAGGGCCATTGCTTTCGATTCCGTCAGCCGACACCACAGTGGCGCCATGACCCGGCAAGATCTGCACCTGTTCAGTCAGGCACAGGGCCTGGACAGCAGCAGTCACGACGACACCCTGGTCCATTTCGCGCCCGACAACCGCTTACCCACGCTCGCTGAAATCGACGACTTGCTGATCGCCGAGGCCATGCACCGTGCCGACCACAACCAGTCGATTGCCGCGCGCATTTTGGGCATATCGCAGCCTGCGCTGAGCAAGCGATTAAAGCGACAACGCGAACTCGAAACCTGACTCGACCAGGGCGAAGACCCCTCCTCATCAGCAATGTGACATGGCACACAAAACCTCGCCAGACTATTCCTTTGGTTATAGTTATTCCAATGGTTATAGATACACCCTGACAATGCACTGACAGGCCCTTGACTGCCCCCCGACCTATGTAAAGCACCGCCTCAGTGCGCTTTTTCGCATCGACGGCGCGCACCGCCTTGAGGCAGTGCAGAATAAAGCCCGCACCGGGGCCGACGACTATTCCTCTGGTTATAGTCGAAACAAAGGCAATCTGCTCAACGAATCCTCAAAAATCCTTTTAAAATCAGCAGGATAGAGTGTATCGATACAAACTGGCCCCATCCTTGCAAACTGTTAAGAACATCGAACCCTAATAAAAACCACGTCGGCCCAGGTCGTCGCTCGATCCTCCTTACAGACTGCAGACACCAGAGTGTCTGCATCACGTTTGTTTTTGGCCACGAGCCGAAAACGAGAATCCACACAGATTTCAGTCTGGGTGGTCATCAGTGCTTGGACCGGCCAGCAGGCTTGTTCAAGCCGATAATAAAAGCAATGAAATAATGGAGAGTAAAATGCTTAAGAAACTGACCAGCACTAGCGCCGTAGCGGCGTTGTCACTGTCTGTCCTGGCCGCTGGCGTGCAAGCCGGTGAAACCGTTGATGCCGTCATGGACAAAGGCTACGTTCAGTGCGGTGTAAACACCTCTCTGGCAGGCTTTTCAAATGCAACTGGCGGCGAGTGGGCCGGCCTTGACGTCGACGTATGCCGCGCAGTTGCCGCCGCCATGCTGGGCGACTCAGAAGCCGTTCGCTTTACTGCTCTGACCGCAAACCAGCGCTTTACCGCTCTGCAGTCTGGTGAAGTCGACATCCTGTCGCGTAACACCACCTGGACGCTGACCCGTGATACGTCTCTGGGCTTGAACTTTGCCGGTGTAAACTACTACGACGGCCAGGGCTTCATGGTACGCAAAGATCTGGGTGTTAGTAGCGCTCTGGAACTGAGCGGTGCAGCTATCTGTGTTGAACCCGGTACGACAACAGAATTGAACCTCGCCGATTACTTCCGCGCCAAAGGCATGGATTTCGAGCCGGTTGTTATCGAAAACACCTCTGAAGTAACAGCTGCCTTCTTCGCGGGTCGTTGCGACGTTTACACAACAGATGCCTCAGGTCTGGCCTCTGCCCGTAACGTCTCTGCTGAAAACCCGGCTGACTACATCATTCTGCCAGAAATCATCTCCAAAGAGCCGCTGGGCCCAGCTGTTCGCCACGGCGATGACGAATTCATGGACATTGTCCGCTGGACACTGAACGCCATGATCGAAGCTGAAGAATACGGTGTAACGTCTTCAAACGTTGACGAAATGCGCGATACCAGCACCAACCCTGGCATCCAGCGTCTCCTCGGTGCTACACCGGGTCTGGGCGAAGCACTGGGTCTGGAAGAAGACTGGGCTTACAACATCATCGACCAGGTCGGTAACTACGGCGAGTCTTACCAGACTAACGTAACCGAACTGCTGGGTCTTGAGCGTGGCATTAACGCGCTGTGGACTGACGGTGGCCTGATGTACGCACAGCCAGTACGTTAATCAGAAGCCCGGCAATGCAAGATTGCTGACTTCCTGTTAACGCCGCGGCCCTGTCTACCAGGGCCGCTTATTATTCGCTCATTGCATTATTCTGATTTGCATTCCCTTTGGAGACGTCGGGTATGAGCCCCAAACACTCAAAAAAAAGCGACGTTAGCCCGATTCTGACCCTTATTTATGACAAAACGTTTCGTTCTGTCGTCTATCAGATTCTGGTATTTGGTGGTGTCTTTCTGCTCGGCTGGTACCTGGTGAGTAACACCATGGCCAACCTCGAAGCTCAGGACATTGCTACCGGCTTTGGCTTTCTGGAACGCGAGGCCGCTTTTGGTATCAGTGAAAGCATTATCGCCTACTCGCCTGCAAGCTCTTATGGCCAAGCATTGCTCGTTGGCATTACCAACACCCTTAAAGTGGCCAGCATCGGCATCGTACTCGCCACAATACTGGGCACCATTATCGGCATTGCCACTGTTTCGAAAAACTGGCTGTTGCGGTTTATGGGTGTTACCTACATCGAGACCTTTCGCAACATTCCAGTGCTGCTGCAGCTGATCTTCTGGTACGCGCTTATCAACCGCGGCTTACCCAATATTCGCTCTGCACTGAACCCCATTGAAGGGGTATTTTTGTCCAATCGGGGTTTGTACATTCCGGTCATGGCTGATCACCCTGCCTGGAGCTGGGTTGGAGCGGGATTTATCGTCGGTATCATTGGCGCCATTGCTTTGCGCAAATGGAGCCTGAAGCGACTTGAAGCAACGGGTCATATTTTTCCGCATCTGAGTGTTGGCCTTGGCATTATTGTCGTCGTTCCTTTCCTGGTCTGGCTCGTCTTTGGCGCACCGATGGAATTGAACGTTCCTGCCATTCAGGGCTTCAACTTCCAGGGCGGCGCACGCATGAGCCCGGAATTTACCGCACTGTTGTTGGGTCTGACACTGTACACAACGACCTACATCGCCGAAGTGGTCAGAAGCGGTATTCAATCTGTACCTTACGGTCAAACCGAAGCGGCAACATCGCTCGGTCTGCGGTCCACCTGGATCATGCGGCTTATCGTTTTGCCGCAAGCGCTGCGAGTCATCATTCCACCCCTGACCAACCAATATCTCAACCTGACCAAAAACAGTTCGCTGGCCGTGGCGATTGGTTATCCGGACCTGGTTTCCGTGTCCAACACCACCATGAACCAGACGGGGCAGGCGGTTGAAGGCGTGGCTATTTTCATGACGGTTTATCTCAGCATCAGCTTGCTCGTTTCTTTCTTTATGAACTGGTACAACAAGCGCATGTCGCTGGTGGAGCGTTGATATGACTGAGACTACTAATAGAGCTCGTCCCATCAGTGGACCGGTGTTGAACCGAAGCTTGCGCTGGATGAAAGAGAATCTCTTTTCGACACCGCTCAACACGGTCATCACTCTGCTGTGTGTTTACATTATCTGGAGTGTCCTTGAAGTCCTGGTGTCCTGGGCCGTTGTAAACGCCAGTTTCGGGGCTGCCAAAGAAGCGTGCGAAGCGGCTACCGGTGCATGCTGGGCCTACGTTCATGATATGTGGCGCTTCCTGTTGTTTGGCACCTTTCCGGCCGACCAACACTGGCGTCCGCTGCTGGCCATGGTCATGCTGACCTCCGGCATGTTGTTAAGCATGAACCGCCGCTTCTGGTCACCCTGGCTGGCCGTTGCCTGGATTGTCGGTTTCATTGCTGTTTATTTTGTCCTGAGAGGCGGCGTATTGGGTCTGCCACCCGTGCGCACAGCTCAATGGGGTGGTTTGACGCTAACGCTGGTACTGGCCGTTGTCGGTATTGCCTTTGCTGCGCCACTGGCCTTATTGCTGGCACTGGGGCGTCGATCCGAAATGCCTCTGATCAAGGTGGTCTGTATTGTCATCATTGAGGTCTTTCGGGGTGTGCCGCTGATCTCGGTGCTGTTTATGGCGTCGGTCATGTTTCCGCTGTTTCTCCCGGAAGGGGTGAGCATCGATGTTCTGTTGCGGGCACAGATTGGCATCATCTTCTTCCAGGCAGCGTATTTGGCCGAAGTCTTTCGGGGTGGCATGCAAGCGATTCCCAAAGGGCAGTATGAAGCAGCCGATTCACTTGGACTGAATTACTGGCAAAAGACCTTCAAGATAATTTTGCCACAAGCCTTGCGGCTGGTTATCCCGCCGACCATGAGTACCTTTATCTCTTTGTTTAAAGATACGTCACTGGTCGTGATCATTGGTCTGTTTGACTTGCTGGCCGCAACCCGCGCAGCGGTAAACGACCCAATGTGGCGCCAACAGTTTATTGAAGCCTATCTCTTCATTGCTCTTATTTACTTTTGCTTCTGCTTCTTTATGTCGCGTTACAGTGCGTATCTCGACAATGACCTGAAGAAGAGCACCTCACACTAGGAGTCCAGCACATGACTGAACAACGCCAACTGGCCGACCGTGAATCCGTTATTCAGGTCAACAAGATGAACAAGTGGTACGGTGATTTTCACGTACTGACTGATATTAATCTGGATGTTAAACAGGGCGAGCGCATCGTCATTTGCGGCCCTTCGGGCTCGGGCAAATCGACGCTGATTCGTTGCCTGAACCGCCTGGAAGAACATCAGGAAGGTGACATCACCGTTAATGGCATCGAGCTGGGCGATAACGTCAAAAACATCGAGGTTATCCGCAAAGATGTGTGCATGGTTTTCCAGCACTTCAATCTGTTTCCACACCTGACTGTGCTCGATAACCTGACACTGGCACCGATGTTTGTGCTCAAGCAACCCAAACGGGAAGCCGAAGCAACGGCCATGAAGTTTCTGGAGCGGGTTAAGATTGCCGAACAGGCCAACAAGTACCCGGGTCAGCTCTCTGGTGGTCAGCAACAGCGTGTGGCCATTGCCCGCTCATTGTGCATGAACCCGAAAGTGATGTTGTTTGATGAACCGACCTCGGCGCTCGACCCGGAGATGATCAAGGAAGTGCTGGACGTCATGATCGAGCTGGCCGAAGAAGGCATGACCATGCTGTGCGTCACCCACGAAATGGGTTTTGCCAAACAGGTAGCCGACCGGGTCATTTTCATGGACGCTGGCCAGATTGTTGAAGAAAACGAACCACACGAGTTCTTCAACAATCCGCAGAACGACCGGACCAAGTTGTTCCTGAGTCAAATTCTCGGTCACTAATGAGAATGAATGAACCCGGCACTTTGCCGGGTTCTTCAGTAACACAGGCGAGTCCGTTCTGATTTGCCTGACTTTTCATCTCTATTCCGATGTTTTAACCAGCATCGTCAGTCTCTTTTATAAGCACAAAACCCCCGGCAATGCCTGGGCAGGCGTTGTTGTGCTGTACGGATGTTACTTTTTATTGCACGGCCTGAGCCAGGGAACCGCTCATGATCACCACCCCATGGATAGCCTGACCCCAAAACGTCCGGCACTCTACCCGGAATCACCTGAGAGTCACTGCAATGAACGTCAGCGTTACCTCGCTTAAAGCCCTACTCGTATTGTTACTGACCTGCCTGATAAACCTGCCAGCCTTTGCCGAAAACGATGATACTCAGTTGTACATCTATACCGAAAATTATGGCAACTATAACTACAGCCTAAGTGGTCGCGATTACGAGCACAGGCGCGACGACATCGGTGGCACCTCTACTGAGGTCGTCAAGGCACTGCTTGCCGACGCCGGCTATGAGTATCGCATGCGCCTGCGCAACTGGGGTGTCGGTTACGGGCGAACTCTGGAGCGCCCTTACTACGGGATTTTCTCTACCGCCAGAACGGCGCAACGCGAGGACATTTTTCAGTGGGTAGGGCCCATCGCCCAATACAATTGGACCATCTTTCGATACGAGGGCAGTACTATCGAGGTCAACGACATTGATGATCTGCGCTCATTGCGGGTCGGCGGATACGCCAATTCAGCCACCACCCTGTTCCTGCAAGACCAGGGCATAGAGGTGTCTACTCTTCCCAACGACAGCCTGAATGCCCAACGCCTGGCACAAGACCAGATCGATGTATGGATTGCCTCGGACGTTAACGCCTATAACCTGGCAGAAGAGGCCGGTTTTCCGAATATCGAGCCAGCCTGGATCATTCGCACCGTCGATATGTATCTGGCCATGAACAAGGATACACCGGCCGAGGTTATCGACCGATTACAAACCTCACTTGACCGAGTACAAAACCAGGTCGATTAAACCCAACCCAGTGCACGCAATACGACCAGCCCCAGGCTGGTCGTCACCAGGCTGATCACCGTCGTTGTGGCAATAATGGAGGCCGCCAGATTGGCGTTCCCGCCCATCGCACGCACCATCACATAGCTCGCCGCAGCAGTGGGCGTGCTGGCCATCAGGTAGAACACGCCCAGCTCTATATCCCGGTAGCCCAGACCATAGGCGATCAGCACACCACTGAGCGGTATCAACGCCAGCTTGAATACAGAGGTGAGTGTGGTGACTCGCCCGGCCTCTATAAAACCAGCCCAGCTCAAACTGGCGCCGACGCAGATCAATGCCAGCGGCAACGTCATGCGGGCAAAATAGTCACCGGTATCGAGCACCCAGTCCGGAACCGGTATGCCCAGCACAACAATGGCACCGGCCAGCGCAATGGCAATGATCAGCGGATTACGAGCAATGTCTTTAACCGCAGAGACCAGCGGGTGACCAGCCACCTGACGCGGTGACCACCGACTTAGGGTAATCACCGACAGCACGTTGTACAGCAATGTAATAAACGCCAGGTAAACAGACGCCAGCACAGCGGCCTCCTGGCCAAAAGCATTCAGCACAAAAGCCAGACCGATGATGCCCATATTGCCGCGAAAGCTGCCTTGCACAAATACGCCGCGCTCGTCTTTGTGCGCCACCAGCCAGGGGGCAATCAACGACAACACCACAAACCAGCCCAGTGTGAACAAGGCCGCCAGCAGGATAATGCCGCCCCCTGGTATGGCCTCCGGACGGGAACCGACGATATTCAGGAACAACAAACTGGGCAGGGCTACATTAAACACCAGCTTGGAGCCACTTTGCACAAAAGCATCGTTAATCCATTCCCAGCGTTTGAAGGCCGCACCCAGCACGACAACCAGTGCGATGGGGCCGGTAATCTGTAACGAAAACAACAATAGAGACAACACCAGGGCGCTTCCTCAGGGGGCGGGTACGTTTAACAGCGATCTCAGCGACCGCTTAAGCGGCGGCAGTCTACCACCACGCGACAATAAAAACTCAATGGCCGACCCAAGCCGCCGATACTACACTTACGTTTAGAAAGCTCTCTTATGCAATAGGCAGACCTTCCGGGCCAAAACAACACCCTTAACACGCCGAGGTATCGACCTGTGTTTAAACGCTTTACCATTCGCCAGCGGCTGACGGCCACCTTTGTCGGCATCGTACTCGCGTTCATCGTATTAGGGTCGCTCAGCCTGAACCGACTGGACGCCAGCAATGCTCAGGTGTCGATCATCGCCCAGGATCGGTTGCCCAACCTGATCGCAGCCAACACGCTGTTCAAATACTTCAGCGATATTCAGGTGCCCGCTACGGCCATGATCTTTTCCAGCTCTGCATCAGAGCGGGAAACCTTGCAGCAGACCATCGACCAGTCAGTCGCGGCATTGAACACAGCCAAGGAAGCCTACCAGCAGAACATTACCGCCGATGAAAACCAGCAGATTTTCAATGCCTTTGTTGATGCGGAAACCCAGTTTTTGCAGACTCTGAACGACGGCATACAGCTGGCGTCGAACTGGCGTGGTGCTGACGCACTGCGTCTGCGTACCGAGACCATGCTGCCCCTTGCCGAACAGGCCTTTGGCCATCTACAGCAGCTAATCGACTATCAGCAGCAGCGCATCGCTGCGGCGGAACAGGAGGCGGATCTCGCCTACCAGACATCACGCACAGTAACCATTGGCGCCATCAGTGCGGTTGCCCTGCTGCTGGCGCTGATCGCCTGGTCGCTGGTGAGAAGCATCGCGCGGCCCTTGCAACAGGCCATTCACGTCGCCAATGACATCGCCGCCGGCACGCTGACCACCAATATCACTATCGACGGCAAGGATGAAATCTCATTGTTGCTGCAAGCACTACGAACCATGCAGCACAGCCTGCGCGATACCCTGGGCCAGATCGCCGAATCGGCTGACCGGCTCGGTCATGCGTCCACCACACTCGACGCGGTTACCGAGCAATCACTGCAAGAGTTGCAACAACAGAACGATCAACTGGAACAGGCCGCTACCGCCGTTAACGAGCTGACTGCTGCCATTGAAGAGGTGGCCAGTAATGCCGCCGGAACGGCCAGTGAGTCCCAGCAAGCCAATGAGCGAACTCAGTTTGGCCGTGAAAAAGTGCAATCAGCGGTGCAGGCCATTGAACATTTGGCCGGTCGTATTCAGGGCGCGAGCAGCAATATGACCACGCTGTCGCAGAAAGTGGCCGACGTAGCCTCAGTGCTTGATGTCATTCGTGCCATTGCCGAGCAAACCAACTTACTGGCCCTCAACGCCGCTATTGAAGCGGCCCGGGCCGGAGAAGCGGGCAGAGGTTTCGCGGTTGTCGCCGACGAAGTCAGAGCTCTGGCCAGCCGCACCGCCGACTCAACCCGGGAGATTGAATCCATCATTCAGGCGGTGGAAACCAGCTCGGAAGAGGCTGCCGGTACCCTGCGCACCAGCGATGAGGACGCCCGCAAGACGCTGAACATCGGTCACGAAGCGGGTGAGGCCCTCGCGGCCATCGCAGATCTGGTCAACACCATCAATGATCGCAATACATCCTCAGCCAGTGCTGCAGAGCAACAGGCTCAGGTTGCCAAGGAGGTCGACAAGAACCTGGTGAATCTGCGCGATCTTGCCGCTAACACGGCGACCGGTGCCGACCAGACCCGAAGCTCGAGCCGGGAACTGGCCAGCCTGGCAGATGACCTGAACCGGCTGGTCAAACGCTTTGAGGTGTAGCCACACACTGAGCTGTATCATCACAGTTGTGGCACTTAGCCGATTGTAACCACTGTAGGCTGCTGAGATTCACTGAATAGCAACAACCTACCAGGTTCAAAACACGCCGTGCCCGTGGGTCTATGACTGGTAAGTTGTTGATTCAATGAGAAAATTAAAAATCACATTGTTTGCTTTTCGTGTGTTGAAAAAGGCAGGAAGCCTTTTTCAACAACCAGTTAGAGTCTCTTCAGATCGGCTTCGATTTCCTCGATCTTGCTTTGCACCACTTTTTCCAGATGATGCAGATCGTTCAGAATCTTTTTCTTCAAATCGACTTCTTTGACTTCCCGCTTGGCAATCACATCAAGCTCTTCCACTACGTAGCGCAAAGTCGGTGCGATCTCGGTCGTGTCGGTGTATTTTTGAGTGCCACTATCGACCTTTACCCGCTTCACCTGCCTCGGATACTTGAATTTTTCACTGCGCGCAAACATTTCACCTTTGTCACGCTTGTAGTAAATCTTCAAAATATCGAACCGGCCTTCGGTTCGTAGGGTGTATTTTTCAATTCGATCAGTGTCGGTAACGCCAATGGCCTTCAGGTTTTCAAACATGGACAATCCTTTACGGAATACGTTCAGTACGTGGGCTGGGATATGCGTAAGCAATCAGGTCAGATTAGAACATTCACAGCAGGGATCAACACCTTGTCGCAGTTTTATAGCGGCCGACACGCAGTGACCTGTAGCGCGCTGTGTACAACCTTTTCAACGCTTAACGACACAACCCGCCGGACTGAGCATCGGCTCATAATCCGTTAACCAGGAGGATTTACCCCATGACCTTGCACATCCGACTGATCGAAATAGAACGCTATGTCCCCGATGTAAACAACACCGCCGACCTGGCGCGGGCGTTCGGCCCGCTCAAACGCTACTGCCGCGACCAGGTCAATGTGGCGCTGACGCTGGCGCCCTGGACGGAGGTTGATCGCGGTGAGGCCGCTCTGGTTATTCTGGGCATCGACCGGGGTCAGGTGGAAACCGAAGCGCGCCATCTGGAAGACTGGATGGAGACTAATCTGGAAGGCCAGAGCCTGAGACTGGAAGCCAGCTGGTTATGATTCACACACGGGCATAGTGGCTTGATGGGTCTTGCCGCTTGTGGATCCGGGTGCTGAGGGTGCAATGAACAATTGACGCAATCCAGGCTCACCGTCATTATATTTCGACTAATGAATTAATTTCAGGAGCACCCAATGTATCTGGGACTCGACCTCGGTACGTCCGGATTAAAAGCGGTTCTGATTGACCAGACCGGTCATGTGGTAGATACCGCCAGCGCCAGCCTCACCACAGAGTCACCTCACCCGCTGTGGAGCGAGCAAGACCCACGGCAATGGTGGCAAGCCATTCAGGCTGCACTGGCAACACTCGCGGGCCGGCAGGATTTGAAACAGATAAAAGGCATTGGCTTGTCGGGCCACATGCATGGGGCTGTTCTGATCGATGCCGACCATCAGGTGATCCGGCCCTGCATTCTGTGGAACGACGGTCGCAGCGGTGCCGAGTGCACTGAGCTTGAAGCGGCGATACCCGATTTCCGCGCGCGCAGTGGCAATGTGGCCATGCCCGGCTTTACCGCGCCGAAGGTGTTGTGGGTCAGACACCATGAACCCGAGGCCTTTGCCCGTATCCACAAGGTGTTGCTGCCCAAAGATTATCTTCGTCTGCTGTTAACCGGCCAATGCGTATCGGAGATGTCCGACGCGGCGGGCACGCTCTGGCTCGATCCGGCCAAGCGCGACTGGGACGATCAGTTACTGGCCATCAGTGGTCTCAGTAGGGAGCAAATGCCCGCGTTGATCGAAGGCAGTCAGTCGAGTGGCCGACTAACGGACGTGGCCGCCCTATATCTGGGCCTGAACCCGGTGACGGTGGCTGGCGGTGCCGGTGACAATGCCGCCGGCGCGGTGGGTGTCGGCGTTACCGAACCCGGCCAGGGCTTTATTTCGCTGGGAACGTCGGGCGTTTATTTTGTGGTCAGCGAGCAACACAATGCTGCGCCCGAGCTCACCGTCCACGCATTTTGCCATTGTCTGCCCGAGCGCTGGCATCAGATGTCGGTCATGCTCAGCGCGGCCAGTTGTCTCGACTGGTTCGCCAACATCAGTAATACCACGGTCCCAAAGCTGCTTGAGGAAGTGGAAGCCAGTGCGGAAATCGAGACCAGTGTGCTGTTTCTGCCTTATCTCAGTGGCGAACGCACGCCGCACAACAACCCGTTGCTCAGCGCTCAGTTCTTTGGTCTGAACACTCGTACGCGGCGCGTGGACATGACCCGGGCCATTCTGGAAGGGGTCGCTTTCAGCATGGCCGATGGCGAACGGGCTCTGATCTCGGCCGGAACGCCGTTGAATGACATTTCGCTGATCGGGGGCGGGGCGCGCTCGGCGTTGTGGCGACAGCTGATCGCGGATGTCCTGCAACGGACGCTGCACTTTCGAGAAGGAGGAGAAGTGGGGCCGGGCCTCGGTGCAGCCCGGCTGGCACGATTGGCCGTCGAGGGCGATAGCCCGGAGAATATCCGGTCGTTCTGCCCGGCCCCGCCTATTGTGCAGACGCATCAGCCAGACGCTTCACGCGCGCTCTACTATCAGTCGAAGCTCAAGAAATACCGTGAGCTGCACCAGCAGACGGCCGCGCTAAACGACTGAATCGTCACGAGCGGCCATGCCCGCCCCGTTCGACCGGGGCGGAAAGCTCAGTTCCGATCGACGGCATTCAGGTCGGCAAAGGTTTTCTCCAGTCGAGCGATCAGGCTCTCCTGAGCTTTGCGCAACCAGACACGCGGGTCATAATATTTTTTATTCGGGCTGTCTTCGCCTTCGGGGTTGCCGATCTGGCTTTGCAGGTAGCCTTCGTGGGCCTGGTAGTATTCACGAATGCCATTCCAGTTTGCCCACTGGGTATCGGTGTCGATGTTCATTTTGATCACACCGTAACTGATCGATTCTTCGATCTCGGCTTCGCTTGAACCCGAACCGCCGTGGAATACAAAGTCCAGAGCGTTCTTTTCCAGACCAAACGTCTCTGAGCAGTGAGACTGGGAGTCGCGCAGAATGGTCGGGGTCAGTTTGACGTTGCCGGGCTTGTAGACGCCATGCACGTTGCCAAATGAGGCGGCGATGGTGAACCGAGGGCTGATGGCGTTCAGTTTCTCGTAGGCGTAGGCGACGTCTTCGGGTTTGGTGTAGAGGTTGGAGGCATCCAGGTGGCTGTTATCGACGCCGTCTTCTTCACCGCCGGTGACACCCAGTTCAATCTCCAGTGTCATGTCCAGTTTGGCCATGCGCGTCAGGTACTCGGAACAGGTGGCGATGTTTTCTTCGAGGCTGTCTTCCGACAGGTCAATCATGTGCGACGAAAACAACGGCTTACCGGTTTCGGCGTAGAATTTTTCACCTTCGTCGAGCATGCCGTCGATCCAGGGCAGAAGCTTACGGGCGGCGTGGTCGGTGTGCAGGATTACCGGAACACCATAGGTTTCCGCGACGGCGTGAACGTATTTGGCCCCGGCGATACCGCCAAGTACCTGAGTCTGCTGACCATCCAGTTTCAGGCCTTTACCGGCAAAGAAACCAGCGCCGCCATTGGAAAACTGAATGATAACGGGGGACTTCACTTTGGCTGCGGTTTCCAGCACGGCGTTGACCGTATCGGTATTGATGCAGTTCACCGCAGGCAATGCGAACTTCTCGGCCTTGGCGATGGCAAAAATTTTCTGAACGTCGTCACCGGTGACAACACCGGGTTTTACTACGTCGAGTACTTTTTGAGACATGAGTCGTATCCTCTGCTGACGATGAACGGCACCACCTTCCTGCGGCTACCGCTTGTTGTTGTGCCTTCGGCTCGTGACATCCTGGGTTGCTCTCCGCTTGCGCCACGAATCCGTGGTAGCCACCGGGTAAGTCTATCCGGGGTCGGCGTGAACCCGTCCATGGGGCCTAGATCGCAGCATCCATGCTGCGAACTTCCCCGGATAGACTCACCCGGCAGCCACCACTCAGTGTTTTGGTTAAACCTCACCTAAACCGGAGTACCATCTTTCTTCAACCTTTGGCGCGCTGCTCAAGAATTTCAACAGCAGGCAACACCTTACCTTCCACAAATTCAAGAAACGCACCGCCACCCGTAGAAATGTAGGAGAAACGGTCTTCCATACCAAACTTCTGCACCGCTGCGATCACGTCGCCGCCGCCCAGCACCGAGAACGCACCAGAGTCGGCTATGGCTTCGGCGATATCACGCGTGCCGTGAGCGAAGTTGTCGAATTCAAACACACCGCAGGGGCCATTCCACAAAATGGTTTTGGCGTTTTTGATCACCTCGGCAAAGCGTTTGGCGGTTTCCGGACCCAGGTCCATGATTTCTTCGTCGTCCTGTACCTGATCGACCGGCTTGACCACGGCTTCGGCTTTCGGGCTGAACTCTTTGCCGACTCGCACGTCGATCGGCTCGGGGATGTCGAGTTCGTCCATCAGTTTTTTCGCCTGCGGAATCAAGTCTTTCTCGTGCAGGGAGTTACCCACATTGTAGCCGCGTGCTGCAACAAAGGTGTTGGAAATACCACCGCCGACGATGAGCTGATCGCAGACTTTCGACAGGCTCTCCAATACGGTCAGTTTGGTGGATACTTTGGCGCCGCCGACAATGGCCACCATCGGCCGGGCCGGGTTATCCATGGCTTTGGCCAGTGCTTCCAGTTCACCGGAGAGCAAGGGGCCGGCGCAGGCAACCGGCGCGTATTTGGCGACGCCGTGGGTCGATGCCTGGGCGCGGTGTGCGGTACCAAAGGCGTCCATCACATAGACGTCACACAGGGCGGCCATTTTTTTCGACAGTTCGTCGTCGTTTTTCTTCTCGCCTTTGTTGAAGCGCACGTTTTCCAGCATGACCACCGAGGCTTCGGTGTCGACACCCTCTACCCAGTCGCGAATCACCGGGATATCCTGACCCAGCAATTTGCCCATATAGGCGGCGACCGGCGCCAGCGATGCTTTTTCATCAAACTGACCTTCTTCGGGTCGGCCCAGGTGCGACATGATCATCACTTTGGCACCCTGTTCCAGCGCCAGCTTGATGGTCGGCAGCGAGGCTGTAATGCGGTTATCCGAGGTGACCTGGCCCTGGTCGTCCAGTGGCACGTTCAGGTCCTGGCGGATGAGTACGCGCTTGCCGGCCAGATCGAGGTCAGACATTTTGATCACAGACATGGCAGTTCCTTAAGGGGTGTCGGTTAAAATGGGATCGCCATTGTAGACCCTGTACGGTCGAGAATCACGGGCTCTGTAATTTAGTTACAAAACCCGCAGACACTGGCTTTTCCTGAACATTTGGTCAAAGACAACGCCGGGATGGCTTGCTACACTACTGTCCCAGCCAATCTACCGTCATCAGCTGGAAGCCTTTCATGTCTGTCTCTCCCATTTTTATCGGCATCGCCGGTGCCTCCGCCTCCGGAAAAAGCCTGCTCGCTGGCACGATCTATCAGGAATTGAAACAGGAACTGGGCAATGAAGCGCTGGCAATCATCAAGGAAGACAGCTACTACCGGGAACAGGGTAGCCTGACCATCGAAGAACGCACCGCCATCAATTACGACCACCCCAATGCCTTCGACCATGATCTGCTGATTCAGCATATAGATGCCTTGCATGCTGGCCAGAACGTCGAAATTCCGATCTACGATTACACCGTGCACAACCGCTCCGACGAGACATTCCCACTCAAGCCTGCCCGCATTGTCATCATTGAAGGCATTCTGCTGCTGCACGACAAAGCCATCCGCAAACGTCTGGATGCCAAGGTGTTCATGGATACTCCCCTCGATATTTGCCTGCTACGCCGCCTGCAACGCGACATCGCCGAGCGTGGCCGCACGGTCGAGTCAATCATCGAACAATACAAACGCACCGTGCGACCGATGTTTCTCGAATTCATCGAACCGACCAAGCAATTCGCCGACATCATCGTGCCCCGCGGTGGCAAAAACCGCGTTGCTATCGAGATGCTCAAAGCGCGTATTTTGCAGATGTTGGATGGCTAACTGATTCAGTGGCTTCCATGGCCAAAACAGTGGTTACTTGTTGTTCGGTGGCCAAGGCTCGTGCAGGCCACCGGGTAGACCGTTGCGGGGTCGGCGTACATCCATCCATGGAGCCTAGGCCGCAGCATCCCTGCTGCGGACTACCCCGCAACGGTCTACCCGGCCGCCTGCACTTGGTTTGTCGCCGATGCTAAGTCTAAAACACATCCCTTCCCAACCTAATCTAACAATTCACGCCTAGCGCAAGTTGTATTTCTTGGTTTTATGGCAGGAAGCAGCGACACCCAACTAAGTGCTGGGTGCCGGGTATACCTATCTGGGGTAGTCCGCAACATGGACTAAAACGCCAGGAGCGTTTTAGCATGAGCGCAGCGAGCCCGGAGGGTGGATCCCATGGAAGGGATCCATATTATGCGGCCTAGGCTCCACGGATGGATTCACGCCGACCCCAGATAGATATACCCGGTATCCAGCACGAACTCATGTCTCAGAAACAGCCCAACGTTAAGCCGCCAAATACCGCTCTTGCAGATGATCCAGGAAGTAATCCGGGTTCAGCACTTCGCCGGTGGCCTGAGTCATCAGCTCGTCATAGCTCAGGTAGCGGCCTTGCTGCCAGATGTTACGCGACAGCCAGTCGAAAATAGGCGCCAGGTCGAGACGGGCTACTCGTTCTGCGGCATCGGGAACGTCTCGCAGCAGTGCGGCGTGTAACTGAGCGGCATTCAGAGCACCCAGGGTGTAGGACGGGAAGTAGCCGATGGCGCCCATGGGCCAGTGGATGTCCTGCATCGGGCCGTTGCGGTAGTCGCCCCGGGTGTCCAGACCGAGCAGGTCGGTCATGGCCTGGTTCCAGCGCTCGGGGATGTCTTTTACGCTGGCCTTGCCAAGAATGATGTCCCGCTCCAGTTCGTAGCGCAGAATAACGTGCGACGGGTAAGTCACTTCATCGGCATTCACGCGGATAAGGCCCGGCTCAACGCGGGTGTACAGCGCATGCAGGTTGTCTGCGGTGAACGCCGGGTCATGGCCCAGATGCTGTTGAACCAGTGGCGCAATGGCTTCAATAAAAGTTCGCGAGCGGCCCAGTTGCATCTCGAAGAACAGACTCTGGCTTTCATGCACGCCCATGCCCATGGCTTGGCCAACCGGCTGACTGGTCCACTCGACGGGGAGGCCGGTTTCGTAGCGTGAATGACCGGTTTCGTGAATCACCCCCATCAGCCCTTCGATGACGTTGGCTTCGTCGTAGCGTGTGGTAATGCGGCTATCAGCCGGTACGCCGCCGCTGAAGGGGTGGACGGTCTGGTCGAGGCGGCCGGCCTCGAAATCGAAACCCAGGGTCGACATTAACGCGCGCGCCAACCCATCCTGTTGTGAAATGGCGGTGGCTTGTTCCGGTTTTTGCGGTGCGGGCCGCTGTGACTGGCGCTCCAGAATGCGATTCAGGGTGTCCGGCAATTCGGCTTTCAGCCGGTCGAACACCGGGTCGATGCGACTCATGCGGGTACCGGGGTCAAACTGGTCCATCAGGGCGTCGTAGGCATTGGCATAACCGCGATCCGCGCCCAGGGCCTCCTGGTAGGCGGCTGCCGCTTCGCCGGCCAAGTCGAAGACTTTCTGTAACAGGGGTTCAAACCCGGCCCAGTCGTTGTTGGGCCGCAGCGTACGCCAGGCGTGTTCGCATTCGCTGCTGGCCAGAGACTGCGCCTCAACCAGTGCTTTGGGTATGGCGCGGGTTTGTTGCCAGGTGCGTTTCATTTCGCGCAAATTGGCCTGCTGCCAGTCACTCAGCCCGCCTTCTTGCTCGGCTTCGCCAAAACGATCGGCCAAGCGCTCATCCTGCAGGATTTCGGTACGCAGGACTGTCAGCTCGGCCATCGCCTTGCTGCGTGCCGAGTTGCCCTTGGGTGGCATCATCACATGCTGGTCCCAACTCAGCATGGCTTCGGCGTGGCCCAGTTGGGCCAGGCGATGGAAAGTTTTCTCCAGCGTGGTGTAGCTCATCAGATTCCCCACAATGTCAGTAGCTCCGTTAGGAGGGCCGTATTTTGATGGTTATCGCACCATGATCTGACATACGACCTGTGCTGTCACGGGTACAATCGGCCGTTTACCTAACAGATCATGCTCTTTAGCTGGCTGTTAGAGCCAGAAAGGCGCCGCATACACACTTTACCTATCGACACGCTGGTCCCGGTTTTCTATGCTCTGATCCTACCTCTCGCATAATTAAGTAGCTTCCATGTCATCAGAGCCTTGTCTTTGTGAAAATGCCGCTTCCCGGGTCGCCAGCTACCGCGCCGTGCTGAAATCGATTCGCCAGGCTTTAAGGATGGTGGCAATGCTGGTTGCTCTAACAGCACCAGCCTGGGCTGAGCCTCTGTTGATCACCGGGCCAGACGGGGAATACCGCTTCAGTCAGCAAGACATTCTCGCGCTATCGGACCAGGAAGTGGTTACCGAAACACCCTGGACCGATGGCGAACTGACCTTTCGTGGAGCGCCACTGTCTTCGGTGCTCTCTGAGGCGGGTATTGAGGGAGGTTGGATCAATGCCCGGGGATTGAATAATTATTCCATCAACTTACCGGTTAATCAGGTATTGGCAGCACAGGCTTTTCTGGCCGTACACTTGAATGGCGAACTGATGCGGATCAAGGACAAGGGCCCGTTCTGGATCATCTTCCCCTGGGATGAACATCCCGATTTACTGACGCGAAATGTCCGGTCCTGGTCGGTCTGGCAGCTGCAGTCGTTGGACGTACTGGACTGAACCATGCTGAGTCGCGCTGGTTTCATCACCGCCTGGGTGGTGTCGTTTGTGGTTATGCTGATTTGGCTGGGCGTGCTGATTGTGCGTGTTTCCGGCGAGATCAATGTCTACCGTGAAGAATTACGCGATGACCGTGTCTGGCACATTACTCAGTTGCAGTTGGAAATGGAGCGCTTGCGAGGCGCCCTGACGCTTTACCTGGAAAGCCCATCCGAACAACATCAGGAAGAAGCCTCCGTCTCCGCTGAAATTCTCTGGAGTCGCGCAGCGCTGCTGACGCAGGGCGAAACGGGTGATTTTACCCGCACCTATGACACTCAGGTTCACAACCAGGTCTCCAGTATTCTCAACCGGCTGCGCTCCGACGAGGCCCTGATCTATGAGATGTCGCCGGCATATGCCCTCCGCTTTTTGCCGGTACTCCAAACCTGGATCGACTCGTTCCGCTACCGCATATCCCGGCTGACTGAAAACGCTGTGTCCCAGGCCGATGCACGCGGTGAGCGTGTGCAACAGGCTTACCAGCAAATTCGCACCGTGCTACTGACTCTGGGCACCCTTGGCGCCGGGTTACTGGTGGTGTTGCTGTGGGCCTTCACCCGCAACAGGAACCTGCGCCTGGCGGCAGAAAAAGCCAACCGGGTTCAAGCGCATTTTCTGGCTAATATGAGCCATGAGATTCGCACCCCGCTCAACGGCATCATCGGCACGATCCAATTGCTGGCCGAATCCCCCGGTAAGGAAGAGCGCCAATCTCTGATCGGTACGCTGGAGCAATCATCCGAAGCGTTACTGTCACAAATTAACGATGTGTTGGATTACAGCCGGCTTGATTCTGGCCATCAGCACCCGGATAACCAACCATTCGACCTGGTCGAATTGATCGAGTCATCCACCCGGGTGTTTTATGCCCAGGCGCGAGCCAAGAACATTGGACTGACCTTCGTCCCACCCCCGCAGGCATCGGTCTGGGTTAATGCCGACGATGCCAAGATCCGCCAGATTCTACTGAACCTGGTCGGCAACGCCATCAAGTTCACCGGACGCGGGTTGGTGGAGGTCAGCATGGATCTGACCGAACGGGAAGGTGAGTACAGCGTTTGCCTGCGGGTAAGGGATACAGGCATAGGCATTTCGCGGTCAAAACAATTGCTGTTGTTCCAGCCCTTTCATCAGGCCGATACCTCAACCAGTCGCCGCTATGGGGGTACCGGGCTGGGGCTGGCGATCAGCCAACAACTGGCGCAATTGCTCGGCGGTCGTGTCGAGCTCGACAGCCAGTTTGGGCGCGGCAGTGAATTCAGACTGATGTTGACCTTACCCAGAATCGACCCACCTACTGTCCGTTCGGGTTTGCACCCTTCTGTCGGACAACCACGCGAATTGCTATCCGGTTCAGTGCTTGTTGCAGAAGACAACCCGGTCAACCAGACCATCGCCCGGCGTATGCTGGAAAAAGCAGGCGTCACCGTCACGCTGGTCGATGATGGCCACCAGGTTCTGGAGCGTTGTGCCCGGGAGCGTTTCGACCTGATTCTGATGGACGTTCAAATGCCGGGGCTAGACGGGCTAGACGCCACCCGCCAACTCATCGCCCGGGGCGACTCGACGCCCATTGTTGCGCTGACTGCCAATGCCACCACCGAAAGTCACCAGACCTGCCTGGAAGCTGGCATGTCGGATTTCATTACCAAGCCATTTCGCTACCAGCAATTGCAAACTGTGCTGGTTCGCTATTTAGGCTTGGGCGAAACCTCGGTCACCGGCGATCAAGGCGCTGACGAAACTCGCTCATGATGGTGTCGTAAAGCCCGTCGCCAGACCAGGCGTCTTCAACACCGCTGTCGATTGAGGGGTTGTCGTTCACCTCGATGATGTAAACGTCTTCACCGCGTTGCTTTAAATCCACGCCATACAGGCCGTCACCAAATGCACTGGCCACATCCAGCGCGGCTTTCAACACAACACGCGGCGCTTCATGCGTCGGTACGGTTTCAAAGCCACCGCTTTGTTGGCTGGGTTTGGCAGAGTGGTTGTAGATCTGCCAGTGCCCTTTGGCCATGAAATAACGACAAGCGTAAATAGCCCGGCCATTCAGCACGCCAATGCGCCAGTCGTAGTCGGTCGGTACATAAGCCTGAGCGAGAATGATGGCACTTTGCTTCAGCAACTCATCGGCCGTCTTTTTCAAACTCGCCTGATCCGTCACCTTGACCACGCCCTTGGAAAACGAGCCATCCGGAATTTTGATCACCATGGGGAAGCCGAGCGAGGCCTCCAGATCCGCCAGTACACTGTGTTGTGTCGAGGTAATGGCCCGGCTGTTGGGTGCCGGCAGATGCCGGGTACGTATCAGGTCAGCCAGGTATATTTTATTGGTGCAGCGTAAAATGCTGTCCGGGTCGTCCATCACCACCATGCCTTCGTGGGCCGCTTTACGCGAAAACCGGTAGGTGTGATGGTTCACGTTTGTCGTCTCGCGAATAAACAGAGCATCGTACTCCGCCAGGCGGTAGTAATCGGACGGCTGAATAAAGTCGACATCCATGCCATGGCGATGCGCGGCGCGCTCAAACTTTTTCAGTGCACCCTTATCACTCGGCGGTGTCGTTTCTTTATCGTTGATCAGAATCGCCAGGTCGTAACGGTAGCGACGCTGAGCACGGGGGGCACGCCAGACTTTCTTGGAAAACCGCTCCAGGCTTTCTGCAAACACCCCTTCTTCCGGCTCGGTCAGCGAATGCAAACCCAGCGCTTTGATGGACGCCAGTTGCCAGTTGGTTTTCTTCTGAACCGTGACCTGCAGGATCGGCACCGGGAATCGCTCGAACAGCTGTCTTGACGCCTCTGCCAAACCGGGAAACTCACACTGTCCAAAATAGATGTTCCATCGCCAGCGCGTCTCGGCACCGGCCAGGGTATTCAGCGGTTTTTGAATGCTGTGATCCAGAACCCCATATACCGCCGGCTGGGCCAGATCGGTCAGCGTTTTCACCGAGGGAATCACCTTGTGACCACGCGCCTCAGCCAACAGCGAGACATAGTAGCCCCGGCTCTGATACTGATAATTTCGGCACAGGTTGATAATACGGTGCGGTGTCAGCAGCGACTCGTCGATATATCGCTGCGCAGAAGTAACCTCGTCTGAAGGGTAGTAAGCTTTCCAGTCAGAATCGCGGTCAATTACCAGTTTTAACGTAGTCACAAGGGGTCCATGCATGAAATTCTGTTATTAAGGAACGGCGCCAGCGAGTTCATCAGAACGCGACGGAAAACCGCAAAAGTAGCACCGCTATTGCAAGGTTTGACAACGAAGCTCTGGGCTAGCGGGCACCATGAACAGTGACAGAGCTTTCCGAATGGCCCACTAAAGTCCTTTATCAATCCTGTCTTGCCGGGGAAAACGGGTGACGATCACACCGGTCCCGCAGGCGATGAAAGTGTGCGCCAGCTTGCCAGAAACGCAAGCACTCTGAGCCGTAAATTAATGGAAATCCACCCTCTGCTGGCCGCTTTTTTACCCTAGTCTATAGCGGTTCGTTCATCCACCCGCCAGGAACCACTTCTATGCTAATTCGGCTTGCCCGTCCAGCCGACCTCGGTGCCCTCGTTACACTCGAAAATCAATGTTTCGACTACGACCAGATCAGTCGTCGCAGCTTTCAGCGCTTCCTGCGTCAACCCCAGGATCGATTGTTGATCGCAGAAAACGATACCGGCGCCCTGCTGGGCTACGGCCTTCTGTTGCATCGCAGGGGTACCGTACTGGCACGAATATATTCGCTGGCCGTATCGCCCGAAGCGCGAGGGATGGGCCTTGGCAAGCAACTGTTACAGGCACTGGAAACCGAAGCCATCGAGACCCAATGTCGCTTCGTGCGACTGGAAGTGCGCGATGGCAACGCGGCCGCCCTCGCCCTTTACCAGGCCCAGGGCTATAAAATACTGCACCGGCGCAGTGGCTATTACGTCGACGGTGGTGATGCGTTTGTGTTGGAAAAAAGGCTGCACAGCCAGCTGCCTCAACACCCGGTACGCCCTTACTATGCCCAGTCGACGCCCTTTACCTGCGGGCCAGCTGCCATGATGATGGCATTAAACCACCTGGACCCGGCCCAGCCGATGACCCGGGCGCAGGAGATTCAACTCTGGCGCGAAGCCACCACCGTGTACATGACCACCGGTCTTGGCGGCACGTCACCCCTGGGTCTGGCACTGTCGGCACACCGGCGTGGATTCGAGGCCGAAGTCTGGGCAAGCCACCTTGACCCCCCGTTCATCGACAGCGTGCGCGTGGCAGACAAGCGTCAGGTGATGATTGAGGTTCACGAGCAGTTCATGGAAGAAGCCCGGGCCCGCGGCATCGGCTTGCACCCGCGCGTGCTGATGGCCAGTCAGGTCAGTGATCTGCGCAAGGCCGGGTGGCAAATACTGGTGTTAATCAGCACCTGGCGACTCAATCGCAACAAGGCTCCCCATTGGGTCTGGTGGGTCGGCGAAGACGACCACTATGCTTACCTAAACGACCCTGAAATTGATGAAGACGAAGACCAGTCGGCCACCGACAACCAGTTCATGCCGGTCCCCCTTGAGGCAATGGATGCCATGACCCGCTATGGCAAGCAACGATTCAGGGCCGCTGTGCTGATACGCAATACCAGTGCACTGTAAAGTCCATACCAGGCCCGACGGGCAAGGCCGTCGGCCACTGCTTTCATCCTAAGCCTGTCAAAGGGCCATGTGGTCAATCACCCGCCACCGTACACCCAAAGTTTCCTGATTGGTTGGTCTCTAAAACTTCGTGTCTTTTTTACATACCATACGGTATTGTATGTTTTATAAATCTGAGGAGCAGCAAATGAAACTCTATAAGCACAGTGGCTGGCTACTGATCGCGATAGGCGTTCTACACAATACCATTGGCGTGTTGATGGGATGGTCCATTTTGGCCGGCATTGTCGCCGATGGCGGCTGGAACAGCATCGAAACAGCCGGGCTAATCGACTTTTCACGCAGCGCTATTCTCTGGTTCCTGGTGACCGGGTTTTTCTGGATGTTGCTTGGCGGGTTGATGCAGGCCTGGTTGCGCGTTACCACTGAGGCCTTGCCAAAAACGCTGGGATGGGGGCTGACCGCCGCCGGGGGGATCGTGGCCTTTCTGTTACCGGTATCCGGTGCCTGGCTATTCATTCTGCTGGGCTTACTGGTGGTTTATGGGTCGCCTGAACCCGCACAGCCAGCACCGGCGGCTGTATGAAAATCAGCCGTGAAGACTGGCTCGCCAGGGGTTTAAAGCTGCTCGCCGTTCATGGCCCGGATGAGATCAAGATTGACCGGCTATGCGCGCACCTAAAGGTGACTAAAGGTTCGTTTTATCACTACTTTGCGAACCGACAGGCCTTTATTGATGAACTGCTGGCCTTCTGGTTAAAACAAGACACCGAAGACATCATCACATCACTGGCAGATATCGCTGACCCTGGCGCACGCAGCGATGCACTCAACGCCATTATTCATCAGTCAGACCTGAAACCGGAGATGGCCTTGCGTTCCTGGGGGCGAGAAGAACCCGCAGTGGCTGAGGCTGTGGCTCTGGTCGATCAACGCCGCCTCGATTACCTGACGCGATTGATCAGCGAGCAAACCGGCTCAACTGATCAGGCCAGTGTGCTTGCCAAACTGGCTTATGCCCATTTTGTCGGGTGTCAGGTATTGGGCGATCTGGTCAGCCAGGAAGAATGGGTCAGTATGGATCGATTACTCAACGAGATGGTGTTGAACCAGTTAGGAGGCCGCTCATGACACTCTGGTTGTTTGCAGCCCTACTGAACAGTGCGGCGAGTCTGACTCACATTGCCATCATTGTCGGGGGGCCAAACTGGTATCGCTTTTTCGGTGCCGGTGAAGCAATGGCGACGATGGCAGAGCACAAACATCCGTGGCCTGCGGTGATGACATCGGGCATTGCTGTTGCTTTGATGATCGCCGCAGCCTATTGCCTCGCGTTGGGAGAGTACATCCGCCCGCTGCCTTTTATGACATTGATCGGCCTCTTCATTACCGGCGTGTATACGCTTCGCGGGCTGTTACCGTTACTGGCGATGGGATTTGTGCCCAGCCTCAGAACGTCCTTCATTATCTGGTCGTCCTTGATTTGCGCGGGCGTTGCGCTGATACATGGCTTGGCGTGGTTATGAAGGTGGGAATTCGCCAACATGTAACCCAGGGGTCACCGTTGGCTCTTGAAGCGTTGCCCGTTTATCGATCGTTTGCCTGCCAGGCCTGCCAGGCACTTCGGTAGCGGTCGCCCTGCTCGTCAGCCAGTTGATTGGCCGTTCTGGCGGGTTCAGCGGCGGCGGCATAATTATGCTGACGCATCAGCGCCCAGGCCAGGTTGTGGTGCGCTGCAGCGCTGTCGGGGTTCAGGCTCAGAGCCGCTTCATAGGCGTGCTCGGCCGCTTCAAAGTTCTGCTGGCGGTATCGGGCATTACCCAGCCCCATCCAGGCGATCAGTTGCTTTGGCCAGCGCTCCGTGGCTGCCTGGTAAGCCCATGCGGCCGCTTCATACTGTTCGGCTTGCTCAAGCCCGGCCGTTGCTTCCAGGTAGGCGGAAGGCTCCGGATTCGAAGGGAACTCGCCTGGCCGGTGCATGGTCATCGCCCAATAATCACCACCGCGCCATTCCAGTTCAAACCGCCTAAAGGTACGACCTAGCCCGGCTGAGGTACCCGAATGCAGTAGCATTTCCTGTTCGGTCAGGTCGTAGCCAACAACAACGGCATAGTGCCAGACCGGGTAAAAGCCAAAGCCGAGATTTTGAAAAACAAGCACCGGATGGCCAGCATCGACCTGCTCAAGCAAGGTGCTAAAACGGGTGTCGTGCACATAGGGAAGCAGGCCCTGGCGACGGGTAGCCGCCAGCATTTCCGCCTGCAAACTGCCCTGACGGGATTCAATAAATACCTGATCGACCAACGCTTCAGGCTGCACCGCCTTGCCCTGGTTGCTCATCAGCATCGCCAGAGTGGCCGGCCCGCACTGATAGGTTTGCTGGGGAAAAAACGGTACATCCTCCAACAGAACCTGATCAGACAAGCCCGTTGTGGCCGAATCGGTGCTTAACTGCTCATACTGTAGGGGCCCGCTGGCACAACCGGTTAAGAAGCCGGCCGCTACCAATAGCGACCAGCCCACTAGCCTCGGCAACACGGTTCAGCGCAATAGAATGATCAGAATGATAACCAGCAGGATCAGGGTGACGCTGCCACCCGCTGGCTCGTCATCAATGTGCTGAGACAAATGTTGCAGCTCGGTATCGGTCAGTGCGGCAACGCGGTCTGAGGCCTCATCGGCAGAGATGCCATAGTCGATCAACTTTTGCTGCACATCCCCACGAGCAATCAGAGAATGCAGGTCATCCCGGGTAAGCCTGCCATTTTGCTCCTGCAACAGGGTTTCGGTCCCCACAATATCGGCTACGGCCAGATGCGAGCCCAAACTGCCGACCACTAGCGTGGTGACCATTGTCACGACGGTAATCCAGCGAGGAATTCTTTTGGTGTTCATGAATGACTCCTTCGTATTGGCAATATGCCTGCCCGACTCTAGCAGGTTGTCCGCAGACCTTCCTGACTTTTTATACAGAGCCACCACGCATTAAGGTGTCGCGGCGTGACGCTAAACCCAAATCCAACAAAGCGTCTCATTCTTTGCTAACCTGCAGTGAAAAATACAGTTTCAACACTCAGGTACCCAAGCCCAGTATGTCAAACTCCGGCAAACCCTCAAAAAGTTCAAAAAACACAGCGCCCAAAAAAACCAGCCCAGCCCGACGTTTGCGCAGCCTGAAACGCTGGAGCATCAGTCTGGTCGTATTAGCAGCCCTGGGAGCGGCTCTGTTTTTCTATTCGCAACTGGCCGCCCAGGAGCGAGACCTGAGTGTGATCGGCAACGGCACACCGACGATTGTTCAGGTCATGGATACAGGCTGTCGGTTGTGTCAGCAGCTGCAACGAAATTCCAAATCCGCTCTGCGCCCTTTCAACGACGATGTTCAATGGCGTGTTGCCAACATAGACACGGTTGAAGGCCTGGCATTTGCCCGTCGGCAAGGGGTTGAGCACGTGACGCTGGTCTTGTTCGACAGCCGCGGACGGCGCGTCCGGGTTATATCCGGTGTTAGCAGCAGCGAGACACTTAGCCCCATATTTGAAGACCTGGCTTCCCGATAAGACAGCCGTCGTTAAGTTTTGTAACCACAGCGGGGCCAGCCAACAACGTTCGCACCTGGCCACCCGTGGCCTTTAGGCGGTAGCTTCAGCTGTATCGCTCAAGCGTCTCATCCCGGGCCAGGGTCTCGGTCTGCTCTGCGAAAGAGTAGCAACCCGGTTTCTGATCAATAAATATCTGGAGATAAAAGGCCCAGTCGGCTGGCCCCGGCTGAAAAAGGAGTACGAGGTGCCGTTTGGGTTTAAACACTGACGAAACCAAAACCGAACGAAGCAACCCTTTACCGTCTACAACGGGAATGTGTGTCCAATCAGACAAACACTGTCGTTAAAGTGGACGGTATGAAGGAAAGTTCATTAAAGGGCTTATACGTGACGGGCAATCTATCGAACCCGATGCAAAACGGCACCTTCGCCATAGCTTCGGGAACCATGGCAGGCATTGCCGCTCACCGGTCGTTGGTATTTGACGAGTAAGTAGAATCAAACATCCTTTCCTCATTAAGAAATGGGTAGTTCTTCCCAGGAATGACTCACCTCAATTTTGTGCAATACCCTGACTCACCGCCATAGCAGACTGCGGCCATTGCCAACCAGGAGACTAGCAATGAGCCTTTCCATGATTCTGCCAATGTCGGCGTTTGCTCTGGCCGCGTCCATTTCACCAGGACCGGTCAATCTGGTGTGTCTGACCAGCGGCACCCGCTACCCGCTCAGGCGGGGGCTGGTGTTCGTCACCGGTGCCACCCTGGGGTTTATTGCGCTGTTTATCGCCGTGGGGCTGGGGCTCTATTCGATGCTGGCGATCGTTCCCGGGTTACAGGAAGCGTTGCGATGGGCGGGTATCGCCTTCCTGCTCTACCTGAGTTTGCGACTGTTCCGGGACGATGGGCGGCTGCCGGAGAGCGCTAACAACCAAGCGCCTGGCTTTATGACGGGGGCGTTGATGCAGTGGTTAAACCCCAAGGCCTGGCTGGCCTCGGCCTCAGGTATCGGGGCTTATACCAGCGGTGACGAACTGCACCAGATTCTCCTCTTCGCCCTGCTTTATTTGCCGATTTGCTGGTTATCGCTGGGGAGCTGGGTTTACGCCGGTGCCTTTCTGCGCCGTTGCGTTCATCGCCCTGCAGTACTGATTGGCATCAACCGAACGTTGGCGATATTACTTGCCGCCAGCTGCATCTACCTGCTGGTTGAGTGAAATCTGGCGATACTGGTTCGGGGTAGCAGCGACCAGTCGCTTGAAAGTGCGTTGGAAATGCGGCTGATCGTTAAAGCCGGCGTTCAGTGCGGCTTCGGCGATGGGGGTTCCACCTTTCAATTCGTGCTGACCCAGTTGAATCCGGCGATTGATCAGATAGGCATGGGGCGTTAACCCTAGGTGCTGTTTGAAGGCACGGATTAAGTGGCCAGGGCTGTAACCCGAGCGACCGCACAGATCATCGAGTGAAATCTCTTCCACCGCGTGATCGTCCAGGTAGGCGGCCAGTTCCCGAAGGGGGGCTGGTGCCGTTGGTAGAGGCAGGGCCGGTTGACCGGCCAACTCATGCATCAACGCCGATAGGTACTCAACCACTTCCGTCTGTTTATCCAGCAGGGCACGCTCCGGATTCAGCAAGCAATTGGCCATTCGACAATAGCCTTCATACCAGACGGCGTCCGCAATAACCGGAGTGCGAATGTCTTGCCAGCGCGGCGTTTCGAGCAACCCGGCTGCGTATCGCAACTGCGTCAGCCAGTCGGCATCCACATACAGCATAAGGTAAGCCCAGGGTTTGTCTTCGATGGGATTGCAGGCATGCACCCACTCCGGATTCATCAGCACCAGGTTCCCGGCGCTAATGTGGTAACGATCATCGCGGTAATGAAACGTGCTCTCACCCGCCGTGATGGCACCCAGTGACCACTGAGTATGACTGTGCGGCGCATAACACACCTCGCGGCCATCATCGACCTTGCGCAATTCCACGTGGGGCATGCGTGAATCTCGCCAGAACAGAGGTTGGTTTGGATGTGTCATGGGCTGATTTACTCTGAGTTAATTATCGAGAACGTCTTCGGCTCGCTTTAAGACAATAGCAACCCCATTCCAGAACGGGCAAGCAGACCGTCGGATAAACGCCCTAAGACCCGCCATTTAAATGCAACCTGAGAGGTTTCGTATTCTCCCGAACGATAATGGCCTTGTGGCAGATAATTATAGAGAAGCCTCTGAGACACCTTCGATTCATTTTTCAGTTATCCTGAACGTTCTTCCGTTTAGCCACAGGAGCCTCGCATGATCACCGGTATCAACCACGTAACTCTGGCCGTCAGCGACCTTGAACGGTCGTTCGATTTTTACGTGACGGTCGTGGGGTTACAACCGGTCGCGAAGTGGGCCAGAGGCGCTTACCTTGAAGCGGGTAAAGACTGGATCTGCCTGTCGCTCGACGCCCAAACCCAGCCCGGCCCAAGCGCTGACTATACGCACCTGGCCTTCTCGGTTGACCCGGTGGCCTTTGAAACGTGCGCAGACGCCATTTGCCAGCACAACGCCACTACCTGGAAAGACAACAAAAGCGAAGGCGATTCGCTCTATTTTCTGGACCCGGACGGGCACAAGCTGGAAATTCACAGTGGCGATCTGGCCAGTCGCCTGGCGGCGTTGAAAGCGCAACCGTACGATGGACTTGAACTCTATGCTCAGGAATAAGGCGATTGAATGACGGATCACTCCAGGGTTTCCACCGGCCTAAGCCAACTCGACCGTCTGCTCGATGACCTGCGCATTGGCGACAACGTCGTCTGGCGGGTCAGCGACCTCGATGATTACCGGCGTTTGGTCACGCTTTTTGCCGAAGCCGCCGTAACGCAACAGCGTGACATCATCTACGTGCGTTTTGGGCAACAAGCGCCGCTGCTTGAGGCCGGCCCCGGTGTCCGGGTGGTGTCTGTCGAGGCGGAAGGCGGCTTCGAGTCGTTTACCCAACGCGTCTGGCAGTTGATTACCGATTATGGCCCCGGAGCGTTTTATGTGTTCGACAGCCTCTCGGAACTGCTGGACGCCTGGGCCACCGACACCATGGTGGGTCACTTTTTTCAGGTGGTGTGTCCTTACCTCTATGAACTGGACACCGTTGCCTATTTCGCCCTGAATGCCCGGCGCCACTCTCGCGCAACCGTAGCCCGCATCCGCGAGACAACCCAGGTACTGGTCGATATCCACCATCACGAATCGTCCCGCCAACTGCAGCCGGTGAAAGTCTGGCACCGCCACCGCCCGACCCTGTTTCTACCCCACCTCTGGCACGCAGACGACCGCTTCGAACCCGTACGGGACAGCGCCTCAGCCACGGCGCTTCAGGCCGAGATAGCGCAACACCATAACGCAGACAGTCAACGCCTCGCGCTGGACTACTGGGACACGCTCTTTGTTCAGGCCGAGCGCCTCGTGGCCGACGCCGGGGAGGACGACACCCTCAAAGAACGCATTCTGACCGTACTGATCGCGCGTCAGCCCCGCATGCTATCGCTGGCGCGAGCGTACCTCTCTCTGGCCGATCTGGTCCGCATTCGTCAGCGGTTGATTGGCAGCGGTTTCATTGGTGGCAAGGCCGTGGGCATGGTGCTCGCCCGGGCGATACTGGCCCGGGAAGAACCCGAACTGACCGCCAACAGCCTCGACCCTCACGACTCCTGGTACCTGGGCGCCGATGTGTTTTATTCGTTTCTGGTGCACAACAACTGCTGGCCGCACATCATGCAACAGCGCACCTCTGCTGGGGTCTGCCGGGATGCACCCGCCTTGCGTACAGGCATTGTGCAGGGCAACTTTCCGGCCGAGATTCGTCAGGAGCTGGAACGGCTGCTCGACTATTACGGCCAATACCCGATCATGGTTCGCTCCAGCAGCGTGCTGGAAGACGGGTTCGGCAACGCCTTTGCCGGCAAATACGAGAGCGTGTTTCTGGTTAACCAGGGCAGCCCGGACGACCGGCTGGCGGCGCTCGAACAGGCCATTCTTACCGTCTATGCGTCAGCCTTCAGTGATGAAGCTCTGCATTACCGGGAGCAACGGGGCCTGCTCGACCAGGAAGAGTCGATGGCCTTGCTGATTCAGCGCGTCAACGGCTGTTATCACGATCACTACTACTTGCCCGATGCCGCCGGTGTCGCGGTGTCGCGCAACGCCTACGTCTGGGATGACAGCATGGACCCGGGCGCCGGCATGGTTCGCCTGGTGATGGGATTGGGTACCCGGGCGGTAGATCGCATCAGCGGTGACCACGCCGCCATGATCGCCCTGGATCAGCCCACCAAACAACCCTACCGTAGCCGGGAAGAACGCTACCAGCATTCACAACATCAGGTGGATGTACTGGATATCACCGGCGCTGGCCTGACTACCGTGCCGTTACAGCGACTTGCAGCAGAGACCACCGACCTGCCGTTTGATCACCTGGCCGAGGATGACCGTGAAGCCAGTAAACGCGCCCGGGAACTGGGCCTGAACAGCCCCGTCTGGCGTCTGACCTTTCAGGCATTGTTAAACCAGACCCGGTTTACCACTCACCTGCAACGCTGTCTGCACCGGCTTGAACAGGCCTACGGTCAGCCGGTGGATACCGAGTTCACGCTCAGACTGGACGATCAGGGCGCCCCCCACATCAACCTGGTGCAGTGTCGCCCGCTGGGTACCCTGGGCGCCAACCGACCGGTCGACTGGCCGCGTTCGGTGCCCGACAAACAGGTCCTGTTTCAAACCCGGGGTCATTTTATGGGCGGTACCATGGACTGGACGTTCAACCGGGTTATCTGGGTGAATGCAGAGGCCTATGCACCGCTCACTCAATCGCAGAAGCAGTCGGTGGCCCGCCTGATCGGAGACTGGAACCGACATCTCGAACCCAACGACCGGGTGCTGTTGATCGGGCCTGGCCGCTGGGGTGCGAGCAGCCCGGAGCTGGGTGTGCCCGTGCGTTTCTCGGATATCCACCGGGTGACGGTTCTGGTTGAAGTCGCAGACCTTGGGCGCGGCCTGGTACCCGAGCTGTCTTATGGCTCGCATTTTTTTATGGATCTGGTGGAAAACCAGACGGGCTATGTCGCGCTGTTTCCGCACCAGTCAGACCAACGGGTCCAACTGGAGCTGCTGGCTGACTGCCCCACCCTGGATCACCCGGACGACAGCGAAGCGGCGCAGGATGACGCCGTGGCCCGGTGCCTGCGCGTCATTGATGCCGATGCAACGCCGCTGCGCCTGATCTCGGACGTGGTCACCCAACGCAGCTTGTGCTGGTGGCCGGGATGACGGGTTAAACCAGCCCCATGGCATCCATCGCGCGGGCGACTTTCAGAAAGCCCGCAATGTTGGCCCCGACCACGTAGTTACCGGGCGAGCCAAACTCATCAGCGGTCTCGAACGCCGACTTGTGGATGTCGATCATGATCTGATGCAGCCGGGATTCGGTGTGCTCGAAGGTCCAGGCATCCCGGCTGGCGTTTTGCTGCATCTCCAGGGCGCTGGTGGCCACCCCGCCCGCGTTGGCGGCCTTGCCGGGCCCAAAGGCGATACCGGCCTCTTCAAAAATACGCGCGGCCTCGGGCGTCGTTGGCATATTGGCGCCTTCTGCGACCACCACGACACCGTTTTCGACCAGCGTTTTGGCATCCTTCCCGTTCAGCTCATTCTGAGTGGCGCAGGGCAACGCAACCTCGCACGGCACACGCCAGATATCACCATTTTCGGTGTACTTCGCGCTGGTGCGGGTATCGGTATAGGCGCTTAACCGACGACGCTCCACTTCCTTCAGTTGCTTAAGCAAATCAAGATCAATGCCTTGCTCATCTACGATGACGCCGCTGGAATCGGAACAGGCAATCACCTTGGCCCCCAGTTGCGTGGCTTTCTCGATGGCGTAAATGGCCACGTTACCCGAACCGGAGACCACCACAGTCTTGCCATCCAGGCTGTCTTTTTTGGCTTTAAGCATTTCATCGACAAAGTAGACCAGGCCATACCCGGTGGCTTCATTGCGCGCCAGAATACCACCCCAGTCGAGCCCTTTGCCGGTCAGCACACCGGATTCATAGCGGTTGGTAATGCG
The DNA here is from genome assembly GCF_000423605.1 of Saccharospirillum impatiens DSM 12546. GTDB lineage: Bacteria > Pseudomonadota > Gammaproteobacteria > Pseudomonadales > Natronospirillaceae > Saccharospirillum > Saccharospirillum impatiens. Next base: position 58,735 of record NZ_AUIH01000021.1, read on the forward strand.
CTTGTACTGACCGAACAGATAGCCGATTTCCCGCTTACCAACGCCGATATCACCCGCTGGCACATCGGTATTTTCACCCAGGTGACGGTACAACTCGGTCATCAGGCTCTGGCAAAAACGCATGACTTCATTATCGGATTTTCCCTTGGGGTCAAAATCGCTGCCGCCCTTGCCGCCACCAATGGGCATATTGGTCAGTGCATTCTTGAAAATCTGCTCGAACCCCAGGAACTTAATGATGCCGAGGTACACCGAGGGGTGAAACCGCATGCCGCCCTTGTAAGGCCCCAGCGCCGAATTGAACTCCACGCGAAACGCCCGGTTGATCTGCACTTCGCCGTTGTCGTCTTGCCAGGGTACCCGAAAGATAATCTGCCGTTCCGGCTCACAGATGCGCTGAATGACCTTGCGGTCGACAAACTCCGGGTACTTGCTCATCACCGGCACCAGCGTCTCCAGCACTTCCTGAACCGCCTGATGAAACTCCTCTTCACCCGGGTTGCGGTGCAGTACATCCTGGTAGATCAAATCCAGTTTTTCGTCCAAACGCGCAGACATCAAGACTCTCCAGTTGGGTATCGGTTCCCGGTTCGGCGGTCATTTGGCCATCGGTCGTCGATACGATGAATTCCAATCGTACGGCGTAGAATAACGCAAAGTGATACACAACGGCGAAACGCACTTTCCCGTGCGGACCTGGCCAGCCGCCTCTCATAATCTGCAATACCCTCTTGGCAAAGATGACCTTGATCACGGGGCGTGCAGCGCCTAGCGTAACGGGCCTTAACACTATTTCACAACAGCGGAAATCGGCATGCAGTTTGAACATCTCACCGTCGCGGCGCCCAGAGGGCCTTCCCTGCATTTGGCCGACTGGACTATTGCGCCGGGCGAGCGCTGGGTAGTGCTTGGGGGCAATGGCAGCGGCAAAAGCACCCTGGCGCGGTTGCTGTGTGATGAACTGCAGCCTGCGTCCGGCACACTGCGAGACCGGCCCGACCGGGTGCATTGGCTGTCGCTGGAAAACCAGCAGGCTTTATACGAACGCGAGCTCTATCGCGACGAAACGGACCTGACCGACCATATTGACCCGGGCACAACGGTGCGCGAACTGATGGAAGAGGCCGCCCCCTGGTCAGCCCGGCATGAGGAACTGGTCGCTAGCCTTGGTATGACTGCCTTGCTGGAGCGGGGCTACCGATTGCTCAGCTCCGGCGAAGGCCGCAAGGTGATGCTGGCGCGGGCGGTACTGGAACAACCCGACTTGCTGTTGCTCGACGAACCCTATGAAGGGCTCGACCCCAAGGCGCGACACGATCTGGAAACCGCGCTCGGGCAACTGGCTGAACAGGGCCAGTGGGTAATGCTGTTGATCAACCAGCGCCAGGATATTCCGGAATGGGCCAGCCACCTCGCCTTGCTGGACCGCGGCCGGCTGGTGTTGAACGGCGCCGCTGATGACGTTCAGGCCCACCCCGATTGGCGGGCAGCGCTCGCCTTCACTCGCGCCGAAGCGCTGACACTGCCACCGCGTCAGTCGGATTTCCAGCTCCCCGACTGGCCCGCTGACCAGCCATTGGTCGATCTGCAAAATGGCCGGGTGGAATACGCCACCGGCGTTCAGTTTGAAGGCCTTAACTGGCAACTGATGCCGGGTGAACACACCCAGATCATCGGTCCCAATGGCTGCGGCAAGTCGACGCTGCTGAGTTTGGTCAGTGGCGACCACCCGCAATGTTACGCCAACCACCTGACCGTTTTTGGCTACCGCCGGGGCCGCGGCGAAACCATCTGGGACATCAAAAAACACCTGGGGCTGGTTTCCGGCGCCTTGCATCGGGATTATCGGGTCGCCGGCAATGTCATTACCGCCGTGGTCTCCGGTCTGACCGATTCGATCGGGGTATACACCAACACCGGCTCCGAGGAGGCCCACCTGGCGCATCAGTGGCTTGAACTGCTGGGGCTGGACCACCGCTCCGGCGATGCGTTTCGCAGCCTCTCGACCGGTGAGCAGCGCCTGGTGCTGATCGCCCGGGCGCTGCTCAAACAGCCCCCGCTGCTGATTCTCGATGAACCGACCCAGGGGCTCGACGACGTTAATCGCTTCCGGGTACTGGCCGCCATGGAGCGCATACTGGATACTGGCCCGACAACCTTGCTGTTTGTCAGCCACCGAGAAGATGAACACCCGGCGCTGATCAAAACCCGACTCACCTTTGAGCCGGACGAGACCGGCGAGGCACTCTATACCGTTCGGCAGACCCGTACGGGTTAACTAAACACTCAAGCTTCGGAGTTTGGGTTTGTTAGGTGGCATTGGCCCGCACCGGATACCGGGGGAGCCCTTGTGGGGTCGGCGTTAACCCGTCCATGGGGCCTAGGCCGCAACGTCCATGTTGCGGACTCCCCCACAAGGGCTCCCCCGGCACCCGCCGCTCGCATCTCCGGCGAATTTCATACTTGATTTACAAAAATATCTAACAGGGACGTTAAATGATACTGCGCTATTTTCTAAAAACCCTGGCTCTGCCACCGATGATTTCCATTCTGGTGGCCCTGCTGGCCATTCTGCTTTGGCGCAGGCGCCCTGTGCTGGCTCGCACCCTGGCTATCGTCTCGCTGGTCAGCCTGTGGCTCTTTTCCTCGCCCATTGTCAGCACAACGCTCATGCGCTCGCTGGAAGCACACTACCCGGTATTAAGCGAAGCGCAGCGTGAATCCACAGAGGCAGAAGCCATCGTTATTCTTGCCGGTGGTATTGATGATTCAGCGCCTGAATTTGGTGTCCCGGTCAGTCTTGATCACACCCTGCTGCGCCTGCGGTACGGTGCTTTTTTGCATCGGGAAACCGGGCTGCCCATCCTGGTCTCTGGCGGCTCGGTGTTCGGGGACGATGCCAAAACGCTCGCCGCCACCATGGCCAACGAGCTGGATTTCAGCTTTCAGGTTGAAACCCGATGGCTGGAAGAACGCAGTCGTACCACGCAGGAAAATGCAGACTTTTCGGCCGCACTGCTGAACGAGGCGGGTATCGACCATATTCTGCTTGTGACCGAAGGGTTTCACATGCCCCGCTCGGTTCAGGTGTTTGAGCAAACCGGCCTGACCGTAACGGCGGCTCCCACTGCCACGACGGGCGACTTTGGTGCCCCCTGGATGGGCTGGTTACCCTCAAGCATGGCCTTGCACCAGAGCAGCCTGGCGCTTCACGAATACCTGGGAATGCTGGCTTATCGTTGGCTGTAAGCGTTGGCTATAGGCCCAGAGTCACAGTCTCGACTACCCCTTGCTGCCCGGTGCATCGACCAGTTTAAAACTGGTGTGGCGCAACCGCTGGCTCAACAAATGCGAGACCTTCCACAGCACCCGAAACGCCAGATCGGGCTCTTCTTTAGCCATGGTGAACAACTGGTGACGCTTGGTAATCACAAAGGTGGTGGGCTCCATGGCCTCAGCCAGCCCGGAACGGGGTTCACCATCGATCAGCGATTGTTCACCAAAGGTCTGGGATTCAGACAATACCACTAACGGAATGACCGAATGATCCGCGCCGGTTTTGCTGATGCGCACCCGGCCTTTCACAATCAGCCCCATGTAATCGGCCCGGGCACCTTCGTAGAAAATAACCGTGCCACGGTCGACTTCATAAGCGGTGAAATAAGCGCCCAGCGTCTTAATTTCTTCCCAGGTAAAATCATTCGCCCAGGTCGTTTTATCGATCAGTTCGGCTACCGCCAGGCTGGAGTAGTTGACGGGCTTTAACTTATCCATACCGGCTCATGTCGCCCCCAAGTGTGTAATGTCGCAGTTAACCATACCCCGGGGGCGCATTCGTTGCGCCGGTTCACACCGAGGGTTATAGCTGTTCAAGGCACCGCCATTCGGCATCGGTTACCGGGCTGACCGACAGGCGGGCCTGGCGCAGCAGGGACATGGATTCGAGCTCAGGTACGGTCTTGATGGTCTTCAGGCTGATCACAGCGGGCCAATGCTTAACATGGCGAATCTGTACAACCGACCAGCGGTTGTTGTCCGCCGAGCTTTTCGGATCAAAATAGGGGGATTCCGGATTCAGGGCGTCCGAATCGGGTACCGGGTCGCTGATCACCTCTCCTTCACCGACAATGCCTGGTTCTGCGCAGGAGGAATGGTAAATCAACACCCGGTCACCAGGCGTCATTTCTCGCAAGAAGTTCCGTGCCTGGTAATTGCGGATCCCATTCCAGGGCTCGCCTTTTTTACCGGTATGAGCCAGATCATCGATAGAAAACACGTCCGGTTCGGTCTTTAGCAGCCAATTTGCCATCTTTTTGTCCGTTTGTGCGTTTTAAGAACAAAATACTTTGATTTTTATCACAGATTTGTCACATTAGTTGGCAGATACTTCGTCACGATTCTGACGGACCACCAAAATCCGTGCTGTATCACAGTAGAACGCAGACCCACCGGTGTCGAGGCCGGTGTAAACAGACCGGTAAAACCGGCTAACTAAAACCCTTATTAAAAAAGACAATCAATATGAAACGCAGTAAACCGGATATTCTGGTGATGCTGGCGCTGATCCTCGGTCTGGGAGTGACCTTGAGTGGCATGTCAAAAGGAGATAATCGCGAGCGTATCGTCGATATGAATGCCAAAGCGTCGGGAATCCTGTTGGGAACCGAGCTTAACCGCCAATAATCACCCTGGCGTTTTGCCAGGCTCACCACGCTCTACTTATAGACCCTCTGGTCGGTCATCACTGCCGCCAGGGGCAGGTCCCACTCTTCCTGTGGAATAACCCCAACACGCTGGCACTCGTGCGCCACCCCCAGCCGCTGTGGCTGCTGTGGCCAGTGCTGCTCATGCGCAAAGGTTCTGTCGTAAAACCCACCGCCCATTCCGAGCCGGCCGCCGCTGGCATCAAACCCCACCAGTGGCATCAGTACCCAGTCGAGCGTCCAGGTGGGTATGCGTTCCGGTCTAGTCGGTTCCGGTATGCCAAATCGGTTGGCTCGCATTCGCTCGCCCGGTTGCCAGTGGCAGAACCACAGATGCGGTCGCACCGGATCCAAGGGATTCAGCACGGGTAAAAACAGCGCTTTTTGGTCCGCTTTTAATTGTCTGACCAGGGGCTCGAGATTGATTTCACCATCATTGGCGCAGTACAGGGCGATGCGTCGGGCGCGGGGGTAGTCGGGGTGGTGGCGAATTTGGCGGATCAACCCTTCAGCGGCAAGGCGCTGTTCAGTTGACGACAGGGCGCGGCGGCGAGCGCGCAGCTCTTTGCGCAAGGCGCGTTTTTGACGGGCTACATCCGGGTCGGGCTGAGTCATCCGATACAGATTCCAAACATAAGTATCCCCAGACTACCGCTGCCATGAGAGACCTTGAACCGTAGAGTTCAAGGCGGCGTCCCTCGTGATAAATTAGGCTTTCCGACAAGCGGACATGCTCACATTACCAGCTAAGAAACACCTTGGTAAAAATTATCGGCTCGAGGACTATGCATAGCTGGCGCATAGCCCAGGGATGTCGTGAATTATAATGAAAATGCGGCGAATGACAGTATTGACAGTTACGAAATAATCACTTCGAAACGCCCGCCTGGCCGGGGACGCGCTTGCCGGCCAGGCAACAGTGATTGAAAATTTTTCCGGGCCGGCCTTTACAGTCAGTCGTCTTCGTCCAGATCCATCGCGATGCTGATCTGCTCGGGCAGTACCTGGCCGATTTTCTGTTCAAGCCGGGCCAGTGTGTCCTGATCGTGTGCGGCCACCGGACTGGTATCCAGCAGTTCCCGGGTCAGGTTCAGGGCGGCCATCACGGCAATGCGTTCTATGCCAAAGACCTTGCCGGTTACCCGAATCTCTTTCATTTTACGGTCAAGTGCCCGCGCCGCCTCTTCCAGTTTGGGTTCCTGGCCTTCCGGGCAGGCGACCCGGTACTCCCGGTCGAGTATGGTGACGGTCAGGGTTTGTACATTGCTCATTCCGATTGCTCCATGGCCCGCAAGCGCACTATCATCGCTTCGACCCGGTCACGGGCCAGCTCGTTCTGTTTGATCAGTTTGGCGCGCTCGGCATGCCAGGCCGTTCGTTCGGCCTTGAGCAGCTGATTTTCCTGCTCCAGACGCTGAAACTGGTCGAGTAAGGCGTCCAGTTTGTGTTCCAGACTCTTAAGGGTTGGTTCAGACATAGGCAGGCCAGCATTGTTTACGGGGGCCTACTATATAAACGCGACTTGGCAACGGTCAACGACTGCGGTCACAGCCTGGGCTGTGATAGCATTCTTTTATAGCAATCAGTGACGTCCGGACTGGAGCCGGACCCGCGAATCCTCTGGGCCACACTCTCCTGGCCCCTTAATGGAGACTTCATGTCCGACTCCTCAGCAAAACACCCCGAACCTCGCCCTGAAGCCCAGGAAATGGCTTTTGAAGACCTCGCCGAGCTGTTCCGGCGTCTCGGTACCGGCCAAACCCCAACCTCGCTGCACGCCTCCCTGGCGGGCATTCTGGCCGCCGGCCATCGCATGAGCAGTGACGACTGGGTGCACTGGGCCCTGGAACTGCTGGCACCGACGGAAACCGTTACCGAAGGTCATCACATCATTCTGAAAGGCCTCTACATCTGGACCTTGCAATCGCTCGAAGACACTGGCCTTGGCTTTACCCTGCTGCTGCCTTCAGACGACGCCCCGCTCGACGAGCGGCTCGATGCCCTCAGCGACTGGAGCGGCAGTTTTCTCGGCGCCTTTGGCTCGGTCGGCATCGTGGCTGAAGGCCAGGCATTGCCGGAAGCCGTAGAAGAAGTGCTTGAAGATTTGTCCGCCATTGCCCAGGTCGATACCGATCACGACGAAGGCGACCAGGCCGAAGCCGACTTTCTGGCGATCAGTGAACACGTTCGCCTGGGTGTGCTCACCCTGTTTCTGGAATACAACGCCAACGCTGCCAGCGACGAGGAACCCCCGGTCGTACACTGACCTGAGCCCGCATAGCGCAAAACGACCCTGACTTTATTGGACAGACCGACCCTGAGGACGACAACATGAAACACATCAGCCCGGCTGAATTCGCCGAACGGCGCAAGCGTTTGATGGAACAGATGGCCGATAACAGCATCGCCATTCTGCCGTCCGCAACTGAAACCATCCGTAACAACGATGTTCACCACCGGTTCCGTCAGAACAGCGATTTCATGTACCTCACCGGTTTTCGTGAACCCGACGCCATCCTGGTACTGATGCCCGGCCGTGAGCAAGGCGAGTACGTCTTGTTTGTTCGCGACAAGGATTCGACTCGCGAAATCTGGGATGGTTACCGCGCCGGGCCCGATGGTGCCGTTGAGCAGTATCAGGCCGACGACGCCTTCCCGATCGACGACATCGACGACATTCTGCCGGGCCTGATGGAAGGGCGCAGTCGCGTCTACTCGCAAATGGGCGTCGACGGCGACTTCGACCACCAGCTGATGACCTGGGTGAACCAGATACGCGCCAAGGTGCGCACCGGCGCCCAGCCGCCTGAAGACTTTTCCGACATGTCGCACCTGCTGCACGATTTGCGTCTGTTCAAGTCAAAGCAGGAAATCGCCATCATGCGCGAAGCGGCCAAAATCAGCGCGCGCGCTCACACCCGCGCCATGAAGGCCTGCAAGCCTGGGGTCATGGAATACCAACTGCAGGCCGAGATCGAACATGAATGCATGATGGCCGGCAGCCCCTGGCCCGCCTACCCGGCCATTGTCGGCAGCGGCGACAACGCCTGCATTCTGCATTACATCGAAAACACCGCAAAAATCAAAGACGGTGATCTGGTACTGATTGACGCCGGCTGCGAGCTGGAGTTTTACGCCTCCGACATCACCCGCACCTTCCCGGCCAACGGCCACTTCAGTACTGAACAACGCGCCATTTACGATCTGGTTCTGAAAGCCCAGTACGCCAGCATCGAAACGGTACGCCCCGGTCAACCCTGGATTGCCCCCCATGAAGCCACTGTGCGGGTGCTGGTTGAAGGTTTGGTGGAACTCGGCCTGCTGGATGGCGACGTCGACGATCTGATCAGCAGCAACGCCTACGCGCCCTTCTTCATGCACAAAACCGGGCACTGGCTGGGCATGGACGTGCACGATGTCGGCGACTACAAAGTCGGCGGCGAGTGGCGGGTGATGGAACCCGGCATGGTCATGACCATTGAACCCGGCCTGTACATCTCACCCCACAACACCCAGGTTGAAGAACGCTGGCGCGGCATCGGCGTGCGCATTGAAGACGACATCGTCGTGACTCGCGACGGCTGTGAAGTGCTGACGCAGGATGTAGTGAAAGACCCGGCGGATATTGAAGCGCTGATGAAGGGTGGGCAGAGCAGTTTGTTTTAGTTTGTCTGCTTAAGACAGAAAAGCCCGCATAATGCGGGCTTTTCTGTCCGTAAAAACGTATGTATCTTCAGCTATGAAGAGGTTACAACCGGATCACCCGACCCATTAAATGTAATTAAAAAAGTAATGCCCTGGCCGTCATTCATTTGTATTGAGCCCGAACTAATCGTGTCGTAATCGGTGGAAAGTGAAACCAAGGGATCAATAGTTTCCATCGCCAAGTAACCAGAAGTAGTCCCGTCATCAAAATTAAACTTAAAATCCATCTCAGTAGTTGTTGTATTACCGTCGTCAACGACACTGAAATCCATTGGGTTAAAGCTGATGCTGACATTTGTACCGGACTCACTATCAGCTATATCTATGTTGTAATTACCAGACACTTCAAACGTCTTCACACCGCTATTATCAGACCATGCAATAGTCATCTGCGAATCAAAAGAAAATCCGCCAAAACTGCAGTCTGTATAGGTGATGGTTGCCGTGCCAGAGGTAGAATTACCACTGTATGATTCGGTATAGCACGTATCGAGGTTTCTGAGTGAATTCTTCGCATTCAAGCTACTCCCAGCAGCAGTACTGGAGGAACTCGCTACTTCCAGCGTTGTATCGACTGCTATTTCTCGAACAGCCAGGCCCATTTGCGCATAGACTGCCATAGAATTAGCCGTGCTCGCATCGAGAGCCAAAGAGTTGTCGGTCCCAGCGGACCCGCCTCCTTCCGAATTACAACCAACTAACAGCACGCTACACAACAATCCAAGTAGTATCCGATTTGTCATTCTAATCTCCTAGCTTTATCACTCTGTACACTCAACAATTCTGGCACTAAAAATAGAGCAGAACCATCACCATATAGCACCAGAATAAATTTTTACGTATTCATTCCATGTATTTCTTCAATCTCGCCTGAACGGAATGAGCCACGGACTACACACTCGAAACTCAACCTGATTATCGAACCACCCGGAGAATTACGCTGTGATTTTGCGTTATTTATTTTTATTCAGTGTATCAATTTGAGCAAGCAACTCTCTACTCCCCGAAAGGGTTAGCCCAAACGGGGGGCTCACAGACCTCCTTAGGACTGGTGATCCACCTGCTCGACATTCACCGTTTCTATTGCCCCCAGAGCAGCTTCAACCGCCCCTTCCGCGCACAAGCCCAGCATCCGTGCTTCTTCAAAGGCTTCCCTGGCGGCTTCAAGACAGGCCTTCCGGGTGTCTTGCGCCCATTGTCTGGCTTGTTGTTCGTTCATATCACCCTCCCGTGACCCCGTGATCAGAGTCGCAGAGGGTAGACCAAACTGACCCAATAAGCGCTGCTGTTCACAGTAGCGGGTAGCAGAGCTGGCTAAGGCCGCCCCTAGCCGCGGGGTGCAGCGCTGACAGGCAGCAGCCGCCTAACCCATTTACCGGGCGCAGTGCCTGTTCGACTCAGCCATGGATCACACGGTTAACCCGGTTCTCCAGCATTTCCTGCCGACTGGAAACCGGCTGCGGATTCAGGTCGTTCGACACCGCGTAGTCACTCAGACTATCGAGGCTGTAGCTGCCATCCAAAATACCGCGGCCCAGCGCCTCTTGCCAGCCAGCATAACGCTGCTCAACAAAGTCACTCAGTGTCGCTTGCTCGACCAGTTCCGCCGCTTTCATATAGGCCAGGGCCACGGTATCCATCGCGCCGATGTGGGCGTGAAACAGGTCGTCTGCGGCAATAGAGGTTCGGCGCAGTTTGGTGTCAAAGTTGAACCCACCACGGGTAAAGCCACCGGCGCGAATGATCTGGTAGCAAGCCAGAGTCATTTCCTCAACGCTGTTGGGGAACTGGTCGGTATCCCAGCCGTTTTGGTGATCGCCCCGGTTGGCATCCACCGAGCCCAGAATCCCGAGAGCAGAGGCTGTCGCCAGTTCATGCTCAAAGGTATGGCCGGCCAGCGTCGCATGGTTCACTTCAATGTTTACCTGAACCTCTTTTTCCAGGCCGTATTTCTGCAAAAAGCCAAAGACGGTAGCAGAGTCATAATCGTACTGATGCTTGGTCGGCTCCTGGGGTTTTGGCTCGATCAACAGCGCACCTTTGAAACCGATTTTGTATTTGTAGTCGACCACCATTTGCAGGAAACGACCCAACTGGTCCTGTTCGCGTTTCAGGTCGGTATTGAGCAAGGTCTCATAGCCCTCACGTCCGCCCCAAAGCACGTAGTTGGCGCCACCCAGGCGATGCGTCGCCTCCAGCGCCTGCTGCACTTGCGAGGCGGCATAGGCAAATACGTCCGGATCCGGGTTGGTGGCCGCACCGGCCATATAGCGCTTGTTGCCGAAGTTCTTGGCCGTGCCCCAAAGCAGCTGCATGCCCGTCTCGGCCTGCTTGGCTTCGGCGCGATCGATCATCGCTGCAAAATTGTTGCGGCTTTCGCGAATGGACGCGCCTTCAGGCGCAATGTCGTAATCATGGAAGGTCCAGAAGGGCGCACCCAGCTTGGCGAAAAAGTCGAAGGCGACGTCCATTTTCTGATGCGCCAACGCCATTGCATCACTGCCCTTATGCCAGGGGCGGTCGAAGGTTCCGTCGCCAAACACATCGGCGCCGTTCCAACAGAAGTTGTGCCAATAGCAGACGGCAAAGCGCAAGTGGTCTTTCAACGGCTTACCCAGAACCACTCGCTCGGCGTCGTAGTGGCGAAACGCCAGTGGGTTATCGGACATCGGGCCTTCGTACTGGATAGGCTCGACTCCGCTGAAAAATGTCGACATGGTCAGTCCTCTTGTAATCAGGGTTGGTTGAGCGACGCGGTATGTTGGTTGTGGTAAAACGCCAGACGCGTCCGGTAACAGGCTGCCCTGCCCGCGACTGGTTGATGGGTCTGTGTATTCGGAACAGCGCGCGCCGTAGCGACCCGCCTGACCGCGACGCTGATCCGTGCGGTCTTCAGGTTTGGGGTGTCCGGATCCGGTAACGGATGCATTGCACTACACTCCTTCACACTGGGCAGCGCTGCCCGATCTTATTTTATTTGCCTCTCGAAATTATAAAGGCAAAAGGGGAAGCTGAGTCAACCGGTTTTTACGACTTCGATTAACGCCAGCCTCTGTGGGTACTGGTTTGACTAAAAAAGCCCCGGCGCACTGCCGGGGAAACGAGGTAAAGCCAACTCATGAAGCCTGGAAGTCTGCGGGCCTCCCGGGTTTTAGGGCATGGCAAGCGGGCCTTCTTCCAGGGTATTTTCGGTCGGCGAAGCACCCGGGCCTGGCACAACCCCCTCTGGGCATTTGCCGAGGATGATCATGCCCAGCACATCGTCCTTGGTCACTTGGCTGACTTCGGCAGTGCCCACCAGTTGTCCGTTCTTCATCACGCTGACCCGGTCTGAGAGATCGAACACGTCATGAATGTCGTGTGAGATCAGGAAGATGCCAATGCCCTCCGATTTCAGGTGTTTGATGAGCTCCGCCACCTGGGCCGTTTCTTCGGGGCCAAGGGCGGCTGTCGGCTCGTCCATGATCAGAATGCGCGCATTAAAGTAAAGCGCCCGGGCAATGGCGACCGACTGCCGCTGACCGCCGGACAGCGACTTGACCGGATCCTTGAAGCGTTTGAAATTGGGGTTCAGTCGCCCCATCACCTGACGGCAGGCACTTTCCATGGCGGCATCATCAAGGGTGTTCCAACGGGTTCGGATCTCCCGGCCAAGAAACAGGTTGGACGCCGCGTCGAGATTATCGGCCAGTGCCAGCGTCTGGTAGATGGTTTCGATCCCCAACGCCTTGGCCTCTCTCGGGTTATCAATCGACACCGGCTGACCGTCTATTCGAATCTCGCCCCGGCTCATCCGGTAGGCGCCAGAGAGGATCTTGATCAGGGTGGATTTGCCCGCACCGTTGTGGCCCAACAGGCCCACCACTTCGCCGGGGTAGAGGTCTATAGAGACATCGTTAACCGCTTTGTTTCCGCCGAAAGCGATCGACATGTTGCGCATATCGACCAGGGGTGAATGTGATTGCGTCATCCCGAACTCCTCTTGCGATACAGGGTGTCGACCCACACAGCCAATACCAGCACCACCCCGACCACCATGTTCTGCAAGGGCGTATCAATGCCCACCAGAACCATGCCGGACTGCAGTGACTGCATGACCAGTGCGCCGAGAATGGCGCCAGCCACCTTGCCGACGCCGCCCGCCAGCGAGGTACCGCCAATCACAGCCGCCGCGATCACGTACAACTCATCCAGCGTGCCCTGAGCGTTGGTCGCCGCATTCAACCGCGCGGTGGATATCGATGCCGCAATGGCTGCCAGTACACCCATGACGACAAACACCAGCATGATCACCCGGCGGGTATTGACCCCGGCCAGTTCAGCGGCCTCCGGGTTACCGCCGATGGCGAATACGTAGCGCCCGAATCGGGTCCGGGTCGCGATAAAGGTCATCACCATGCCGACGACAATGGCAATCAATACCGGAACCGCAAAACCGTGCGCGATGACCAGACCACCGTCAGGGACCGGGATGCCCTGAGCTTCGGCATAGCGCTGGGCGATGCGCGAAGGCCAGGGATAGGCATTGGCCAGAGTCGCCGCGCCGATAACACCGAAGCAGTAAACACTGCCAACCAGCCATTCCGCCCACACGGGCCGGAGCGGAAACTGATGCAAACGGCGCAGGTGCCGGCCCCGTAAAATGGCGGCAATAATCATCAGGCAGATAACAGCAGCGATCATCCAGGTCGCCAGCTCACCCACCGACCCGGCCGGGCCGCCACCCATGATTTGAAAGGTGGAATCCATAGGTGCCACCGTGCGCCCGGAGGTAACCCACCAGGCCGCACCGCGCCAGGTGAGCAAGCCGCCCAGCGTCACGATAAAGGCGGGCACGCCCATGTACGCGATCACATAACCCTGAATCGCGCCAATGATGGCACCAGCGACCATGCCGACCAACAAGGCCATCAGCCAGGTGGTGGGGTGATCGTAACCCAGCCAGGCCGGAATCAGTTCAGCCTGGGTAACGCCAATAATCATACCGGTGACGCCGAGTACGGAGCCCACCGACAAATCAATATTGCGGGTCACGATCACCAGCACCATACCCGTGGCCATCACCGCGACCGACGACGTTTGCACGCTGAGATTCCAGAGATTACGCGGGGTGAGAAAAGCCCCGTCTGTGACCAGGCCGAAACCGAGCCATATCATTGCCAGGACCGCGACCATCCCCAATATCCGGACGTCCGCCTCCGTAGCCGCCAACAACCGTTTTGCCGGGTTGGTGGAAGAATCAACCATGTCCCGTTGCTCCCTTTACATCTGTTTGGAAAGCGGAGCGCCCAACCTCGCCGGGCACTCCATGACGGGTTTCAATCGCAAACAGCGGCCTGACCGGCAGCGACACCCTGGCAGACGACATCCCGGGAGACCCAGCCGGCATCGATAACGACGTCGAGGTTGTCACGAGTGATTGGAATCGGATCAAGGAACAGGGAGGTCATTTCCGCGCCACCAGAACCATTAGCCCACAGGCTGGATCCGGGAACATCCGCCATGGGCGTGCCACTGGCCATCATATAGGCGATATTGGCCGCCGCTTTACCCAACTCGCGGGAGTCTTTCCAGACCGATACCGTCTGCGAGCCCAGTGCGATTCGGTTCAGAGCCGCATGGTCACCATCCTGCCCAGAGACCGGAATAACACCGTCCATGCCTTGTGCCGAGAGCGCCGCAACAACGCCACCGGCGGTACCATCGTTAGAAGCAACAACGGCATCCACTTCGTTGTTGTTTGAAGTCAGAATCTGCTCCATGTTGCGCTGAGCATTAGCGGGCAACCAGCTGTCGGTGTAAGCCTCGCCCACGTTCTTGATATCACCGGCCTGCATGGCGGCTTGTAGCACTTCCAACTGCCCTTCGTGCAGAAAGTCTGCGTTCGGGTCCGATGGCGACCCCTTGATGAATACGTAGTTACCGGTTGGCTGAGCCTCGAACACCGCACGCGCCTGCAAACGACCCACTTCTTTGTTGTCGAAGGTCAGGTAAAACGCGTCCGGGTGTTCAATCAAGCGGTCGTAACCGACCACCGGAATGCCTTCATCGGCAGCAGCCTGCACCGCAGGCCCGATGGCGCTGGCATCCTGAGCCAATATAATCAGCGCATCAGCACCGTTGGCAATGAGACTTTCAACATCGGTTAATTGCTTGGCGGCGGAAGACTGTGCATCGGCTGAGATGTATTCAGCACCCAGATTTTCGAGCGCAGCCTGAATAGCAGACTCATCGGTTTTCCAGCGCTCTTCCTGAAAGTTCGACCATGAAACGCCTATCGTGATGTCGTGCGCGAACGAAAGCGCTGGCACGACCATGAATGCAGCCACTAAGAGTGTTTTTTTCATTATATTGCTCTCCTGAAGATGTCTGTTTTTGTTGTTGTAGTGAGTCGGTAGTCAGAACATCACGCAATTAAATTCAACTACCGAATTTATTTTTGATCGCAAAACCACCAAAGTCAACAAATTACAGGGGAAACCTACCAAAAAAGTCCAACTATTGGCCAAAAGTCGTATGCCAGGACGTGATTTAGTTTTAGTGTGGAAATATAATGAAACCTACCCTCTTCTTTCAACAACCGGCCGACAACCGAGTTAAGTTTGAGAGTCGACTTAAAAACACCGACCCCCTACACTAGCACTCTTCAACCCTCGGTTTAGAATCCCGACTTATGAAGAAAAACGACACAGAGCAAATACGCGCGGCAAACCGGGCCGACGTCATTAACGCCTTGCGCGTGTTCGGCCCTTTGGCACGGGTCGACATCGGTCAGATTATTCATTTGAGCCCTGCCACCATCACAGCCATCACCGCTGACCTGGTTAACGATGGCATCGTTCATGAAGTAAAAGGCCCCAGCCCCAGCGCCGGCCGCGGCCGACCGCGCGTACTGATCGACCTGAACTCACACCATGCCTCTGTGCTCGGCATCAAGCTGTCGATCAACGAACTGCGTTTGATGCTGGGTGACCTCAAGGGCAACATTGTTGCCGAGTCTGTGGTGGTGCTGAAAACGCAGACGCACGATCAGGCATCGCTCAACGCCATGCTGATCGAGCAGGCGCAACGGTTCATGAGCCAGCACCCCGAGCACGCCAAACGCCTGGTCAGCCTGGGCATTGCGATACAGGGTTTTGTCGACGTTCACCGGGGTGACGTCGTCTGGAGCCCGGCGCTTAACATCAAGAACGTCAACCTGACCGAAGCACTGCAGCAGGCGTTCGGCTGCCCGGTGGAACTGGCCAACGATGCCAACTGCATCGCCCACGCCATCCACAAACTGCCCAATTATTCACGGTGCAATAATTTTGTGGTGATCATGATCGGCTACGGTGTCGGGGGTGGGCTGGTGGTGAACGGTGCCCCCTACAGCGGTCACTTCGGTGCAGCCGCCGAATTTGGCCACACCAAATACAGCCACGAAGGCCCCCAGTGTGCCTGCGGAAGGCGCGGTTGCATCGAGGCTTACGTAGGGGACTATGCCCTGTACCGGGATGCCAGCGCGGTGATGGACTTGCCCGCTACCGACCGGCGCCACCCATCCGAGCGGCAAATGCAAAAGCTGACGGACATGGCACAGGACGGCCACGCTTACGCCTCCGGATTGTTCAACCAGGCTGGCCGGGTACTCGGCTACGGTATCGCTAACATTCTGGCGCTGATGAGCCCGGAACGCGTGGTCGTCACGGGCCCCGGGGTTCGCGCTTACGCGTTAATGGAAGCCGGCATTCATGAAGGCATCGACGAGGCTTTGGTGCCTGAACTGGTGGGGCGCTCGGAAATTCATGCCTACCCCTGGTCCGAAGACATGACGGGCAAGGGCATCATCGCGCTGGCGTTGAAGCATTTTCGGTAGGTGTCTGACGCTCTTCAATCGAGAATAAAGCCTAACTGTCGAGCCTTGAGTACCGCCTGAGTACGATTATCACAATCGAACATAGCCAGTATGCCCGAGACATACTCTCTGACCGTTGTAGGGGAAATGTTCAGTTGGTCTGCGATGCCCTTGTTCGGCAACCCCTGTGCCAGCAATTCAAGCGTGGCGAGTTGGCGGGGGGTCAGGGAGATGGGGCTTGCCGGGTTCTGGCCACCCACAATCACCAACTCACCTTCCAGAATGTCTTTAATAGCCCGGATCATGGTGGCCTTGGAACTGGTTTTGGCAATAAAACCGTCGGCGCCCACGCCCAGCATTTGTTGAATGCTTGCCTGATGATCAACCGTCGATACGACGACCAGTGGAATCCCCGGGTGAACAGCCTTGATCTCTTCGAGACCATCAAGCCCCCGGGTGCCCGGTATATGAATATCGAACAAAATCAGGGATATATCCGGTTCGCTCGCCAGCCTTGCTCGGGTGGCGGGTAAATCTCCCGCTTCAAACACCTGAACCCCTGGTATAACTTCTTCCAGCAGCAGGCGTATGCCATCCCGATAGAGCTCGTGATCTTCTGTTATCAAAACCTTGATTGTCATTACTGCAACCCATTGGCTAAACGGTAAACGAAGCCTTCCTGGCATTGGTTTTTATTATGACGATACACGGCCCGTTTGTCTTTCAGCTTTCTGCAAGCACGGCAGGCAGTGAATGGTGACGTCTGCTGGCCACGTTCAATACCGAGCGCAACTGAGCAGGCAGCACAGTAGCTTGCACCGCAATCCATGGCTCGGGAAGGGCCGACCCCGAAGGACAGATGCAGGCTAAAACCGAATGCTGTGCCAGCCCTTGGATCGCCTGAGCAGACAACGCAGATCTCAAAAGGCTCGCCCGGTCACACAGCAGCAAAGTGCACGGCACACGCGATTGGCTGTAAGCATCAACCGAGCTGAACGTTTCTACCAAGCAATGCCAGCGCGTCAATAGCTCTGATGCTTTCGTTGCCAGAGTGTCGTCTTCGAACACCATCGCTACAACAGGCCAGGCCGTTTGCAACGGGGTCGACTGTGGCTGGCTGGTCCAGAGCTCCCCGAGTCGTGGCACACAAACCTCGAATCGGGTTCCTTTCCCCGATACTGACGTCACTTTAACTGGGTGGTCCAGTAAGTCCGACACATGACGAACGATCGACAAGCCAATTCCCGAGCCTTCCGGTTGCTGTGTTCCGACCGTGAGCCGGTGATACATGTCAAAGATTCGATCCTGGGCCTGTTGTTCGATACCTCGCCCTGTATCCAGAACCTGAATGGATATGGTTTTGCCGCGCCGTCGGCACCCAACGATAACCCCTCCGGCGTCTGTGAACTTCACCGCGTTGGAGATCAGGTTTCGCAACATGCGTTCTAGCAATACCGGATCACTGAATACAATCAGTGTACTGGGTTGCACCGTCAGCCGTATTCCTTTATCTGCCGCCAGAATGCCGTATTCATGTTGCAACCGGGTGAAAAGATCGCTTACTTTTACAGGCTTGAACTCCGGCTTAACAACCCCGGCTTCCAGTTTACTCAAGTCCATTATCGCTTTAAATGACTCACTCATTTGCTGATGCGTAGTCGCGAGTTTTTGAAACACCGTACGCCCTTTTGCATCGTGAACATAGGGCGACAGGTGATCCAGAAAAATGCGCATGGAATTGAGCGGCTGGCTTAGGTCGTGGCTGCTCTGAGCAATAAACAGCGATTTGGAGTGGCTCAAATACTCTGCCCTGAGCTTCTGTTCACGCAAGGCCCGAATGCGAAGTATCAAGGCAACTGCATGCAAAAACATGTGCAGAATCTGAATGTACAACACATGAATCATTTTGTAGGAAACGCCAATGTCCTGAACGGCTTTCTGATATCCCTGAATGACGGCAGCAACCTGGAAGATCGACAGCACCATTGGAAACCAGCCCAGCAAGTAAATAATATAGTAGCTGCCTTCGGTACGAACTTTGGCGAACCCGGAACCCAGTATCACCAGCGAAACAACAAGATAACTCAGTGCGTACAACACAATCTTGGTCTCGAAAGAAAATGCTGTACTGAGCAAGCCCGATAAAACGGTGACCACAAAGGCACCGAAAAATAGATAAAACCAGTTACCCGACTTCCGATTTATCCCTAAGAAACTTGCCGAAAACGCCAAATGAGCCAACAGAGTCACGTGTACCAACAGCCAGAACAAAGCGGTCTTTTCATAGTTCGACTGCCACAAAAGAGCGGGCAAACTGCTGTGTTCAAGATAAAAAGCAAGCATTAACAGTGCAGACAGCGAAGCCCAGAAAAAACTCGTCTCCCGGGTAATCAGCCAACACAAAAAGCCCAGGAAAATAAGACCGGCAATGATGCCAATGGCTGGCTGGTAAACCATGTCCATCTGCGATGTCCAGCGATGGTAGTGCTCGCCGCTCATCAGCGCGAGGTAGGGATACCAGGTAGCGTGGCTCGATGATAGCTCTACCACCACCCAGTAAGATTGCCCGGCCTCAAGATTAACCGTCACCGCCCGGCCCAGCGTATTGATGTCTGTCGACCCGGCATACCCTGAGTTCCGGTAGGTCTTCACCACTTTCCCTGCTTCGCTCTGAACCAACACCCGGGGTTGTTGAAACCCAAAATTACTGATGTGCAACACCCAATCGCTGCGTTGGGTTTCATTAAACACCCTGGCATACAACCAGTAACGGTTGTGCTGATTAAAGTTTGGTTGCAGCCCGAAAGAGGACTCTATCGGTAGGGTATCCAACGCGCTTTCCAGCGTCAGGCCCTTAGGTGCAGGAATAAAACCCGAGGAATAGCTGAGTGAGGTTAGGTCATAACGAACGTCGGGCTCAGCAAGCACGATTGAAGTAACGTCATTTGCCAACGCCTCTGGCCACTCAAAAACATTAGCTTGAGCAACCCCCAGCACACAGGTGAATAAACTGGCCATGAGCAAACAGCCGTATCGGATCAAGCACCGGGCGAGGCAATCGCCGGATGGTGAGTTCATGAACTGTTCCCGAGTGTTCAGAGGCGACGTGAATGGCACAGAAATGCCTGGAAAAGTCTGTCAGTACAGGGTGAAAAACAGACGTGAAACCCGACCCAGAGCACCCTAAAACCGCTGTAAACATGCCCCGGTATGCTTTTGATGTCAATGGTTTCTCAATACATGCCTACCCCGAACCCTACATCTGTCGGGTACCCCGCCGCTTGTGTGCAGTGTAGCTTAGGCCTGATTTTATAATCGACATTGTTCATTAATGCTCAGCCTCGGCAGCGCGCTGAACTCACTCGAATACCTTGAGTACGACGTAATACCAGATTGCTAGCCGGGTCTTAAATTCATTCAACAATAATGTGCAAACTCATTGCATCCAAACAGGGATCGAGCTTCGTCATTGGATCAATGGCTCTATCAATTGTCTTGAGTACACCAATCAAGGGAAAACCAACCCATGCCCAAATCATCGACATTACTAGCCCCCTTACTCAGCGTTGCCATACTGGCGATGCTCAGTGGCTGCGGTTCTGACGGCTCAAACACTTCGCAGGATGAAGACACAGACACGCCAACAACCGAGCCTGAGCCCGAGCCCGAGCCTGAGCCCGAGCCCGAGCCCGAGCCCGAGCCCGAGCCTGAACCTGAACCTGAACCTGAACCTGAACCTGAACCTGAGCCTGAGCCTGAGCCTGAGCCTGAGCCTGAGCCTGAGCCGACAGCACCCCCGGCAGCTGAAGTCAGCCTTAACTTCGAAGCCATTAAAGCACTGCGCTTCGACTGGACCGACGTTGAGAGTGCAACGCACTATGTGCTGCTCGAAAACCCCGACGGCATATCCGGGTTCAGCGCCATAGGCGACGCCACTACTCAAGGAACAGAAACCCTGACACTGGATATCCCGCTTCTATCGGGCGACCAGGCCGAATACATTCTGCAAAGTTGCAACGAAGTTGGCTGTACCGACTCAGCCACCCTGTCGGTTGACGATGGCATCAATAACGCGATCGGTTATATCAAGTCCGAAGACAGCCACGTGGCTCCATTCTATGGCAGCGACATAGGCATCAGTGCCGATGGTAATACACTGGTAGTGGGGGCGTCTTCAGCAAGAAAGTTTACAGACGGCGGTGGAGATAAGGTGGGCATCGTCTATGTGTTCACCAAGACGAGCGTAGGTCAGTGGCAACAGCAGCAACGGCTGCTTGCCAGTAACGCCAGTCGCGAAGACGGATTCGGTGGCACTGTCAGCCTCAGCGCCGATGGCAAAACGATCGCGGTTGCTGCTCAAAGAGAGGACGGCAGCAGTGAAGGCGTTAATGGTGACAAAGACGACAATGAAGCCAATAATTCGGGTGCCGTCTATGTCTTTGCCCTCAATGAAGGCACCTGGACAGAGCAGGCCTATCTGAAAGCCAGCAACACAGACGCAAACGACCGCTTTGGCAGCTCAATCAGCATCAGCGATGATGGTAACGTTATGGCGGTTGGTGCTGGTAATGAACGGAGCTCTTTCAGCCTCGGAGAAAACAATAATGATGCCGATCAGTCAGGCGCAGTGTATGTGTTCACTCGCGAAGGCGTCACCTGGGCGCAACAGGCTTTTCTGAAGGCCAGTAATGCCGAAGAAGATGATCAATTTGGAACGTCTGTCAGCCTGAATGGGCCCGGCGATTTACTGGTAATCGGCGCTCAGAAAGAGAGCAGCAATGCCACGGGCGTTAATGGCGATGATCAGAATAACGCCACTGCTAGCTCTGGTGCTGCTTATGTGTTCGTGCGCGATGGATCACTCTGGACACAGAACGCCTACATCAAAGCCAGCAATACCGGGGAAAGTGACCAGTTCGGAACACGGGTTAGACTGAGTCGCGACGGCAGCACAATGGCCATCTCCGCCCCCGGGGAGAGCAGTGACAGTACCGGCGTCAACGGGATTCAGGACAGCGATACCGCAGCCAGTGCCGGTGCGGTTTATGTATTCACCCGCACCGAGACCAGCTGGGAGCAACAGGCTTACCTGAAAGCCAGCAATACAGACGCCGGAGATGAATTCGGCCGCGGCCTGAGCTTGAGTGAGAACGGCGACTTACTGGCCATTGGCGCTCCGCATGAAGCCAGTAACGCAACCGGCATCAACGGTAACGAATTCGACAACACGACCGCCTCTGGCGCCACCTACCTGTTCCGTCGCTCGGGGGCAAACTGGACCCAGCAGGTGTACCTGAAGGCCACCAATACCGGCGCCGGAGATGCCTTTGGCGGCACCACCAGCCTGAGCGGCGATGGCGAGACATTGGCGGTCGCTGCCGTCAACGAACAAAGCAATGCCACCGGCACACAAGTCAGTCCCGAAGACCAAGCTGACGACTCTTCTAATAAAAGTGGCGTGGTTTACCTGTACTAACAAGCCCTCCCAACACGAGTGCTTGCAGCGACGTTCTGCAGGCACTCGCACTTCCTCAAACGGCTGAATGCCCGCCATTTCAGCTGAAATAAACCTGTTATGAGCCATAAGTCTCACTTTTCCTGATTGAAAAAGACGCTTTCAAACGCTCATTCAAACGGTAGCCCCCTAACATTCATCGCCACTGCATCCAAATGGCCACTGGCCATCGTCTATGACTCATTGCCTCTGACCAGAGGTACAAAAAAGATCAGGTCAGTGACCGGCTTACCGAGCTCCGTTGCCGAGCCCAAGGGCGCCTTTTCTGACGCTTTGCATGACACACAATACCGAAGGTTTAAGACCTCCACCGTAAACCGCTTGAAGGAATAGGACATGTTGAAGAAACTGCATTACACCCTGCTCATAGCGTCGAGTATAGCCACGGCTCAGGCCGCGACGATCACTGTATCAACCACCAACGACACAGTAGCAAACGACGGCTTTTGCTCATTGAAAGAGGCCATCGTTGCTGCAAACACCAACACCCCGTCTGGCGACAGTTCCGGCGAATGCCCGGCCGGTGAGGCCAGCGCCACTGACGTGGCGATGCTGCCCGCTGGAATTTTTAATCTGAACGATACGCTGTCTATTACCGAAGACCTCACTCTACAGGGGGTCAACAAGACCGATACCATCGTTGATGGCGGAAGTTCAATACAAGTGCTTTCGGTCGGCAGTGAGGTTGATTTTGAATTGCAGAACCTACGAATCGCCAACGGTAACAGCGCGTTAAATGGCGGCGGGATGACCATCAATGCGGATGCCAGTGTGATTATTCGTGACAGTCAGTTCAGCGGCCACAGCAGTGACGAAGACGGAGGTGCGATCTACGCTACTGAAGCCTTTCTCACCATTTACGACAGTACGTTCAGCAACAACTCAGGCACAGACGGGGGCGCGGTCGCCGGTGAAGACAGTTCGATCCAGATTTACCGCAGTGCCTTTTCCGGGAACTCAGCCTCAAGTGATGGCGGTGCGATATACAGCGATGAAGGCTACCTGGTCCTTAATGAATCAACCCTAACCAATAACAGTGCCTTATCAAGCGGAGGTGCCATTCGTTCACCCAGCGAGGGCACCGTCGAACTGGATGGTACTGTCTTGTCCAACAACGAAGCCGGCAATGATGGTGGCGCAATCGCTGTGGAAGACTATGCACTGTTGACCCTGCGAAACAGCGATCTTTTTGACAATCTGGCGGGTTCCAGTGGCGGCGCCGTATACACGTACTATTCTGTTCAAGTAAACCTGTTCAACACCCGCATTTCTGATAATGAAGCGACCGCCGACGGTGGTGGTCTCCACCTTGAAGACAGCTCGATCAATATGGTCAATTCCACCGTATCTGGTAACTCGGCCTTGTCAGAGGGGGGCGGACTCTATGTTTACGAAGGCGTGCTGGACGCCGTTGATAGCCAGATCGACAACAACACCAGCACCGGTATTGGTGGCGGTTTCTACCTTGAGTACCCGGGAAGTGCAAGCCTCATCAACACCTCCTTAATGGGCAATACATCCACCCTGGATTTTGGAGGTGGCGCTTACCTTTATGAAGCCGCATTGACGCTGCTGAACGCAAGCATTGCCGATAACTCAGCCCCGGCCGGTTCAGGCGGCGGACTTTACCTTGACGGAGCACAGCTTCGGTCTGAGCAGTCAATCATCCGTGACAATACGGCTCAATTTAGCGGTGGTGGCCTTTATGCTGAAAGCAACGCTGTGATATTGACCAACACGACGCTCAGTGGCAACCGGGTCGAGAATGGCGACGGCGGTGCACTCTACTTGGATTTCGGAGCCATTGCCGAATTGCGCCATGCCACGCTGACCAACAACGATGCGTCCAACCAGGGTGGCGGTGTATTCCAGGGTGACCCTACCAGTTTGATTGCGTATGGCAATAGCATCATTGCCGGTAATACGGCGACGGAAGGTCCCGATTGCAAATTGGACGCCGGTGCACGCTCGCGCGGCCACAACGTCATTGGTAATGGCACGGGTTGCGCAACCCAGGCTTCCGACCAACTGATCAACGCCCCGCTGGTTTCAACCGAGCTGCTGGCACCTCTGGCAGGTAACGGCGGACCCACACTGACGCACGCACTGGTAGCCGGCAGCCTGGGTGACAATGCGGCCAACTCCGATACCTGTTTGCCGACCGACCAGCGCGGTGTTGAACGCCAGCAAAACGGCAAAGGTTGCGACATCGGTGCCTTTGAACGAGTCAATGCCTCAGTCTCTTCCGGCTCAACCGGCGGTAGCAGCAGTGGTGGTAGTCTGGGTCTCTGGTTTGGTTTGTTAACGCTGATGCTGGGTAGTGTTCGGTTATTGCGCCACAACTAGAAAATCAGGATCAATTAGAGAGACTATGAGCGGGGCTTTGCCCCGCTTTTTGCGTTTGGATGTTGAGCGACCGTTAAGAGGCGTTTCAATGCCGTTAATAAACGCTCTAACGGCATCCACAAACGCTTTGGATGCGGCTTCCCTGCCCAGCAACAAGTAGCCGTCGCTCTCCAGTCCCACAAATTCGGCATTGGGAATGGCGGCTCCCTGTGATATTCCCAGCAAAGCGAACTTATCGACCTTGGTGGCGTCGACAACGGTCTCCAGATCGGAGGCGAAAGCCTCGAATGACAGGTTCGCAACTTCCGCATCTGACAGACCGTTGCCGCGCTCATCGTAATGTATAAATTGATGGTTCCTGGCCAGTTCACGAAAGAGTGGGCTCCATATGGCTGCATCCCAATCTTATTCGATGTAGCTGAGCCAATTCGCTGTTTTGATAATGGGGGTGCCATTACCGCCAGTAGGATCAACTCTCTGCCCTGAAGCATCATGCAAAGCTACAGGCTCGGGCGAGGGTGCGGCCGGTATCAACGGCGTCGTCTGCATGTAGGGCGGCGTGACGCATCATCCCTACACCAGCGGTGTACCGGTGTGAGCAACCCAACACAAGCTACGCAATTGCAAGCGCCAATAAATCGGTACCCTTGACTCGCCGGGCCTATGCTACCCCACAGCCCTTCCACGTCACATCAGCAATCCTGTTCGCTTACATCAATTTCGGTCAGCCATACATCATCACTGGCGGTGTACTGGTAGCGCATGGTCGCCCCCTTGTCGAGTATTGAGCGGATGTTACCCATGTTGCAGCTTTGTTCTATCACAATAGGCCGCATCAGCGTTTCCAGCTCTTCCGCTGGCATCTCCATGGAGCTGAGCGTCACGAGTTTATAGTCATAGACAAGAGTGCTTTGATCGGCGATCAGTTCCATTAACAGCGTGTCTTGATCTATTTGCGCTGGCAGCATAGGGTTGGTCTGCTCGGCCACCGCCACCAACAGCGCTACAAGTGCTGCATCGCCCATTGGCGCGTCGCATTGCGACTGAGATGGAATGACCTGAAATTCCTCCACGATCAGCCAGCTGTCGCCACTGGGTTGCAACACAGCGGAGTAATCTGAATGGACACACTTCAGCGAGTTGTAGTTGACGGCACTAACGCGTGCCAGTTCGCCTTCGAAATGGACTTCGATATCACTCAGATCTGACTGTTCGCCGGCGGCCCGGGCGGCTTTAAGCCCTGACTCAAATACGCTGGCATACTGATCCAACGTAAGCACGATGGGTTGTTCGCTGCCATCAGAATGTTGGTAGGTACCCCGCAGAATGGCCTGATCGCTGTACAGAGACAGCAGAGACTCATCGTAGGTGTTGGTCAACGTCTCGTAGTTTGCCATGAAGTCGAGTACAGAATTGGTATCGTCATCGACGGATGTAGAAGTCGCGGCATTGGCCAACATAGGGGTGGAGAAAGCCAAGACCAGAGTGAGGATGTGCTTGTTCAAGTGTTTTTTCCTTTGAGGATCAAGTAAATTATTTAAGAAAATTTCTGCCAATAACATAACAAACTAATTTAACCAATCAACAGAAGGTTCATATTCTGCTAGTACTTCTATACAACTACTGGAAGTAAAAATGGCATAATGCACAATAGCTCTTTCATTATGAATACCTTGGCTAGTATGCTGAAACCAACTTAAATAACTTGAATTCTCAACAACAAATAATGTCCATTGACCTGAATTGCTGTATGAATTTACTCGCTCATAAGCCAAGAGATCGCCTTCATCAATAGCTCTATAGGCAAGAGGTGGGTCAAATTTAATACGCAACATTTTTGCACATTCACCGGAGCCTTTTAGTAGTATTCGGAAGCCTTCATAATCATCGTATAGACCTTCTACGTACATTGCATTCTGGAGCCCGAGAATGGGTTCCCATTTTTTGAAAATGTTGATTTCTGTCATTGTCTATTACCAAAAACGGAATTTAATTCTATTTCTACCTTGCTGTACCTCTAGAGTAGGAGGCCCATCATTTGAGGCACCAGGCCTGACTGTTACTTGCCTACCGTCCTCTAGCGTTCCAGTTCTACCGGTTCCATATTGAGTGTCGATATCCCTCACATTTTGAGGGTTTAATGCATCGAATTCGGCATTGGCTTTTTCAAAACCGCCTTCTTGATCAAACTGCTTTGTTCGACCGGCGGTAGACCTGCCGGGTCGAGACTCTGAAATCAGATCATCAACAGTCTTTCTTGAGCCACAAGCATTATGCACCCACAACCCAAACTCACCCACGAAGTAGGTCTCGTAGTCCTCCACCGTGTAGTTGTAGGCCACCAACTCCAGTGGGCTAAGGTCTACGTCCAGCACTTCCACGGGCTGCTGGGTGTGGGTCGCGATTTGCTGGCCTACGGTCAGTTCATCGGCTCGGGTAAAGCCCTGCCCCATAACATAGAACGGATGCTCACCGGTGGCAACTAGGGTTTCACGTTGGCCCTCGGTGTTGCCTACGGTGATGGTCAGGCCATCGGTGTGGTAGTGGCTATAGGCATCGAGGATGCGCTTGTACGTCAGGTTGCCTGTGAGTTCGCTTCTGACCAGCGACTAGTAGCTGCAAACCTGGCGGCATCCTTACTCAGGAAAGTCCCAGAGATTATAGTAGGGGCTAACCTGCAGTGCATGTCCCGACCACTTCTAGCGCGCCCGATCACCCCTTACGATTATAAGTTATCCTTCCTCCACCATGCTCCCGACTTCATTACTTCTGGAATGGCAGGATCATCCCCATTAGTGAAACCGAAGTTTTTTTCCAAATAGTCAAACCACTCATTCCGGAGGATTTTTGGAAGCTCTTTCCCACACCATGGGCAATACTTAATCGTTTGCCTTGCACTACCACCATCTAATACTTTAATTCCATACTCTCTATACTTATCTTCATAAAAAATAGGGACATCCTTTTGATCTAAGTGAACATCCATCTCAGAACAGCAATGCGATAGTATTTTATTAGATATCAAT
The DNA here is from genome assembly GCF_000423605.1 of Saccharospirillum impatiens DSM 12546. GTDB lineage: Bacteria > Pseudomonadota > Gammaproteobacteria > Pseudomonadales > Natronospirillaceae > Saccharospirillum > Saccharospirillum impatiens. Next base: position 85,867 of record NZ_AUIH01000021.1, read on the forward strand.
TGTTCTGCCCTCAACTGCATCTTTGTACATTTCACCTGTCACAGGATCTTTAGATCCCTTATGCTGTCCTCTATAATCATATACTTCAATATCATTATGGGTATGATCCCACTCGTAATACTCTCGATTTCTACCCCTCTCACCATTACTCCTTCTTCCGTTTCCCACACTTTGGGAACTATTCCAAACCTCACTTTCTGACTTGGAGGGATTGGCTCTACGAGCATTAGCGGAACTTGTGTTACAAACATTATGCACCCACAACCCAAACTCACCCACGAAGTAGGTCTCGTAGTCCTCCACCGTGTAGTTGTAGGCCACCAACTCCAGTGGGCTAAGGTCT
>NZ_AUIH01000022.1 GCF_000423605.1 Saccharospirillum impatiens DSM 12546
TTGGTTGCTGTGTTTGGGGCCATCGCCCTGGTGGGCATTCAGAGCCGGGCCGAGCGCGGTCATCACCTCGTTTTTGGCGGCTTCGACCTGCTGGCGAGCCTCGTCTGAATCGTCTTCAGCCTGGCGTTGCTGGGCCGTGTTCAGCGCCGTGATGGCCGCGTTGAGCGCCTGGTGATCCTGATCGATCAGGGCTTCCAGCAGATCCGGTACCAGCAACAGTTCATCGCTTTCTGGCAGGTAAGCCACGTCCAGGCTCAGCGGTATTGGGTCGGCGGGTAATACGGTTACCGTCAACGAGTGCTCGGCGTCGCGATTGGTCGCTTGCAGTTGGTAGTCGCCTTCGGCAATGGGAATGTCCAGCCTCCAGTCGGCTTCCGCTTGCTCGTGATTCATGGGAACCGACTGTTCACCCTGCGTAGGCCCCTGCCACTGAAATCGCACTGCGCGGCCATAACTGCTGGTACCGGTCACTGCTAATACCGGCGTGCCCGGCACCCAAAGTTCCCGACCGGGCTCGGGTGGCCGGGTCATGCTGTATTCCGGGTGGTTCAGGTTCGCCAGCGGCGTAGCGTGGGGGACGCCATATAACTCATAGGCCAGGTCCCACCAGGTCTGATCGTCCGCTAAACGGTAGCGTTCCCGGGGTTGGTGGACCGGGCGCTGGTCGAGCCTGATGCGAGCATCAGTCAGTGGGTTCACCACCCGCACCATGGCGTTGTATTCATTACCGCCTTCAACCGGAGGGCCGCCGCCAAAACGGGATGGCAGTGAGGCAGAGGGCGTGGTCTGTGCACCACCGGCACTGGCCGGGGCATCCGTAGCGGGCAAGGGCGTGCGAAAGGCAAATACTGAGCGGTGGTTGTGCAACCCCTGGCGATACTGCGTCAGCGGCTCAACCCGAGTGCCATCCCAGGCGAGCATCAACCGGTTGCTATTGGAGGCACCTTGCTGCCAGTTGCGCACCGTCTGGGCCGAGGCTTGCCAGCAAAACTGGCGGTGCTCCGGGCGCTGCAAGAATTGACGAACCGGCAAGGGCAGGTCGTACCAGCGAATGGGGTAGCAGCCGTTGGGCTGAACAGAATCAGGCAGTGCATCGGGCCGGGCGATGTCTATCGGCTCGGCACTGACTGCGAAGGGCTCTTCCCGGAACCCGGTGTCAAACTGGCTGGTCATCCCTATGGCCCGCTGTTGTGTGAACAGGGGTTACTTTAAGGATGTGCTCGTTCAGGTCCAGTAACAATGCCAATCGTTGTGATCGATTTCCCAGGAAATGGGTGATGTCGCGGTAGGTCAGTCGATAGAATCAACCAGCCTGTCTGTGCGGATACCATGCTGATTACGACACAAACCAAACCAGCAAGTGCAAAATCACGCCCGCAAAAATACCGGCAATAACATCGTCAATCATAATACCCACGCCACCGCCTACGCGCCGGTCAAGCCAGCTGATTGGCCAGGGTTTCAGGATGTCGAATACCCTGAACAAAATGAAGCCGAGCACGACTGTCCAGAGACCGACGGGCACGGCGATCATGGTAATCCAGAACCCAACGAATTCATCCCAGACGATGCCACCATGGTCGTGAACGCCCATGTCCTGCGATACGCGATCACACAAATAACAGCCGAACACAAAAGCCAGCACCACCACGACCAGATACAACCAGAGCGGTAACAGGGTGAGCAGCAGGAATAAGGGAACGGCAGCCAGTGTGCCGAAGGTACCCGGCGCCTTGCTCGCAGCGCCGCTGCCGAGGCCAAAGGCCAGAAAATGCATCCAGTGGTTGTGCCAGCGACGGGCACTCGGTTCAGTCATTCATTGCATCCTGTAGCAGAGCGATCGATTTAGAAGTGTTGAAAACCGGCCTGATCTAAGGCCTTAACCTCGCCATTATGCCGAATCAGTGCCTGGCCGTCGCCTGCGACTGCCTGGCCAATACGGGTCAGTGGCAATGCCAGAGCCGCCGCCAGTGCCTTCAGCGACTGACGCTGCCGGGGAGAGGCGGTAAACGCCAGCTCATAATCGTCGCCTCCGCTCAGTATCCAGGATGTCACCTGGTCTTTTGGGTAACCCTCAAAACTGGGGGCCTGTGGAAGGCTGTCGATATCGATCAGTAAATCGAGGCCGCTGGCTCTGGCCAGGTGCCCGCTGTCAGCCGCGAGGCCATCGGATACATCAATGGCGGCACTGGCAAGGCCAATCAACCGAAGCCCGAGTTCGAGACGCGGTTGTGGCGACCAATAGGCATCAAGCCAATCCGGTGGCACAGATGCACCGGCCGGGTTAAGCACCGCCGGTAAGACCGCTGCCGCACGCCCGGGTAAGCCGGATACCCAAAGGTCATCGTTCGGCTGTACACCATCGCGGCGCAAAGGCGTATCGACCAGACCGTGCATTTGCAGGCTGATGACCGGGCCCGGGCCCGAGGTGGTATCGCCTCCTGCCAGCACCAGCCCGTAAGACTCACTCAGCTCACGCAAGCGGCCCGCGAAGGCGTCGAGCCAGCGCTCATTCAGTGGCCGGGGTAAGGTCAGGGCGAGGGTAAAAAATGCGGGCTCTGCCCCCATAGCGGCAATATCACTGAGCGCCGGCAGAAAAGCCCGCTGGGCAGCCTGGGCACCTGTTGCCTGTTCAGGAAAATGCCGACCGGCAACAGCGGTATCAATCGACATCACCGTCGCCCGGCTCGGGTGCCAGATCAGACAATCGTCCCCCTGACCCAGAATCAAATCAGGATGAGTGCCCTGCCAACCCCGGAAATAGTGCGCTATGAGCTCGAATTCATTCATGTCGGGAAGTGTGGCGTGGCGGACGGGCAAAGGCAAGATAGGGCATCCGGGTCAGGAACCGACCCGGGACCACCTCAAACAAGGCGTGGCATCAGCCCTGAGGACCGGCCGCCTTGATGGCGTCGGATACGTCGTATTTTTCGAAGTTCTGTTTGAACTCCTTAATCAACGACGCTGCTTTGGCATCGTAGGCCGCCGGGTCGGCCCAGGTGTTACGGGGAACCAGCAGTTCGCCGGCAACACCCGGTACGGCCACTGGCACGTCGAGGTTCAAACCATCGATGTGGCGAGTTTCAACGTCGGCCAGCTCCCCATTCGTAATCGCGGTGATCACGGCCCGGGTTACCGGAATGCTGAAACGCTTGCCTTCGCCGTAGGCACCACCAGTCCAGCCGGTGTTGACCAGATAAACATCGGTACCGGCCGCTTCAACTCGTTTCATCAGCAGCTCGGCATAAACACCGGCCGGGCGCGGGAAGAACGGTGCGCCAAAACAGGTAGAAAAGGTGGTCTTGATGCCTTTACCCGCGCCCATTTCGGTTGACCCGACCAGGGCGGTGTAACCACTGAGGAAATGGTAGGCCGCTGCTTCTTTGGTCAGTTTGGACACTGGCGGTAATACGCCATTCAGATCGCAGGTCAAAAACACCACGGCATTGGGCTCGTCACCCATGTTGCTCAACTGGCGCTTTTCGATGTGCTCAAGCGGATAGGCAGCTCGTGAATTCTGGGTCAGGCTGTCGTCGGTGTAGTCTGGCGCTCGCTGTTCGTCCAGCACCACGTTCTCGAGAATGGTCCCAAAGCGGATCGCCTTCCAGATCAGCGGTTCGTTTTTCTCTGTCAGATCGATGCACTTGGCGTAGCAGCCACCTTCAATGTTGAACACCACTCCCGGGCCCCAGCCGTGCTCGTCATCGCCGATCAAGAAACGCTCCGGGTCTGCACTGAGAGTTGTTTTACCGGTACCGGACAACCCAAAGAACAAGGTGGTTTTGCCATCGTCACCCACGTTGGCCGAGCAATGCATTGGCAGTACATCCTGAGCGGGCAGCAGGAAGTTTTGAACCGAGAACATCGCTTTTTTCATTTCACCGGCGTAATACAAACCAGCAATCAAGACTTTGCGCTGCTCAAAATTAATGATGCAGGCAGAGTCACTGCCCGTACCGTCACGCTTGGGGTCGCAAACAAAGCTGGGAACGTTCAGCACATGCCAACCGGCTTTATCTTGCGCGTTCCACTCATCAGCCACAATAAAGAGGTTACGGGCAAATACCTGATGCCAGGCCAACTCGGTGCTGACGGTAATGGGGACGCTGTGTTTTACGGCCGATCCAACTTCGAGATGACCCACAAAGTGCTCCCGGTCGGCCAGGTGATCACTGACACGCTGCCACAGGGCATCGAATTGCTCTGAATCGAAAGCGCGGTTGACGGCGCCCCACTCGATTTCATCCTGACTGCCCGTTTCCTTCACGATAAACCGGTCTTTCGGTGAGCGGCCAGTTCGCTCACCGGTTCGGGCAACAAAAGCCCCGTTATTGGCAAACTCACCTTCTTCGCGGCGGACAGCAAACTCCAACAGCAGAGGGGTGCTCAGGTCCACGTGGGCGTGAGGGGAAAAAGCGGCCATTGGTGATGATCTCCTTAATGGGGGATTGTCCAGCGATTGCTTGGTTTATTATAGGTATGCGTTGATAGATGCCATGAGTGTACTGTGTGGCGACACTGGCAAGAAACGATATTTCGTCAATATTTTTCTGACAAATAACATCGGACGGATTTATACTGAAAGAAAACGACATCCAACCCAACTGGTCAGCTTTGAGATGTTCCGACCCGTCGAGAGGGCATGCATCGCACTGGCGCACCACGCAGGGCTTTATGTACATTGATTGAGCATTGATACAGATGCAGGTTGGAAAAATGGTCAATAACCGGGCAGTTTCATCAACTTTCGGGGGCATCGAAGTGATCAGGCTTTGTCAGACGAGAATGGCCATATGTTGTTAAGTTACAAGATTAATCACTCTACAGGCCAGATTTGGTAATTCGATTTCATTGATGTTTTTTTTGAAACACTGTGTTCAGGGGTGCCCGCTATCGTTGTTGCTAGGAAGCACCAAGTGAACGTTCATAACGAAGGGGCTGGGTAAGCAGTATACCGACTAGCTCAGGGGCCCAGCTTCCCGAATGTCCGGATCTCAATCAGAGAGACAAGGCAAACCGAACCACGCTGGGTAGATGCCTACTGGCCAAATGCTGGATCTTCGCTTAAAAAGACTCTGGACCTAACTCAGATTGGTCGGCTGCCGTACTGACTTTCGGGCTTACGCGGAGGGTCTGCGCGCTTCCCCCGTTCGACTTTCTCAACCTTGCCACCCGCTTCCAGAAAAGCCTCGACTTCACTGGCCATCTTGGAACGCAGTGCCTCACGGTCAGCCAACAGACGTTCGGCTTCCGTTTGCTCGGGCGCTAACTTTCCAGCCTTCTTATTATCACTCACCTTGTGTCCCCCTTTGCTGCTCTGATTGGCAGTCGAATCTGGCGACTATACATCTGGCGGTGCATAGTCTCGCAGAAGCGCTGTCACTGTCTCACACCGTTCTTTTATAAACCAATTTGGTCGTTTCGCAAACAAAATCGCACAGGGTGTAACCGTTGATTAAGGTTGCACATCACCCGCGAACGCTACTCAGCCCAGTCTGATGAATCCTGGAACAGGGGTCGCAACTCCCGCGCAAACCGCCGACTGACCGTCACCGGCTCTTCCAGCCCGCGAACACTGAGCCATATGCCGCCCTGGGCATCCCGGGTCAGTTTCTCCAGTCGGCTTTTGGGCACCAGGGTTGTACGGTGTACACGCACCAGTTGCTCCGGGAAGCGCTCTTCGAGCTGTTTCAGGCTGTAATCACACAAGCGCTCACCCTGACGACACTGTGCCACAACGTATTTTTGATCAGCCCGGAAACAGAATACATCGTTCAGGGGGATGCGCTCCTTGCCACGCCCGGTTTGCAGCGCAATAACCGGGCCGATATCGGCGCCAGTCAGTGCGGTCAATTGCGCCCGGTTCAATTGGCCGGCACTGACCAGTACCTGGTGCAGTTCAGCCGCTTTTACCGGTTTCATCAGGTACGACACGGCCTGCACCTGAAATGCCTCCAGCGCGTAATCATCGTAGGCGGTACAGAATACAATGGCAGGCGGATTTAACTGTTGTGACCATTCAGCAGCAAGCTCCAGGCCGCTGTGCCCAGGCATGCGAATATCCAGCAGTATCAGGTCAGACGGGTCGTCGATTTGCCGGCGCAGAGCCTCCTGCCCGTTAGCGGCAGTGACACATCGGGTCACACTGTCTTCCGATTGTAGCAACCGCAGCAGCCGTTCCCGGGCCAGGGGTTCATCGTCTACGATCATGACTTTCAAACGTCACTCCTTTCGCTTTCGCGCATCAGCAGTTTCGCCGGCAAGGTTAAACGAACCCGATAGGTTCGCTCATCGGCTGCCGCATAGAGTTTCGCGGTGTCCCCATAGAGTGTGGCCAGGCGGTGGCGAATGTTTTCCAATGCGACCTGATTCCCCCGGGGGCTCTTGCGACGTTCAGTGTTGCGTTCCGGCTCTGCCATGGTGGCCTGCTCAACTGAACCCCCGGCCTGCACCAGTGGGTTTTCAATTTCAATCACCAACTGCCTGTTCTTCTCCCGGCATCGAATAAGCAGTTGCCCCCCGCTGACGCTCGGGGCAATGCCATGGACAATGGCGTTCTCAATCAATGGCTGCAGAATCAATACCGGAACCGACCATCGTGCCGTCGGCCTCGGCGTCTGCCAGACAACCTTCAGCCGGTCGCCAAGACGCCACTGCTCCAGCGAAAGGTAGCCATCAACAAGTGCCAGTTCATCACTGAGGCTCCAGAACGTCGTGGCTTCTTTCAAACTGGCGCGGAACAGCCGGGACAGATCTTCAATCGCCCGCTCGGCGGCCTCAGGCCGGGTGGCGATCAGTTCGGCGATGGTATTCAGGCTATTGAACAAAAAGTGAGGTCGGATTCGATTTTGCAACGCCTCAATACGGGCCGACAGCTCCGCCCGGGAGCGATCCACCAGCGCCTGCTGTAACTGAAAATAGCGCAGCAACAAGGCAGCGATGATGGCCGTCGCGGCCGTATGACGCAAAACCGTCATCGACTCTACAGCGGCCCATCCGCCCAACACCAGTACGCTGCCGGCCAGGCTAACCAGCAAACCGACCCCGGACACTGTAGAGAACGCGACCAGCCATCCCAGCCAAAGTGGGATACGCGCTAGCCAGCGACGCAGCCGGCACAACAACGCCGCAGAAGGCAATACGATCCACTGCACCATCAGGCTCATGGAGCCAAGCTGGATCCAGTCGATTCCCGATTGCAGCAACACCCAGACCAATACCAGCAGTTCGGATACCAGGACGAGAAAAAACACCGAGGTGGCGGTGCACAAATCGGGCAACACCAGCGAATGCCGGTTTGAAGCATGGGATAGGGTATTCGCTGGCTTCAAGTGCGCGACCTGCCGGTTAATCTGCCAAAGACAAGCGCTCAGTGTCGCCCTTGCTGGCGCGAGGATCAAGCCACCAGGGTACTGTGACCATAGCCAACGCCCGCCAAGCCGATATAATGCCCTTTCAATGTGCCCAAGGAACCCTGTAATCATGTCTGATGCCCATGCTCAAAGCACCAATGCCGCCTGGGGTGGCCGTTTTGCCGAAGCAACCGATGCGTTTGTGGCTGAGTTTACCGCCTCCATCCAATTCGACCAGCGTCTGTACCGACATGATATTCAGGGCTCCATTGCCCATGCGACCATGCTGTCTGAGGTCGGCGTGCTAACGGCCGATGAGTGTGAACAGATCGTTAACGGACTGAAAGCCGTTCAGGCAGACATCGAATCCGGCCAACAGGTCTGGTCAGTGGCACTGGAAGACGTGCACATGAATGTTGAATCGGCGCTGACCGCCAAAATCGGGCCAGTCGGTAAAAAACTGCACACCGGTCGCAGCCGGAACGATCAGGTCGCCACCGATATCCGGCTGTATCTGCGCGAGGCCATCGACGGCCTTGGCGCCGAACTGACTCGGTTGCAACGCGGCCTGATCACGCTGGCGGCGAATGAAGCCGATACCATCATGCCAGGCTTTACTCACTTGCAAACGGCCCAGCCAGTCACCTTTGGCCACCACCTTCTGGCCTGGAATGAAATGCTGCAACGTGACTTCGAACGCCTGCAGGACTGCCGCAAACGGGTGAATATTCTGCCATTGGGCGCCGCGGCCCTGGCCGGCACCACGTTTCCGATCAACCGGGTGCGCACCGCCGAACTGCTGGGTTTCGACCGCCCCTCCGAAAACTCGCTCGACTCAGTATCAGACCGGGACTTCGCCATCGAGTTCACCCACTGGGCATCGCTGACCATGATGCACCTGTCGCGCATGTCCGAAGAGTTGGTGTTATGGGCCTCAGCCCAGTTCGATTTCATCAATTTGCCAGACCGCTTCTGTACCGGCTCCAGCATTATGCCTCAGAAGAAAAACCCCGATGTGCCGGAGCTGGTACGCGGCAAAACCGGCCGGGTATTTGGTCATCTGATGAGTTTGCTCACGCTGATGAAAAGCCAGCCGCTGGCGTACAACAAAGACAATCAGGAAGACAAGGAGCCCTTGTTCGACACCATCGACACACTGGCCGGCAGTCTGCGTGCCTTTGCCGACATGATTCCCTACATAGAGGCCAAGCCCGCCGTCATGAAGGCCGCGGCTTTGCGTGGCTATAGTACGGCGACGGATCTGGCAGATTACCTGGTCAAGAAAGGCATGGCCTTCCGGGATGCACATGAAGTGGTTGGCAAAAGTGTTGCCTACGGGCTGGCAGAGGGTAAAGACCTGAGTGAAATGACGCTCGATGAACTGAAACCCTTCAGCGATACCATCAGCGCTGATGTATTCGACGTGCTGACTCTGGAAGGCTCGGTCGCAGCCCGTGACCATCTGGGGGGCACAGCGCCGATCCAGGTTCGGGCAGCGGCAACGCGGGCCGAGTTGCTGTTGGCCAGTCGATCATAAGCTGTCGCGGCTATCACCACTCCAGCGAGCGGTGATAGCTGTCCAGCCATTCAGTCATCTCGACGGCGGGCAGTGGCTTGGCGAAGTAATAGCCTTGCAGGAAATCAATCCCCAAACGCACCAGTTCGTGGAACGTCGCCTCGTTTTCAACGCCTTCACCAACCGTTTTCAAGCCCAGATTGTGGGCCATGGTGATGGTCGACTCGACAATTACCCGGTCCTGGGCATCCTCAAGCAAATCGTCAATAAAGCTTTTGTCTATTTTCAAGGCTTGAATCGGCAATGCCTTCAGGTAAGCGAGCGACGAATAACCGGTGCCAAAATCATCTACTTCAACCCCTACACCAAGGTCGGCCAATTGATTGATGATCGCAATCGCCCGAACCGGATCAGAAAGCAAGGTGCTCTCGGTTAACTCCAGCACCAGCGCTGAGCCAGGCAATGCGTATTTGACCAACAGATCTTCAATCTGACCAGGCAGCGCCTGGTCCAACAATACGCGCGATGAGAGATTCACCGCGACGTGGCAATCAGGGTGTTTGCCTCGCCAGTGGACAATTTGTGCCAGGCATTGCTCCAGCACAAAGCGGGTAATCTGGCGAATGCCCTGCCCCATTTCCGCCAGCGGAATGAAGTCGGCGGGTGACAGAGCCCCCAGTTCCGGATGCTGCCAGCGAACCAGCCCCTCGAACCCGGCCACCTGGCCCGTAGCAGCGCTGATGATTGGTTGGTACGCCACCCACAATTGCCCGGCGCCAATGGCCACTTCCAGTTCAGACAACACGGCGATTCGCTGGGGGGTATGAGCATCCAGATGCGAATCAAATACGACGACTGACTCGTTATTCGCCTTGGCCGCGTACATGGCTACATCGGCGCAGCGCAGCAGCTCGTGACCGTCTTGCCCCTGCTCCGGGTAATGAGACAGCCCAATGCTGGCCTCAACTTGCAGTTGCATGGCGTCAATCTGATAGGGTTCACGCAAACAAAGCGCCATGCGCTCGGCAACGCTCAACGCCTCTTGCTGACTCACATCGGGCAGGAGCACGGCGAATTCATCGCCACCCAAACGGGCAATGTTCTGGCTGGTTCGCCACCCCAGCATGCGTTGAATGCGCGGTCCAATCTCACACAACAAGCGATCACCAAAATGATGGCCCAGAGTATCGTTGATTTCCTTGAACCGGTTCAGGTCAAACAACAACAGGCTTGCGGTCTGGTCAGGCTGTTGACCCAATACCTGCTCGATCCAAAGGTGCAACTGAGCGCGATTGCCGAGCCCGGTTAAACTGTCGTGCATCGCCTGGCTGCGCAAGTTCTTTCGCTGCATCAGGTTGTCGAACGACAAATTCAGGGTTTGAGCCAGCATCGACAGAAAATCAAGATCATTGAGAATCAGTTCATCGCCCAGAATTGCCAGGCCCGCGACGGCCTGATCATCCACCACCAGGGGAATGTAAAACCACTGATTGGAGTCTGTTCCCCAACTGATGTGGCGGGTATCCAGCGCCTGTTGCAAAGCAGCGCTGTGCTCCCGAAAGTGCGTACGCTGCTCTGGCTTGAGACTACTGGCGTACCAGAACTCACTGCCTGGCTGATAACAGGCAACCTGATTAAGGCCCACCTTCTGTGTGAGTGCCGTGCAGCTGGATACCAAAAAGTCGCGCACGCTGTTCTGGCGCTCCAGGCGCGTAGCGACGTCGACCAGCCCGCGCAGGCGTTGCTGGCGGCGGTTCATTACTTCATGTTGTTCACGCAACGAGGCTTCGGCGCTCAACCGGTCACTGATGTCATTGAACGACAGCATGACGCCCTCGGTCTGATTAACGCTGACCCGAAAGGAGTGCACGACCATGGTCCGCGTCGAGCCGGTGAGTGTTTGCAACTGCCACTGGCTTTGCCGGGTCTCTGCATCGCTGGCCTGCTCAACAAATGCCAGAAACGCTGGCCAGGTCTGCTGACCGTCGGGTTGATTATCCGGCAGAATGGCTCTCAGTTGCAGAGCTTCGACGTTTTGATCCGCATTGAATAAACGGGCCGCAGACCGATTAATATTTACCACCCGGCCCTGACGATCAACAATCATTGAGGGCTGTACTGCGGTCTCGAAAAATGCCCTATACCGTGCCTCACTTTCCTGAAGCCGACCTTCCAGGCCGAGGCGTTCAATTTCAGTTACGGCTCGCTCTGTATAGAGTTCAAGCACGCGGGACAAGGTCGAATCAACCGGCCGTGGCTGGTCATGATCAATGACCAGAATACCGACCCACCGTCCGCGCCGGTTATCCAGACGAAACGCCTCAAGGTGAACCATGGACTCCAGGATCGGCCATCCGTGACGATCCGGGTCGGACAGGTTCCTGACCATATGTGGCTGGCTGCCGAGCGGAGCCAGCAGGCTGTCGGCCAGGCGCATACTGTAACGGGGCTGCATCAACCCATCCTGAATCGACACCAGGCAGCCCAAATACTGCCCATCACTTACCTGAAGCAGGCTAACTTGCCGGCAATCCAGCAGCAGGGCCAGACGTCTGCACAGGTGTTCGATAAAATCCTGACCGGTAGCAACGGCCACATCGGCATTAAGACGAATCAGGACCTTATCGAGCCGAGCATTGTGTTTTTCAATGCGAACCGGGGCATGGGTATCCACCAAAGACCCCAGGCACACGATGTGCTCACTGTCCTGGCGAACAAAGTTGGTGCGCTCTTCTACCCAGATATAACCCTGGTCCCTGTGTTTGATCCGGTAAGTCATGTAGATCGGAGACAGCATAGCGCGGCACCGATCATATTCAGCACCCACGCGCCGCCGGTCTGTGGGGTGGACCATCTGGTACAGGTAGCGTTTCGGGTTTTCACCCAAAAAGTCCTCAGCCGGATATCCGGTCAGTTGCTCAATCGACTCACTGACATAGTTCAACGCCCACAGGTCTTTTTGTTCGCCTCGCGATTCCGCTTCATAAAACACCAAAGGTGCATGTTTCAACCAAGTGGAGGGATCTGCAAGGCGCCGGGAAACGGTATTCCCGACCCTGGAATGTGCGGTTTTTCCCTTCAGAGGCATGGTGACAGGCTTTTATGGTCCGAATACTGGCAGTTTAGTCAGTTAACGCAGATTTGACGAACAGGATCGGCATTTTTCGATCTTTCCGGGGGTTAAGCGAGGTAATGAGGGCAGAGGGGATGCATATAATGAGTTGTACGTCACAAAAAACGCAGCCCGGAGGCTGCGAAAAAAGAACACACCATGATCTTACCGTCTGCCTTACAGCCGCGCCTCGGTCTGCTCGTCGAAAAACACGGCCTTACTCATATTAAACAACAGATCCATTGTATCGCCGACTTTGCCAGCTTCCTGGGGGTGAACCCGACACTCGCATTCCTGATCGTTGATTCGCGCCAGAATCAACGTATCTGCTCCAGTCGGCTCCGTCACTTCGATCTTCACAGGTACCTGGGTGATGAACTGTTCAGAGACCAGATGGGGCATAACATGAGTGATTTGCTCAGGGCGAATGCCCAACACCACCGTTTTGCCCACATAATTGCTCAGATCGGCTTGCTTCGGGTCGACCGGCAACTGAAACACGGTGCCCTGAGACTCGATCTGGACGGCATAATCGTTTTCATGACGAGTAACTTCACACCGCAAAAAGTTCATTGACGGTGAACCCATAAAGCCTGCAACGAACATATTGGCCGGGTCATCGTACACTTCCTGCGGCGTACCAAACTGCTGGACGATACCGCCTTTCATAACCGCAATGCGGTCAGCCAGGGTCATGGCTTCGATCTGGTCGTGCGTGACGTACACGATCGTTGTGCCAAGACGTTGATGCAGCTTCTTCATTTCGGTGCGCATTTCCACACGCAACTTGGCGTCCAGGTTCGACAGGGGTTCGTCAAACAAATAGATCTTGGGTCGACGCGCCAGCGCCCGGCCCATCGCAACGCGCTGGCGCTGGCCACCGGACAACTGCGATGGTTTGCGATCCAGCAGCGGTTCGATTTGCAACAACTTGGCAACCCGGGCCACTTCCTCGGCGATTTCAGCCTTGGGCATCTTGCGAATTTCAAGACCAAAGGCAATGTTCTTGCGCACGTTCATGTTCGGGTAGAGTGCATAGCTCTGAAACACCATGGCAATATCACGGTCTTTCGGCGCTTCGTAAGTGACGTTGGTATCGCCTAGAATAATGTCGCCTGTGGTGACATCCTCAAGGCCCGCAATGCAATTCAACAGCGTCGACTTACCACAGCCCGAAGGCCCCACCAGAATGATGAACTCACCGTCTGTAACATCCAGGCTAATGCCTTTCAGAATGTGCTCTTCACCAAAACTCTTGTATACGTTGTCTATTTTCAGTTCAGCCATGTTCAGAACTCCCGTTAACCTTTTACAGAACCGGCCGTCAGACCGCGTACGAAATATTTACCGGCAACCACATAGACCACGATGGTCGGCAGCGCCGCGATGATGGCACCGGCCATATCCACGTTGTATTGTTTCTCACCGGTTGAACTGTTCACCATGTTATTAAGGCCCACCGTCACAGGCTGGGAACTCGGATCGGAGAACACTACACCAAACAGAAAGTCATTCCAGATCTGGGTGAATTGCCAGATCACGGTGACCACCAGAATGGGCGCCGACAATGGCAGAATGATACGAAAGAAGATGACCCAGAACCCGGCTCCATCCAGCTTCGCTGCTTTAACCAGTTCATGCGGCAAATTAACGTAATAGTTGCGGAAAAATAGCGTAGTGAAGCTGACCCCATACACAACGTGGGTCAGAATCAGGCCAGGTAGGCTGCCGGACAAGCCCAACCAACCAAGCAACTGCGATTGCGGCAACAAGATGGCCTGAAACGGCAGAAAACAACCAATCAACAGCGCACCGAAAAACAGCTCACTACCCCTGAATTTCCAGAAACTCAGCACGTAACCATTGAGTGCACCCAGAGTGGTTGATATCGCAACCGACGGGATGACCATCAGGATCGAATTGATAAAGTAAGGACGCAGACCACGATCTTCACGGGCGCCAATCTGCACTTCGCTCCAGGCCATAGACCAGGCGTCCAGCGAGAACGACTTGGGCCACTCAATTAGTTGACCCATACGTATTTCATCCATAGAACGAAACGAGGTCATGATCATCAGGATCAGCGGCAATAAATAGTAGGCCGCCACAATAATCAGTACCGCATACAGGACAGCCCGACCATTGATGCTGGCATAACTCGGATTCTTTGACTTAGCCATTTTTCGGAGTCCTCAGTTCTGAATACAAATAGGGAACCAGTATCGCCAGCACCGTCATCAGCATGATTACCGCCGAGGCCGCACCAATACCCAGCTGACCGCGCTGGAAGGAAAACTGATACATGAAAATCGCAGGCACATCGGTTGAATTGCCCGGTCCACCGCCGGTCAGTGCTATGACCAGGTCAAAGCTCTTGATCGCGATGTGCGCCAGCATAATAAATGCGGAAAAGAACACCGGGCGCATTGATGGAATAATGATCCGGGTATAGACCGCGAACAAATTAGCACCATCAAGTTGAGCCGCTTTGATGATGGATGTATCAATGCCGCGCAAACCAGCCAGAAAAATCGCCATCACAAAGCCGCTGGCCTGCCAGACACCCGCAATGACGACGGTGTAAATCGCCATATCCGGGTCAATGATCCAGTCGAAAATGAAACTATCCCAGCCCAAACTGATCACGAATTTCTCGATACCAACTGTTGGGTTCAACAACCACTTCCAGACGGTACCGGTGACAATGAATGACAGTGCCATGGGGTACAGGTAGATGGTTCGAATGGCGCCTTCTGCTCGAATATTCTGATCCAGCAAAATAGCCATAACCAGCCCGACGACCATACAGATACCAATGAACAACACACCAAATACCACCAGGTTCCACATGGCGTTCAACCAGCGCGGATTCATAAACAATCGCACGTATTGGTCAAACCCCACGAAATCGTAGCTGGGTAGGAAACTGGAATTGGTGAAAGATATGAAGGTGGTCCATAGCACGAAGCCATAAAAGAACACCAGAGCAATAACCAGAGTTGGCGAAACAACGAGTTTCGGCAACCAATAGTCAATGCCCTTCTTGCGTGATACCGACATAGGTTTTCCGTCCGTTCAGTAAGGAGACTCTTAATAGCTCAGCGAAAGGGCTGGGCTATTAAGAGATTCCCTGGATTCCTGTTTGCATTCATCATTCACATGTCCGCTCAAACTACGGGTACTATCCATACCCCCGGGCCGGTAGCAGTTTTAATGTCCCCGGTAGGAATACAGGTCGAGATGAATAACTGTATCTGTGATTTGGAGATTTGCCAGAATCAGCCTGCACCCGACGGATGCAGGCTGAAGGTCAAAGCAGCTTGGACGCTACTCTGACCAGACCAAACCCTTACTGGGCAGCGCGAACCGCGCGAGCCAGGCGAGTGGCGCCGTCTTCAGCACTCATGTCCGAGTTGAAGAACTCGGTCACGGTGTCGTAGATAGCACCCTGAATGGTCGATGTCGTTGACATGCCATGGGCCATGGAAGGCACCAGGCCTTCGCCTGAAGCAGACGTGCTCTTGAAGGTTTCCATAGAAGCCAGTGCGCAATCGTCAAACTTGCTCATGTCCAGATCGGTACGGACCGGGATAGAACCTTTGTTCAGGTTAAACGTTTCCTGAAAGCTTGGCGACAAGACCAGTTCAGCCATTTTCAACTGAGCCTCGGCGTTTGCAGCGGTACGCTGCTTGAACATGGCCAGTGAATCGATGTTGAATGTGAAGGCTTCCTCGGTACCCGGGAATGCTGCACAGATGTAGTCTTCACCCGGGGTCATGTTGGCGGCAGTGAATTCACCTTTCGCCCAGTCACCCATGAACTGCATGGCCGCTTCACCACGAATGACCATAGACGTTGCGACGTTCCAGTCACGTCCCGGTGCACCACGATCGATGTAGTCATTGACTTTGCGGAACTCTTCAAAGGCTTCAACCATGGTGTCTGATTCAAGAGCGGCCTGATCCATTTCAACGAAAACGTCGTTGAAGAATTCAGCACCACCAACAGCCAGCACAATGCTTTCGAAGGTTGTCGCGTCCTGCCATGGCTGACCACCATGCGCAATTGGTGTTACACCAGCTGCTTTCAACTCTTCAGCAGCAGCCCACAGCTCGTCGAGTGAGGTTGGAATTTCAACGCCAGCATCTTCAAACACAGCCGGGTTTGCCCACATCCAGTTAACACGGTGAACGTTCACAGGCGCGGCAACGTATTCGCCGTCGTGCTTCATAACGTCGGCAACGACAGAAGGCAGGTTTTCATCCCAGTTATTTTCGTCAGCAACTTCATCCAGGCTGGCGAGAAATCCGAGATCGCCCCATTCCTGAATTTCCAGACCTTTGATCTGCGCTGCGGCAGGTGGGTTACCGGATACGGCGCGTGAACGCAGTACGGTATAAGCATTTTCACCGCCACCACCGGCAACCGCGAAATCAGTCCAGGTGTGACCGGCGTCTTCAACCATTTCTTTCAGAACCGCGATGGAGCGAGCTTCACCACCGGAAGTCCACCAGTGCAGTACTTCAACTTCACCGGCCTGGGCGGTTACCGCCAGTGTGCTGCCCATTGCCATCGCAATCAGTGTTTTCTTAAACATCATGGTCTCAGTCCTTCTCTTTGTTGTTTTACTCGGGCTTTTTCAGTTTTGATAGTTCCATCGTTGCAGCTACTGACCAGTCGTCACGGCGACAACAATGAAACAACGAACAAAGCTGTGAACTCGAACCCTTGCAGCTGCTTGAAGCTACCTGCAGGGACGATTGCCACAGCCTTACTCTAGTCAGCCCCGATGGCCGAGTAACGTCTCTAATAGCAACCTAGAGTAACAAAGCCTAACAGCGATCTGTCGATAGGCGGTGTTACCCCTGTTACCAGAGGTGACACCCTGTAACGCGTTATAAAAACGAAGCGCTGCTGTATGGTTATTGGTAAACGTAGATAGGCAGGAAGGTAACACTGGTCTCTTACGGTAAGTCCCGTCTATGTAACAAAGTTGTTACATAGACGGGACTTACCCGATGATTCACGTCAGCGGGATTCGGCCCACATCTTCGCGCAAAGCAGCGCAATCGATTGCAAACCTTCAATATCGGCTTCGGTAAAAGCATCCAGTTGATCGCTGTCGACATCCAATACGGCCACAACGTCATCGTCCACTATTACCGGCACTACGACTTCTGACCGAGACAAGCTGCTGCAGGCAATGTGGCCGGGAAAAGCATCGACATCCGGTACCCACTGACTGGTCGCTTCGGCCCAGGCGGCACCACAGACACCCTGGCCGTGTTCAATACGAGTACAGGCGATGTCGCCCTGGAAAGGGCCAAGCACCAGCTGATCATCCCGTACGATGTAAAAACCGACCCAGAAAAAACCAAAGCTCTGGCGCAGGGCTGCCGCCAGATTGGCCAGGTTTGCTACCCGGTCAGGCTCACCCTGTACCAGGCCGCTTAATTGCGGCAATAGCTCGGCATATTGGGTTCGACGGTCGTCCGTCGGGGTCAGTGTTAACGTTTCGGCCAAGGTTCAGTCTCCCAGGTGAGCCAGTTCACGATATTGCGCTAAAGCGCGATCGGTTTGCTGACGATGTTCAAAAAAGTTGGCCAAAGCGAGACCTGTTTCACGGTTCGGGTCGGTCCGCCAGGCCTCAACAAGATAGTCTTCAGCTTTCCCCCACAAAGACTGGGCTTCGCACAATTGGCCCAGAGTCAGCATCAGCTCGGGATTGGGACCATGGCGTTTTTCCAGATGCTCGGCAAGCGGTAGCGTTCGGGTTCCCGGCAAGTGTTCATCGAGCAAGCAGCGCAGCAATACGGGGGCGGGCGCTTTCTCCAGTGCCTTGGTCAGCCGTTTCAACGCGTTATCTACCTGGCCATGCATCAGCAGGCAGCGGCATTCTGCAGCCACGACATCCGCTTTTTGGCGGATCAATTTGGGCAATGTTTTCAGTGGCAGCAGGGCATCAACGGACGTTTGGCACCCTTGCTCGATCAATTGCAATGCGACTTGTTGCTGCCAGCGCACGCGATCGAAAGGGTTCAGGTTGGGCGTTTTATTGATGGCATGCAATGCGACCCCGGCTTGCCCCTGATCCATCAGCGCTCGCCAGTAATCGGGTTGCAGTTTTCGAATACGCTGGAGCCCGGGCTCTTGCTGCCACAAGGCGAGCAAGGCGGCGGAGTCGCCAGACTGAACCAGGCGCTCGGCCGTCAAAACGTCAGCGACCAGGGCAAGGTCCGGGTCTGTTCGTTTGAATTCACTGACCAGGGCTGGCCAGTCGCCGCTGTCCTGCGCCGGTATCAACGTCAGCACCCTTGGCAGACGCTCTGATCCACCGGCTTTAACCACTCGGTGCAATGCTGACAAGGCGGCACTGTCATCGCCCTCCAACCAGGCCATGACTGCCTGCCCGGTTGCTACCCGGGCTGTCTTGCGATCACGCCGGTCTCGATACTGCCGGGCCAGACGAACCGGATTAACACCTCGCAGCAGCTTGATTGCCAACCAACTGACCAGGAGCAAAACCAGGAACAAGCCCACTGCACTCCACAAGGTAATCTCGACCATCCACTGACCCCAGGCGATCATCACGTAACCTGGATAACGCACCATGAAATGCGCCAGCAGGCCGGCTGCCAGGACCAGCACCAGCCATAACAATACTTTCAGCAAAAGCCGGCTCATGCGTCATCCTCCCCATTGTCGGCAGGTTCAGTCGCCTCGGTTTCTACCCGGGTCATATATTGCTCAAGCGTTTCAACACTGGCGTGGATATCAGGAAAGTCCGGCGTCAGAGTCAGACCCTGCATGGATTCCAGTTCAGCCTCTATAGCGCTCAGTTCCAATTCAGGCGACATGGCACCAACGCGCACCAGCAGTTGTGCCAGAGCTTCGTTGTACAACGGCTGGTTGCGAGCCAACAGTGCCAGTTGAACTTGCTCGGTCAACAACAGACTGTGTTGCTGCCATTGGGCAAATTCAGACAATAGCGGCGGTGCCTGGTAAGGCACATCCAGCCGACTGACGGTCACCAGACTGCTCAGGCTGTCTTGAAAAGATTGCCAGCTCAGTGGCGTCTCATTGCTCTGGGGCTGAGGTTCGAGGCGCTCGGCAGGCGACCACTGGCGACTGGCGATACGTTCGCTGATCGCTTCCAGTCGAAAGTAAGTGCCGTTCAAATCAACGCTGCTGACCGACTGCAAGGCAAGCCTGTCTGAGGCGATCTGGCGGCGTACCGGTAAAACAGCAGCCTCGGTGAGCCCGGCTAAAACCTGGTCAGCGGCGTTCAGCAGGCTAATGGCGATGGTCGCATCCCCATCCAATTGCAAGCGCCGCTCCGCGAGTCTCAGCAAGGTTAGCGCTTCTTCAAGCGGCCAGCGATCAGCGTCCAGATCCTGGCGCCGGCTAAGCCGCTGCGCGGTTTCTATTAGCATTGATTCCAGCGCTTGCTGCTCTTGCTGAACCCGCTGTGCCAGCCGCTCACGCTCGCTGTTCGATGATTCGAGACGCACACTTAGGCTAGACACCTGCTGACGCAACTCACTCAGTGAACTAACCACGGTTTCGGATTCCTGCTGCAATACGCGGTATTGCTGCCAGCCCCAAAACACCAGCCAGGCCAGGCCTGCAATCATCAGGACCAAAACCAACACAGTGACCAGCAGCCGGTTTGACCGACCCGACCGGCCGGATCCTGGCCGACGACGAGGGGAAGCGCCGGAATTGCCGGGGGGCTTGGCTTTCGGCACAGCCTTCTGCTTCGGCTTATCCTCTGCCTGAACCGCTTCAGAAGAGGGCTTGACCTTCTCGCCGTCAACGCCTATGCCAGCATCGTCTGACTCGGTCGCTGGTGGCCTGGCCATTGCCTCATCGGTTGCCGAAGTGCTCTGTGCCGGTTCCGGCTGCTCAGCAGCTGGCTTGTCAGTATCCGGTGTCGGTGTCTTTTCGGACTCGGTATCTTTATTCATGGGCGGTGCGGCCTTTGCTGTCCAGTGGCGGTCGTGTCGCGACCACAGGGGTTCCATTTGTGGGTATCAGTGTAAGGTGAACCGGGTCGTGTCGTCACGCCCCATCCGGAAAAGCCTTTAATAACACACTCAGAGCTTGCCGAGTGCCTGCGCCACGGCCTCTGGGGAAGCGCCGGGCGTACCCAGTGAACGGCCAATTCCCTGATCCCGGGCCCAGTCCATCAACCGCGGCGACGTCAGCACCCAAAGTCCCGGCCAATTGAGCCACCTGCTGTTTTCCCCAGCCAGCAAGGCTTCACCCAGCATCTGAGAACTGACCAGCACAGCGTCTGCCTGGCTGCTTGATCGGGACATATGCTCAAGTATGGCAGGGTCAAGGGCGCGCTCGTAGACGTCCATCGTCTGTACCTGCGCGCCACGGTCCCTCAGCTCTCTGGGGTACAGGTCTCGCCCACCGACCCCTTTTACGACCAACCATTTGCGCTGGGCCACATTCAGGGTCGACAACAAGGAAAGCACATCCTCCGCCGTGTGGCCGGAGACAGGAAATACAGGCGTCAATCCGCCCCGGCCAAGGACCTCGGCTGTGGCCGGGCCATTGCACACCCACAGCACCCCCTGCGGCGGCTGCGGCCAGTAGTGGTCCAGCGCTGCAGTCAGTTGGCTGGCTGCTGTTGGGCTGACGCAGATCACGCCCTGATACTCGTCTAGGTTTAGCCAGAGAGACCGCCTTTCCGGAGTTTCCGGGCTTAACGTCAATTGCCATGGGTCGTGCAACATCAGTTCAGCATGGGGGTCCAGGTAAGACTGCCAGCGTGCCCAGTCCGAGCGCGCTTTTGCCAGTAGCAAGCGCATCAGTCAGACAGTTTGGCCAAAATGGCGCCAGCGCCCTGGTCCAGCAGTCGCTCGGCCAGATCCAGACCCAGCGCAGACGCCTGAGCCAATTGTTCTGTCAGCGACCCGGTTAACACGATGACATCGTTTGCTTTCAGAAGCCGTTCACCGTTCACCTCTCCAACCCTGGCTTCCATGCTCAGTACGCCATCGTTCAATAATGAGAATCCGGCAATGGGCACCTGACAGCCGCCTTCCAGGCGGCGGTTCATGGCACGCTCGGCGGTGACACGAATTTGGGTCTCTGAATGCATCAGCGGTGCCAGCAAGGTCCGGGTGGCCTGGTCACCGGCTCTGATTTCGATACCAACAGCGCCCTGGCCGACCGCTGGCAGGCACAGATCGGTATCCAGGGTGTGGCGAATACGCTCCTCCAGCTTAAGGCGGCGTAACCCGGCTGATGCGAGAATGATGGCATCGTAATCGCCAGCATCCAGCTTGCCCAGACGTGTTCCCACATTGCCGCGCAAAAAGCGGATCTGTAGGTCCGGCCTGGCCGCCAGCAACTGAGCTTGTCGGCGCAGAGAAGAGGTGCCCACCACCGCGCCTTTGGGCAAATCATTCACGTGAGCAAATTGATTGGAGACGAAGGCGTCTGTCGGATCTTCACGCTCGCAGATCACCGCCAGTTCAAATCCTTCCGGCATTTCCATCGGTACATCTTTCATGGAATGCACCGCGATATCGGCCTCCCCTTCAGAGATGGCCACCTCCAGTTCTTTAATGAACAACCCTTTCCCGCCCACCTTGGCCAGTGGAACATCCAGCATTTTGTCGCCTTTAGTGGCCATTTGTACCAGTTCAACGCGAAGTTCCGGATGCAACTGAACCAGTGCAGAACGAACATACTCCGCTTGCCACAGGGCCAGTGGGCTCTTACGGGTTGCGATACGCAAAATTTGGGTCATGACACTCTTCGCCATCAAATGTGGTGCAAAGTGTAACAAATAATCGCTGGAAGAAGCGTTTGTGATCGACTTCCCATCCGCCGGCACCAACCCTTTGATACGGTTTGTTACATTATGTCGAGGTCCTGTCGAGGTACTCTGTCCGTGCCCATAGCGCCAACAACGATAAAAAAATACCGAACACGCTGGAGTACGCAATGACCCGATCCAACCGCACGATGGCGTTCAACGCCATGCTATTACTGCTGCCGGGCCTGTCTCAGGCAGGTTCCGTTGAAGTGTTGCACTATTGGACCAGCGGCGGTGAAGCCCGCTCTGTTCAGGTGTTGCAGGAGGCCATGCAGGAAGATGGTCACACCTGGGATGACTTCGTTGTACAGGGCGGCGGTGGCGGTAATGCCATGGCCACCCTGCAAGAGCGGGTTCTGCGCGGCAACCCGCCCACAGCGGCCCAGATCAAGGGTCTGGACATTCAACGCTGGGCCCGCCTGGGCTTTCTGAGCAACATTAACGACCTGGCTGATGAGCAACAGTGGGATCAGCGACTGCCTCCCGTGGTCGCCTCCGCGATGCAATACAACGGTGACTACGTCGCGGTACCGGTAAATGTGCACCGAACCAATTGGTTATGGGCCAACAAACGCATCCTCGATGCAGTAGGTGTCGCCATTCCATCCACCTGGGCTGAGTTTGACCAGGCCGCAGACCTCATCGCAGACGCCGGCTACCAGGTGATCGCCCAGGGGCACCAGAATTGGCAACATGCCACCCTGTTTGAATCGGTGGCCTTGTCGGTCGGGGGCCCGGACTTTTACCGGGAAGCACTGGTCGAGCATGATTTTCGCGCCATGCGCGGCGACACGATGGATGCCGTGTTTGACCGGTACTACCGGCTGCTCGATCACATAACGCTGTCAGACGACCTGAGCGAGTGGAACCAGGCCACCGCCCTGATCATCAATGACGAAGCCGCGTTTCAGTTTATGGGAGACTGGGCCAAAGGAGAATTTTCGGCTGAAGGCAAGGAGGCCAACACCGACTACATCTGTGCACCGGTGCCCGGCACCGAAAATCAGTTCCTGTTTAATATCGACAGTTTTGCCATCTTCGATCTGCGCGATGCAGACCAGGCTGATCAATCGGCCCAGAATGACCTGGTGCGCAACATTATGGACGATTCCTTTCAGCGCACCTTCAACCAGAACAAAGGCTCGATTCCACCCCGTACAGACATGAGCATGAGTGCCTTCGACGATTGCGCCCAGGTGTCGATGAACGAGTTTATCGCAGCCGCCGCCAATGACGCCCTGCTGCCCAGCATTGCCCATGGCATGGCAACCACGGGTACTGTTCAGGGCTATTTTTACGAGAAAATAGGCGAACTGACGGTGAATCCGATTTCACCGTCAGAATCGTCGCGCGAACTGGCCAAAGCAATTCGCTATGGTCAGTACGTTATAAAATAAGCAGATTACCCGCGCAGTCAGCCCTGACTGCGCGGGTAAGGTTTGAGGTGCCAGATGCGTTGCACGTAGTCTTCAATCGAACGGTCTGAATTGAATTTACCCATGGTTGCCGTGTTGATGATAGCGCTGCGTGCCCAGGCTTTTTTATCCTGGTATCGGGCTTCTACCTGTTGTTGGGCGTCGCAGTAGCTGCGAAAGTCTGCCAACACCTTGTAGGGATCCCCACCTTTCAACAGGCTGTGTTTAATCGACGACACCGCCCCCGGGTTATCCGGTGTGAAATAGCCATTATCCAGCCAGTCGAGAACCGCCTTAAGCTCTTCATCTTCATGGTACAGATCAAAAGGGTTGTAGCCCTGCTTATCAAGTTGGCGAACGTCATCGACAGACAGACCGAAAATAAACACATTATCCCGGCCTGCCTCTTCAGCAATCTCAATATTGGCACCATCCAGAGTGCCGATGGTCAGTGCGCCGTTCAAAGCGAGTTTCATATTGCCGGTGCCCGAGGCTTCTTTGCCTGCGGTTGAAATTTGCTCCGACAGATCGGCCGCCGGTATGATCTTTTCAGCCAGGCTAACTCGATAATTGGGCAACATCACGACTTTAAGCTTACCCTGAATGCGGACGTCATTATTGATGCGCTCGGCCACGCAATTAATGGCATAGATAATGTCTTTGGCCAATGTGTACGCTGGCGCGGCCTTGGCACCAAACAGGAAAACACGCGGAACCTTTACGGCATCCGGATCGTCAAGCAAACGACGGTACAACAGCAAAATATGCAGCAGGTTTAAATGCTGTCGCTTGTACTCATGCAGGCGCTTTATCTGAACATCAAACAGAGCGTCGGGTTCAATGTCGATACCCGTAAGGCGTTTGACTTCACCGGCCAGATCTACCTTATTCTGATGTTTGATGGCCATGAACTCAGACTGAAATCCCTCATCGTCAGCCAGGGTGGTCAGTCGCTCAAGCTTACTCAGGTGCAAAGGCCAGTCGGACTCGATGTGTTTGTCGATCAGCGTGGATAACCGTGGATTGCAGGCCTTCAGCCAGCGCCGGGGAGTGACTCCGTTGGTTACGTTGGTGAATTTTCCAGGCCAGAGCTGATCGAAATGCGGAAACAGGTCAGACTTGACCAGATTGGAATGAACCTCAGCGACCCCGTTGACAGTATGCGAGCCGATGACCGACAAATGCGCCATGCGAACTTTCCGTTGATGCCCCTCCTCAATGACCGATAATCGGGCTTTCATCGCATCGTCGCCGGGCCAACGGCGCTCGACATCCTGACTCAGAAAACGATGATTAATTTCAAAGATGATTTCCAGATGCCGGGGCAATACCCTGGCGAAAAGCGCCAGGCTCCAGGTTTCCAGGGCTTCCGGCAACAAGGTGTGATTGGTATAGGAAAAGACCGGGTGACAAATTGCCCAGGCGCTATCCCAACCCAGACGCTTTTCGTCCATCAGCACGCGCATCAGTTCAGGGATGGCCACTGCCGGGTGAGTGTCGTTCAATTGCACGGCAACGCGCTCAGCAAACTGGGACCAGTCATCACCATGGGCTCGCTGATACCGCCGGATAATGTCAGCCAGCGACGCCGCACTGAAAAAATACTGTTGAATCAGGCGCAGTTCCTTGCCTGCATCCGTTTCGTCGTTGGGGTACAACACTTTGGAAATGGTCTCTGCCTGCGCTTGCTCGACCTGGGCATCAACATAGCCACCCGCGTTGAACACATCCCAGTCAAAGTAGTCGGTCGCCCGGCTCTCCCAGAGGCGGAGAATATTAACGTTGCTCCCGCCATACCCGACAATCGGTATATCCCAGGGCACTGCCTTGACGGTCCGTGCCGGTCGCCAGACCTTATAAGCGCGCCCGCCTTCACTGAGCGTTTCAACATAGCCATAGAGTTTGATCTCCTGAACCGATTCCGGCCGACAGACCTCCCAGGGGTTGCCATACTCGCGCCAGTCATCCGGTCGCTCAACTTGCCGACCCTGGTTAAAGCTTTGCTCAAACAGCCCATGCTCATAGTGAATGCCGTAACCTACGGCCGGGTAATTCAACGTGGCCAGGGAATCCAGAAAACAGGCGGCAAGACGCCCCAGGCCGCCGTTGCCCAGAGCCATATCCGGCTCTTCTTCCAGAATATCGGTTAATGATTGCCCCAGATTCGCCAGGGCTTGCTCTGCGAAGCCATACAACTGCAGATTATTCAGGTTATTGGACAGCAGCCGCCCCATCAGAAACTCCATGGACAGATAATTCACGGCCCGGGTGTCCTGTGTGGAATGGGAGCGCTGAGTATCGGTGAGGCCTGCCATAACGGCCTCATTGACGGCGCCTGCGGTGGCTTTCCACCAGCTCTGGGGGCTGGCTTTTTCTTCGTAGGTACCCTGGGTCACGTGAAGATGGTGCACGATACTGGCCTGCAGGGACTCAACAGTAAAAGGAGGTTGCGCGTTGCTATTCGTCATCGCGGTGATGCCCGGAAACGAAGGCCAGTGCATGCGTCACGGCCTTTTCGACTTCAGTCTCCATCCCATGTTGCTCCTGCACCGACAGATAAAACGCCATATCCACCGAAAACCGGTAGTAGCGTGCAGGCAACTGATTCAGCGCCACACACGCGATGTCGGCCAGTTCATTTTCTGTTTTTCCGTCGGCTTCCAACCGGCCTTTCAAATCATCGATCACCAGCTTTTCGTAATAATTGGCGATTTGGGTGTCTATGGTCATGCGCGTGCCTCCGTAAATCCTGCCCTGAAGACTAGCCGATATTTAGCCAAGTAACAGAGTCGGTGTAACCTTATTCAACACCGATGCTTGCGACGCTCTGGAACCCTCGGGGCAATTTATTACCCCGGCGACCGCGCTCACCCAGATAGTGCTCCAGATCCGCGCCTTTCAGTTTCAATTTGCGCTTACCTGAGTAGATCAGCAGCGTATCACCACTACCGAGCACCACCGCACCGATCATGTATTCTTCATGTTCAGTTGCCCGCGCTGCCGGTATGTTGATGATTTTATTGCCCTTGCCTTTGGCCAGCTCAGGCAGATCACGCACCGGAAACACCAACAGTCGTCCTTCATTGCTAACCGCTGCCAGATAGTCCGTCTCACGTTGATGAACAACCGCCGGTGCCAGAACCCGGGCGTTTCTAGGCAGGCTTAATAGCGCCTTGCCGGCTTTGTTTTTACTGACCATGTCTTCAAACCGGCCAATAAAGCCGTAACCGGCATCTGAAGCCAGCAGATACTGCTGGTTGGGTTCGTCGAGCAGCAGGCCACGCATCTCTGCACCCGGCGGCGGACTGACACGTCCTGATATGGGTTCGCCCTGCCCCCTGGCTGATGGCAATGCATGAGTGGCCAGCGTATAGGACCGACCGGTCGAGTCGAGCAGCACGGTAGGCTGGTTACTCTTGCCTGGTGCGCTGAAAGCAAACGCATCGCCGGCCTTGTAACTGAGGTTAACGCCGTCGATGTCGTGCCCCTTAGCGGCCCTGATCCAGCCTTTTTGGGACAACACTACGGTAACGGGTTCTGACGGCAGTACTTCGGTTTCACTGAACGCCTGGGCTTCTTCGCGTTGAACTCGCTGAGTTCGACGGTCGTCGCCGAAAGTATCCGCATCGGCCATGATCTCTTTTTTGATCAGGGTGCGCATACGAGTGGCTGAGCCCAGGATTTTTTCGATCTTGTCACGCTCGGCGGCGAGGTCATCCTGTTCGCCACGGATCTTGAACTCCTCCAGTTTGGCCAGTTGCCGTAGCTTCAGTTCGAGAATGGCTTCTGCCTGCACATCACTCAGTTTGAAGCGGCTCATCAACTCTTGTTTGGGCTCATCTTCGGTGCGAATAATGTGAATGACTTCATCGATATTCAGGTAAGCGATCAGCAAACCGTCGAGTATATGCAGCCGGGCGATGACTTTATCGAGGCGATGCTGCAATCGGCGACGCACAGTCGTGGTTCTGAAGGTCAGCCACTCGCTCAGGATATGAGTCAGGGATTTAACCTGGGGCCGGCCATCGGTACCAATCATGTTCAGGTTAATACGGATGGTTTTTTCGAGATCGGTGGTGGCGAACAGGTGGTTCATTACAGCATCGACATCAACCCGGTTGCTGCGAGGCTCAATAACCAGTCGCGTCGGATTTTCATGATCGGATTCATCGCGCAGATCAACCACCATCGGCAGTTTCTTGACCTGCATCTGGTGGGCAATCTGCTCCAGTATCTTGGAGCCGGATACCTGATAGGGAAGCTCGGTAATGACAATATCGCCCCCTTCGGTGCCATACCGTGCCCGAACCTTGACTGTACCACGGCCAGACTCGTAAATTTTCTGCAGATCCGCCGTCGGCGTTATCAGCTCGCCACCGGTTGGAAAATCAGGCCCCTTGATGTGCATCATAACGTCGGCCAGCGACGCATCGGGTGAGTCCAGCATATGAATGCAGGCAGCAGCGACTTCACGAATGTTGTGCGGTGGTATATCGGTGGCCATACCGACGGCAATACCGGTGGTGCCGTTCAGCAGAATATGCGGCAATCGTGCCGGCAACACCGAGGGCTCTTCCATGGTGCCATCAAAATTGGAAACCCAGTCAACCGTGCCCTGACCGAGCTCATCGAGCAACAGACCCGCATGCGCATGCAGGCGCGACTCGGTGTAACGCATGGCAGCGAAAGATTTCGGGTCGTCGGGTGCCCCCCAGTTACCCTGACCATCGACCAGCGGGTACCGGTAGGAAAACGGTTGCGCCATTAGCACCATGGCTTCATAACAAGCGCTGTCGCCGTGTGGGTGGTATTTACCCAGCACATCACCCACTGTCCGGGCGGATTTCTTGTATTTGGAGGTGCTTTTCAACCCCAGCTCGCTCATCGCATAGATGATGCGCCGCTGCACGGGCTTGAGGCCATCACCCAGGTGGGGCAAGGCCCGGTCCAGAATGACGTACATGGAATAATCCAGATACGCCTTTTCAGTAAACTGGCTGAGCGACAGATGCTCGATGTATTCGCCGGATTGTTCAGTCATTCGATGGGTTCGCCTTAACAGGGCACCCGATTCTGGAAGGCACCCCGGGATCAATAGAATCAGACCGGTGTCGGTTCAAACTGGCGCAAGTGTCGCAATTTCAACCGCTTATGACAATCAGGCATGGGTTTGCCAAGGCACAACGGCGTTGTCAACTGACCGGCATAACCTGTTACCGGAGCCTTTGGGCTCTCGTGTTTCTGTGGCAAACTGCAATCCGAGAGCGGCCGCATTGCCTTTCGTGCCAGAAAACCGTGCCAGCCACCGGGCTTACCTCTCCGGGGTCGGCGTGAACCCGTCCATGGGGCCTGGACCGCAGCATCCTTGCTGCGGACTCCCCCGGATAGGCAGGCCCGGAGGCTAGCACTCGGATTAGCGGTCAGCCTGACTAATAAAAGACGTTTAAAATAACCATAAAAAGGAAACTGGCATGGCCGTATCGCGCCCTATTCGATGGATTTTCAGGACCCTTTTACTGTTGCTGGTCCTGTTGGCAGGCGCTATCGCCTGGCTCTGGTGGCAACTGAATGGCAGTTTGGCGCCACTTGAAGGCACCCATCCGATGCCCGGCCTGAACGCTGACGTCCGCATTGAGCGTGATGCTAAGGGCATTCCGACGATTTACGCCCAAAACCGGCCAGACGCCGCCTATGCGCTCGGTGTTTTGCACGCTCAGGAGCGCTTCTTCCAGATGGATTTGTTGCGTCGCAACTCCGCCGGCGAGCTAGCTGAGTTGGTCGGCGAAGCGGCGCTGGCCTACGATCAGGACATTCGCGTCCACCAGTTTCGCAAACGGGGGGAACGTGCCGTCGCTGCCCTGAAGCGACCTGAGCTACTGCGCCTCAATGCCTATACCGCCGGGGTGAACGCCGGCCTGGCCGCTCTAGATAGCCCTCCATTCGAATATCGCTTGCTGCAAACCCAGCCCCGTAACTGGCAACCGGCAGACAGCATGCTTGCTCTGTACAGCATGTATCTTGACCTCCAGCCTCAATGGAACGAGCGCGAGCGCTCACTGGCAGTGATGAAAGATTTGCTGCCGAACGACTGGTATACCTTCCTGACCCCGGCAGGCGGCGAATGGGACTCTCCCGTTCACGGTGAGGCGTATCAATGGTCGCCGTTCTTTCCCGAGCAACCGCTTGCTGAGCTACAGGCCCCCCAGGAAGTAGCTTCCGCTGGTGACCTGAAGCCCTGGCATTATCAGGATACCGTGGAGCTGGGCTCCAATAACTGGTCTGTCTCCGGCAACCTGACCGACTATGATGCCGGCATGGTGGCCGATGACATGCACTTGGGTCTGAGCGTGCCTAACATCTGGTACCGTGCCAGCTGGACCGTCGCCGGGGCCGACCGGCGCATCACCGGGGCGACCTTGCCTGGCGCACCCGCCATGGTGGTTGGCTCTAACGAACACATTGCCTGGGGCTTCACCAACTCCAATGGTGACTTTCACGACACCATTATTCTGCAAACCAATGCTGAAGAATCGGAATACCTGACGCCGGCGGGCTGGCAGCCCTTTACTGTCGAGAACGAAGTGGTTCAGGTGAAAGGCGCTGAACCCGTCACAGCAGCAGTGAAAACCACCCGCTGGGGACCTGTCATCGGTTACGATCATTTTGGCAACATGCTGGCCATGCGCTGGGTGGCTCACGACCCGGAAGGAGCCAACCTGGACCTGACCCGAATGGAAACCGCCAACACCGTCTACGATGCGCTGACGATCGCGGCCACCTCGGGGGTGCCCGGCCAAAACCTGAACGTCGTGGATGTGCGCGGCAATCAGGCCTGGACAATCATGGGCCGTCTGCCACGGCGCTTCGGATTCGTCGAGGCCGGCATTTCTCCGACTGAACCGGCCGACTGGTCAACTGGCGAACTGGGGTGGTCCGGCTATCTGAGCCCATCTGAGTTCCCCGCCCTGGTAAACCCGGCCGGCGATCGTATCTGGACAGCCAATGCCCGCATTGTATCCGATGAACTGCTCGATCTGGTTGGCCGCAGCGACTACGCTCTGGGCGCGCGTCAGCAGCAAATCGAGACCGGGCTCTTTGCACGGGAACAATTCGATGAACAGGCGTTTCTTGATATTGCGCTCGATGACCGCGCCCTTTTCCTGCAACGCTGGCAACGACTGCTGCTTGCGGTACTTGAGAACGACGAAAGCCCCGGTGCCATCGAACGATCCGAGTTGGCCGAGTACGTGGCCCGATGGGAAGGGCGGGCCAGCAAAACCTCCGTTGGGTACCTGGCCGTTAAACGGTTCCGTGAACGCATCATCAATCACACCATAGGATCGGTTTACCGCCAGCTCGACAGCGCCAGCAATGTCTTCTGGCCAGAACGTGTGGATAATTTTCTGGAATATCCGGTTTGGGCGCTGGTCACTCAGCAGCCGGAACAGCATTTGCCACTTGGCTATGACGACTGGGATGATTTCATGCTGTCAATGGTCGATGAAACCCTCCAGGTGATGACCGTCGATGGCGAGCCGCTGTCCGATCAGACCTGGGGCAAAGCCAACACTCTGTCGATCAGCCACCCGTTAAGCGCCGCTGTACCCCTGCTATCGCGCTGGCTCGATATGCCTGAAGAGCCGATGGACGGCGACACTTACATGCCACGGGTGCAGCGCCGGAGCAATGGTGCATCCGAGCGCATGGTAGTCGCGCCAGGTCAGGAAGAAAACGGGATTTTTCACATGCCGGCTGGCCAGAGCGGCCACCCGATGTCGCCTTATTACGACCGGGGCCATCGTGATTGGGTCGAAGGGCGCCCAAGCGGGTTCATGCCCGGGCCGACACAATGGCGCATGACACTGGAACCGATGTAATTATACACGACGGAAATCCCTGTACCGAGTGGGCGGTTTGCCGCCCACTCGGTACAGGCCGGTAAGTCTGATCAGGCGCTACGGGACCAGGCCACAGGATAGAAACCCCCGCCCTGGCAAGTACCTTAGCGCCTCACCTTACTCATACTAAAACAAAAACGCTCCTGGCATGTCAGCCCTTGCTGCTGACTCCACCGGGTGCAACCACACCCGGTGGCATGCACTTGACTGGGTAGCCCGGGTTAACACCAGAAACCACCGCTGACTGCCCGCAAAAGCATTAACGGTGGTACTTCGGACTCAACTCAACCACCGCCTCAACAAAGGCCCCGGCATGCTCCGGATCAACAAACTGGTGAATCCCATGACCCAGATTGAAGATATGACCAGAGCCTTTGCCGTACTCCGCCAGAATGCGTTCGACCTCGGTCCGGATACCCTCCGGTGAGCTATAGAGGACCGACGGGTCCATATTACCCTGCAAAGCCACTTGCTCGCCTACCCGGGCCCGGGCATCCGCCAATGAAGTCGTCCAATCCAGCCCCAGCGCATCGGCGCCTGACGCCGCCATCGACTCAAGCCACTGACCACCGCCTTTGGTGAACAGAATCACGGGTACCTTGCGACCCTGGTGGGTCCGCTTCAGGCCATTAACGATGCGGGTCATGTAATCCAGCGAAAAAGTCGGATAAACCGTGTGGCCCAGAGCGCCTCCCCAGGTATCAAAGATTTGCACCGCCTGCGCGCCCGCCTCAATCTGGGCATTCAGGTAATCGGTGACTGAATCGGCCAGGCGAGTCAGTAACGCATGGAGTGTATCCGGCTCGTTGTACAGCATGGCTTTGATGTGACGGAAATCCTTTGAGCTGCCGCCTTCGATCATGTAGGTCGCCAGTGTCCATGGGCTGCCGGAGAAGCCGATCAGCGGCACCCGGCCATTCAAGGCACCGCGAATCGTGCTGACCGCATTCATCACGTAACCCAAATCACTGGACATGTCTGGTTTATGCAACGCCTCAACATCCGCCATGGTTCGGACCGTCCGCTCAAAGCGCGGCCCTTCTCCCGTCTCGAAATAGAGCCCAAGCCCCATGGCATCGGGAATGGTCAGAATATCGGAAAACAGTATGGCCGCGTCCAAGGGGTAACGCTCCAGGGGTTGAAGCGTCACTTCACAGGCAAAATCGGCATTCTTGCACAGGCTGAGGAAATCGCCCGCTTCCGCCCGCAACGCCCGGTACTCCGGCAAATACCGCCCTGCCTGACGCATCATCCAGACCGGAGTGCGGTCCGTGGGTTCACGCATCAGGGCGCGCAGTAAGCGATCGTTGGTCAAATCGGCCATGGTGAAAGGTCCTGTAGAAAAAGTGCGCGCATTATACGCATAGCCAGCACGGCTGACGAATCCGGTTAGGTCCAAGGGTGATACACTAGGGATCAATTTTTTAGATGCTATAGCAAGGGGGCTTTTTTGAATTTCCTGGGTCACTGGCTATTCTCAGATTCAACCCCCGACGCCCTTATCGGTTCACTCTGGCCCGATTTTGCGCGCCGCCCTGACCCGACCACTGTTTCAGAAGAGTTTCTGATTCATTTTGACCGGCACCAAACTATAGACAAGTTGACCGATACCACGCCTCTACTTGAACCTTTGAGAGTAGCCCTCCGACCAAAGTTACGTAAAACCACTCCTATCGTGGTCGACATGCTGATTGATCATCACCTGGCGAAACACTGGCATCACTACCATGAACAACCACTGACTGATTTCACGCGATCGCGATACCAACAAGCCTTTGAGTTCAATACATTGGCACTACCTGAAAGATTGACTCGCACACTCCACTGGATGGAGGTTGATGATTGGCTCGCAGGGTACAAAGAGCCAGAAAACCTCGTTCGAGCACTAAGCGGTATGTCCAGAAGAATCCGGTTTGAGGATTCGATGTCAGAATGGGGGATGTGGGCTACAAGGCAGGCCGATAGCCAATACGAGAACTTGCAAAACTACATTAATACGTTGCTTTCAATTGACTCAACTCCAATCAATCGAAAGCGATAACCAGTAAGCCAAAACAGTTCGGGGTGCCTGCAAATGCAGGACACCCCGATTTACAGCTAGTTGGAAACCGGGATAACTATCGCCGATTTCACGCCACTCGGTGTTTCTACTTCAACAATCATATTGCCGTTACCAGGGTCCGTATCTGGCTCAAACAAAATGACCACTGTGTAGCCAGTGGTTGATACGCCGTCAGGAACATCACTTTCACCGATGATAGTCGCGGTTCCATAGCTCGTTTGTACGGAGACGCTTGATCCCGCCGGGGGCTGGTTGCCATTTACATCTTCCAGCAAGATATTGAAAGTTGTTTCGCCAGTTGCTGCTCCCGGAGTTGGAGTAATAGTAATAGCGCTTCCGGCCATCAATATTTGAATATCGTCCCAAACTTCAACGCTGTTAGCACAGTGCCCTGCGGTTTTTGCAGATTCCGAACAACTATATCCCCTAAAAAGTGCACTGCTAGCGTTGTAGGCACCATCTTCGTTGTAGTCGTAATAAGACTCAAATGCAGGATCGTAAGTACCGTTTTTATTCCGGTCATAAAACCTTTCTGGAGTGGATAGAAAGGACTCACCCGGATCAAATAGCTGATTAGCGGCTCCAGTCTCATAAAAACTATCTTCTCCGGCTGTCCATGCTGTAATAGTAGCAAGACCATCGGCGGGCAGTGGCAAAGTAGAGCGATCACCACCTGATGTCCAAGTTACCGAGCAACGGCCTTCAGTCGTTGTACAGGTATCAGAAATGATCCCAAATTCAGTCCAAAAACTAATCTCAGTGCCGTCAGGTACAGGATTATTATGATGGTCACCTGAAGTAACTGAAAACTCAATTTCCTCTCCGTCTCTATTCCAGGCTTCTGGCGCAAAAAGACTGGCAGCCAGACTAAAGCTGTCTATCTCTGCAGGACCGGAGTTAACTGCAATTGGGTAGGACACTGTAGATATTTCACGCCCATCGCCCGCTGTAAACGTTGCGATGACTCTTACACTTAAGGCAATTGAGCCAGCTTTAACGCGGGTAGTTACAATACCAGACTCATTTGATTCAGCCGTGTTATTAGCAAGTGTAGTTCCACCTTCCTCACTCGTAAGGGAAAACGTAACTGTTTGTCCTGATACTGGCTTGCCCCTATCATCGAACAAGGTGAAAGTCACAGTAGCGATACTAGGTTGAGTTCCGCCCCAATAGGTGTTGTAAGCAATAGAAGTAACATCGGTTCCCGAATAAGCAACAAATCCAACGTCGGCAGGACTTACGTTTACCGTTGCAGTCGCTCGTGCGTCACCGATGGATGCCAGAATCACATCGTCCCCAACACACCCTTCAGGCAAGTATGTCGTAGTCGCAGTACCTGTACCTGTAACCACACTGCTGTTAGAAAATGTCGCTTTGCCATCCTGCAGGCACGCCGACGTAAACTCAACGGTTACCGGAGCGCCATTATAAAGAGCGTCATCATTATTGTTGTCCACGATGTTTACAGTAACAGCGGTTTGCCCTTCAGCTCCGATGGATACTGCTGCAAGGGTTAGGACTCCGGCGTCAAACGAACCGCTTGAACCTGAGCCCAATACAATCTCTACACCTTCGTCTGTGGTCGTGGACCCACCGGTATCTCCACCAGTATCCCCACCGGTATCACTGCCAGAATCTCCATTGTCATCATCACTTCCATAACCATCGCCATCACAGGCAACCAGCGCTAACGACAGCAACAAGGCCATCCCTACTTTTTTATTGAACATCAGACGAGCTCCCATTCGGGCTTTGTATAGTGACTGTAAGGCCTAAGATAATCGTACCGGGCGCTGCAATCAAAAAAAAACGGCGTAAAACGCCGTTTTTTCCAGATTTAAGACTCAGGTCACACTTCGAGGTAGTCCAAAATCCCATCAGCCGCCTTGCGGCCTTCATAAATAGCGGTAACCACCAGATCTGAACCGCGAACCATGTCACCACCGGCAAAGATCTTCTCGTGGGTGGTCTGGAAAGGGTATTCCTGGTGCTCAGAGGCCGTCACGCGCTGCCAATCGTCCAGCTTGATCTGGTTGGGCTCGAACCAGTCTGCAGGGCTCGGCTGGAAACCAAACGCCACGATCACGGCGTCTGCGGCCAGTATTTCTTCAGAGCCCGGGACGACTTCCGGACGGCGGCGGCCGTTTTCGTCCGGCTCACCCAACTTGGTGGTGACCAGCTTGATGCCTTCTACCTTGTCCTCACCCACAATTTCCACCGGCTGCCGGTTGAACAGGAACTCAACCCCCTCTTCCTTGGCATTGGCGACTTCGCGGCGTGAACCGGGCATGTTGGCTTCATCGCGGCGGTAGGCGCAAATCACCTTTGCGGCCTGCTGGCGAATCGAGGTGCGGTTACAGTCCATGGCAGTATCACCGCCACCGAGCACGACGACCCGCTTGCCTTGCAGGTTGATGAAGTCGGCGGGGTCTTTCTCCCAACCCTTGGTGTGGTTGACGTTGGACACCAGGAACGGCAGGGCTTCGTGAACGCCCTCCAGCTCTTCGCCCGGGAAGCCGCCCTTCATGTACTTGTAGGTACCCATGCCCATAAAAACAGCGTCGTAGTCAGCCAGAAGCTGGTCGAATTCAATGTCGACACCGATTTCGGTGTTCAGACGGAATTCGATGCCCATGTCTTCAAAGACATCACGGCGCTTGGCCATGATCGACTTCTCCAGCTTGAATTCGGGAATACCGAAGGTCAGCAGGCCACCGATTTCCGGGTATTTGTCGAACACCACAGCCTTGACGCCATTGCGTGCCAGCACATCGGCACAGCCCAGCCCAGCGGGGCCAGCTCCGATGACGGCGACCTTCTTGCTGGTCTGAGTAACCTTCGACAGGTCCGGCTTCCAACCCATGGCAAAGGCGGTGTCGGTAATGTATTTTTCAGCGTTACCGATGGTGACCGCGCCAAAGCCATCATTAAGCGTGCAGGCACCCTCGCAGAGGCGATCCTGCGGGCACACCCGGCCACAGACTTCGGGTAGGGAGTTGGTCTGGTGGCACATCTCAACCGCCTCCAGCACGTTGCCCTCGCTAACCAGCTTCAGCCAGTTGGGAATGAAATTGTGCACCGGGCACTTCCATTCGCAGTAGGGGTTGCCACATTCCAGGCAGCGGTGCGATTGTTCGGCCGCCTGTTTCTGACCAAAAGGTTCGTAGATCTCCACAAACTCATGTTTGCGGGTATGGATGTCTTTCTTGGCAGGCTCGCGACGGCCGACATCGACAAACTGAAAATCGTTGTTCAAACGCTGTGTCATCACCATTCTCCGTCGGGGTTACTCGGGGCGGGCCCGTGTGTTGGACAACAAATCGGACAAGCTGGCGGCTTTTGGCTTCACCAGCCAGAACCGGCTGACGTAGTCGTCGTAGTTGTCCAGCAGCTCTGCGCCCCAGGCGCTCTTTGTGTCGTCAACAAATCGACCGATGACACCAAACAGGTGGTCACGGTAGGTTTCCATGCTCTCGGTGCCAATGCGATGAATATCCACCAGTTCACGGTTGTACTTGTCCGGGAAGGTATTTTCCAGATCCAGGACATAAGCAAAGCCGCCGGTCATACCCGCGCCGAAGTTACCGCCCACATACCCCAGTACAGCGACCATACCGCCGGTCATGTACTCACAACAATGATCACCCGCGCCTTCAATCACCGCGACGCAACCGGAGTTTCGTACGGCAAAGCGTTCACCGGCTGAACCGGCCGCGAACAGCGTACCGCCAGTAGCACCGTACAGGCAGGTGTTGCCCATGATGGAGGTTTTCTGTGTTTCAAAAGCACTGCCTTTTGGCGGCCGAATGGCAATCTTGCCACCGGTCATGCCTTTGCCAACGTAGTCGTTGGCATCGCCATCAAGAACCAGGTTCAAACCACCAGCGTTCCACACCCCGAAACTCTGCCCGGCAATGCCCGACAGGTTCAACGTGATGGGCCGGTCACTCATGCCCTGGTTGCCATACCGCTTGGCGATCTCACCCGAAGCGCGGGCGCCGATCGAGCGGTCGCAGTTGCCAATACTGAATTCGAATTCGCCACCGGTCTTGTTTTCGATGGCTGGCAAAATGGCATCGAAAATCTCACGCTGCTTGGTGCCTTTATCAAACGGGACGTTACGTTCAATTTCACACTGCTGCGGTTTGTCGGCTGGAACCTGATCACTGAACAGAATATTCGACAGATCCAGACAGTTTTGCTTGTCGGTCTGACCTTTTTTTACGGTAATCAGATCGCTGCGTCCGATCACTTCACTGAGGCTGCGATAACCGAGCATAGCCAGGTGCTCACGCACCTCTTCAGCCACAAACCGAAAATAGTTTTTCACCATTTCAACCGTGCCACGGAAGTGCTGATCACGCAGATGATCGTCTTGCGTTGCCACACCGGTTGCGCAGTTGTTCAGGTGACAAATGCGCAGGTATTTACAGCCCAGGGCAACCATGGGAGCGGTACCAAAGCCATAACTCTCAGCGCCCAGCAACGCAGCCTTGATCACGTCCAGCCCGGTCTTGAGCCCGCCATCCGTCTGCAGACGTATCTTGCCGCGCAGATCGTTGCCGCGCAGCGTTTGTTGCACCTCAGCCAGGCCCAACTCCCAGGGCGAGCCTGCGTGTTTGATTGAAGTCAACGGACTGGCGGCCGTACCACCGTCGTAACCGGAAATCGTAATGAGGTCAGCGTAGGCTTTGGCGACCCCGGCGGCAATGGTGCCCACGCCGGGCTCGGATACCAGTTTCACTGAGACCAGCGCATCCGGGTTGATTTCCTTCAGGTCGAAAATCAGCTGTGCCAAGTCTTCAATTGAGTAGATATCGTGGTGTGGAGGCGGTGAAATCAGCGTCACCCCTGGCACGGAAAAGCGCAGCTCGGCAATCAGTTTATTGACCTTGCCACCGGGCAATTGACCGCCCTCCCCGGGCTTGGCGCCCTGGGCCACCTTAATTTGCAGGACATCGGCACTCATCAGGTAGGCCGGGGTTACCCCGAAGCGACCCGAAGCGACCTGCTTGATCTTGGAACGACGGTTGGTGCCGTATCGTTTCGGGTCTTCACCGCCTTCGCCCGAGTTGCTGCGACCGCCCAGTTCGTTCATGGCAATGGCCAGTGCCTCGTGCGCTTCCGGCGACAGGGCACCGAGCGACATAGCAGCAGAGTCGAAGCGCTTGAACAAGGCCTCGGCCGACTCCACTTCCGACATGGGTATCGCTTTTCGATCCGACGTCAATTCAAACAGATCACGAATGGTCGCAACCGGGCGGCTGTTTACGTAATTGGCATAGTCGCGATAGCGGGACTCGTCGCCATTCTGCACCGCATCCTGCAGGCTGGTCACTACATCCGGGTTATAGCTGTGATACTCACCACCGTGTACGTATTTGAGGTAACCACCCTGCTGGATCGACTTGCGCGGTTTCCATGCGGTCTTACCCAATGCCTGAAGTTCTTCGTGAAAGTGTCTGAAACGGGCTCCCTGA
Organism: Saccharospirillum impatiens DSM 12546; assembly: GCF_000423605.1. GTDB lineage: Bacteria > Pseudomonadota > Gammaproteobacteria > Pseudomonadales > Natronospirillaceae > Saccharospirillum > Saccharospirillum impatiens. Next base: position 38,674 of record NZ_AUIH01000022.1, read on the forward strand.
ATGCGGCTTGGCACGCCTTTAAAGCATAAATCAACCACTTCGTCAGCCAGCCCTACCGCTTCAAACAGCTGAGCGCCGCGGTAGGAGGCGATGGTCGAAATGCCCATCTTCGACATGATTTTGAACAGACCCTTATTGACGCCCTTGCGATAATTCTTGTGCAACTGACGCGGGTCACCCTGCAGTTCGTTGGTACGAATCATGTCATCAAGCACTTCGTAAACCAGGTATGGATATACCGCTGTGGCACCAAAACCGATGGCTACGGCAATCTGGTGCGGATCACGAATGGCACCGGTATCAAGAACAATGTTGGTGTCGCAGCGCAAGCCGTGATCTACCAAATGGTGATGCACCGCCCCGGTCGCCATGACCGCTGGAATGACCAGTTGGCCGGCTTTGAGGTCGCGGTCCGACAGCACAACAATCTTCACGCCCTCGCGGCTGGCTTCTGCTGCTGTCTTGCACAAACGATCCAGTGCCTGTTCCAGATCACCGTCAGCCGGGTAAGCCAGTGGCAACACCTGATGGCGAAACTCCGGGGCTTCCTGATGCAAGAAATTCTGAAACTTCAGCGGAGATAACACCGGAGAGGTCAGAATCAGGCGCTTGGCGTGGTCCGGCGTTGGCTCAAACAGGTTCCGCTCTGGCCCGAGACAGGTTTCCAGCGACATGACCACGGCTTCACGCAATGGATCGATCGGTGGGTTTGTTACCTGGGCAAACTGCTGACGAAAATAATCAGTGACCGGTCGAATATGCTGGGACAATACGGCCATGGGGGTGTCGTCACCCATCGAACCGACAGCTTCCTGGCCACTCTCAGCCAGGGGTCGCAAGACCTGGTCGCGCTCCTCAAAGGAGACCTGGAACATTTTCTGGTAAGCCAGTAATTGCTCGGGAGACAGGGAGGAGCCATCCACTTCCTCAGCCAATTCCAACTTACTGCGCAACCGCACTGCGTTGTTTTTCAGCCAATCCTTATAAGGGTGGGTCTTCTTCAGACGGTTATCGATTTCCTCGGTTTGCAGGAACTCACCCGTATGGGTATCAACCGCAACGATACGGCCCGGCCCAACCCGACCTTTGGCTACAACGTCTTCTGGCTTGTACTGGAAGGTACCAATTTCAGAGGCCAGCGTGATAAAACCGTTCTTGGTAATGACCCAGCGCGCCGGGCGCAAGCCGTTTCGGTCAAGCATGCACACGGCATAACGCCCGTCGGTCAGAACAATACCCGCTGGACCATCCCAGGGCTCCATGTGCATGGAATTGAATTCGTAGAACGCTTTTAGTTCACCGTCGATGTTTTCAACGTTATGCCAGGCTGGCGGAATCATGGTTCGACAGGCGCGGAACAAATCCATACCGCCGAGCAGCATCAATTCCAGCATGTTGTCCATGCTGGAGGAGTCTGAACCGGTCGTATTAACCACCGGTTGCAGCTCTTCCAGATTCGGCAAATGAGGAGACTCAAATTTACTCGCCCGGGCGCGGGCCCAGTTTCGGTTCCCCTGAATGGTGTTAATTTCACCGTTGTGCGCCAGCAGACGAAACGGCTGGGCAAGAGGCCATTTGGGCATGGTGTTGGTGGAAAAGCGCTGGTGGAACACGCAGATCCCAGTTTCCAGTGTCTCACTCGCCAGATCCAAATAGAACCGCGGCAAGTCTTCCGGCATGACCAGCCCTTTATAAGACAAAACCGTGTCGGACAGTGAGCAGATGTAAAACTCATCATCGTCCTGCATGGCCAGCTCCGCCTTGCGACGAGCGCTATACAGTTTGACCGCCAGGCCTTCAGCAGACTCAGCTTTGATGAACACTTGCTCGATTACAGGCAGGCAATCCAGTGCCATGGGGCCACAAACCCGGGTGTCGGTCGGCACGGTGCGCCATCCGACCAACTCCAAACCTTCATTACTTAACGCGGTTTCAAGCGCGGAGCGACCTGAGGCGGCTCTGGTTTTTTCCGCGCTCAAAAAGATCATGCCGATGGCGTAATGCTCGCCCAGGTCGGCTTGGAACAGAGTATCGGCTTGCTCACGCACGAAGGCTTCCGGCATTTGCAACAATAAGCCGCAGCCATCACCCGTTTTTCCGTCGGCGGCAATACCACCCCGGTGGGTCATGCACGTCAACGACTCGATGGCCGTTTGCAACAACTCGTGGCTGGCCTGACCCTGCATATGAGCAATCAACCCGAAACCGCAGTTATCGCGAAATTCATCAGGCTGGTAGAGGCCGGTGGGGCGATCGAGATGGTCAGACTGTGGTGAACTGTCTGAACGGTGGAGACCCTGTTTCATAGTGACTCTCTTCTTATCTGGGGAACACCGGCAGCCTGGGCACAGGAACTAATAGCGTCTTGTACCGTCACGGTTAGCTTCACCGGAGTTCATGCTGATCTGCTCAGAAAGGGTTGCGTGGCAGCTCTTAAGGCAAGTCACTAAAAGGACGCTGCCAGCCTTCGACCCACCTCATGAACGACTGAATCTGCGGCTGAGTCTACTGAGCAAAACCGACTTCACAATTAATAACGGTATAATATGAGGGTAAATTAGTCGCTTCGATGAAAGAAGCGACTTAAACCGTGAAAATCAATTGCCTGAGCGAGCTGTCGCTTTCAAATCAGCCACATTTCTGGCCCAGGGAGACTGATCTGAGAAATCATCAGGGAGGTTGGGAATATCTGCTCTGGCCGTCGCCGAATCCGGGTAAAGACCATACACCAAAACATGCCAGGGTCGATTGTCTAACTGAGTAGTTACAATGCCAAACTGCTCGGGATTCGCCTGGTTCTGCACCAGTCGCACGATAGCCGATCGATCTCGTACACCCAATAACTGCAGCGAATATTGGGTGTCGCTGGCATCAGCCAGCCACCCGGGAAGTGACGATCCAGCAGGAACAGGAGTAGACGCGGGTTCCGGTGGAGCAGGCTCCTGAGCAGGGCCTGGAACCTGCGCAACCTCTTCCGGTTCAGGTTCGCTGGTTGGTGCGACTTCGGAAGGTTCTGAATCGGGGACACTGGGCGGTTCAATTGCCAGGGCAGACTCTGATTCGGCGGGATCCTCTGGCGTCGTCACAGCATCCCCGCTTTCAGTACTGTTCTGCTGCCGCGCTTCAACCCGGGCGACAGCTTCGGCCAGACGCTGTTGCACCTCAGAATTTGCAGAAGATACCTCAGTGTCCGTCCCGGAGACGGTCGGCGCCGGCTCATCCCCACCCCGGCTGTAGAGGAACACCAGCACCAACAGGGTGACAACAGCAGAGCCAGCAATCACATGTGTCAGTGGAAAACCCTGCCGGCGCTCAGTCGTCTTGAAGGTACCTGCAATCAGATAATCACTCACTACCTGATTCAAGTGCCCGGGTAACCCATGGGCCAGATCGTTCAGACGGGCAATGTCTCGCGTGTCTATCGGTACCGCATCCAGATGCCCTGCGGCAGCAAAACGGTCACGCAGGTATCCGGCGGCATCGGTTTCGGTAAAGGGCTCAAGTATCAATACGAACCACAGTTCATCGTTTCCAGCCTGCTCGATGGCGGTCGCCGACTCTGCCATCCACAACTGACGCAAACGCAGATCCGGCTGTGTTGCCAGGGTGTGCAGTGACTGGACCCAGGACTGTACATCGGTTGTCCAGCGATCTGCGTGCTCAACAATCATCAGAAAATTTTCGCCGTCTGCCGTGCGCTGAGCAATGGCTTCGGCAATATTTCGAAACAGGGATGCCGTATCGGAGTCGACTCTCAAACCGAGCCCAAGCTGACCAATCAGTTCCCGGCAAATGACGTCCAGTTGGCTTGCAGTAGTAGCATCCAGCCAGGCGACACGCCACTCGTCGTCAAAGCGCCTGAGGACTTCTCGAGCCAGGTGCCGCTTACCGCCCTCGGCCGGCGCCATGAGCAGACAATCCTGCGGGCTGAATGTCAGCAGGTGTTTGAGTTGCTCCACGGTATCAGAGCGTTCAGCGACGCCGCTGAATACGGTTGAATCAACATCCTCGCCGAACGGATCTCGCGCCAACCCGTAATAGTCGAGCATACGCTGGGTTTGATCGGGCATATCCTGCATAAAGGGTACCGGTCGTGAACGTTCCTTCATTAAACCGACTCACTTCAGCACTGTCCAGCGACTTTGTAAAGCCCGAACAACCGCATCTCTTACAAACCTGCCATGATCGATCAGGCAACTCTGGCGCAAGCCTCTTGCAGTGTTTGCTCGAGCACGTCAGGGGAAAAGTCGCCGGTTACCACCGCTTTACCGAGATCAGTCAACAGCACCAGTCGTAGCTGACCCGACTCCACTTTTTTATCCCGAGCCATATGTTTCAAAAAAGCCGAGGGTGTCATTTTCGATGGGACCTCGACAGGCAGGCCTGCCTGAGTGATCAGCGTCAAGGCACGGGTTACGACATCGTCTGAGATCCAACCGAGGCGCTGACTCATAGCACAAGCCATAGCCATACCCGCACCCACTGCTTCCCCATGCAGCCAGGCGCCATACCCCATTTCAGCTTCGATGGCATGTCCGAACGTATGACCCAGATTTAATGTTGCGCGAACGCCCTGCTCCATTTCATCGGCTGCCACGATGCGCGCTTTTGACTCGCAGGAACGATAGACCGCTTCGCTGACGGCGGTTGCATCATTCGCTAAAAGGGCGGGCATTCCCTGTTCCAGCCACTCAAAGAAATCGGCATCACCGATCAGGCCGTACTTGATCACCTCAGCCAGGCCGGCAGAAAGCTCCCGAGCCGGAAGTGTGCACAGAACGGTTGAATCAATAATCACAGCTACTGGCTGCTTAAAAGCACCGATCATGTTCTTGCCCAGCGGATGGTTTATACCCGTTTTACCACCGACAGATGAATCGACCTGGGACAATAAGGTCGTCGGAACCTGAATAAAATCGATCCCGCGTTGGTATGTCGCGGCTGCAAACCCGGTCATATCCCCAACGACACCACCACCCAGCGCGACCAACACCGCCTTACGACTAAGATTGTTCTCTAACAGGAAATCGTAAATGAGGGTCAATGTTGATTGGTTCTTATGAGCTTCGCCGTCGGGTAAAACCAGGGTAAGCAAGCGCCGACCTGGCCGAGCCAGGCCCGCTTTAAGCGCGTCCAGATACAGAGGTGCGACCACGTCGTTCGTCACAACAACTACCTCAGCATGTGCCACACAGTCATCCCAGACTGCGACATCTTGCAAGGCGTGGGGCTGAATCAAAATGGGGTAGCTACGATCACCCAGTTCAACGGTTAGTTTCATAAGCAGTATCCAGAGCTTTTAATTGACGAAGAATATCTCGCACTACAGATCTCGTACCGTGGCCATTGGTATCAACCATAATGTGCGCGGTTGCTTCATATAAAGGATTGCGCAGTTGCGCCATCTGCTTGAGCACCAGACGGGGGTTGGAGTTTTGTAACAAAGGGCGATTTCGGTCTTTGGCAGTGCGCACCAACTGCTGTGCGACTGATGTTTTCAGGTAAACGACAACGCCAGCAGACCGCAACAGAGATCGGTTTTGCTCTCTGAGGATCGCGCCGCCACCAGTTGCCAAAACCTGAGGCGACTCCATTGCCAGATCAGCCAGCACCTGACTTTCCCGATCCCGAAAACCGGCCTCACCCTCCAGATCAAAAATCCAGGGAATATTGGCTCCGGAGCGCTCTTCAATCTCTTTGTCGGAATCGACGAAATCCAATCCCAGATGCTCAGACAGCAAACGGCCGATGGTGCTTTTGCCAGCGCCCATCGGCCCGATCAAAATGACTCTTCCAGACGACATCAATTCACATCAGTTAGAGGCCAATCCTTCTTGCACCAACTTAGGCGTAATAAAGATCAACAATTCAGTTTTTTCTTCAGACGAACTGGTCCGCCTGAACAGGGTACCAAGCACTGGCAAGTCACCCAACAGTGGGGTTTTATCTATCGTAGTCACGCTTTCAGTACGATAGACGCCACCTAACACCAGGGTATCCCCATTATTAACGAGTACCTGCGTCGTCACGGAGTTCGTGTCGATGGCGTTACCACCCGCGGCCAGAGAATCCTGCGTTACCACAAGATCCAATACGACTCGATTATCCGGAGTTATCTGAGGGGTTACACGCAATGACAAACCAGCATCACGGAAGATAGTTTCGCCTTCAGCGCCCTGGAATGGAATAGACTGACCGGAAATTATATAGGCTTCTTGTCCGTCTGAGGTCACGATTTTAGGCTGTGACACGACTTCCGCAGAGCCACGAGTTTCAAGTGCCGACAACTCAAGATCCAGCGCATAGTCAAAAGCGGCGACCCCAATCGCGAAGGAACTAGCGTTACCACCGGCCGGCAGGTTGACTGCCAATGCTTCTGGGTAGGACTGGGTATAAGAAGTACCACCAGAATTTTGCAAATCACTACCAATGCTGCTCGTAGAATCCAAAGAACCCGAAGCCACCACAGGTGGAAAGTTTCCTCCAGAGTTAACATTACCACCCCAGCGAATACCAAGCTCTTTACCCACAGAAGTACGAGCTGCAACAACCCGCGCTTCAATTAACACCTGCCGCACCGGACGGTCAAATATCTGAATGGCTTCCCGGATACGGTCAAGGTTACCGGCGGTATCTCGAATAATCAGCGTATTGGTTCGGGTATCTGCCGATGCTGTACCTCTGCGAGACAGGAAGCCAGAAGACGATGAGCTTTGCTCCGTTGTAGTCACAGTACCGTCTTCTGCAGTAGTCGTTTCAGAATCAGCTCCCGCCCCCCCGGCACCCGTTCTCAGCACTTCGAGAATATCAGCTGCCCGAGCATAATTTATTTGAACAAACTCAGTGACCAGTGGCGCCAATTGCTCCGCCTGCTGTTGCGATTCAAGCTCAAGTCGTTCGCGTTCTGCGATTTCCTGAGCAGGACCCACCAACAGAACATTGCCGGTCTGTCGCTTGTCAAGCCCCTTTGTCTTTAACACAAGATCCAGGGCCTGATCCCAAGGAACGTTTTGTAAACGCAATGTGATGTTTCCAGATATAGAATCCGACGCGACCAGATTGAGACCAACATAGTCAGCAATCAACTGCAATACGTTACGAACCTCAATGTCCTGAAAGCTGAGTGACAGCCGGTCTCCACTGTACGGAAACTGCGCTTCCTGACGGGCCTGGGCTTCTGCTGGTGTGACCGTCTGAACGTCAATTGTCATTCGGTTGTCAGTCTGATAGGCAAGGTAATCGAACGCGCCATCTAGCTCTAACTCAACAATTCCGTTCTGGTCCTCACGGTAAACGTTTATGTAATGCACTGACGTCGCGAAATCGACTACATCCAAACGACGACGTAGCTCTCTCGGGACTTCAAAATCTTCTAACTCAACGACGATGGATCCGCCTCGCTCAATAATGTCAGTACGGGCGTTACTGTTCGAAAACTCAAGAATTACCTGCCCGGTACCTTCTTCAGAGCGCCTAAAATCAACATTCAACAGCTCGGAGCGGCTGTCATTGGCCACCTGCGTCGGGCGAGTAACTGTGGAACTTGTCGACCCGGTCGCAGGCTGTGCCTCGGCTACAGACGATGAGGCAGATTGTGCGGAACTGCTCGAAGGGCCTGAATCAGAACCCAATACATCTTGGGCACCTTCTCCAACAACAATTTGAACAGTATTTCCTGACACCGCAGTGGCATATGGCACCAGAGAGGACAGACTTAGCACGATACGGGTACGCCCTCCCGAGGAAACGATGGCTGCATTTCGGGTATTGCCCGTGCCAATCTGAATATAGCGACTGTCCAGCAAGCTGTCTGTATCCCGAAAATCCAGTGAAATTCTTGCCGGATTCTCAATACTGTAACCCCTTGGCGTCGGTGCAGGGCCGTCAAACGTCAGCTCAAGCTGAGTTCGATCACCCGACAAAGCCAAGGCCTGGAAATCGGTCAATGACACGGCCAGAGCGCTGCTGCACCAGGCTATCAGGACCAGCGGTAATGTGTATTTCTTAAAAACGGTTTTCAAATTCATTGGTTTCACCTTATCGCTCTCCCAGCCTTAATTGTCGAGACCCGAGAGAACTATAGCCCTGGGTCGCTCAACCCAGTTGTCCTGACCCGACGGTACGATTTCGATTAAATCTATTTGCGTTTCGCTGATACTGATAATTTCGCCATGGTTGCGACCCATATAGTTCCCGACCCTAACCCGATGTATCTCACCATCACCGTCACGGATAAGCCCCCAAAGATCGCCCTCCTGGAGACCAGCCAAAGTACCTACCATCGCTAAATTTTCGACCCGGTAAGTCTCTAGAAACTCAGGAACCCGATCCGGGTCGGGCCGCACGTTACTGCGAGGCACTTCCGCTTCATCGACCTCCAAATCTAATGGCCGGGGTGCTTCAAAGGGTGAACGTTCTCCGCTAGCGGTATACGATACAAACTCAAATGCTGCGAATTCAGGCGGCGGCGGAATAGTTCCGCTCGGCCGGGCATCTATTTCTGCCACATAATCGCGCAAATCGACAAGCGGGTCTTCCTGCACACATCCCGCCAAAACAATCCCAGACAACACAATCAGGTAAACACTGATTCTCACTGTGCACCTCCTGGGTTGTAACGATAGGTTCGGGCATTTATGGTCATCGATAGTGGAGATTCCTGATCGGCGCTTGTGTTTCCACCGCCCTGTCTATTTGACGACGCGTTCATCGAGAAATCATGCAGCGTAACAATACGTGGAATCGCAGACATGGCGCTCACGAATGTACCCATTTCGTGATAGGTGCCACGAACTTGAATGGCTATCGGCGTTTCGATGTAGAACTCACGGACGACATCGCTGTTAGGCGTAATACGGTCGATTTCCAAGCCGCTCTGCGTCCCAGTCGTACTTATATCGTCCAGCAAACCGGGCATTTCGGTTTCGTCCGGTAGCTGATTCAACAACGCACCGAAAGATTCTTCCATTTCTGCCAGTTGGGCTTTGAACGAATCCAGGTTCGCCACTCGAAAGGCTTTCGATTGGTACTCCTGTTTCAGGTTTGGCTCCCGCGCGGTGTCCCGCTCTAACTCGGCATAGGAGTCCTTAATCGCAAACCAATAAAAACCAAAGACAATGGCGCTAGCCAGTAAAAGCAGCATGACTAGCTTTATCCCGAGCGGCCAAGACCCCATATTTTCAAAATCAGGGTTGTTGTAGTCGAACCGGCGAAAGCCGTCAGCAAACTCCTGAAAGGTCATGATGAAGACTCCTCATTCGGGTTTGCTCGCTCTACCCGGATACTGAAGGTATTACCTATAACTTCAGCACCGTCAGTTACCGATTGAACGTTGATCAAAAATGCATTTTGAAACCAGGCTGAACGATCAAGGTTCCGCAAAAAATCAGAAATGCTCAGCGGGCGATCTGCATTACCGATAATATTGATCGTCGTGCCCTGGCTGGTCATGCTGTTGAAATACACCCCTTCAGGTGTCGCTTTAACCATTTCATCAAACAGATGCACGATAATAGGCCGGTCGCCCTGTAGACTTTGAATCACTTCCATCCGCTCAACCAGCTGCTCTCGCTGTTCGCGCAACGACTGAATTTCAACAATCTTCTGATCCAGATCGCTTATGCGACGCTCCAGGAAGGTATTACGCTGATCCTGGAATGCAATCTGGCTCGCCACTTGTTGATCCCAGCTCCAGCCTGCTGCGCCGGCGGCAACAACCACCAGCATCAGAATAAGAATGAACTGCTTCTGACGCTCTTTGCGGCGCTCTTCGCGCCAGGGCCTTAAATCAATATTTGCCACGTTCGAAACTCCTCAATGCCAGACCGCAGGCAATCATCAGGGCCGGTGCGTCATTGGTCAGATTGCTGGCATTTACCTTATTCGACAGGGTCATACTGGCAAAGGGGTTCGCAACCATGGTGTTGGTTCCGATCTTTTCCTTAACCATCTGCGCCAGCCCCGGGATCGATGCTGTCCCGCCTGCCAACAAAATATAGTCGACATCGTTATAAGGGGACGCAGCAAAGAAAAATTGAAGAGACCGGGTAACCTGTTGGACGACAGCTTCTTTAAAGGGCTCTAGCACTTCACTGGCATAATCATCCGGCAATCCACCCTGTTTTTTGGCAAGCCCGGCTTCAGCCTGAGTCATGCCATAACGGCGCATGATCTCTTCGGTCAATTGCTTGCCGCCAAAGAGCTGCTCGCGAGTGTAGATTGTTTTACCGTCATTAAGCACGCTGAGCGTTGTCATCGTGTGACCTATGTCCACCACAGCGACGGTCAGGCCATCTTCAGAGGGTTCGAGTTCTGGAATCAGGAGCTGAAAGGCCCTCTCCAGAGAAAAGGCCTCCACATCGACAGCACGGGATTCCAATCCGCCCAACTCCAGCGCATCTTCCCTCAGCTCAACGTTTTCACGCCGGCAAGCTGCCAATAGCACATCAACCAGGCCATCGCCTTTTTCTGACGGCCCGACCACATCGAAATCGATCGCTACCTCGTCCAGCGGGTATGGAATGTATTGGTCCGCTTCTACCTGGATCTGGTTTTCCATCTCTTCATCAGACAACCCAGACGTCATTTGTATCGACTTGGTAATCACAGAAGAGCCGGACACCGCCACAGCAGCCTGTTTCAGCTTGGAGCGCGACTTTGTAACAAGCTTGCTGATGGCTTCCCCCACCCCTTCAATGTCGTTGATATTTTTTTCAACAACGGCATTTTCAGGCAGAGGCTCAACAGCGTAAGCTTCTACTCGGTACCCATTGGACAACTGACTCAGCTCCATCAACTTGACAGAGGTGGAGCTGATGTCGATGCCCAACAGCCTTTTTTGCTTCTTTTTGAATAGCGAGGCCACGAATGTTTCCCTTGAACGACACGCACTTACGAACGTTTTATAGGTTTTACATTAAGTATTACATAACACAATAGACCAATCCGCAATGTATAAAAAGCATCATTTCTGACTATAATGGCTGCCTTTTTCGGCGGTTTTCAGCTAACCCCTTCATTTAACTGGGAAAACATGAAGTATTTGGTCAAATCAACAGGCGTTATTCTGTGGGCATTCTTCTCTTTGATTTGTGCCCTGGTTCTCATTTCAGCCAGTGTCTATCTGTATCTTAGCCCGTCTTTACCTGACGTACAGACTTTACGGGACATTCAGCTGCAAACTCCCATGCGTGTCGTTAGCGCCAACAACGAGCTGATTGCCGAGTTTGGCGAACAGCGTCGTAATCCGATTCAGTTCGACGAGATTCCACCATTATTCGTCAAAGCACTGGTCGCGATTGAGGATCAGCATTTCGAGGAACACCTGGGCGTAGATCCTTCCGGGTTCACCCGGGCGGTACTGACCGTGCTAATGACCGGGGAAACTGACGGCCCTGGCGGCTCGACTCTGACGCAACAAGTTGCCAGAAACTTCTTTCTGACCCGTGAAAAGACCATTACCCGCAAATTTACTGAGATTTTGCTCGCCTTTCAGATGGAACGGGAACTCAGCAAGCAGGAGATCTTTGAGCTTTATGCAAACAAACATTTTCTGGGTTACCGAGCATACGGCATTCAGGCCGCAGCTGATGTCTACTATGGCCGGGACGTCAATGATCTCACTCTACCCGAGCTAGCGATGATCGCCGGTTTGCACCAGGCCCCTTCAGCCGCGAACCCACTGATCAACCCGGACAGGGCCAAGCGACGTCGCGACATGGTTCTGGGCCGAATGGCGGAGTTGAATTTCATACCCAGGGCAACCTACGAGGCGGCTGTTCAGTCACCGCTTACAGCAGGTCTCAGCGGAAACCGCCCCCAGATCGACGCCTCTTATCTGGCAGAAATGGTGCGCGACCATATGGTTCAGCACTACGGCGAAGCCGCCTACACCGATGGCTACACCGTACACACGACGGTGAACACTCGCCTGCAAGCCGCCGCCAATCAGGGGATACGTCAGGCCCTGACTGATTACAGTCGTCGTCATGGCTACCACGGCCCCGAAGATCACTACGATGCTGAAGGCCTGTCAGAGGAAGACGCCCTGGCACGCTGGCGTGAGTTGATAGACAGAACACCGCGCTACGGCGGGCTGACACCAGCCGTGGTAGTCGCCACGACAGAGGACGCATTGCGTGTCATGCCACGCGGCAGTGAACCTGTCGACATCCCACTTACCCAACTCGAATGGGCGCGCCCCTACATCACTGAAGACAGCATGGGCCCCATCCCGGAAGCGGCTGCAGATATCGCCGAGCCTGGCGATCTGGTGCGTGTCGTTCAAACCGACGGGCAATGGCAGCTGACTCAGGTACCCTGGGCACAGGGGGCCATGGTGTCACTGGACCCCTCTGACGGTAGTGTGAACGCCCTGGTTGGCGGTTTTGATTTTCTACTGTCCAAGTATAACCGGGCCGTGCAGTCCAGCCGTCAACCGGGGTCTGTGTTCAAGCCCTTCGTGTATGCCGCTGCACTGGACAAGGGCTTCACTCCTGCCAGTATTGTTAACGACGCACCCATTGTGCGCTCAGACTCTCTACTGGAGGATGTCTGGCGACCGCGTAATTCAGGCGACCGCTACCTGGGGCCGATTCCCTTGCGTCAGGCACTGTATCAGTCCCGCAACTTATCAGGCATCCGCATCCTCGAGGATATCGGCGTCGACTATGCCCGCCAATATGCCGAGCGATTCGGTTTTGACCAAAATGCGCTGCCGCGCGATATGACCCTGGTTCTGGGCAGCACTGCAGCATCGCCTATGAACATTGCCCGGGCCTATGCTGTGTTTGCCAACGGCGGGTACCTGGTGGAGCCCTACTTTATTGACAGCATCACCGACGCCAATGGCAACATCATCTTTGATTCCAATCCCACAGTGGTTTGCAAGAACTGCCCCGAGACACCCCGCCCCTTTGAACTAGAGTCTTCTGAAGAGCCCACTGATGGGCAGGCAGCGTCAGTAGCCGTAAATGTCGCCCCCATTACACTGAATATCGAAGACGACTCTGCCACTGAATCGCCCGTCGGGCCTCTGCAACCGCGCTATGCACCTCAGGTTATGTCGGAGCAAACCGCTTATCTGATGGACTCCATGCTAAAAGATGTGGTTCGCCGCGGCACCGGTCGCGTGGCTTACTCGACCATGGGCCGGGACGATTTGGCCGGCAAAACGGGAACAACCAATAATGCGGTTGACGCCTGGTTCAGCGGTTACAACGGAGATGTAGTGACCGCGGCCTGGATCGGCTTTGACGATAACCGGGGCCTAGGCCAAGCTGAATTTGGTGGTAAGGCTGCCTTGCCCGCCTGGATTACGTTCATGCAAGCGGCGCTGGCAGGCCAGGGCAGTAACACCCTGTCGCAGCCAGTTGGAATTGAGCGTATCCGCATAGATCCGGCAACTGGCTTGCTAGCCCGGCCCAACCAATCAAATGCTGTGTTCGAAATTTTCAGAGAAGGCACAGCACCGACTGAAGTTAGCCGGGAAGATGTCACCATCGACTTTTCATCTGACGGCAACGACAACAACTCAGGCGGCGAAGCCATTTCACCGGAAATGCTTTTCTGAAGTGCTTTTGTCACCAGAAACCAATAAAAAAGGCCCCTTGAGGGGCCTTTTTAGTTTATAGCACATTGTCGTTAACGACACGGTTTCACAGCTTGTACTCATCCGGCAATGGCAACCGGGCAACACCGGTCTCCACTGCTGCACGAGCCACTGCACCGGCAACCCGGTTCAGCAACCGCGAATCCAGAGCCTTGGGGATGATATAATTGCGTCCGAAGGACCATTGCTCACCACCGTAAGCGGCCACTACTTCCGGCAACACCTCTTCACGTGCAAGCTCTTTAATCGCATAGGCTGCCGCCAGTTTCATCTCTTCATTAATAGCTGTAGCACGCACATCCAACGCCCCCCGGAATACAAAGGGGAAACCAAGTACGTTATTGACCTGGTTTGGGTAGTCGGACCGACCTGTTGCCATGATCAGGTCATCGCGGGTAGCCAGAGCCAGCTCAGGCTTAATTTCGGGATCCGGGTTGGCACAAGCAAAAACGATAGGATTTGGAGCCATGCGTTTTAACTGTTCAGCACTGAGCATGTCGGGGCCCGAAAGACCCAAAAACATATCAGCACCCTCAATGGCATCATCCAGCGTTCGGGCGTCAGTCACCGGATTGGCGAACTCACGCTTGTATTGATTCAGATCGTCACGCCCCGCATGAATCACGCCTTTGCGGTCGATCATCAGCAAATTTTCAAGAGGCAGGCCCGCCGATACCAGCAAACGGGAGCAGGAAATGGCGGCAGCACCGGCACCCAACACAACCAACTTGGCGGTGGACAGCGATTTGCCTTGTATTTCGAGGGCGTTGAGCATTCCGGCAACCGTTACGATGGCTGTGCCATGCTGATCATCGTGAAAGATGGGAACTTTGCACTTTTCGATCAACCGGCGTTCCACCTCAAAACACTCCGGTGCTTTGATGTCTTCCAGATTAATACCGCCAAAGGTCTCGGCCATCAGCGAGACCGCCATAACGATTTCATCCACATTTTCTGTATCGAGCTCAATGTCGATGGAATCGATGTTGGCAAATCGTTTGAACAACAAAGCCTTGCCTTCCATGACTGGCTTGCTGGCCAGTGACCCCAGATTGCCCAGGCCAAGAATGGCAGTGCCGTTGGAAATAACGGCTACCAGATTCCCCTTCATAGTGTATTTAAAGGCGTTTTCCGGATCTTCCGCGATTGCACGCACCGGCTCAGCCACGCCCGGGCTGTAGGCCAGAGACAGGTGCCGTGAGGTTTCAGCGGGTGTGGTTATTTCGATACTGAGCTTACCCGGGCGGGGCATGGCGTGGTATTCAAGCGCGTCGCGCTTTAACTCGTCTGACATGATCGGTGTCCATTATTATTGTGCAGATAGGTAGGAAAGCCCGCAAAGCATAACGAAGCGCCTCGGGTCGCTCAAGCAATCGGGATAGAGGATAGTGCACGACAGTCTTGCTGACCATGCAAGAAATCGCAGAATTCCGGCTCAGCAACGGCCACAAACAAAAAAGCCCGGCAGAGCCGGGCTTTTTCAGTGCAATGCGCTTAAACCGACAAATTGTACTTATTTGCCGATCTTGCGTGCAGAAAAACGAGACTTGAAGCGATCGATACGGCCGCCAGAGTCAACAATCTTCTGCTTGCCAGTATAAAACGGGTGACAAGCCGAGCAAACGTCGAGGTGCATTTCACCGCCACGGGTGGAGCGAGTCTTAATGACGTTACCGCAGGAGCAGTTGGCCGTCAGTTCCAGATAGTTCGGATGTATATCAGCTTTCATGGGTCACCTCTATTGTGCCGCCACCCGATCTTGATTGCCGGGCACCGCACTTTGACGAAAGAAACAGCTTCAGGGCACAATGCCTGCAGCTTGCTGCCTGAGCGGTAACCGCAAACAAGCAACTATGCATGACCAATGCCCCAAAAATGGGAGCGCAATCATACCAGAGTCTGATCGATTGACAACCACTTCTGAATACCTGCCAAGTATCGCTGACATAGCCGTTCCAGGGCCTTTCAAAGGTCCGTTAAGTTACCGGATTGAGCCTGGCCAAACACCGGAACCCGGCTGTCGGTGTCTGGTGCCATTACGCTCCCGGCAGGTAGTGGGTGTGGTGACCAGCGTTCGGCCTGCAAGCACCGATGACGGCGATAACCTGAAAAGCATCCTGCGGGTTCTGGATGCCTCGCCATTGCTCAGTACCGATGTTCAGCAACTGGCTCAATGGGTCAGCCGCTACTATTTATACGACGTCCACCCGGCCTATATGCTTGCCTTACCGGCCGCTCTACGCAGTGGCGACACAGCGCAACTGAATGACGAACCCGTGCTGGAACTCACCGTCGCTGGCCGGCATTTGGACTCCGACAAACTAAAAGGTCGCCGCCAGAGAGAAGCGCTGGCCTTGTTGCAAACGCTTGACAAGGACAACCAACCAAGCACGCCCGCTTTGCTGCGAGCCAGGGGCATGGAGCGCACGCACTGGAAAGGCCTGATCGACAAGCGCTTGTTAAAACAGCGACCGGCGCACCTGGTACCCGGGGTTCCAAAAGGTCAACTGCGCCAGGAGGCTCTGGTCTTGAATAAGGACCAGGCAGCAGCTCTGAAAAAATTGCCCGTCACCGATTTTGCGGTTCAGTTACTGGAAGGGGTAACAGGAAGCGGTAAAACCGAGGTTTACCTGCAAGCCATGCAACGCACGTTAGCCCGGGGCAAACGCGTATTGGTGCTGGTACCTGAAATCGGCCTGACCCCACAAACCCTGACTCGGTTCCAGCAACGTTTTCAGGATAGCCTGGTGGCCCTGCACAGCGGTCTGACCGACAAACAGCGCACCAATGCCTGGTTGCGGGCACAGGCTGGCGAGGCGAGCATTATTCTGGGCACACGCTCGGCCGTGCTGACGCCGATTCCGGATCTCGGTCTGATCGTCGTCGACGAAGAACACGATGCCTCATACAAACAACAGGACACCTTGCGCTACCACGCCCGGGATCTGGCTATCTACCGTGCCCGCCTGCTGAACATTCCGGTCATGCTGGGTTCGGCGACGCCGTCGCTGGAATCTCTGCACAACGCGCAGCAGGGCCGCTATCAGCATCAGCAGTTGCAGCAACGTGCCCAGGGGCAAAAACGGGCGCGGCTGGAAACCATCGACATGCGCAAGCAGAAACAGGAGCACGGTGTTTCGGAGCGCCTGTTGCACAGGGTTCGCCAGCACCTTGAAGGCGGCAACCAGGTATTGCTGTTTTTGAATCGGCGTGGCTATGCACCTTCCTGGTTCTGCCGCCAGTGCGGCTGGATGTCGGACTGCCCCTTCTGCGACGCTCGACTGACCTACCACCGGGGTCGCCACCAGATGCTGTGCCATCACTGTGGTCACCAGGAGCAACCGCACCAGCAATGCCCCGACTGCGGCTCAACCGACCTGACGCCCCTGGGAGCGGGCACGGAAAGAGCCGAAGAAGCACTGGCGTCCTGGTTTCCGGACACCCCCATCATTCGCTTCGACCGCGACTCGGTCGCCAACGCGCGCGACCTGGAACAACAGCTCAGTCGCGCCCAGGCCAAAGGCCCTGCCATTCTGGTGGGCACCCAAATGCTGGCCAAAGGCCACCATTTCGAGCGCGTTACCCTGGTGGGCATCATCGACATGGACGCAGGCCTGTTCAGTGCCGACTTCCGGGCTCGTGAGCGTATGGGGCAACTTCTGGTACAAGTATCCGGCCGGTCCGGTCGGGGCGATCTGGCCGGCGAAGTCGTGCTGCAAACCTTCCATCCGGACCACCCCTTTTTTACCCCTTTGCTGGAACAGGACTACCCCGCGTTCGCCACTCAACTATTGGCTGAACGTCAACGCTCAGGGCTGCCCCCCTTTGGCTTCCTCGCCTGTCTGCGCAGCGACAGCGCCTACCCGCAACGAGCCGAGCAACTTCTGAAGGAAATGGCACAGCGGCTACTGGCTGAACCCGGCATTCGTGTCTTTGGTCCGTTACCAGCGCTGCTCTCACGCCGAGCCGGGAAGCACCGTTTCACCCTGCTGGTGCAAAGCCACCAGCGCAGCCGATTGCACTCTGCACTGCAACCGCTGGTCGCTGACTACCCGCGCCAACAACGTCACCTGACCTGGCATCTGGACATAGACCCGATTGACCTGATGTAACTCAATTTTTTTGAATTCACTGAGAAGACAAGCAGCGGCTGCCGGGTGAGCTCCTGAGGGGTAGTCCGCAGCAGGGATGCTGCGGCCTAGGCTCCAGGGACGGATTTACGCCGACCCCTCAGGAGCTCGCCCGGTGGCCGTTGCGGACCAATGCCACTCAGCCAACCCAAACGAGTTGTCTGCCCGGCGACTCATGGTGACAACACCAGCAGCGGTGGAGTCCGGCCGGGGTTTCATGGATAATGCCCAACATTCAAATCGCCTCCACCGCCCAGCCGGGTGAGCGCCCTCAGTTCCGCCTACGTTATAAACGGGAGTTTCGTACACAATGAAAGATCAGGTTGCCGAGTTACTGAACCAGGCTGTTAGCCAGTTGAAGTCCAGCGGCGTTATTCCCGAGCAACACCCGGTGCGCATCATGGTCGACAATACCCGTGACAAATCCCACGGTGACCTGGCCAGCAACGTTGCCCTGACTCTGGCCAAACCCTGCGGCCA
Source organism: Saccharospirillum impatiens DSM 12546 (assembly GCF_000423605.1). GTDB lineage: Bacteria > Pseudomonadota > Gammaproteobacteria > Pseudomonadales > Natronospirillaceae > Saccharospirillum > Saccharospirillum impatiens. Next base: position 56,893 of record NZ_AUIH01000022.1, read on the forward strand.
ACCACCCCGTACCATGGCCGAACAGATCATTGCCGCGATTCCGGAAAATACCCTGATCGACAAGGTCGAGATTGCCGGGCCAGGCTTTATCAATGTGTTTCTTGCGGGTGCTTCCAGCGCTGAAATCGTTTCCGACATTCTCAGTCAGGGTACCGTCTTTGGTCGCAACGCCAGCGGCCAGGGAGAAAAGGTTCAGGTCGAGTTTGTGTCTGCAAACCCCACCGGTCCGCTGCACGTCGGTCACGGTCGTGGTGCGGCAGTTGGTGATTCGCTGTGCCGCTTGCTGGCCGCCAATGGCTGGGAGGTTACCCGGGAATTCTATTACAACGACGCCGGCGCACAGATCAAAAACCTTACCCTGTCAGTCCAGGCCCGCGCCAAAGGCCTCGGGCCGGACGACAGTACCTGGCCGGCCGACGGTTACCGGGGCAACTACATCACCGACGTCGCCAACAGCTACATGGACGGCGACACCATTGATGCCGACGACCGGCACGTCACTGGCGCGGCCGATGCAGACAATCTCGACGCGATTCAGCAGTTTGCCGTCGCCTATCTGCGCCGCGAGCAGGACCTGGACCTGAAAGCCTTTGGCGTGCAGTTCGATGTCTTCTTTCTGGAATCTTCGCTATACAACGATGGCAAGGTTGAAGCAACGGTTCAGCGCCTGATAAAACAAGGTTTCACCTACGAATCGGACGACGCGCTCTGGTTAAAAACCACCGAATTCGGAGACGACAAAGACCGCGTCATGCGCAAGCGGGACGGCGGCTACACCTACTTTCTGCCAGACGTTGCCTACCACAAAGACAAGTTCGACCGTGGCTTCAAGCGTGTGATCAACGAACAGGGTGCCGACCACCACAGTACCGTTACCCGGGTGCGAGCGGGCTTGCAAGCCCTGCAATTGGGCATCCCGGAAGGCTACCCGGACTATGTATTACACCAGATGGTCATGGTCACCAAAGGCGGCGAAGAAGTTAAAATCTCAAAACGGGCGGGCGACTATGTCACGCTGCGCGACCTGATTGACGAAGTCGGCAGCGACGCGACCCGGTATTTTCTGGTCTCCCGCCGGGCCGATTCGCAACTGACCTTCGACATCGACCTGGCCCGCAGCCAGAGCAACGACAATCCGGTCTATTACATTCAATACGCCCACGCACGGGTTCAGGCATTACTGCGCAAGCTCGAACAGGACGGTCACAGCTACAACCAGCAACAGGGCATCGACGCCCTGGGACAGCTGGAGCTGGACGATGAGCGCGCCCTGATGACTCAGCTGCGGCGCTATCCGGAAGCCGTCGCCCACGCTGGCCAGTCACTGGAACCCGCGGGCATTGCCACCTACCTGAAAGACCTGGCCAGTCAGTTCCACGCCTACTACAACAACAACCGTATGCTGGTCGACGACGCTGAGCTGCGCAATGGCCGGGTTGCACTTGCCGTCGCAGTCGGTCAGGTACTGGCCAATGGCCTGGATCTGCTCGGCGTCAGTGCACCGGAGAGCATGTAACTATGGCGCGCGATTTCGCCAATAAGCCACCGCCGCCACCGCCGGAACGCAGCCGCATACCGCGTTGGGTCTGGGTATTCACTACCCTGGCGTCCGTGGCCTTTGTCGGTTTCCTGACCTACCTTAGCCAGATCCCGGCTGATGGCCAGGGGGCCCAGGCCTTGCGCGACCGTGTTCAGCAAATACAGATTCCATCGCGTTCAGCGACTCCGGAAGACCCGGAACCAGCCCCGGAGGCAGAAGCAGAAGCATCGGCAACCCCATCACTGGAGCAGGCGTTCGAGTTCTACCGGTTGCTGCGTGACGACGAAGTCCCCATTCAACTGCCCAGGCCACAAACAGATACCCCAGCCAGCAGCACCGATGCGCCCTCAGGCACTCAAGCGCCAGCCACGCCGACCGCCAGCGAACGCTGGATCATTCAGGTCGCGTCATTTTCCAGGGTCGCCGATGCAGACCGGTTGCGGGCCGAGCTAATCATTAATGGCCTGACCGAAGCGCACCTGACCACGGTCGACCTCGGTGACCGGGGAATCTATCATCGCGTCATGGTCGGCCCCTTTGACAATCGCTCGCGTCTCAACCGGGCTCAGGATGTACTGGTGGAGCTTGATCATCAGGTGATGGTACGAAACGTCAATTGAGATAAGCCACTTGAAGCCGCGACCCTGGATTCACTTCGGGGTCCTCAAACCCAAAGCTCACCGGTAATCTGACCGCCTTTACGCCCCGCCAACACTTTGAAATCCAACACCTGCCCCCACATACCCGACAAAGCCTCAATGGATGTAGAGATGACGACGATTGTTTCCGTGCGTCGCGACAACGCCGTAGTAATCGGTGGCGACGGCCAGGTTTCCCTGGGCAATACCGTAATGAAAGGCAACGCGCGCAAAGTACGCCGCTTGTATCACGACAAAGTCATCGCTGGTTTCGCCGGCGGGACGGCCGATGCTTTCACCCTCTTTGAAAAGTTCGAAGGCCACCTGCAACAACACAGCGGTCACCTCACCCGTTCCGCCGTTGAGCTGGCCAAAGAGTGGCGCAGCGACCGGGCGCTGCGCCGACTGGAGGCCATGTTAGTGGTCGCGGATACGGAAACCACCCTGGTGATTTCCGGTACCGGTGATGTGGTGGAACCCGAGCACGGCATCGTAGCCATTGGCTCAGGTGGCAACTATGCGCTCGCCGCGGCGAGAGCGTTGCACGAAAACACCGAACTGGACGCTGACGCCATCGCGCGGCGAGCACTGGATATCGCAGCCGATATTTGCGTATTCACCAATCACAACGCCGTCTTTGAAGCGCTGTAACGAGGTACCTGATGTCAACCATGACCCCGCGCGAAATCGTTCACGAACTGGACAAATACATCATTGGCCAGGATCAGGCCAAACGCTCCGTGGCCATCGCTCTGCGCAATCGCTGGCGTCGCATGCAACTCGATGAGCGCATGCGCGAAGAGATTTCCCCCAAGAACATTTTAATGATCGGCCCTACCGGCGTCGGTAAAACCGAAATCGCCCGGCGTCTGGCCAAGCTGGCCAATGCGCCCTTCATCAAGGTCGAAGCCACCAAGTTTACCGAAGTCGGTTACGTTGGCCGCGATGTGGAGAGCATTGTCCGGGACCTGGCCGAGACCGGGATCAAAATGTTCCGTGAACAGGCAATGCTCAGCGCCCGGCCGCGAGCCGAAGATGCCGCTGAAGACCGGATTCTCGACATACTGCTACCCCCGGCCCGGGGTGGCTACAACGAAAACGAAGAAGCAGAACCTTCCAAAACCGATTCCAGCACACGCCAGGTCTTTCGTAAGAAGATCCGTCAGGGCGAACTGGACGACAAAGAAATTGAGCTGGAGGTTGCTGAGCAGGCAGGCGGCGTTGAGATTATGGCCCCTCCGGGAATGGAGGAAATGACCAGCCAACTGCAGAACATGTTCTCCAACATGGGAAAACAGCGCACTAAAAAGCGAAAAATGAAGCTTAAAGACGCCATGCGCGTGCTGACCGATGAAGAAGCAGCAAAACTGGTCAACGAAGATGAATTGCGTCAACAAGCCGTGCAGGCCGTTGAGCAGAACGGCATTGTTTTTCTGGATGAAATCGACAAGATCGCCAAAACCGAAAACCGGGGTGGTGGCGATGTCAGCCGTGAAGGGGTACAGCGCGATCTACTGCCATTGATCGAGGGCAGCACGGTGACCACCAAATACGGCATGATCCGCACAGACCATATTTTGTTCATCGGCAGCGGTGCCTTTCACTTCGCCAAACCCAGCGACCTGATTCCGGAACTTCAGGGCCGCCTGCCCATCCGCGTAGAGCTGAATGCCCTGACACCGGATGATTTCAAACGCATCCTGACCGAGCCAGACTATTGCATCACCGAGCAATACAAGGAACTGATGCAGGCCGAGGGCCTCAACATCAACTTCACGGATGATGCCATAGAAGCGCTGGCCAACACGGCGTTTCAGGTGAACGAAAACACCGAGAACATCGGTGCCCGTCGCCTGCACACCATCATGGAACGATTGTTCGAGGATTTATCCTACCGGGCCAGCGAAATGGGTGGCGAAAAGGTCACCATCGATGCGGCCTATGTCGACAAATACCTCGGCGAACTGTCCAAGAACGAAGATCTGAGCCGCTTCATCCTCTGATCAGACGGGCGGCGGCTTGCCCGCCGCCCCGGAGACCCTGCCATGAGCTCGGCACCAAAACGCATCACCTACCACAAAGAAGCCTCCCAACTTGAGCTCGCCTGGGCCGACGGAACCGAACACCGGCTCAGCGCCGAATTCCTGCGAGTACATTCTCCCTCGGCCGAAGTGCGCGGCCATGGCATTGGCCAGGACGTCCTGCAGGTCGGCAAACGCTACGTCAGCATCACCGGCATCGAACCAACCGGTCGCTACGCGATCAAGATCACCTTCGACGACGGCCACGACTCGGGCCTCTACGACTGGACCTACCTGCGCAAACTGGGCGATGAACAAGCTAACTACTGGCAAACCTACCTCGACAAACTGACCAAAGCCGGTTCCAGCCGGGAGCCCCAGTTCATTCAGGCCAAGCAGTTGTAATAAAGTCTGTGGTTGAACGTTGAGTTGGACTGGGAGCCGAGAGCTCGTGCCAGCCACCGGGTAAGCCTGTACGGGTGGTGCGACACTCGCTCGGCGTAAATCCCTCCCTGGAGCCTAGACCACAGCATCCATGCTGTGGTCTACCCCGGATAGACTTACCCGGGGACCGTCACTTAGTATCATGGTTACGATTAGCCTCCCAAGATAGTGTTCTGAGTGACTCAAGGTTCGGAGTTCGCACCCAAAAGAGTGTCGGGTACTGGGTCTATCTATGCGGGGAAGTCCGCTGCCATTCGTTCGTGCCTGGCACCGGGTACTAAGTTTTGCGCAACCGCCCAAGTAAGTGCTCTGAGTTAGAAATTCGTGTTAATTCGACCAGAGATGATCAAAGGGCTGCCGGGTGCGTCTACTGGCGGCCGTTAGACCGCATGGACTAAAACGCCGGGAGCGTTTTAGCATGAGCGCAGCGAGCCCGCAGGGTGAATCCCACGGATGGGATTCATATCCTGTCTCCGAGCCCCCAGGGATGGGTTTACGGCGTGCCGTCAGTAGACGTACCCGGTGGCCCTCCCGGCACATCAGTACAGGCTGACTCCTTATCGATTAGCCACCGAATTTCTAACTCAGAACACGACACCACCGCCTCATCGCATTCGTCATCCAGCCGCCAATGCATTAGCATTCGGTCTTTCCTTTTTGAGCAGGCAATCCGGATCCGATGAAATACCGAGACCTTCGAGACTTTCTCGCCGGGCTGGAAGCACGCGGTGAATTGCGACGCGTGACTCAGCCGGTCAGTCCCCATCTTGAAATGACCGATCTGTGTGATCGGGTGTTGCGGCAAAAGGGCCCCGCCCTCTTGTTTGAAAACCCAACGGGTTACTCCACACCTGTGCTAGGCAATCTGTTTGGTACACCCGAGCGGGTGGCCATGGGGATGGGTGCAGAGTCGCTGGCTGACTTGCGAGAGATTGGCAAGGTGCTGGCCTACCTGAAAGAGCCGGACCCGCCCAAAGGGCTTAAAGACGCCTGGGACAAACTGCCCCTGGTCCGAAAAGTACTGTCGATGGCGCCGAAAACCGTAAAAAAAGCCGTTTGTCAGGAAGTCGTGCTGGAAGGGCCCGATGTCGACCTGTCGCAATGGCCTATCTGGACCTGTTGGCCGGAGGATGCCGCGCCACTGGTAACCTGGCCATTGGTGATTACCCAGGGCCCCAAGGGCGGCCGAACCAATCTTGGCATTTATCGGCAGCAGGTCATCGGCAAGAACAAGCTGATCATGCGCTGGCTGTCGCATCGTGGCGGTGCACTCGATTTTCAGGCCTGGAAGAAAGAGCGGCCAGGCGAGCCGTTTCCCATTGCCGTGGCGCTGGGTGCTGATCCGGCGACCATTTTAGGCGCTGTGACGCCAGTGCCAGACTCCCTGTCGGAGTACGCTTTTGCCGGCTTACTGCGCGACAGCCGAACCGAGTTGGTCAAATGCAAGACCCATGACCTGATGGTGCCCGCCAGTGCGGAAATTATTCTCGAAGGGTACCTGTACCCCGATGATATGGCAGATGAAGGCCCCTACGGAGACCACACCGGTTACTACAACGAAGTCGAACGCTTTCCAGTGTTTACGGTTGAGCGACTGACGCATCGCACGGATCCCATTTATCACAGCACCTTTACCGGCCGCCCACCGGATGAACCAGCCGTACTCGGTGTGGCGCTGAACGAGGTCTTTGTACCGATTCTGCAGAAACAGTTTCCGGAAATAGTCGATTTTTATCTGCCACCCGAAGGCTGTTCTTACCGCATGGCCGTCATCAGCATGAAAAAGCAGTATCCCGGTCATGCCAAGCGGGTGATGATGGGCGCCTGGTCCTTCCTGCGTCAATTCATGTACACCAAATACGTTATTGTCGTCGATGACGATGTGAATGCTCGCGACTGGAACGACGTTATCTGGGCCATCACCACCCGCATGGACCCGAGCCGGGATACGGTGATGATCAACAATACTCCGATCGATTACCTGGATTTCGCGAGTCCGGTGGCGGGTCTTGGCTCTAAAATGGGAATGGATGCGACCAACAAATGGCCCGGTGAGACCGACCGTGAATGGGGGCGAGCCATCGTCAAGGACCCTCAGGTGTCCGCCCGGGTTGACACTCTGATGCAGGAACTGGGCTTTTAGTGCCAGTTATTGAACACAGCATTGCTCAGGGACCCCTTGGATAGAACAGGATATGCCTTTATAATCCTGACCATTAAGTCAACTTTATAACTCAAGGCAAATTGATGAACGGTTTGGAACTGAACTGGCTGGAACTTTACGGCTACCTGGGGTCGGCACTGATTGCTGTGTCTCTGATGATGAGCGACATCCGCAAACTGCGCTGGATCAACCTGGTCGGGGCCGGCTCGTTTGCCAGCTACGGCTTGCTGATCAGTTCCTGGCCGGTGGCTATTCTGAACGGGTTTATTGTGCTGATTGATGTCGTGCATTTATGGCAGCTGTCTCGCCAGACGACGGTAAGTCGGTCAATCGAGTTCACCGCCGGTGACACCTACATTCAGACGGTGCTGGCCGATATCTGGCCACAGCTTCAGCAACTGGAGCATTCACAACGCCTCAGTGTTGAGTTTGACGGTACCCAGCCCAGGGCATTTACTCTGATCGAACAGCGCGATAGCTCACCGGAACATCGTCTCGCCGCCTGAAAGCGGCGGTTCCACCGGGGCAACTCCACTGTGTATAATGTCCATTGACATTAACCAAATGGAGCCAAGCTGTGTCTCAAGCGACGTCGACGACCACCGCAACATTACACGACCTTAAAAAGCTCAGCGGTGGCGTTTGGATGGTTCAGCTCAAGCCGCTCAACCCCTATGCCTACAGCGCCGGTCAGTTTACCGAGCTCAAGGTCCCCGGTTTCAGCTCCCTCTACTACACCATCGCAAGCAGCCCCAGTAGCCCCTGCGTGGAATTGCATGTTCAAACCGGTACCGATCAGGCCGACGCTCTGGTCGACTACCTGAAAGATGCCGACTCGGTTGAACTGGCCGCTCCAGGAGGCGACTGCCGGCTCGATAAACTGCCAAGTGAAACCGGCCCGCTGTTGCTTATTGCATCCGGCACCGGCTTTAGCCAGGTCAAATCCATCGTTGAGGACCTGCTCTCACAGAACACCCGCCGTGCCATCCATCTGTATTGGTCAGGCCATCGTCTGAGTCAGCTGTATATGCTGCAGAAGGCCGAGAACTGGGCTGACCTGCACGACAACATCCATGTCTCAGCATTGATCTCAGAACACAGTCATTGGGATGACAAACACCAGATGCTGGTACACAGCATTCTGGGGGACCACAGTGACCTGAACCAGTGTCAGGCCATCTGCTGTGGTTCGCCGGCCATGGTCTATACCGTGCTCGACAGTTTGTGCGACAAAGGCTTCCGCCGGGATGCCATGCTCAGCGATGTGTTTATGTTCGCTCCGCGAGAAGCCCAATGAATACGGCCGATGTACTCCAGATATTCGGACTGGAACCCAGAGAAACCCGACTGTATCTGGCGCTGTTGCAGTCGGGGCCGGCCTCGATCAGGGACATCGCCGACCGGGCAGGTATCAACCGGGGCACCACCCATGAACTGCTCAAGCGCATGCAACAGAAAGGCGTCGTCAGCTATTTCCCCAAAGGCAAACGCCGACACTTCAGCGCCGAACCGCCGCAACGCCTCAGGGAGCTGGCGCTTAACCACCAGCAACAGGTTACCGAAGCGCTGGAATTGCTGGACGATAAAGTCATTCCCGAACTGAGCCATTTGCGCCCTGCCACCGGCAATGCCGATGTGCATTATTATGAGGGAGACGACGGTATTGAGCTGGTGTTGAAAGACATCCTGTCAACGGTCAGCGAGCAGGAAAACCGCAGCTACTGCATTTATTCAGCCAAGGCAATTCGCAAATATCTGTACCGCCCGTTTCCGAACTACACCCGCCAGCGGGTTAAGATGGGCATCAAGGTTAAGGTAATCGCCATCGGCGAAGGCGGTGAAGAGGCGGCTCTGGCCGATCGTAAGTGGATCAACGAACCGTCCAGTGATCGGGCTGGCAGTTACATCGCCATCTATCCGCCCAAGGTGGCGATGATTTCGCTGAGTCACGGTGACCTGCCCACTGCCGTGGTCATCAACTCCCCGACCATCGCCAACACTCAGCAAGTTATTTTCAACACCCTGTGGGACAGTTTGTAACATGCGCCCATAGGGCGCGTTCAGGACAAAAAACGGTGTGGTAGGAGAGCGTTCTTCCACTCAGGTGGGTAGCAGAGTTCCTGCCACGGCTGACAATGGCCTCACAACCCCTCGAAACTGAAGCCATCCGGCAACAACTCGGCAACCGTCCAGCGCTTGAATGCCTCGCCGTCATTGGTTGCCCACACGACGCCATCAGCCGGCATAAACTCGGCTATCACCTGACGGCAGCCACCACAGGGCGAAAACAAATGCTCGCCTGGCATAAAAACGACCAGTTCAGCAATGTCGCCCGGACGGACACCGGTGGCCGCGGCCGTATTAATGGCATTGCGCTCACCGCACATTCCCAATGGGTAAGAGCGGTTTTCAATGTTGCACCCGGAAAACACATCGCCACTGAGCGTGCGCAGCGCAGCTCCAACCGGAAATTGGCTGTAGGGTACATAGGCGTTGGCCGCGACCGCTTTAGCGGCCGCTTTCAGTTCAACCGAGGGAGCAGTCATTCATCGATACTCAGGGTGGCTTCCAGCGTCAGTTTAATCATGTCGTTGAACGTTGTCTGGCGCTCATCGGCCGACGTTGCTTCACCGCGAATGATGTGATCGCTGACTGTCATAACGGTCAATGCTTTGGCGCCGTATTCAGCCGCGACGCCATACAAACCGGCCGCTTCCATATCGACAGCCAAAACATTCATTTTCTCCAGTACCGGCATCAGCTCCGTATCGGGAGAGTAAAACAGGTCTGAAGTGAACACATTGCCGACACGGACGGGAATACTGGCGGCCCGGGCCGCCGCAACCGCTTTTTCCATGAGACCGAAATCAGCCAGGGCAGCGAAATCGTAGCCACGCAAGCGCTGCCGGTTAACGCCCGAATCCGTGCTGGCACCCATGGCTATAATGACGTCGCGCAGTTTAATGTCAGCAGCAACGCCGCCGCAGGTGCCCACGCGAATGATGTTTTTAACGCCGTAGTCGGTAATCAGTTCTTTGGCGTAAATCGACATCGACGGTACGCCCATCCCCGATCCCATAATAGAGATCGCCTTACCCTTGTAGGTGCCGGTGTAGCCATACATATTGCGCACATCGGCCACCCGTCGCGCGTCATCCAGAAAAGTTTCGGCGATGTATTGGGCACGCAGCGGGTCGCCCGGCATCAGCAGGGTTTCTGCGAAGTCGCCGGGCTTGGCATTAATGTGGGGAGTAGACATAAGCACCTCTTGTAATCTGACCAATCGTTCAAGTTCCGTGACTATAGCCAATTGAGACCGTCAAGCCAAGCCGGGATTAGGCCATTACTTTCATCGACGCGGCAACAAAACCGCTGCTTCAAGACCCGAACCGATTCGATTGCGCAGCCGCAGCTGCCCACCATGAGCATGGGCAATGTTACGGGCAATACTCAGACCCAGCCCAGCTCCGCCGGTATTGCGGTTGCGTGAGGTTTCCAGGCGCACGTAAGGCTCAAAAACACTGTCGAGTTTTTCCTCGGGTATGCCCGGACCATTATCGACAATATACAGTTTCAGTTCGTGACGGCTGTCAACAATATCGATTCCCACCTGGGTGCCATAAAAAGCCGCATTGTGGGCAAGGTTGGACAAACACCGCTTCAGTGCCAGCGGCTTGCCGTAATAGGCGCGACGGGCTTCGCCCCTAATTTCCGGGTCATAACCAAGAAGCTCAAGATCCTCAACCAGTTCACGCACCAACTGATTGATGTCGATCGGTTGGGTGTCTTCATGCACATCGGTACTGCGACCCAGATCCAGAGCCCCTTTAACCATGGCCTCCAATTCGTCGAGATCCTTGATCATGCGTGGTTTGGTATCAGATTCCTCCATCATTTCAGCACGCAAGCGCAAGCGGGTAATGGGGGTTTTAAGATCATGCGAAATGGCTGAGAACATTCGCTCCCGGTCATCGACAAAGCGAAGGACCCGTTCCTGCATCAGGTTAAACGCCCGGGCCGTCTCCTTCACTTCACGGGTACCCGTTTCAGCCAGAGGAGCCAGGTGAATATCGGTGCCCAGTTCCCGGGCAGCGGCAGCCAGATTCGACAGCGGCCGGGTCAGCCAGCGCACCACCACCCAGAGAATCACCACCAGAATCACCATCAGAATCACCAGAAACAGCAGTTGCCCCCGGTCCAGGTACTCCGTCTGGTTGAAAAAGAACGGATCGGGAAGCAAGCCCGCCAGATACAGCCACTCATCTTCCCCGATTGGCACCTGAGCGACGATGACAGGTGGCGGATCGGGCTCCAGTATCAGGGTGTTCTGAGCCCAGCGTGGCGGCAAATCAACCAGCAAAACGTCATTCTTGTAGACATTTAACAGCCGCGGGTCAGCAAAGGTAGCGCTCAGTTCCGACAGACGCTGCCCAAGCTTCTCTTCAATCGCGAGGTTAAAGGTTGCCAGAAACCGGTCTTTGGCACCCGAAGGCCGCACCGGGTTAACGTTGATAAACGCATCATTGACCGAAACCAGGAATCGGGAGCCACCCATGTCCCGGAGCTGGTTAATGATCAGGTGTCGGTATTCGGTCGGATAGGCACGAATGAATTCAATGGTGGAACCCATGGAAAACGCCAGATCCCGGGCCATGGACTCTGCTTGCGACTCTCGCTGATGCTCCAGGTAATACAGCCAGACATAGTTACTGATGGCAAAAGCGCTGATCAGCCCGAGCACCATCAATACCAGCAATCGACTGTACAGTGAGGTGAAACCCAGCATTAACCGTTATCCACGACGACCGGCACCGTGAGTATGTAGCCCGCTCCGCGAACTGTTTTGATAACCTGAGGGGACTTGCCATCGTCATTAAGGCGACCGCGCAGGCGACTGATCTGTACATCGATGGACCGGTCAAAGGGGCTGGCATCTCGACCACGCAAATGCAGGCTGAGATCATCCCGGCTGAGCACCTCGCCCGGGCGCGACAAAAACAGCTGCAGCAGGTTGTAATCAGCACCGTTCAACGATTGAACATCACCTTCGGGGCTGGTCAGTTCCCGGTTGGTAACATCCAGCGACCAGTTGCCAAAACGCAGGCGCTGCTGTCCATCCAGACCCGACCGATGCTCAGCGCCCTCTTCATAGCGGCGCAGCACGGCTTTGATGCGGGCGAGTAACTCGCGAGGGTTAAACGGTTTGCCGACATAGTCATCAGCCCCCAGTTCCAGGCCAATAATACGGTCGGTCTCGTCAGAGCCGGCGGTCAGCATGATAATCGGCACCCGGGAACGAGCCCGAATCTCCTTGCACAGAGTAAACCCATCGTCACCCGGCATCATGATATCGAGCACGATCAGGTCAAGTCGCTGTGCCGGCCAGATTTGACGCATGGCCTGGCCATCGGCAGCGGAAATCACCGAAAAACCGTTTTTTTCGAGGTATTCTTTCAACAGGTCGCGGATGTCTTCATCGTCGTCCACAACCAGGATGCGCTTTTGTTGTTCTGTCTGCATCTCTGATCCACTTCACCGGTAAGACAGGATTCGATCAATGCGCCACCGAAGATCGGTCGCCGCGCATCGGCGCTGGCTGACGCAGGCCAGAGTGTACCCCCTCCGCCCGGCCACCTTTGTAACAAAGTATAACAGCTGAAGCGACAAACGATGCCCGACCCTTTAGGAAATCACCCGGTTTCAGCTACACTGAATGTTGAGCCAGTTCACAATCTGCCGATACCATTGCAGAATGGTTACCAGAAACGGTATCCCAAACACGACATGCCGTCCCATGCCTAGCTGCAGAGCCCAAATCCGTGACCGAATCCAGTACCGTCCTGACCCCTGACAATGCCACCCGGGAAGCCCTGTTGGAGACACAGCGTCGCTTCCTGACGGTCAATGAGGGTCGCCTGGCCCGCCTGCGTGACAGCCTGCAGGTGCGCCAGCAACAATGTCTGGACTTACTGCCGGTGCTGTTTCACTGCCATTTGCCCGGGCTGCCCGGCTACCTTGAGGACCCTTCGGTGCCCTCGGGGCTGGTTCAATATCAGCCTTCCAATGCCGCCACCACGCTCGCCCTGGCGTTTAATCGCACGCTGAAAGCGTCGCAGTTGCGCAACTACAATGCTCAGCTTATGGGCCTCTATCTGATGGGTTCCAGCGGCAGCGTGGCCCAATCGACCACCTCGGATCTCGACCTCTGGCTGTGTTACAAACCCGATATCGATCGCAGTCAGATGCTCTTATTGGAGGAAAAAGCCCGCGCCATCAGTGCCTGGGCGGAAGGGTTCAACCTTGAAGTTCACATTTTTCTGATGAACGCCCAGCACTTTCAAGGCAGCGATCAACGCTCACTGACGGGTGAGAATTGCGGTTCAACCCAGCACTTTTTATTGCTCGATGAGTTCTATCGAACCGGCCAATGGCTAGCCGGCGCCCTCCCCGCCTGGTGGCTGGTCCCCAGTGATCGCGAAACCGAACACGACGCTCTGCTAGAGCACTACCAGTCTAAAAGTCTGATTCGTCGCGACGAACAAATCAATTTTGGCCCCCTGCCTTCATTACCGCCGGGAGAATTCATTGGCGCGGGGATGTGGCAGCTGTACAAAGGCATTGAGTCGCCTCACAAGTCAGTGCTGAAGTTGCTGCTGCTGGAAGTCTACGCGCGCGAATTCCCGACCGTCACGAGCCTGGCCCACCAATTCAAGTCGGCAATCTACAACAATTTTCTAACGCTCAACGACCTGGATCCCTATATTCAGCTTTACCGCCGCATAGAAAACTACCTGACAGAACGTCAGGAGGCTGATCGTCTGGCGCTGGTGCGCCGCTGTCTCTATTTCAAAGTAGGCATCGCCCTGAGCCGACCTGCAAGGGCTCAGAGCTGGCGACGCCAGTTGATGCAGCAACTGGTCACTGAATGGGGCTGGACGTCCGCCGAGGTCACACACCTGGACTCACATCGGAGCTGGTCGGTGACCGACGTGATGCGCGAACGCAAATTACTGGTCGGTGAACTGACGCACAGCTACCGGTTCCTGACCCAGTTTGCCGCCGAGCATCAGAGCAACCACCTGATGAGCCAGCAAGATCTGCTGATCATCAGCCGAAAACTGCATGCCGCTTTCGACCGGCGCCGAGGCAAGATCGACTTTATTCGCTTCGGTCAGGATGTCGACTTCAGCTACGAGAAAGTGCGCATTTATGAACGCCCGAGCCAGCGAGCCGAAGGCGACAACTTCTGGGCCGTGTACACCCGTGAACCAGGGGCCGATACGGATCAGGAAACACCACTCAAATCAGCGCCCGGCCTGCTTGAAGCCTTGCTGTGGTGCCACCTGAACGGCCTGCTCGATGCGCACCTGCACATTCCAATATTCAGCCAACAAGGCCAGGCAACGGAATTTGAAGTGCGCAAGACGCTCGCGACCCTGCGTCAGGTACTGCCATCGGCAAGCCTCGAGAAGCCGCATCACACTTACTCGCAACCCGCTCAGATAGAGCGAGTGCTATTGTTCATCAACCTGGGGTTCGACCCGCTGCAACATCTGACGCGGCGCGGCCTGCAAAAAATTTCCGAACGCAGTAACAGCCTCGATTTCAGTGCTCTTAGGGAAAACCTGGTCGGCACTTTGGATGTGGTGGTTGAAAACTCCTGGGGTGAAATCACCGTAGAACGCTTTTCCCAGGCCGACTCGCTGACTCAGGCGTTGCAATTTCTACTGTCGAGACTGGCGAAACAAATCGCCAACCGACGTCCTGAGGTACGAGCCTATTGCCACAATCAAACACGACCCCAGTCGATTGGCAAACGGGTTCAGGATCTGTTCGACGATGCCATCAATGCGGCCAACCGCGCTTACCAGGGCCATAGCCTGAGGTTCCTGTATAATCTGGGCGACCAGTACCAGGGCATGCAACTGGGCGACAAGCAACTGAAACCGGTCAGCTTTGATTCCGAAACGGCACTGATCGACTGGCTGGGAACCGAGCAGGCCGAACGCTCTGCTATCTACCCTGACCGACTGTTTGAGTCCCATCGCAATCATCTAAAAGTGGTCTTGTCCGCGCAACCAACCGACGGTGGCTTACTAGTGGTGTATCAGGTTACGGGTCGCCAGGCGACGGTATATCTACTTGATGAACACGCCTCAGTATTGAAATTTACACAGCCCTTTTTCAACGTATCGACGCTGCTGGCTCCGTTACTGCGCTTTCTGAAAATCTCCGAACATCGCCAGCGCAGTGAAGAAAACGCCATTCACCTGAATCAGCGCAGCATCGGTTGTTTCGAAATGACTCAGGAAGGCAGCAAACTGCCCGTATTGAAGCGCCAGCGTTTGCAGGGGCTATTGCAGGAAAACCGCTTCATCAACATTCAGGCGTTCATGGACCGTCATGGTGAGGGGCAATACGAATATCAGATGATCTGCAATGAAGAAGAGTTCAGTACGCTGGAACTTGGCGACCGATTCTACTCGGCGGTCGCTTCTTACATCGTTGGCTTGCGCGCCCAGGGGTTACGATACCCTATGTACATCACTGACCTCGCCCTGTCCGACCGGATCATCGCCAGCCTGCCCTATGGACAGGCGCAGACCCTGCACTATGTGCGCGCCAAGTTGCGCCTGGAACAGCGCATAAACGATGCGATGCGACTCATTTGAGCCCGGTACACTCTGGTTACTAATGGGTTGTTGAAAAGTCTAGGGAGCAGGGTTCAATCCGATAGAGCCAGTTTGACCGACGCATTGGATTCAATTAATTAACCCGGGCAACCAGGCTCTCCAGGTATTCCAGATCGGGAATACTGGCTTTACCCAACTGGGTGATCACCGCCATCTTCTCTGCCTGGGCCATCGCCGCCTGGCTGTCTTCCCGTACGTCGGCATCACCGAGTTTCACCATGCGTGGAATGCCCTGAATCAGCATGCCGAAAAAACGGCTCTTTGCCTGGCTCGACACGGCGTTGAACACGGCAATACGGGCATCGCGCGCGTCTTGTCCGCGCACCTGACTGTTGGCCACTTCGAAACTGATCACCGGAATGCGTTCACCGCGCCAGTGCAAATGGCCCAGGTGCCAGGGTGGCGCATTGTCGGCCTGATCCAGTTCGGAGCGAGGCACCACTTCGGCAATGGACACATTGGGCACCAGCAGATTCTTTTGCTGCATGGGCACCAGAAGACTGGCGACAATGGCATCCTGATCGGTTTGCGCTACTGTTTTCATCGTTAATCACCTTGTTGCCACGCCTGCGGCACTGTCTTCAGGCTACCTGAGCCATTCGCTCAGCCAGCCAGGTCAAAAGTTTTTCGGCCAGTTCCACCGGGGTTCCCTGAGCATCGGCAACGCCAACCTCCTGAACCGAGTCAGGCATTGAGCTCTGCACACAGCTGTTAGCCGCCTGCACCCAGACGGTTCCGCCAGCGGCTCTGATATCGGCGGCGCCGATCGCGCCGTCACTGCCCATGCCACTGAACACAATGGCGTGTGCCCTAGCACCAAAGTGTGCAGCCACATTACTCAGCAAATGATCCAGGCTCGGTCCGTAAGGTCCCGACCAGGCATTGTTTTGCCACACGATGCCATGATTGTCGGTAAACCGGATCTCATTATCCACCGGTACCAGGTACACATGCCCGTTTTCCAGTTGCCGGCCATGGTCAGCATGCACGAGACTCAACCGAGTATGACGCCCAATCGATTGCTGCAGAGCGTCGACACAGCCAGCATCTATGTGTTGCGCGTACAGAAAGCTTGCGGGCAATTCTGCCGGCAGTACGTCCAGAAATTGTTTGACGGCCTCGGGCCCTCCCAACGAAGCACACAACACCCAAATCGGCCCAAGCTCTGTTTTGGGAGCCTGCTGCAACGACTCCGGTAACGAATAAACCGGTGGTGGTCGGGTCGCTCGCAATCGGTCAAGATCGAAGATGGGAGCTTGAGCTGGAGGCTGGGTTGCCGGTGCCAACGCCTGCAGCTTTTCCTGCATGCGCCGTTGCCAGCGCGGATAGTCTTCATGGGTACGGGCGGGAATTACCCCGTCACCAAACAGAATGGGCGACTCCGTGCTTTCCAGTAACGACTGCACAAAGTCATCCCACTGATCGTGTTTCTCCAACTCAACCACCCAGACACGAATGGTTTCATTGTGCATCAGCGCGGGCTTAAGGCGGTCCGGATCGGTATTAACGGCCACGTCATAGCCCGCTCCGACAACAACTTCCTGCAACAGGTGCTGTATCAGCGGCGTGTCGGCGATGATACCGACCCGACTGTGCTGAGACGCTGTCCCGGTCGCCGCCACTGCATTCATAGTGTGATCATGCCTCTATGCCCAGCAAGCGCTTAATGGCATCAACCAGAGGCCCTTCCTGGAAGGGTTTGCCCATGTACTCATTCACTCCGATCGACAAGGCCCGCTCACGGTGTTTGGCACCCGTACGGGAGGTAATCATGATAATCGGAATCTGCTTCAGACGGCTGTCGTGACGCACCCTTGAGGCGACCTCGAACCCGTCCATGTAAGGCATTTCGATATCCAGCAACATGATGTCCGGCACCCGGTCCTGCAATTGAGCAACCGCATCTGCCCCATGCTTGGCCAGAATCACTTCCATGCCCTGACGCTCCAGCAACCGGCTGGTCACCTTACGCACCGTCACTGAATCGTCCACGACCATGACCGTATATGGGCTGTCTTTGTCGCGCACGGGCTTCTTCGTTGCCGCCAGCGCAGTCTTCGGTGTTGGCAGCGTGGTAACACGGGAATGTTCGATCGCCAGCGAGCTCCGAATAAGAGCCGCGAGATCAAGAATGACCACCACTGAACCGTCACCGAGAATGGTCGCACCGGAAACACCCGGCACCGTACTAAACTGGGGCCCAAGCGTTTTCACCACGATTTCACGGCTGCCCATCAACCGGTCTACGTGCAAGGCCATGGAATGGTGTTCATCACTGCCTTTGACCAGCACTAGCGGAACGGGTGCGGTCAGGCCTTCGACATTCGGTGTGGCCCCGGTACGCAACAACCCTCCCATGTACTCCAGACGGTAGCGTCCTCCCGCGTACTCAAACAATGGCGCATCCGGGCGGTAGTATTCGGCCAGCTGCTTGGGTGTCACCCGCACGATCCCCTCGATGGAACTGAGCGGAATGGCGTAGTGGTCTTCTTCAATGTTGACCATCAGAGCGCGGTTAACAGACACCGTGAACGGCAGACGAATGGTAAATTGAGAGCCTTCGCCCAGCCGCGCATCAATGGCCATGTTGCCACCGAGTTGTTTGACCTCGGAATTAACCACATCCATGCCGACACCGCGACCGGAAATCTGGGTGACTTTCTCGGCGGTACTGAAACCCGCTTCTAGAATGTACTGCAGTATTTCACGATCGTTAAGATCCGCATCGGCGGCCATCAGGCCACGCTCAATCGCTTTACTCCGGATACGATCGACATTCATGCCGGCGCCGTCATCAGACAGTCGCAATACGATATCGCCGCCTTCGCGGGACAAGTCAAGGCGTACAGAGCCTTTCACTGTTTTACCAGACTGCAGGCGCTGGTCCGCGTCCTCGATCCCGTGGTCTACCGCGTTGCGCAGCATGTGCTCGAGCGGAGAAATCATTCGCTCCAGAACCGTACGATCCACCTCACCTTCTGCGTTACCAACAATGAAGTCGACTTGCTTACCCAATTCACCAGCCACCTGACGGACGATACGACGTAGCCGCGGTACCAAACGGTTAAAAGGCACCATGCGAGTTTGCATCAGGCCCTCTTGCAGCTCCGTATTGATTCGGCTCTGCTGCAGTAACAGGGTCTCTGCATCCCGGGTCTTGTCGGTTAATGAGCCCTTCAGCTCAGTCAGGTCGTAGGTCGCCTCCATCAAAGAACGCGACAGCTGTTGGATCTGGGAATAGCGGTCCATTTCCAACGGGTCGAAGTCTTCGTAGTTGGTTTCTTCCGCCCGCTCCTGACGAAACAGAATCTGGGCTTCGGTTTCCATATCGAGGCGCCGCACCTGTTCGCGCAACCGATCGATGGTCGAATCCATTTCCCCGAGGGTAAAGCCAAAATCGCTGACTTCCTGCTCCAGACGCGCCCGGGCGATCGATGTCTCACCGGCCAGGTTAACCAACCCTTCCAGCAGGTTGGCATTAACCTTGACGGTCTCCTGCGGCTGAGCCCGACGGTTGTCGGCCTTGCGCTCGGCTTCTTTGCGCTTGAATGGCAGGACATTGGTGCTCACTTCACCGGCATCGCTCGCAGGCTCCGTGTCGGCGCTTGTCGCGAGCTCTGTCGTGGCCGACGTGTCAGGTTCGCTTTGACCAATACCGGTAGTGACCTCAACCTGGTCCGGATCGTCCCAGCCATCCTCTTCAAGATCCCGCGCCATTTGGATAACGCTGGGACCAAAGCCAGCCCCACTGTTCGCATGACCATCGAGCAGCGTATTCATGGCTTCTACGCCCTGAACCAATTGGTCCTGGCGTGCCAGAATGTTGTTAAAGAAGACCTCGTCCAGTGCGTCCTTATTTTGCTGGGCCCGAACGATAAAGGTTTCGAACTCATGGCTCTGGTCACCCAGATCTTTCAGTCGGGCCAGTCGGGCACCACCTTTAAGGGTGTGCAAAACCCGCTTCATCTCATCCGCATGTGTTTCGTTACCCGGCTCCGCCTGCCAGTCTTCAATGGCCTGCTCTAGCTCATTCAGCAACTCACCAGCTTCATCAATGAAAATTTCCAGGATGTCGAGATCTACATCCGCAGCCAATTCTGCAGCTGGTGCTGGCTCAGGCAGTTTTTCATCAGAGTCAATGGGGTCGGCATCGCTGTGCGGTGCTTCCACCGGCTTACTCTCCGGAACAGGGGTTTCCTGCTCAGACACCGGGTTTTCTTGTCGGCTAACCTGCGTCATGTCGACCGGCCGGGCAGGCGCACCAGGATGCTTGCGAAAGTGGTTGATCGCGGCCACAAGATCCGGAGCTGATTCACAGCTCATGCTCGACTCAATGTCCTGGACCATGACGGCAAGGCGATCGTGGCACTGCTGAATCAGTTCGAGCAGTCCGTCAGACGCCTGATACTTGCCCTGTGCCAGCCCCTCATACAAAAACTCAAGTTCGTGTGCCAGATCACCCAGTGGCGAAATTTCGGCCATGCGCGCGCCCCCTTTCAGGGTATGCAGGTCACGCTGCAGGCTCTCTACCTCAAGGGTGTTGTTCGTATCTTCACGCCACTTTTCAAGTGATGACTGAATGCTGTCCAGGATGTCATTGGCTTCTTCCAAGAAGATATCCACCAACTCGGCATCGCCTTCAACCCGATAGCGCTGGGCCGCCTCGAACTCAGGCATAGCCACCTGTTCAGGCTCAACCACCCCCGCCTCGCTGGACTCAAGGTCCTGCCGAATCATGGAGCCTACCTGGTTCTTACTGGAATCAGCCGGCTCAAGAGGTGTGTTTTCCGCATCGGGCAGCAGTTGATGAAGACGCTCAACGAATAACGCATCCTGACGAATACTCTGACCGGCGGCGAGCCGGTCCATCATCGATATCAGGGATTCAAGACCGGTATTGGCCAGCTCGAAAAAGCGTTCGTCAGCGTCACACGCCTCACTCCGGGCGCCCTCGACCAGCAAGCCCAGGTTGTGACTGAGATCGGCTACCGGTAGCAAATCCACGGACTGGGAGGCCAGGGCCAGAGTATTGAGCTCCCGAATCAGCGCATTCACGTCAGCATCCGGCTCGCCTGCATCCTGCCACCGCTTGAGTATGGTTTCGGCACCCAACACCAGATCCATGCTGTCGGACATAAAAATCGACATCAGGGCGGGATCATCCGGCTCCTGACTGGGGTCAAGGCGCAACACCCGGTTATAGACGTCCTGGACCTTTGCTTCAAACGCGCCAGTATCAACCGGATCGCCTTTTGAAGCGTGGCGAATCAATGCAACCCCATCGGTCAGCACGGTCAAGAATCCCGGGTCGGCAACTTTGGAACGCTCTTGCATGTCCCGGACTAACTGCTCAAGCGGCTGCACCAGTTCCGCTACCGGCTCAACACTGGCCATGTGAGCCGAGCCTTTGATGGTGTGCAAGGCTCGTTGCAGCGAATCCGGCAACAGAGAAGACGCTGCAGCCTCATCGATGTAATGGTCAATGTATTCGAGGTGACTGGCCAGTTCGGCCTGAAAGATCTCCAGCAGCGTATCGGTGCTGCTGTCACTGCTCTCGATATCAAAGTTGGCCGTATCGAGATCGTCGAGATCGGTTTCTTCTACCTCTGCAACGGGCAATTCATCAAAGTCACTCCAGTCCGAATCATCATCCGGGGTTTCTGCCACCTCTGATTGGGGCAACTCAATATCGACATCAACGTCGGAGGGTTCGGAAGACGCAGGAGACTCCGGTGATGCCTCGCCCCAACTGACCGATTCGCCCTTGGCAAGCGCATTGGCAATGGCTGCAAGATAGTCAGCACGGGCGGTATCCGGTTTCAATTTTTTCTCAAACGCCGTCATCAGCGCGGGTACTTCATCAGTGATCTCTTCGATCACCCGCACCAGATCGTTTGAATGCGTAATGCTGCCTTCAATCAGGCGATTAAGCATGTTTTCAATCGACCAGGCTGTTTCCCCCACCACAGTGGCACCGACCATACGGCCACTGCCCTTCAGCGTATGAAAAGCCCGTCGGAACTCGGTCAGTGCCGCGCTGTCAGACGGGTCAGCCTTGTATCGTGGGAAGAATTCATGAATCGTTTCGAGAACTTCGGCGGCTTCCTCAATGAAAATTTCCAGGATGTCGTCGTCAATCAGGTCATCGTCAGCAGCCTCTGCTGTCTCGGCCACCGTTGGACTCGACTCGCCGGCACGTTCCGGATCATCGATGTCGGCACTGCTCTCATCGCCGGTTTCTGACGGGTCAGTCTCCGTGTCCAGAGCCAGCCAATCACTGGATTCCCCGTCGTCAGTCGGTGATTGGTCCGAGACCGGCCGGGCTTCTATGTCATCATCCCAGTCTGTCAGGGTCTCGAAGTCGTCGGTCGCTTCAATGTCGAGCTCGACGTCGGCGTCATCTTCAAGGTCACCGCTGTCACCCAGTTCCAGTTCCTGAAGTGACAGGTCCGGGAAATCGTCTTTGTCTGTTTCAACCGGTTCTTCCGCATCCGGCTCGGCAGCCGAGTCCGCTTCCGGAAAGAGGTTGATGGTGTAACCGAGCTTCGCAATCGAATCGGCGGCACGCTGCAGAATATCCAGATTGGTTCCGCTGCCATCCCGCGACAAACGTTCCAGATAGTATTCAACCCCCATAATGGCATCTGCAAGGGCATCCAACTCATTCCATTCCGGCGTGCGCTTGTTGCCCAAAAGTTGGTCTTCAACATAATCCTGAGCGTACTTCAGAACCGTCGCAGCCTGCTCCAGCGGTATCATGGTCAAGCCGCCGCGGATACCGCTCAGATCACGGGGCACCGCTTCCAGCTTACTGTGATCCCAGTGCGAGCCAATAAACTCGACAATGGCGTCTTTAACCTGTTCCAAGCCGTTGCGGGCTTCGCGAACAACCGCCTCCTGAGCACCGTCAAGACCATCATCGTATTCGTCACGGTCAAAACTGGCATCGCTGGCAATGCCAGACAGACTGGCTTCGACATACAGCAGGGCACCGGCGATGTCCATCAGCACGCCATCGTCTTTTAGCTCTGGCTCCTGTTGCGTGGTTTTTATCAGGTCGAGCTGTTCATTCAACACACGGCGCGGGTTACCCAGCCCCAGCACCGCCATGGTATCCGCCATTTGCTTGATACCAGGCTCTAACTCTGACAAACGGCGCGACTCAGTCACCCGGGTCCGCACCATAAGATCCAGTGAGTCCTTGAGTCTTGCCAGTTCCTCAAGCAAGGCTGACACAACGCTGCCGACGGTTTCCCGGTCAGGACCCGACAGGCGTTGTCGCTGCGTTTCAATTTCCGCTTCGTCGGGCAAGGCCTGACTGAGGTGATAGCTGTCCTGAATGTGTTGCACTCGACTCAGACCCGAGGCATCAATTTTGGCGAGGTAATAAAGCAGGTTCTTGAGCTGGTCCTCGTGCGGGTATTGCCCGGCCACGCCTACCGGATCGGCGAGCAATCGTTTCATGGCACCGTCAAGGTGCCGCAAAATGACCGTAATAGCAGCAGAACGTTCAATACGCCCTGCTTTGATTGCGCCAATGAAGGCATCAGCCACCTGCCATAACGAACCCATAGGGGTGCGCTCGGTCAAACCGACCAGTCGATGCACCGATTTACCCAAATATTCGAGGTTGTTGTCGGTGTCTTCGTTGCGTAACCAGCCGAGCAATGCCAACTGGTACATCTGACGCAGTTTGCGCAACAACTGGACCACGCTCGACTGCCCGATACTCTGGGTATCCGGCTCGCCCACAAACCGGCGAGAAGCAGACAAGTCAGGGGTGAACAACGCCGTTTCGGATAGCAGTGGCTCGCCTCGTGCCGCCCGCAAGTCATTCAACAATGGCAGAATAACAACCGGCAGATCACTTTGGCCGCGCTTGAGCTTCTCAAGGTAATTCGGCAACTGCAGAATAGCCTGCATTAACAGAGCGAGGTTATCCTGGCTCGGCGGAATATCACCGTCCACGATCGACTGATTCAGACGTTCCATTTCTTCAGCAAGCAAAGCTGCACCGAAAAACTCGACCATCTGCAAAGTGCCGTTTACCTGATGTATGTAGGCCAGGCTAAACTGAAGTCGAGTGGTATCTTCGGGCGTATCAACGAACGCTTCCAGGGCTTGCCGCGCCTGCTTAAGCGTATCGAAGATCTCTCCCTTGACCCATTCCAGTGCAACATAATCACGGCGTTCTGCCATGCCTGTACCCCTTTGTATTCATTTGTGTTTCAAGTAGGCCAACGCTCGTTCACCGGGTACGCGCGTCAGTTCAGGCATCTTCCAGTCCACAACTTCGCCCAGGCCCAGCACCAGCATGCCACCCTTGGCCAGTCGATTGGCCAGTTCAGACACGATTTCCTTGCGGCGCCACTTGCGAAAATAAATCAGCATATTCTGGCAATAAATCAGGTCCAGCTCTTTCATCGGTGATCGAGCCAGTTCCAGCACATTAAGACGGGTAAAACACACACGTTCCTGTAACGCCGGAGCTATCTGATACTGCCCCACCTGAGGCGAAAAAAACCGCTCGATCAGGCGTTTATCCAACATCTCGACCCGCCGCGCCGGGTACACACCCTGACGGGCGGTTTCAAGTGCCCGGGAGGAAACATCGGTCCCGGTTACGCCAAAATGCCTGACCTGGTCGCATTCACGACGTAACAAATCAGCCGTCATCATCGCCAGGCTGTAGGTTTCTTCACCCGTAGAACAACCGACACTCCAAATACTGAGCGGTCGGGTGATTTCATGAACACGGCGCGTCAGATGGTCTCGCGTCAGAGCAAAAGCGGCCGGATCTCTGAAAAACCGGGTTTCCTGAACGGTTACCCGGTCAATCAGGCAGTTCCATTCGATCAGCCCCGCATCGCCGCTGCGAATATAGCGGTAGTAATCCAGATAATCCGTAAAGCCAAGCTCACGCATGCGAATGGCCAGGCTGGTCTTCAGAAAACTGCGTCGCTGCTCTGACAACTGCAATCCGAGACGTTGCTCAAGCAATTCCTGCCAGGTGAAAAAGGCACGATCGCTCAATTCAGGAGCCTGATGTACGGACGCGCTCTGGGTCACCACGTTACTGCCTCATCCACATTCAGCGGTGCATCGCCGCATGGCCAGACCTACAGCCATGCGCCTCAATGTCCCTGAGAACTCTGACGAGGGCGCTGTTAAGCGACCTCATCGTCCAGTTCCGGGGCACCCAGCATATCCAGGTCGTCATCGCTGTCCGGCAGTTTGAAACCGGCCACCGAGGAACGCAGATCGTTGGCGAGCTGAGCCAGGTTACCAATAGACTTGGCCGTGGCGGTCGTACCGGCTGAGGTTTGCGAGGTAATCTCCTGAATCACGTTCATCGTATTGGAAATGTGACCGGCTGATGAAGCCTGTTGACGGGCTGCGTTGGAGATGTTCTGAATCAAGTCGGCCAGGTTTTTCGATACCGACTCAATTTCTTCCAGTGCAACACCGGCATCCTGTGCCAGACGCGCACCCCGAACCACCTCTGCCACGGTTTGCTCCATCGAGATAACCGCTTCGTTGGTGTCGTTCTGAATGGTCTTAACCAGTGCTTCGATCTGCTTGGTTGCTGCTGACGACCGCTCAGCAAGCCGCTGAACTTCGTCCGCTACCACCGCGAAACCCCGGCCTGCATCACCGGCCATGGAAGCCTGGATCGCTGCGTTCAGGGCCAGAATGTTGGTCTGGTCGGCAATGTCGTTAATCAACGATACGATGTCGCCAATTTCCTGCGAGGATTCACCGAGTCGTTTAATACGTTTCGAGGTTTCCTGAATCTGTTCCCGAATGTTGTCCATGCCATTGATGGTCGATTGCACCACGTCGGCACCTTTTTTGGCGATCGCAACCGACCGCTCGGCTACCGCCGCCGATTCCGCTGCGTTGGCCGATACCTGGTCAATGGACACCGCCATTTCATTCACCGCCGCAGAGGCGCCGGCAATTTCCTGAGCCTGGTGCTCGGAGGCTTCCGCCAGGTGCATGGCCGTTGCCTGCGTTTCCTGGGCTGCCGAAGATACCTGAACCGCTGTCGAGTTAATGGCCGATACCAACTGGCGCATCTGGTCGATCGCGAAGTTGATGGAGTCGGCAATGGCCCCGGTGAAATCCTCGGTTACCGTTGCCTGAGTGGTCAGGTCACCGTCTGCAAGGTCGGCCAGTTCGTCAAGCAGTCGCAAAATAGCGTTCTGGTTTTGTTCGTTTGTTTCAGCGGTTTCACGCAAGTCTTTCTGGGTGTCGCGAATAACCACGAATACGGCGATGGCAATCAGCACCAGGGCCAATGCACCCAAAGCGTAAATGACCAGTGCATTGCTCAAAGGGCGGGTGTCCGCTGCCTGCTGGATTTGACCAGCCAGGGTTGAAGCCTGCTCAAGCAAAACCTGCGAGTCAGAGAAAATGTTAGTAGCAGCCTCACGCACCTGGAACAACTCGGGAGAGGTTGCCATGATCTGTGTGACCGAGCCGGATACGATCTGGAACAGATTGGCAATTTCATCCAGCGCTTCACGCGCCTCTATGTCGTCAACACGGTCGATGTCGAGGTTGGCATTACCGTTCAGCATGCCATCCAGTACCCGTTGAAACAGTGCCGCATCCCGTTCAAAGGAGTCGGCCGCCATAACAGCGCCCTCGCCTCCGACCAAAACCCGGTTGATCGACCGGACAATCCGTTCGGCCAACCAGGCCTGACGCTGGGCAACCGCCACCTGACCCGCACCGGCATTCGTTTCCAGCAGGATTTCAACAACCTCGTCGTATTCGACCTGCAATTCTGGAATTCTTTCCGACAGCGTGTTGGCGGTTGCGTGCAAGTCAAGGATGGTTTCCTGAGACTCAACGATCAAATCCGAATTTTGACTAACCCGACTCCAGATACGCGACAAACTGCTGATGTCGACGTTGGGAGCATGTTGCGCCAGCGCAGGTGTTCCGGTAATCGTGTTGCCTTGCTGCACATAGTTGAAGCGTACTTCGAACTCGGCACGTGAACGCTGCAAAAGCCCAAAGGCTTGCTCCTGACCGCCCGAAGCCTCCGAGGAGTTCTTCGCGATTTCCTGCGACAACACTCGCATCTCGCCCGCGTGTTCAAGCAACTCCTGGTCGAAGGCACCCAATCTGAAATTCTGGTACACCACCGCGAACAAGCCCAGTACCACGACCAGCAGCGCGGCCAGCAGAATACTGAGCAATCGGTTGGTACCCAGGATGGTTAATAAATTTCCGGCTCTTTGTTTCATCGTTCGAACTCCAGTTCGGCCTCAGGCTGTGCTTCTGAAATAGAATCGTTCTGATAGTCAATTGCGTAAATGCAGGCTTGCGGAACGGCGTTCATTCAAACGCCTCCCAGATCAGCCTTTCCTTGGGTGTGCCGCACTGCAGAGCACTGCATTCGCTCACCCGATGACGGTCAGACCGCCACTTCCTGAAAAACGTCGTGTTCATAAAGATCCCCCATACTGATCACCGTCCAGATCTGACTGTCACGGACATAGTGGCCACGCACAAAGGGTTTAATCGTCTCGGGCAGAGCCGGGACATCGCCGGAGAGATCATCTACCGGAAAATATTGCATGCCCTCGACTGAGTCCACAATCAGCCCATCAATCTGGTCGTGCTGCTCGATGACCAGTATGCGGCGGTTGCGCATGGACTCCTGACTGGGTGTTTCAAAAAACAGATCCAGATCGATCAGCGGGATCAGTCGACCCCGAACATTCGATACGCCCTGAACCCAGGGTTTGACGTTAGGCAGGCGGGTCACGGACGGGACATTCAGGATTTCGGTGATTTCATCCATGGCGGCGACAAAGTAGTGCTCACCCAGCCGAAAACCAATACCACTCCAGGTTTCCCGCACTTCCTGTTGCTCGGGCAAACCAGCGGCCTGGGTACGACAGCGCGTTGCGATGTCACGAAGTAGCTGAATCGGTGTCAGGTCGGCCATGAGTATGCCGTCAGTCCTGAAGGTTGCCGGCGAGTACAGCCTCGACGGTCGACAGCAGTTGATCTTCAGCGACTGGCTTAACCAGGTACCCACTGGCACCTTGCCGACGACCCCAAACCCGGTCTGTCTCCTGATCTTTGGTGGTCACGATCACCACCGGGATGTGGGCGGTATCGGCACCTTTGGTCAATTGCCGCGTGGCCTGAAAGCCGTTCAAACCAGGCATTACAATGTCCATTAGAACAATATCCGGCAATTCCTGACGTGCCAGGGCGACTCCATCGGCTCCGTTATCAGCCGTCAATACTTCATGACCATGCTTTTCCAGCATACCCTGAAACGCATAGGTCTCAGTGGGAGAGTCGTCTACAATCAGAATCCGTGCCATGGTCCACCCGTTTATTTTTTAATCAATACATCAACAACAAAAAACCGCTCAGCCGAAGCGTGCGGTCATTATTTTACGTAATCCCGAATTGCCCCAAGCAACTCTTCCTTGCCAAAAGGCTTGGTCAGATACTGATCGCTGCCCACGATGCGGCCCTTCGCCTTGTCAAACAGGCCATCCTTACTGGACAACATGATGACCGGCGTTTCCTTAAAGGCACTGTTGTTCTTGATCAGTGCGCAGGTTTGATACCCGTCGAGACGAGGCATCATGATATCCACAAAAATAATGTCCGGTTTGGTATCGGCTATTTTAGCAAGTGCGTCGAAGCCGTCCGTCGCGGTGATCACCTCACACCCGACTTTTTTCAACAGCGTTTCCGCTGTGCGCCGTATGGTTTTGGAGTCGTCAATGACCATCACCTTGAGGCTTTCAAAGCTGTTTTCCATAGGTCATCCCAGGGTTGAAAGCTATATTTTGAGTACCACTCTTTAGGTACCAGGCTGCAGTTAGCGTACCAGTGACTGAGCTTGCATGTCTGGCCCATGCAGGCACTGATGTGCTGTATAGCGCTTGCAGGTCAGATTATGTCTGCCCTGCTGCGTAACAAAAACTGCTCCCGGCAACACAACTTTCTACCCCGACAGCCAAAATCGGGGGAAATCGTCGACTGCTGTCACGCCCGGAGGCTCTGTTACTGGCCGTCTATTACCATGGCTAGAACTTTTATCACAGAATCTAGCTAGTGCCCGTCCATAAACGGCTAAGCTTCTGAAAATAAAAGAAAAATCTCGATCAGAGGGTTAAAAAGGCCCTAATACTTTGTAGAATTGTCTTCGACAAAAAAGCAAAGCACAAAGAAAAGGGCCTTACCATGCGAGAATCCCGCACGGCACAGAACAGTTTACTTGATGTGTATGCACCACACAAGTTTGGCTTGTTCCTTAGTAATCTATCGCGGGTGCTGGACGCTCACCCGGAGATACTCCCATTGCTGGAGGAAGACTTCCGCG
>NZ_AUIH01000023.1 GCF_000423605.1 Saccharospirillum impatiens DSM 12546
TGCGCCGACTGGCTCTACAGGGAACGGAACTGGCTAACGCGCAAGTGAACACGATCCGGCTAAAGCTGTGTAAGGTGGCGGCCATCGTCATACACAATACGCGCCGAATTCGCTTCCTGCTGCCCAGTCATTACCCATATCAAGGACTGTTTGAAACCGCACTGAACAACCTGAACTCGACATAGCCATAACCAGTGCTGACCCGGCACACTTTAAACAACGGGGTAAGGGGAAGTGTGCCTGAAAATCGGGAATCCGGGTCAAAATCGACCTGTAGCTGTGGAGCTGCTCGAAAACATTCAACAAATTCTATGCAGTGCTACTTTAGGCTGTTTGGTGAAATATCCGGGCTAGACTCAGGTTATGATGTTTTACAAATATCGGTATATTTGAGTGAATCATGGTTTTTCCATAGGATTGCCAGCGTGGAAACAATGGTTCACCTGGACACTTTCGTTTCCAAGAATCATCCGTTGCGAATGGGTGATCAAGGCTCTGTTCGACACAGCGCTGATCCGCATTGACTGGCTATTGGATGAGGATTATTTCAAGCGTGGCAAGATATCAATTCCTTCTGAATGGTTGCTCAGCGCTGTTTTTTGCAGGGTATCCGTTTAAAAAAACAAGACGCCCAGGTGAGGCAAATCCGTCCTTGCTCACCTGCCCTCGGATCCGATTGAATGAACATTGGCTAATCGCTGACGGGGTCTGGCGACCGACAATGGCAGGTGCCTGTCGAATCAGAGCGTCGTTATCCAATGCCGTCACCATAAACAGGGCAAAGTCGACTCGTCGGGTGATGTTGCTGGCAAGCAGGGGGTCGCCGATGTGAGGCGCCCAAACCGGAAGGCCCTGGCTGTCACCTTCCTCCAGATTGCTACCGCGCACGACCGTCCATAGGGAATTGCTGGCAAAGATGCATTGGCAGGCATCTGCCTGATCGCTTACATCAAAAACCCGGAACAGACGCGCTAGCCATCCAACCACAGCAGTGGTTGCAATGAACAGTCGTGAATGGCGATCACGCTCATCTTTGGTTATATGCCAGCTACAGGAAAACACCAGCCGAGCAGTTCTGGGTGAAAAATCTAACACGGCCTGAGCGGTATGTGTTGCATACTGATGCACCCAGATGGGTACCAGCACGGTTAAGACAGCATCGCAGCCAGCAACGGCCTTGCGAATGACATACCGGTCATTTGTGTGACCGGGTAATATGGTAACTAGGCCCTTGAACCGATCCAGCTTTTTGACGCTTCGTTCACGGCAAACACAGACCACTTCATAGCCCTTGTCCAATGCGTGCTGCACCATGTATTGGCCGGTTTTCCCAGATGCACCGACGATGCAAACCCTTTTCATCTTGCTTTCCTTACTCTGACGAGGAAGCCACATCAATCCGTTTGAGTGCAACCAACGACAATCCGAGGTCCCTCAATTTACGAACAAGTCCATACAAAGCGGCCTGGTCTGCTACCGGGCATAGCAGGCGAGTTTGATCGCGCCCCTGACCCTGGTCGCAGCAGCGAACCTCGGTAGCCCCAAACCAACTTGCCCAGCAGGGATCCAGACAACCGTCGAGCCAAATCTCGTATAAAACTTGGTCCGACTTCCGGCTTGGCTGTACGCCAGGCTGATTGACAGACTCGTTTGAACGGTTCATCCACACCCCTTTTATAAACGGATACAAATCGATGAACTCACTCTAACCAGCGGCTATGGTAGGCGGTAGATACTTAAGTAGGGTTTTGGGTAGGATTCTGAACACACGTCAGTCTTTGACGAGAACGTTAGGGGAGCAGACCAAACGCCTTGGCCCGGGCAACGGCTTCGGTACGGCGTTGTACACCCAGTTTGTCGAAAATGCGTCGATTGTGGCCTTTCACAGTGCTCAGGGCGAGAAACAGACGCTCGCTGATGGCCTGGTTAGAGTAGCCTTCGGCGATCAGTGACAAGACAGCCCGTTCACGATGGCTCAACGGCTCAATCAGTGTCTGCACGGGGCTCAATTTCCGGGTGGGAGACACTGGACCAAAGGCTTCCAACAGACGCATCAGGTAATTCGATTCCGTACCTGACCGGCAAACTGACGCCAGCACTCTGGCCATGGTCAACCCTTCGTCCAGAAAAAGTTGTTGATGGTTTCCGGGCTCGCCTAGTACCAGCGCGTCTCTAAGCCGAGCCGCCGCTTTGTCAGGCTGCCCGGCCGCCTCAAAGGCCAGGGCCTGCATCAGCCGAAGTTTGAGCTGTTCATCAGCCCACTCATTGGTTAGTGCTCGTTCATAAGCCTGGTCTAACAGAGTCAATGCCGCCGAAGTATTTCGAAGAGAGATAGCAAGGCGCGCCTCAGCCAATGGCAAGTCGTGGCCCTGCAACACATCGGCAGCCGCGTTGCAGTCACCAGTTTGTATCAGAAGCCGATTCAACTCAGTGACAAGCTCAGGCATTACAGCGTTATGGGCGTGCTGCAGTGCAATTTCACGAACCCGCCTTAAGCGGGCGATGGCGCCCGGCACGTCACCGCGCGCCGCCACTAGTTTCGCCAGCAAAATATCGCAGGCCAGTGTGCGATCCAGATAGGCAAATTGGCTGGCCAGCACCCTTGCCTTGCGGGCGTGATCATCGGCGGCTTCAAGCTCATTCCATTGGTAGTGCAGGTGCGCGAGATTTAAATGGACCTCGCAGTAAATGGGCCACAGCGGATCTGGCGCTTTTTGCAACAATTTCTGGTAGAAGCACGCCGCCTCCACCAGTTCATTGTTGGCGGCTTTCAGGCTGGCCAGCCCCAGGGTTGAGAGGAAGGTGATCAACTGGTGACCAATGGCCTGACTGATGGCCAGTGCATCGGTATAGGCCTGGTGTGCGGCTGCCCTGTCGCCACTTAGCTGCCGGGCAAAGCCCAGCGTCCAGTTCGCTGCTGTACGTACCGCCAAGTTCTCAGGGTGCAGCATTGTCAGAGCTTCCCTGGAATGGTGTTGAAGGTCGTCTACCCGATGCTGGCTGACTGCGAGAAAAGCTCGAATGGCATGTGCATGGCCGAGTAAGTTGCGCTGATATTCATCTAGGTCAGTGCCCTTCAACGCCTGCTCGACAGACTGCAGGCAGGGCTCAATAGATTCCAGTTGTCCAATCATCATCAAGGCCGATGCTTGCATGATCCACAGCCCCGGCCGTGCCCGCTTTTCCGGTTCGGCCAACGTCATTAGCCAGTTCAGCACTGGCATCACCTCACCGCGCAAATGCAGCGGCAGCGTATCGCCTTCGACCCGGCGCGCGGCCAGGTCAATATCCCCGGCGGCCAGCGCTTGTTGAAACGCCTCCAGATGCCAGCCCTGTTGCTCAAACCAGTGACTGGCACGGCGATGCAACTCAGCCGGGCGCAGGTGCAGAGCCTCAAGCTCGGATTGCTGTAGCCTTTGGCGCAACAGGTCGGAGAAGAGATGGTGATAGCGATACCAATAACGTTCGTTGTCCAGCGGTACAAGGAACAGGTTGGCGCGCTCGATCCGATCGAGCAAAACACGGCTCGTACCGGGTGCGGTCGCGAGAACGGTATCGCACAGGGGGGCACAAAAACGGTCAAGCACGGCCGTATGTAATAGGAACTGTAGAACGTCATCGGGTTGGTCGTTCAGCACCTCTTTTAGTAGATAATCAAGCACAAAGTGGTGACGCCCTGAGAACGCTGTTACCCGGTCTTTTTGTTCAGGCTCACGCTGTAAAAACAGGGCTGCCAGTTGCAGCCCGGCCGCCCAGCCTTCCGTGCGCTGTTCAAGTACGGCAATATCCTTATCCGGTAAATTCAAACCCATCGCTTGGGTCAGAAACGCAACAGCCTCCTTCTGTGTGAAGCGCAGATCGGCAGCACGTAGTTCAGTCAGTTGACCCCGGGCCCTCCACCGGGCCAGCGGCAATGCCGGGTCCTCGCGGGTGGCGATTACCAGATGGCATTGCTCTGGTGCATGGTCCAACAAGAAAACCAGCGCTTCATCCACGGCGCTGGAATCGACGCGGTGATAATCATCGAGTACAAGGGTAAAGGGCGTTTTGTGACGCTGAAGATCGTTAATCAGAGCGGTGAGAATAACTTCTAAAGGCGGTGGCTGAGGCGCCTGGAACGCTGCCAGCACGCCGTCACCGAACTCAACTGATAGTTGGCGCAGGGCCGCCATCATATACGACAGAAACCGCGGCAAACTGACGTCGTTCTCATCCAGCGACAACCAGGCAACCGAATGCTCGCAGACCGCCGTCCAGTCACTGACCAGGGTAGTCTTGCCAAAGCCGGCTGGTGCGGACACCAGCGTTAGTCTGGAATTAGCGCCAGCATTCAGGCGTTCTATCAGGCGTGGCCGACGAACGGACCGCGCGTTGGTCGGTGGCGCGTAAAGCTTAGTGGCAAGAATGGTCGTAGTCATACCCTATAGATACCCGAAAGCATTCTCGAATGATAGCGCCAAAAGTAAGTTGAAACCCAACGGGTCTCTGAACAACTCTACCAGGCAATCTCGAGGGGCCGCAAAAGGTAGGTAGCTCTTTTGATTTAGGACACTGTTTTTGTTTTACCCGATGAAGCTATTAACCACCTTACTTGATCGTCATATCGTTTATGGCGGAGGTCAAAGCCTCAATACGTCGACAATGAAAACAGGCTGGTTCATGGCGGCTTGCGATTGGAAAAACCCGATTAGGTTAGCAACACCTTTGAATGTCTCAACGTTAACTTCCCGCGCCTTGACATCGGGGTCTTCAACCATTGTTACTTTCATCTTGGTAGTCTCGTAGGTATCGTCATTGTACTCTTCGGTGACCTTCTGGATGGCACTTACCGCGCAACCGATGGTAGTTGGCTAAAAGCACGATCACGACTAGCGAAGTCCAAATTGCTTTGACTCCTTTCAAGGTAATCCATTTCCAGATAACTTAATACTAATACATAATTACCGGTCTTAGCGGATAGCTCAGCCTCGGAGCAGACTTACAATTCCAAACAATCCTATCGCGCCGATCAGTGATACAACAAAACTTATAGTGGTAATTGTGTCATTGAAAGCCCCGGTACCGTGAACTGGCTCGATCAATCATCCAATAATCAGCGCCCCAACGATGTTCAGAATGATACCTTGCTGAGCGTAGGTGAGCACTATCATGCTAGCAATCCTTAATCGGTCATTTTATGGAGTGGATGCACGCCAAATAATGGTTTGACTGCCTCGGGTTGGCAGTAAAAGTCTCCTTCAACTGTTTTGGTGTTAGGTCCTGAACTTCTTTTACAAGATCAGCGTTAATGTGCAGCAACACATCTGATCCGCTGTACCCCTGCCGACGCGTAGCGTGACAGATCCGTCAAACGCCTGGCTAAATGGAGCCGCTCATCTGGTACGTGTCAGTGTTTGGCGAGACCCTTCCCATTCAACATCGAGCTGCTCCGCATCAGCCATCAGCCGCATGGTGTGCCTCATGTCTTCACAGCTTGCCGTTACCGCCTTGTCATTGATTGACGTCACC
The DNA here is from genome assembly GCF_000423605.1 of Saccharospirillum impatiens DSM 12546. Lineage (GTDB taxonomy): Bacteria > Pseudomonadota > Gammaproteobacteria > Pseudomonadales > Natronospirillaceae > Saccharospirillum > Saccharospirillum impatiens. Next base: position 5,509 of record NZ_AUIH01000023.1, read on the forward strand.
CGGTCGCCCACGGCCATTCCAGCCGCGTCGGCTGGAGAGTCGGCCCAGACTTGCGATACGGTTACGTCCCCGTCGAACTGTAACCCAAACCCAAACGTCCCGCGTTGAAACGGGCCTGGTTCATAGGCATCGAAATAGGCTGTGTTCGCACGGGCATCCAGAGTTACAACGAAATGGTTCAACAGCGAAGCCCCGATCAGACTGGGTGCCAGCGACCTAACCGGTGCATCGACCGCCCCCAGTTCAATTGAACCGACACTGACCTCATTGAGACGCACGCTTTGCAGCCGGGTTACGGGGGCTGCACCCCCCAGCGATTGTCCCAGCGAACCGGAACCCGACACCGTTCGGCCAATGCCGCCATCGCGTGCGGCACCATCCCGATCCATCGGAGACAGCGTCAGGTACTCGGAAGATCCCGTATCGAACATGGCTTTGCTGCTGGCCTGTTCGGACAATTGGATGTCAAAGAACGGTGTATGTGGATACCCAAAATCGTAGAGTGTCTGCTGACGGGCTGTCGCGATCGAGTCCAGTTCGGACACCTTGGCAGCGCAGCGCAGCATGGCGTCGGGCACATCCATTTGCCAGGCGCAAAGTGGCAACACTTCCGAGCCCAGAACACCATCGAACAGGCACTGGGCGGCCTCGGGAAACTCGGCAATATAAACTGGAACTTTGTGGAAGGTGACCTCACCCAGCGTCAGGTCTGTCTGGGCAATGTTGGTTTCAATAATGGCTCCATGCGCGTCCCGCCCCTGGCGGGTATCTATGATGTCCAGGCCGAGTTCTGCAGCCAGATCAGCGCTGACCATGGAAGGCGAGCCGGTATCAAATACAAATCGCCGGGGGTGCCCTCCCAGCTCTACCTCTACAAACAGTTTAGTAGCCAGTACGTCCATGGGCAGCTCTATAAACAAAGACCGTTCGTCTGCATAGGGGCCTTCGTTAACCCAGGCGGGCGGTGCTGTCTCAGCGGGTGTTTGTTGTGCGATGGCCAGGCAAACAATGCCAGCCACCCATGAGTTGGTGTGCATCGGTCACTCCCTGAATCTGTTACAACTGAATTTGTCGACCCCACTCCCGGGCCTGCTCGGCGGTAAAGCTGTGCGAAAGCCGGAAGCTATCTCCATCAACCTCACCCAGCATCAACAGCAGGTCGAGTACCGCCGGTTGATTCACCTGCTGGTCGTGAAAGGCTTTGACAAACGGATCGATGTTCGCCTTTATTGCATCGTACTCGCTGACGGGCAGTCCCGCAGGCTCGATAAGCCCGATCTGTGCGGCATGCATCAGTTTTTGGGTAAAGGATGGCGAAGTTGAGATGAACTGCAATAACCCCTGGTGCATCGCCACGGGAAGCGATTGCAGGTAGTGCCAGGTATCCAGGTCGCGTTGCCGCAGCAAGGTATCGCTGTCGCGCCAGGCCGCCTCAACCAATGGCCGTACCACCAGTTCGCCATTGGAACTGTTGGTCAGAATCACCAGGCCATCACCGACAGCCGGATCAACAAACACCTGAGTGCGAACGCCGTTTTCCCGGCCATCGTGCTCGAGAATGGTTCGGTTATCCAGTTGCACCAGTCGCCAGCCAAGGCCGAAATATTCCCAGGGGGCTTCATGCTGAGATTGCAGCGTCATCATGTCATTAAACAGCGCAGGCTCAAGACCGGCACCACGACTCACCCAGGCCGCAAAGCGAGTGTAATCGGCCAGAGTGGTAAAGGTGTTGGCGGCGGCATTTGCCGAACGCTGCTGCAAATATCCCATGTCGAGGGGTGACGCTTGTTCGTCAAATCCGCGTGCAATTTTTTCTTCCAGTGAGTGATGCCAGCCAAACCGGGTGTCTTCCATTCCCAGCGGTGCCGTTATGTACTGATCCATCAGTTCACTCAGAGTCTGGCCGGTTTTTCGTTCCAGGGCCCGGCGAACATACTCGAACCCTTCGCCGGAGTATTCGTGCCGGCTACCCGGGTCAAATAGGAAGGCGAGTTCATTGTTGCCGCGCCAGTTGGGAAATCCGGTTTGATGGCTTAGCGCCAGCCTGGCGGTTAGTTGCAGGTGCCGCGGGTCGTCTTCAACATCCGGGTCGATCCAGTAATAAGCCAGTGGATCATCGAGCGCCAGGCGCCCATCCTGAACCAGATGCATCACCAGGGTGGCAAACAGGGGTTTGGTCAGCGATGCCACATTAAAGATCGTGTTGACATCGACCGGCCTGTTTTCATCTGCCTGGCCAACGGTACCCAGCCAGGCAACTTCACCGGCGACTACGCGGCCAATTGCCAGGCCCGGCACATCGTAGTCGGCCATCGCTTGTGTCACACTGCTGCGCACAGGCTCCGGCACCGGCGAGGTGTTTTCCGCAAAAACATCGGCAACCCAAAGAGCGGCGGGTACCAGGCAGAGAAGAAACTTTTTCTCTAGATTTAGCATCACAGAACACTCCATTTTAATGACGCTGGATAGGGGGAGAAGTCTTACCCACGCGCCATGGTCATACTGATAGATGACTCTTTTCGAAAGCCCCGGACTAGCAAGAAGACGGCGAGGGCTATTTCCTGAAACGCCAGTGGTACGTTTAGTATCAAATAAAGCGGAGACGACACCCCCTGAACAACGCTCAGCATATAGAGCAAAGTGGCGATCAGCGTTAGAGCAATGCCGAGAAAGCCCCAAACAGGCAGCCACCGGGGAATCAGCCTGGTTTTCAGAAAAGCGAGGTTCAGGAAAAAACCACCAATCACCCAGGGCAGAACCATTCCGACATGGTTCAGACCATCGCGTGTTTGTCGCAAGAGCATGCCGAGGGATTCATAATAGGCGGGCGGGTTCGCCCCGACCTGGGCAACCTGCTGACCCAGCAGCTGCAGCAGCATCAAAGTAACAATGCCGACAAACAAAAACGCTGCACCGGTCAGGCGAAACGCCAGGTAGGCCACCGCCTGGCTTGGGCTGTTCATTTTAACGATCGGGTAGGTCACAACCACGATGGCCACATACAGAATGGCCATCACTGCTTGGAACAGTATCGCCACTAGGATCTGCGGTTCTATTGTCGCTAGCGTGGTTAGATAGTCGCTTTTTTCAATTGCTGGTACAGAGCTGAACACGCCGCACACCAGTGCGGCCAGAAGCAGTCTTCCCAGGGAACGTGCCGTAGATGGCGTCATAATTATTGCCCTTGCTGAAATGAACAGATTCAGGGCAGTTTAGGGTCGATCCAGCATCAGCTATAGCGACTAAAGTACTGTTTTTGGGTCCGATAAGGCGCTGAACCCCAGCTTTGCCGGTTTACAGACCCAACCTCGGCTGCAGTTGAGTCGGTTCAAAGCGATATTCACCAGAAGTCACCCTGAAAGCGAGCTTTGTGCCGGGGCTATTGGTGCTAGGTTATTCCAGACCTTTTGATGGCCCGTTTTTGTGCTGTCTAACCCGGTGTTGTCGGAAGGTCAACAGCGCGTTCTATATCATTTATACGCAGTGACATAGTCAGTCTCCATGTGACATTTGTACGACACCCTGGTGTCGGTGCGCTAGCGAACATTTTCAAGCATTGAATCCGAATTCTTTTAGTGCATGTTGCCATATCAGTAGATCGTTTCTTCTGAATTCAATCACCGTAAACCCATTCAATTAGCACCGCTATTCAATGTGACTACCGCCCTTTGGCGTGTCCATTCGCAGTAAAGTCAGGTGTAGAATGCCTATCAATATTTTATGTTTAACATAAAATTATAGTTGCTATTCATATATTCTCTCGGCTAGTCTTCAGTCACTGTTTAAAGTAAGACTGGAGGTTACCGTCATGACGGCACGTGTTCTGAAAGGGGTGGTAAACCTGGTACTCGGATTGGCTCTGGGCTTCCTTGTGGTTGCCGCGGGGATACTGCTGGGTGCGCCCTTGCTCGATGAGCCGCTGCTAAGCCAATGGCCCGTTGTGGCTGCGCAGCCCGGTTCGGACTGGCAGGCTTCGGCCGCTAATATGGAAGCAGCATTGGCCATAGAGCAAGGGGTGCTGCGCATTGAGCATTTCGGTTATGGCTGGCACTGGGCTTTGCGGGTTCTGGATCTTGCCATTTCAGGAACCTTGGTGCTCGCCGGGTTGTGGCGGATGCGGCGTTTCATCGGCGAGGTTTGCGAAGGCCTGTCATTCACCCCTGGCAGTGTAAGCCGCCTGCGCTGGATTGGGCTCATATTGGTGGTTTTTCCTCTGTGGCAAGCGTTGCGAGACACACTCTGGCACGGTCTGCTTGTGCGCCAGTTGCCCGATCTGGGTCTGGCACTGGTTTCTTCTTTCCAAACACCAAATGGCAATGGCTTCCAGCTCCAGTTTTCCATTGATTGGGGCTTTGCCGTTACCGGTTTGCTGTTGCTCGTCGTGGCTGAGGCGTTTCGGGAGGGAGTGGCATTGCGTGAAGAAAGCGAGGAAATCATCTGATGGCGATCGTGGTTAGGCTCGATGTGATGATGGCGCGCCGGAAGATGTCATTGAATGAACTGTCGGCCCGCGTCGGTGTGTCGGTTACTAACTTGTCGCTACTGAAAACAGGCAAGGCGAAAGGAGTTCGGTTCTCCACGCTGGAGGCCATATGCCGGACACTAGAGTGCCAGCCTGGCGATATTCTTGAATACGAAGAGGAGTCGAAATGAAAGCTTTCATCTGCTTGCTGAGCGTGTCGCTGATGCCACTGGCCGGTTGTGTCGTAGGTTACGACACGGCTAACGTGGAGCGCATTCCGAGCCCGGTAGAGGACACCTTGCAACGGGCGGTCGACAATGAACACCGCGTCGGTATCGCTATCGGGCTGGTTAATCCAAACGGGCGGTATTTTTCCGCTCACGGCGTGAACGACATCAGCGCAGCAGAACCTTTCAGTCAGCACAGTCAAGTCGCGACAGGCTCGGTGACCAAGGTGTTTACCGCTGAAGTACTGGCGGCTCTGGCGATGGAAAACAGGGTGGATTTGAATCAGGAGTTGTTTGAACTCTGGCCTGGACATGCACGGCCTGGCGGCATTCAATTGGGGTATTTGGCGACGCATCGCGCCGGCTTGCCTAGAGACATCCCAGTGGCCGCATTGCAACACAACGACGCGACCCCTTTGTTGGATTTGTTAGGCACAGATCAGGTTCTACCCGCTGAATACGAGTACTCCAATGCCGGTATGGCATTGCTGGGTCTGGCCCTGGAAGAGACGACAGGGCGCTCGCTCGACGAACTGGTCGCCAGCCGGGTAGCCGGGCCGTTGGTGCTGGCTAACACGGGCTACGTGCCCAATGCCGATTTACTGGCCCAACCGCACGAAGGGCTAGAGCCCATTACCGGTGACGCCAATCGAACACCCTCTGTAGCCAGAGGTGCCGGGGGGCTTTATGCCTCAACAGCCGAACTGCTGACCTTTGTTGAACGCCATCTTTACCCGGACAGTTCGCAGCAGAAAGCCTGGTTTGACCTGGCGCTGGGGAAGGTGAGCGGCACCCCACTCGGCTGGAAGGTTTATGAGCAGAACGGTATCCGAATCTATCATCATGGCGGCGATGGCAACGGCTATCAGGCCTTCATTGGATTCAGAACCGACAACGGAGTTGGTGTAGTGCTGGTCAGTAATTCATCGGCTGATGATGACCTACAGCAAGTGGCTCAGCACCTGTTGATGCCGGATGCCGTGTCTTTGCCCAGCTTCGACTACCCGCCCGCTGTTAACCTAAGCGTTGCTGAAATGCAGCCGTATCTGGGCCGTTACCATTTCGTTGGCGATACCAATACCGTTACCATCAGCGAGCAGTCTGGCAATATGTATTATTCCGAATTTACTGCCCGGGGCGAAGAGGTTCGAACGGCCAGAATGTATGCAGACCGTGAGGGTGGTTTTTATCTGCGACAAATCCCGCTGTTTTTTAAATTTAAAGTTACCAGCGGTAAGGCAGTGAGTGCCCGATTAAGGCTGGGAAACAATCGCTTTACAATGGAGCGAATTGAGTAAACTGGGGAGTCTCTAAACTGCTCCCGAAGGGCTCTGTGTTGTGGACCAATGATCCTGGATACTCCATAAGGGTGGTAAACAACCACTCAACAGTGTGGTTTTCTATTGAAGAGATATTCTGTCACAAGCGAGTTCAAGCAAGAGGCAGCCAGGCGCCCGCTAAAGGCAAAGCTATAACGCCTGATCAACAGCGGATTCAGGAGCTGGAAGCCCAGCTGCGCAAGGTTTAACGAGATTACCGAGGACACCCACCGGATATCATAGAACACGATTATTCTGTTAGGTGGCCCTTTGCCGCCACAGCGGCTCGGGCGTGTACTTACGGATGATCGCGTTACAGCCTGCGCATTGGCAGCCACCGCCCCTGGGTCGCCCGAACACCGGGGAAGGAACGCTCGACTGTGCGCATAACCAGCGTTAGCAAAATCACGATGGCCAGGTAGATCCCGGTAATCAGCAGAAGCGGCTCGTATACCAGAAAGGTTTCGTCGCGGACAATATTGGCTGCTTGCAGCAAGTCCATGACGGCGATGGTCGACACCAGGGGAACCGATTTAAGCAACAGGATCATTTCACCGGTGAGCGAGGGCAGGCCGATCTGGAACGCACGCGGCAGCCATAGCCGATACAGGATCTGCCAGGGTGAGAGCCCGAAGGCTCGGCCAGCTTCCAGTTCCCCGGCGGGTACGCTCTGCATGGCCCCTCGAAAAATTTCGCCGGAGTAGGCCCCAACGCTCAGAGTGAAGGTCAGCGCGCCAAAGAAAAACGGTTCGCGCACAATCGGCCAGAACCAGCTTTCACGCAACCCGGGCACACCTTCCATCAATCGGCCGACGCCGTAATAGAAGAAAAACAACTGCACCAACAGCGGCGTGCCACGAATGACGGTGACATAGGCACTGGCCAGCCAGGCTATTGGTCGCGGGCCGCGCAATCGGGCCAGGGCGGTAAGGACAGCCAGAGCCAGGCCTGCGGTGGCAGAAACCGCGACCAACCAGAGGGTATTGACGAAACCGGTCCAGAGGTACTCCTGGTAAAAAGGATCGCTGAGCCAGGAATAATTCATATCAGGCTTCCCCCCGGCGCACGCGGCGCTCAAGTCGTTCAAAGATGGCAGTCGATGTCATGGTCATAAGCAGGTAGATCGCCCCAGCGGCGGCGTAGAAAACAAAATGGGCGCGACTGCTGGCGGCGGCCTGCTGAATCGTGAAGAAGAGTTCGTTGAAGCCGATAACACTGATCAGAGCCGTATCCTTTATCAGAATCAGCCATAAATTGGATAGACCGGGCAGTGCATTGGGCCACATGCCGGGCAGAACGATGCGGTGAAATCGTGTCCAGCGTGAGAAGCCGAAGGCGTCGGCAGCTTCGATTTGGCCCCTTGGAATGGCGACAATGGCGCCACGAAATACTTCTGTCATGTAGGCGCCCTGAACAAAAGCCAGTACGCCGACGGCCGTGGCGAAACCGCTGATCTCGATGCGGCTGTCCAACCCGAACAGGCTCAGCAACCATTCGATGGCGTCGCCCCCGGCGTAGTACAGCAGAATGATTAACAATAATTCCGGTACGGCCCGGATCAGCGTTGAATAGCCGGTGGCCAGCGCACGTAAAGGAGGTATAGGGCTGAGCTTGGCGCTGGCGCCGATCAGACCCAGCAGCAAGCCGATCGCGTAGGCCAGGACAGCGATCTGTAGGGTGACCAGGGCGCCATTGGCGATGGGGCCGGCCCAGTCGAGCAAGCTCTCCGGTTGCATGGCAGTCATGAGATTTGGGTTCCTGTCTTACTTGACGAAACAACCCCCGGCCGGGGCAGCGTTCAGCCGTCTCGACCGGGGGGCGGGTCAGGTTGGTACCCGCCTTATTCGTAGACGCAGACGTCGGTACCCAGGTACTCCTCGGAGAGGCGGCCGCAGGTACCGTTGTCGATTACCGTGCGCACGGCTGCATTGAGATCGCGCTCCAGGGCGTCGTCGTCCTGGCGCAGGCCGATGCCGATACCCTCGCCATAGGCTTCGTGGCGCGGTGCGGTGTCCTTGATCTCGAAGGCCGAGGCTTCCTCACGCTCGATAAACTGTGCCATGGCGATCTGGTCGGCCAGAATGACATCGAGACGACCGGACAGCAGGTCGGCGTTGACCTGTTCGGCCTGGTCGTAAATCCGGATATTGACGCCGCTATCGCGCAATGCGCGGCGAGCGTAACTGGCGTTGGTTGTAGCCGCCTGTACACCCAATACCAGGCCATCCAGCCCGTCAGGAATGTCCAGGTCGCGGTCGGCTGCGGCGACGTAGGCACCGGGAGTGAAGTAATAGGGGATGCTGAAGTCGATGACTTCCTGGCGCTGTTCGGTGATCGACATGGAGTTCATGATCAGATCAATACGGCCGTCGTTCAATGACGGAATGATGCCGCTCCAGCCCGTAGGTGAGATTTCACAGGTGCGGCCCATTTGCTCACAGATCGCGAAAGCCAGATCGACCTCGAAGCCGGTCCATTCACCGCTGGACGCCTTGTAGGTGAAAGGCGGGTAGGGTTCGCCGGAAATACCGACTTGAATCGGGTCTTCGGCCTGGGCCTGGAATGACGTCGCCATCAAGGCGGTCAGGGTGGCTGTAACAAGCAATAGCTTGGATTTCATGGTGTTCTCCTGTCTTCTTCGGGTTCTCGGTAGCGCCTGGAAGGTCTCTCAGGCGGTCGGTGAAGCGAATTTCTGACACCGGGGGTCGTTGAAGACTGACTCCGGTGTGCCGGCGACCTCGATCCGACCGGTGTCGAGATACACCACCTGGTCGGATACTTCGCGGGCAAAATGCATTTCGTGGGTGACCAGCAACATGGTGCGGCCTTCATCCGCCAGATCGCGGATGACGCTCAGCACTTCACTGACCAGCTCGGGGTCCAGTGCCGACGTTGGTTCATCGAACAATAGAATCTCGGGCTCCATCGCCAGTGCTCTGGCGATGGCGACGCGCTGCTGCTGACCGCCGGACAGAGCCACCGGGTAGGTGTCGCGTTTGTCGATCATGCCGACCTTTTCCAGATAGTGTTCGCCCAGCTGTCTGGCTTGGCGCCGGCCCAGGCGTTTGACGTGACGCGGTGCTTCTATGACGTTGCCCAGCGCGCTCAGATGTGGCCAGAGATTGAACTGCTGGAACACCATGGTGACGCGGCTGCGCAATCGCTCCAGATCGCTGTGGGCGATGCGCTGGCCATTACCGAACTGGAAGCGTTCGCCGGCAATACACACTTCCCCACTGTCCGGTCGTTCCAGCAGGTTCAGGCAACGCAGCAAGGTGCTCTTGCCGGAACCGCTCGAGCCGATGATCGACGTGACCGTACCTTCCGGCACAGCCAACGACACGTCTTGAAGCACTTCGATTTCAGCGAAGCACTTGACCAGATGATCGACGGTGATGGCTATTTTTTGGTGAGCGGCGTCGGTTGTCGGGTTAGTTGCAGTCATGGGTATTTATACTTCCCTGGAGCGGGTGACGGAGGTGGCGAAACGTCCGATGCGATGGCATGCCTGAGTCAGCCGCCCGGCATCGACGGTCAGGCTTAACCGAACAAAGCCTGCGGCGGAGGGCCCAAATGCCTCACCGGACAAGACCGAGACACCGGCTTGATCCAGCAAGCGATCGGCAAACTCCTGGGAGGTCAGACCCGTCGAACGGATGTCCACCATGACGAACATGCCAGCGGGTGGCTTGATGACAGCAAGCTCGGCGTAATCGGCCAGTGCGTCGCAGACGGCATCACGGCGGGCGCGGTAGGTGTCGCGCATCTCCTCCAGAGCAGCCGGGGGGTGAGCCAGGGCTTCGATGGCGGCATCCTGAATAAAGTCCGGACAGCCGTAGAGCATGCACAAAGCCAAATTGCCCAGGTGCGCGCATAACTCAGCCGGACCAAGCACCCAGCCAACGCGCCAGCCGGTCATGGCGTGCGATTTGGACAGGCTGGAAACCACCACCGTTCGTTCGGCCATGCCGGGCAGGGCGAAGGCGCACTGGTGCTCGCCATCGAAGATCAGCTCGGCGTAGACTTCATCCGAAATCAGCCAGAGGTCGTGGTGCTGGCACAGCTCGGCGATGGCCTGCCAGGTGTCTGTATCGATCAGTTGACCGGTGGGGTTGTGCGGGCTGTTCAGCAAGATCGCCCGGGTACGCGGGGTGATCGCCGCGGCGATGTCGGCCGCATCCAGCCTGAAGCTCCGGTCGCCGCGCAGAGGTGCCTGAACCATGCGACTGCCGGTGGCCTGGATGACGGCCTCGTAGGTGACGTAACCCGGTTCAGGCACGATGACTTCATCGCCCGGATCGAGCAGACATTGGGCGGTGGCGTAGAGCCCGCACTGGGCGCCGGCTAGCACCACCAGGTTGTCAGCATCGGCGGCCACACCCTGGTGCCGGTAGTGGTCGGCGATGGCTTCGCGCAGCGCCCACTTGCCCTGTACTTCGGCGTAGTGGGTAGCGCCGCCGCGCAGGCTGGCCACAGCGCTCTCGATGATGGGCTTGGGCGTGGTGAAATCCGGATCGCCTACGGACAGTAAGGTGATGTCTTCGCCTTGTGCCTGGCGGGCCAGCGCCCGATTGTGTATGTCCCAGGCTGCGGCACCTTCGCCGGCGATTCGTGTGGTGAGTTTGGCGTAGCGCATTAAGCGTGTCCTGTATTGTGCATCCAGGGTTGAGTGGGAATTTCGATTAGAACGGGCCCGGTTGCCTCAGCGGCCTGATTCAACGCCTCGGCCAGTTGCGTCGGGCGTTCGCAACGCCGGTAGCCCAGAGAAAAGGCTTGGGCAAGGGCGCTGATGTCGGGTGCAACCAGATCGACGCCCAGGGCGTTAACGTCGCTGGCGGCCATGCTGCGGCGTATTTCGTCGTAACCGTTGTTGTTCCAGACGATCACCGCAAGCGGTCGGCCCAGATCGCGTGCAGACCCCAGTTCACCGAGGGTGAATTGCAGGCCGCCATCGCCGACCAGTGCGACGACCAGCGCATCGGGTCGGGCCAGGGCCGCCCCCAAGGCGGCGGGCAATGCGTAGCCCAGGGTGCCGAAACCGGTCGCGGCGCTGAACCAGTGTCGCGGTCGGGGCATGGATACCCAGTAGTTGCCGGCGTAGGCCGGCCCGGTGGAGTCGCCGACGATGATGGCGTCCGGGAGTGTTTCGGTTAGCGTGCGCAGCAGTGGCAGGTGCGGTGCGACGTCGGCCTGGTCGTGCAGCGCCAGCGCGTTGCGCACTTGCGAGGCCCGAGCAGCGCCCTGTCTGTCGACCGGGCCGCCGGGCAATTGTTCGTTGAGTGCCACCAGCAGATTGGCGGCATCGGCCAGGATAGCCAGGTCAGCGCGTTGGTTCCGGCCGAGTTGCTGAGCGTCGATGTCTACCCGAATCAACCGGCCAGTTAACGCAAAGCCGTCATCAAAGACCAGATCGTAATCGGTTTCCCCCAGTTCGGTGCCCACCGCCAGTATCACGTCGGCGCGAGCGGCCAGTTCCCGGCTGGCGGGCAGGCTGGCTGTGGCGCCTAAATCCAGAGGATGATCGCGGCCCAGGACACCCTTGGCGTTTATGGTGGTCAGCACCGGTGCATCGAGGCGTTCGATCAGGGCGCGCGCTGCCTCGGGCGCGTCTACGCAACCACCGCCCAGCAGTACCAGCGGTTGCTCGGCCGACGTTAGCCACTCTGCAGCCTGTCTGATGGCAGCCGGTGCTGGAGCTGGCGGGTAAATGCGTGCCGGTTGAATGCTTGTCTTTGGCGCGGGTTGGGCTAAAACATCCAGCGGAATCTCCAGGTGTACCGGCCCTGGCCGGGCGCTTTGGAATACAGCAAAGGCGCGCGCCACAGCTTCGGGCAATGCCGCCGGGTCCAGTATCGTCTGGCTGAAGACGCTTACCCCACTGAGAGTCGCTTGCTGGTTGGGCATTTCATGCAAGCGGCCTTGCCCGCGCCCCAGGGTGGCGCGCCGATTCACGCTGGAGATTACCAGCATGGGGACGGAGTCGGCCAGGGCTTGTCCCATAGCGGTGGCGATGTTGGTCATGCCCGGTCCGGTGATGATGAAACAGGCCGCGGGCCGGCCGCTGGCACGGGCATAGCCATCGGCCATAAAACCGGCGCCCTGTTCGTGGCGCGGAGTCTGATGGCGAATGGGGCTGTCGTTCAAGGCACGGTAGAGCTCCAGCGTGTGGACACCCGGAATGCCGAAAGCGGTATCGATGCCGTGCGCAGCAAGCAGGTCGAGCAGCAGACGAGCGCAAGTCATGAGCGGTCGCCACCGTTGTTATCAGTCAGTTCGGGCAGACCGCCGAAGGGCGGGCGACCCAGGATGTTCTCAACCATGGGTAAAAAGGTCTCCAGGGGCAGGGTGTCGTAATCCGGATCAAAACTGCTCTGATCCCACTCATCACAGAACCGGACGGTGCGGGCATAGGCCGGGTGCTCACGGTATTGTTCACGGGCCCGCGGGTCCTGACCGAAGAAATGCCGGTAGTGATACCCCTGAAACAGTTCGTGGTGGCGAATCATCCAGGTATTCAACGGATCAATAAAAGGTTCCAGTATGGCGGCGGCGATGTCGGCGTGGTTGGCGGGGGACAGGTCGTCGCCAATGTCATGCAGCAGCGCACAGACCACCGTTTCTTCATCAGCACCGTCGCGCAAGGCACGGCTGGCGGTTTGCAGGCTGTGCTCGTAGCGATCCACCGGGTAACCGTGCGTATCGCCCGCTAGCCGGTGCAGGTGTTCGATGACTCGGCGAGGCGTGTCGGCCAAATAGTGCCGGAAGCGATCATCGATCAGTGCCCAGTCCTGCTGTTGGGCCTGTTCAAAGCGGGTGAAGCGGGCCTGTTTCATGTATGGCTCTCCGGTAGGTGAGTGCTCAGTTGGCGTTTCAGGACGCGTCGCCGACTGGTGGTGCTGTCCCGGTCGACATAACCCTGACGCAGGTGGCGGATGCCACCGTCGAGCTGGAAGGCCTTACGGCCGTGCAGCAGGCGGTAATTGTCCATGATCAGCATCTGACCGGGCGCCAATTTCAAATTGACGGTCAATTCCGGGCTGGTGACGAGGCGGTAGAAAGCCTGACGAGCGGCGTAGAAAGTGTCCAGTTCATCGGGAGCCAGGGCCGGAACGCGTTCGGTGCGATTGGAATAGCGCACGCGCACTGGCGTCCCGTGGCTGTCCAGTTCGATGAGCGGTCCTTCACTTTCCAGAAACGTGGTTTCGTCCTGGTAACGGAAGCCGGGCCAGACCCGGGTCAGGCACTGGAAGGCGCTCGGGTCGGAGGTTTTCAGCCGCTCAGCGGCCATGAAGCCATCGGCCAGAGTGCTGTCGCCACTGTCGGCGGCGTTGCTCAGGCAGTGTAACCAGATATAGCCGGGAATGGGATCGCGGTAGGGGTTATCGGTGTGCGGTTCCAGACCACGCTGGGTCATGGTGAGGTCGTAGGCGTCTGCGACCGACTTAACATCGGCAATGCCGCCCCAGTTGGTGCGACGCAGCGGGCCGATCCGGTCGATCAGCGGCTGCATGCCGTCTTCTTCGGTAGGCACACCGTCGACCAGTACAAAGCCGAAGCGGTGCAACTGATCGAGCAATCCGAGCAAGGCGGCATCGTTGGCCAGAGCGTCAGCGAAACCGGCACGCGGCACGCTTGCCAGGCTGGCGTCCCAGAGTAGCCGGTCGGCGTCGGCATTGGCCGGTTCCTCGTTGGTCAGGTCGTCCAGCTCATACCGGGTTTGCGTGCCATCGCTGAAGCGAAGTTCAACCTGGTCCCCGACCCGATCGGCACCGGTTAGCGTAAGGTCCAGGGGCAGCTCAGCCGCTTCGATCAACCGCTGGCCGGTGCGTGGGTCCAGGGTGTTGGCGTCAGGTGCGCGCTCACGTAACCAGAGGGCCGCGAATTCACGCTGCACGCCATCGGTATCGAGGATCAGACGTCGTTGGTCGGCGGACATTCGAACCTGAGCTTTGGCAGTCGTCATGCGGTTTCTCCGGCTTTGGCCTGTGTTGGTGGGTACCTGTGAACCGGGCTGGCCGGGGTGAATCCGGTCGGCCGTTCGTTACGGGTTTTTTACAGTACCTCCCGCGAGGTGTTAGCATTTGATTAAATTAGCCACATGGTTGATAAAAATGGACGCAGCGGACAATGACGCCTGGCCGTACCCCAGACCGGATTCGCCCCCAATCCTGTCACCGGTCGAGGCGGAACATACTCTGGATGTCTGGCTGGTGCCCAAATTCTCCATGCTGACGCTGACTTGCTTGCTGGAACCTTTGCGGGTTGCCAACCGCTTCGGCCGGGATCTGTTTGCCTGGCGACTGCTGTCGGCTAATGGTGAAGACGTGGTCGCCAGCAACGGGGTGCGCATTGATGTCGACGCCAGCCTCGACAGTGTCTCCGACAATGCCCAGTTGATGGTTGTCGCTTCCTACGAACCCGAAGCGACGATAACCAGTTGGGAGCGGGCGGTGTTACGCCGGGTCGCGGCGCACGGCGGCTGGCTGGGTGGAGTTGATACCGCCCCCTTCATTCTGGCGCGCTCCGGCGTGCTTGAAGGGTATCCCGTGGCCATGCACTGGGAGAGTGTGCCCGCCTTTCGCCATGAGTTTCCGCAACTGCAAGTCAGCCAGGCGCGCTTCGAGCTGGATGATGTGCGTCTGACGGGCACGGGCGGCGCCGCCAGTATCGACATGATGCTCACCTGGATTGAACGCGCCTATGGCCCGGCGCTGGCCAATGCGATCGGCCTCCAATTGATCCACAAACGTGCCCGCGACGAGCCGGTGCTGACCCAGGGGCATCGCAGCCCGCATCTGCCGCGCACGGTGGTTCGGGCTCTGGCCATCATGGAGGCGAATGTGTCGCCAACCCTGGCGATCCCCGAAGTCTGCCGGATTGTGGGTCAATCCCAGCGTCAGTTGGCACGCCTGTTCATGACGCATTTCGGTGAGACACCGAAACAGTGCTACCTGGGTATGCGTTTGGATGAGGCGCATCGCATTCTGGCGGACAGTCGCTGCTGGGTCACCCAGGCAGCACAAAGCACCGGTTTCACTCATCTGGCCCATTTTTCACGCGCCTATCGCCAGCGTTTCGGCGAGTCGCCCAGCGTGACCGCCGAGCGCGGTAGCCAGTAATGCCGCCGTTTAACCGGCGTTTTCAACCCGTCGCTGACGATCGGCCCGCAACAGCATCCGGTAGCGTGAGCGTGCTTCGTCCCGCTCGAGGTAGCAACCCTGTAGCCAACGCCGACCGGCACTGCCCTCGAAGGCATCGCGGGCATGCAGCAGCCGACGGTTGTCAAAGATGACCAGGTCACCGGGGCGGTAGCTGAAACGCATCGCAAAGGCCGGGTCACGCAACAGGCGCTGCAAGGTCATCAGGGCGTCGTAGGCGGGTTCGACATTATCGAAGTTGGTCTGTAGTGGCCCGCGCAGAAAATCAGCGATGCGCACTTCCAGCAGTTCTCCATCGTCGTCCAGCCGGATGATGGGCGCGTGCCAGACATAGTCACTGGTGCGTGACGTGTTGGCGAAACACCAGCGCTGACGGGTCAGTGTCTCATAGGTGCGGGGATGTTTAGCGCGCAACGCCTCAGCGATGGCGAAGCCGTCCATCATGATCGCTTCGCCAGCCTCGACGCTGTTTTCAAGGCAATGCAGTAACTGCAGGCCCGGCTGATATTCTCGCGTCGGCAGATCAACGTGGGGGGGCAACGCGATGGCGGTGTAGGCGTTGGAATCCGGGTCCGGCTTGGCGCGTACATCGAACAGTTGGCCGAAGTTGGTCGGGCGGATGGGCCCAATTCGCTCAGCGATGTCCGCCAGAGAGCCGGACTCAGTGGGCAGGCCGCGCAACCTGACCAGCCCCTTGCC
This sequence comes from Saccharospirillum impatiens DSM 12546, assembly GCF_000423605.1. GTDB lineage: Bacteria > Pseudomonadota > Gammaproteobacteria > Pseudomonadales > Natronospirillaceae > Saccharospirillum > Saccharospirillum impatiens. The sequence continues at coordinate 21,374 of NZ_AUIH01000023.1, forward strand.
GAGCAGGCTTTCCAGAGCAGGCTTGAGGAGGGTAGCCTCGGCTTCGTCGCCGGGCGCAGTGGCGAGCAGGCCGCTGGCATCCAGTGAGTCAGGCGAGGTGTCCGACCCACCCTGCCAGATCGTGACGGGCACCAGAGGGCCCTCCTGGCTATGGCCATTGGAGTAGTCGTGAGCACGCAGCCAGCCGGGGTGGAAACGCAGGCTAAGGCCTTCCGGCGCAAACCGGACGCACAGAGCACCACTGTCGTCGACAGTGGCGTTGTCGATCTCCGGCCAGGCATCGAGACTGGACAAGTCCAGAATGCGTTCGCGTGTCGCCGGGTTGACGGTAGAGTCGTCACCGGCGTTCTCGCGCAGCCAGACGCTGTGCAGATTGCTGACTCGGCCGTCACTCCAGTGGAGGGTCACCTGCCGGAGGCTATGGTGTACTTCAACCAGGTGTGCCTCGATGGGCCAGGCGTCGTAGTCGGGAGTGGCGGGTAATTCGGTGGTGGTTCGGCACTGGCTCATTGTGGCCTCCTCTAGCCTGGGCGATTCAGTGCAGCATGACGCCTTCACCAGGCGTCTGTACGACCCCGGTCGACACCCAGTATGCCCAATTCGACAACCGGCTGAGTTCAGTAAGCGTCCTGGCGACGCAGTCGGCTTGGGGTCAGGTCGTAACGACGACGAAAAGCGCGGGTGAACGTTGAAGAAGAAGCAAAGCCACAGGCCAGAGCGATGTCCAGTACCGGTTGGTCTGTTGCCAGCAACAAGCGATGCCCGTGTTCAAGACGCAGTTGCTGGTAGTGATCGCGAGGGGAGCAGCCGAGGTGCCGGGCGCAAAGCCGTTCAAGGTGGCGCCAGGACAATCCGGCCCGGCCTGCCAGCTCGCGCAGGGACAAAGGGTGTTCCAGGTTCCTTTCCATCAGTGCCAGCGCGCGCTTGAGGCCGGGGTCGGTCGGTCGTGCTGGCGCTCGCTGGCGGCTTGCCGGCAAGCGTTCCCGGCCATGCATCAGTTGATCACGAACCTGGTTGGCGAGGTCGTCACCCTGGCGCCGACGCACGAGCGCCAGGGCCATGTCGATGGCCGAGCTGCCGCCGGCGCACGAAAACCCGGCCGACGTTACCTCGAACAGGGATTCGACGGCGTCTACCTCGGGGTAACAGCGCCGGAATTCGGGCAGGCTTTCCCAGTGGAGGGTGGCGGTCTGGCCACTCAGCAAGCCTGCCTGTGCCAGTATGAAACACCCCGTATCCATGCCGCCCAGTGCGCACCCCTGGCGTGCACGTTCGCGCAGCCAGTCCAGCAGGATCGGACGAAAGGCTTGTTCGGGCGCGAAGCTGGAGCAAACGGCGAGCGAGGAGCAGGCCGGCGCCTTCGCGATGCTGGTGTCGACGCCCAGTGGCATGCCATTACTGGCCGTCACCGGCTGGCCATCCTCGCTGATCAGCGTCCAGTGGAATAACGCACGTCCAGCCAGGCGGTTGGCGATGCGCAGCGGTTCGATCGCCGAAAACAGCGCCACCATAGCAAAGCGCGGCACCAGCAACAGACCGATGTGTTCAGGGGTTTCGCCGGGCGAATCAAGTCTCATGCCAGGGTGAGCCGGGGTTCGAATCAGCGACTTATTGTAGAGCGCCAACGGGGCTTTGCAATCGCTCGGCGCTTAACGACGGATCCCTACGCGTCTTCCAGCGAAGTCCGGCCAGTGCGCAGGCGATGGCCGGGGCAAGGCGTCGATTGCTTGCGCCACGTCGGCCGGAAAAGTAGCCGGGCGAACGGTTGTGGTATCTATCCCCATCAACATTTGCTCGCTGGTGGCCAGGCGTTCACCCCCGGCATTGAACAGTTCGAAACCGGCGTGCAGGCGCTTGGCGTCCTGGTCAAGCAGCACGAACCCGACCCGCAACGCCTCGCCCTGATGCGCTTCGCGCTGGTAGCACAGGTGGGTTTCCAGCGTGTAAAGCGTGTGGCCGAGCCGTTGCCTTCCTTCGGCATCGAGACCGATGTGGTCCATTAGCGCGTCCGCCGCCAGCGAGAAAAGCCGGGCGTATTCGGCATCGTTCATGTGGCCATTGTAATCGACCCAGGCCGGATCAACCCGGGTTTCAAGCAGGATCATCAGATGCGCCCCTTCAGGCCTTCGGCTTCGGGCCAGTACTTGTGCACCAGGTCGAGCAACTCCACCAGGAAGTCATCACGGCGCCGGTCCAGCTCCCCGACGGTTCGTCCTGCGGCCTGGTGTTCGCAGCCCGTTACTACCCGGTCGATCAGTTCGTCGGTCAGTTCGGGGGCCTTCAAACGGGTCCAGGGCAGTTTCAGTGCCGGCCCGAATTGTTCCAGCATATGGCGCATGCCGGGCTCGCCTCCCGCGAGGTGAAAGGTCAGGAACGTGCCCATCAACGACCAGCGCAGGCCGCAACCATAAATGACCGCAGCGTCAATTTCTTCGGTTGTGGCCACACCGTCATTAACCAGATGCAGCGCTTCGCGCCACAGTGCTTCCATCAGCCGATCGGCAATGTGACCCTCTATTTCGCGCCGAACCACCAGCGGGCGCATGCCCAACTCCTGATAGAGCGTCCGTGCGCGTTCGGTCTGCTCCGGTTCCGTCGCCGAGCTGCCAACCAGCTCGACCAGCGGCAGCAAATAGACGGGATTGAAGGGGTGGGCAACGATGACCCGCGCCGGTGCCTGGCTGCAGTCACGTTGCAGATCCGTCGGCTTGAAGCCCGAGGTGGACGAACCGATGATGACATCAAGTCCGGCGGCCGCATCCAGCTGGGACAGGATGTCTTGTTTGAGTGGCAGGCGCTCGGGTACGTTCTCCTGCACCAGGTCGGCCCCCTCGACAGCGGCTTCGACGCTGTCGGTAAACTTCAGCCGGTCGCGGCGGGCGCCTGTGGCCAGGCCCTGGCGGGTCAGCGATTCCCAGGCATTGTCGATGAACGCCCGGGTACGAGCCGGAGCGTCGGGATCCGGGTCGAACGCGGTCACGCTCCAGCCGCGAGCCAGAGCCCGGGCGATCCAGCCGTTGCCGATGACCCCGGTGCCGATGATGGCCAGATGTCGGCTCATGCGCCACCTCCGGCGATCTCACCCGTGTTCGGGTCGCGCAGGGCGAGGTGAGCGCGGGTCTCGGCCGGCGTCATGACCCGGGCACCCAGGTTCTCAATCAGGCTGCCGGCTTTTTCCACCAGTTGACCATTGCTGGCCAGTACACCCTTTTCCAGATACAGGTTATCTTCCAGTCCAACGCGGGCATGACCGCCGAGCAAGACCGCCTGGGCCACCATAGGCATCTGATGGCGGCCAATGCCAAACGCGGCCCAGTTGGCGGTGTCCGGCAGCTTGTTGCGCATGGTGAGCATGGTTTCAGTGTCGGCTTCGGCGCCCCAGGGGATGCCCAGGCAGAGCTGAAAGAGAGGGGCACCGTCGAGCAGCCCTTCGCTGAACAACTGGCGCGCAAACCGGACATGGCCGAGATCGAAACATTCCAGCTCCGGCTTGACGCCAGCGGCCTGTACCAGGCGGGCATGCTCGCGCAGCCAGTCGGCTGGGTTGACATAGACCATGTCCCCGAAATTCAGGCTGCCGCAGTCCAGCGTGCAGATCTCAGGCAGCAGGGCGCCAATCGGTTCATGGCGTTCCGCAGGCGTCTGTATATCGGTTCCGGGGCCTCCCCGGGTGGGGTCCGTGGCGTCAGGTATCCAGTCGCCGCCACCGCCGGCGGTCAGATTGATGACGATGTCGGTATCCGCTTCGCGAATGCGCTCCACGACTTCCCGAAAATGATCGACCGAATGGCTGATGCCACCGGTAGCGGGGTCCCGTACATGAAGATGGGCGATGCTGGCGCCAGCCCGAGCCGCCTCGATGGCCGAATCAGCAATCTGTTTGGGCGTGATAGGAACCTGGGGATTCTTGTCTGTAGTGTCGCCAGCGCCGGTGACGGCACAGGTTAGAATGACATTGCGATTCATGATGGCCTCTGTAGAGCGTTCGAAATCAGCCGTCAGTCTGGCAGGTCGTTCTATCTTCCAGGCGGCCCCAGACGACAGCCAGTGTGCCCCACTCGCCAGACACCGACCTCCATCGACATCCGGCTCTGCTCGATTCCCGGGTCGGTCATCGGGCTGAGTGACCTTAAGCCGCGCACTAACATGCACATCATTACTGCACGAGAATGTTCATTATGGGCCATGCAGGCGCCTATATGCTGATCAGGTGACGTGGCGAAGTGAGTTAAAAGGGCTTTGGGTTTGCAATTAGTGTCTGCCCCATTAGGGTAGAGCGTCTATTCTGAATACGAGAGTTACCGTGGAATCAATCTTCGTTACTGCATCAGACCATGAAGGTATGGTGTGTAAGGCTGTTAAATTACCGGTTTCCAGCGACTCGGATTACCGAAAGGTTGTCAGCCTATTGGGTGCAAAACACGCTCGAATTGTTGGTTTTATAGACGACAAGCATTGTATCTGGTCTGGAAACACCGACTTAGGCAACAGACGGCCAGTATTCGCTATTGGCAGTGAACAACTCAGCGTCAATGGCCCCCTGTTGGTTACCGGCTACGATCAGGAAGAAGACAGGGTGATGCCTGTCTCAATTACGGGGTCAGAGATTGAAGCCAAGGGCATAGAATATAGCCATATGGTCGCGTAATGCGCGGCTATGGGCGCTCTTGTCGGGAGGTTGGCCCACGTTGTGCCATTGATATGGTTGAACTCGATTCGCTTTTGTTTTCGTCAATTGGCCGGCAGCCCCTAGAGCGATGCGTGACAGCTTGAGAATGATATTGATTAATTGTCGATTTTCGAAAGCAAAGTCGCCAGTTCTTCGATTTTCTCAACCGTTACTTTAATCAGACTGTCTATCTCTGTGCTCGATTTTTTTGAGTTTGCTGCAAGGCTGCGCACTTCGTCAGCTACTACGGCAAACCCTCGACCTACATCGCCTGCGCGAGCAGCCTCTATGGCAGCATTGAGCGCAAGCAAGTTGGTTTGTTCTGAAATACCGTTGATCGCACTGACGATTTCGCTGATCTGCTTGCTAGCGGCCAGGACACTGTCCATTGCCACTTTGGTTTGTCCAACAGCACGTTTACGCTCGGTTATGTCAATGCCCAGGAACAGGTACTGGGTAATCTCTTGCCGGACATTCTTTAAACAGCAAATGCTGGCATCGATGTTTAGCGATTTGCCGTTTTTCTCAATATTGACGACCTTCGAAATAAAGCCTTCAGACTCAATTTGGCTCTTTTCCTGAGTACTGAGGCCATTAAAAATTGAATGCGAAAATTCTTCTTCTGAAATGATCGAAGCCATTTTCGACGTTGCCAGATCGTTACTTTTTAGGTGCTTTCCCTGGTTGTCCAAATCAACCAGTAGCAGCACTTCGTTGATGGCGCCAAGCTTCCGGTCGAAGTCCAAAGACATTTGTTTAACTGAAGTGATGTTTGCCTGAATGGATATGTACTTCTCCAGAGTCCCGTTGTCGTCGAATATCGGGTTAATGGAGAGAGATATCCAATAAGGGTCGCCGGTACGGCTGTAGTTCAGGATTTCATCGTAAAACGGCGTTTCCTTTTCAAGAGCCAGCCGTATACGTTTTACGGTATCCTGATCGGTTTCGGGGCCTTGTAGCAGGTGGCCGGGGTTTTTACCGGCCACGTCCTGGAGACTGTACCCGGTCAGGCGTTCGAACCCGGGGTTTACATAGTCAATGAGTCCACGCTCATTCGTTATGATCACTGAATTGTCTGTTTCGTTAGCAACCAGTGACAGGAGTTTGAATTTCTCGCGTTTCTCAACTTCAGGGGTGATGTCGGTGGCAAATTTGATGATCTTTAGAACATTGCCTTTAGGATCTTTTATGGGGTTATAGGTTGCCTGTATCCATACTTCTGAACCGTCTTTTGCGATTCGCTTGTATTCACTGGATTGAAACTCTCCTGAACGGAGGTCTTTCCAGAACTGGGTGTAGTCATTGCTTTTGGCGTATTCCTGGTCGACAAATAGCCGGTGGTGCTCCCCCAGTAACTCGCTTTTCTCATACCCGAAGACAGACAGAAAATTCTCATTCACCTCGAGAATGTGTCCGTTAAGGTCGAATTCGATAACCGCCTGCGATCGAAGAATGGCCTGGACTTTTGACTCGTAGTCAGTTTCGCGCATCACCTGGGCGGTAATGTCCGTTGCGAACTTGATGATTCTGGTGACTTTGCCAAGTTTTACGATGGGCGTATATGAGGCTTGAAGCCAAACCTTATGGCCTTCTTTGGTAATGCGTTCAAATGTCGCTGTTTGTGCTACGCCAGAGCGCAGCGCTTTCCAGAATTCCTGGTATTTCCGGCTGTCGGCTTCATCCGGAGACACAAAAATACGGTGGTGCTTCCCGACGACCTCTTCAGACCGGTACCCCATGGTTTCCAGAAAACGATCGTTCGCCTTTAGAATGGTCCCATCGAGTCGGAATTCAATGGAAGCAAAGGTGTTGTCGATCGCTGTTAATACGTTGTTTTTAAAACCAAGCATGTTGAAGAATGTCCCATTGGAAACTCCGGTCTCAAGGTTGGTTATCTGATATATCAGTCAAAACTTTAGCTCTGATTGTCTGTACGCGTATTGCCTTGATCGAAAACCTCGCCTTTACGCCACAAGCGCCATTCATTGGGTTCATAGCGTTCCCACTGCTCTTCCACCGTGAGCGGTTCGGTCACGATAACGCTGACGACATCGGAGGGGGTGGTGACGGTGCCAAAGTCGACGGTGACGTCGGCATCCTGCAGGCGGGCGGGGCCAAAAGGCGAGCGCCGGGTAATGGCTGCCATTTTGGTGGTGCAATAGGTGAACAACCAATCGCCGTTGCTGAGCAACAGGTTGAAAACGCCGAGTTTTGCATAGGTATCGCTGTGCTTTACCAGAAACCGGGTCAACGTTGTCAGGTCAACATCGCGGTGCAATTCGGTACGAATGGCGTTCAACAGGTCGCAGAACAGAGCTTCGCTGTCAGTCGTTCCAACGGGTTCGTAGAAGCCCGGGCGGGGTTCAAAGCCATTCAGTTGGCCATTGTGCGCGAACGTCCAGTAGCGCCCCCAGAGTTCACGTTGGAAGGGGTGCGTATTGGCCAGGCAGACTTCACCGACGTTGGCCTGGCGAATATGACACAGCGCAATTTCGCTTTTGATCGGGTGGTTTTGCACCATGCGGGCAATGTCTGACTGGGCGCTGGCCCGGCTCTCGTGAAACGCCCGGACGCCAAGGCCTTCATAGAAGACAACGCCCCAGCCGTCTTTGTGGGGGCCGGTGCCGCCACCGCGATGCGTCAGGCCGGTGAAACTGAAACAGAGGTCGGTGGGGACATTGGCACTCATGCCCAGCAGTTCACACATTGAGGAAGCCTTCTTGCCGGTTGAAAAGGTCCCGAAAGTGTATCAGTTAGGCGGCATCTGGTCTTTCAATCGCGAGCAGGGCTTATTGTTCATGCACTGCTCGCGTTTCCACCCTCAGTACAATGTCTTCTGCGGTGGCCCGGAGAACTTCAACTCTCCGACGCTGTGCATATCGACTTCAACGATAGCCGGTCCCGGGTTGTTCACCGCCTCCGCCATGATGCCCGAGAATTCGTCGGCGTGGCTCGCTTTCCAATAAGGCAACTGCATGGCCTCGGCAATCTTTCCGAAATCGGGCGTGTGCAGTTCGTTAAAATACTGGCGTCCTTCAAAGTATTTGGTCTGAATGCCTCGCATAACGCCATAACCGCCATCGTTCATGATCAGCAACACCATGTCGGCCTGTTCCTGAGCAAGCGTCGCGATTTCGCCCAGCCCAAGCGCGAGACCGCCATCGCCGACGAGCGTCACCACTTTTCGATCAGGCTGTGCAATGGCGCAACCAATGCCCATAGCCAGGCCCATACCAATGGCTCCGGCTAGCGAGTGAATGTTACCCAGAGGCCGTTCGGCAGGCAGCAAACGTGCGCCCCAGGTACTGCCGGAGACAGTAATGTCGCGCACAAACAGGCCGTCGGCAGGCAGCGCTTTATGCACCGCGTCACTCAGGCTCGCGTAAGCGCCTACCTGAATCCGCAGTGCCTCTTCGGCGCTTTGTACGGCGCTGCCGATGTCGGCATCAAAGGTGCTGTCGGCTTTCCAGTTGCCTTCAAGTGCATCGGCCAGGCGGGTCAGGGCATTGTCGCAGTCGCCACAAAAGAAACCGTCAATGGCGTAGTTGCGTTGGTTGGCACCGGGGTTAATGTCGATTTGCAGCAGTGGGCGAGGCAAATCCATTGAGTAGGTCAGGGTCTCGTTGCTGCGCAGCCGTGAACCGGCGACCAGCATCAGGTCGCAATGACCCAGCAAGGCCTGAACCGATTCGGCATTGTGAAATGCCCGCAGACTGCGTGGGTGACTGTCGGGCAGAATGCCCCGGCCGTGTGTGCTCGACAGCACTGCGACGCCAAGATCGGCCAGGCGGCGAATGGCGGCGCCTGAATTCAGCGCACCACCGCCGACCCACAGCACAGGGCGGCGAGCGGACTTTATTGCCGTGACCAGTTCGGTGAGCTGCTTGTCAGCCAGGCTGGGCAATGGCATCGCTGATATGGGTGCCGTCTCTTGCCACTTTATTTTGGCCGCTTGAATGTCGATGGGTATTTCAATGCTAACCGGGCCACAGGGGGCCGTGGTTGCTTCCTGTATGGCTTTGTGGAGCAGGGGCACGGCTTGCTCGGGCGTGCAGACGCGATAAGCCTGCTTGGAGCTGGCGCGTAAAAAGCCCATCTGGTCGCGAGCTTCATGAATAAAGCCGGCATCCCGATCCAGATAGGCTTTCTCGACCTGGCCGGTGATGTGGATCATTGGCGTGCTGGCATTCATGGCTTCCAGCAACGCACCCACGGCGTTACCGGCACCAGCACCGGTGCTGGTCAGGGCGACACCCAGGGAACCCACCCGGGTGTGGGCATCGGCCATGGTGACTGCGCCTGCTTCACCGCGAGCTGGAACGAACCGAATGCGGTCACGGCGGCCCAGCGCGTCGGCGATGGGCAGGTTGTGAATGGAAATGACGCCGTAAACGGCTGAAACCGAGTAGGCTTCAAGGGTCCGGGCGATGGCTTCACCCACTGTAATTGTGCTCATTGCGATGTCCTCTGAAACAGGGGGTGTTGTTATTGGCTCCAGCCCATGGGTGTTGAATCCAGCCCAAGGTAGATGCTTTTTTGTTGCATATAGGCCTGTATGCCCTGTCTGCCTTTTTCGCGACCAAGACCGCTTTCCTTGTACCCGCCGAAGGGTGTGGAAATGGCAAACTTTTTGTAGGTATTGATCCAGATGGTGCCGGCTTCCAACTGCCTGGCGAGCGTCAGTGCCTGGCGGTAGTCCTGCGTCCAAATGCCAGCGGCCAGTCCGTAGACGCTGTCGTTGGCCTGGCGAATCAGATCGGCTTCATCGCTGTATTTCAGCGCGACCAGGACGGGGCCGAAGATTTCTTCACGACACACCTGGCTGCTGGCGGGCAGGCCTTCAATGATGGTGGGCAAATAGTAGCTACCGGCAGCCAGGGCCGGTTCGTCGGGTGCCCGGCCACCGATCAGCACGGTACCGCCTTCTGCTTTTGCCTGATCGACATAGGCAGCGACACTGTCGCGGTGGGCTGCATTGATCAGCGGACCGATGTGAATGCCGTCGGCTTCGGGGTGGCCTACACGCAGACCTGAGGTGACTTTCACCAGGCGAGCCATGACTGCGTCGTAGTGTTTCTCGTGTATGAACAGGCGCGAACCGGCAATGCAGGCCTGGCCGCCCGAGCTGAAAATTCCGTAGGCGATGCCGCGAACCGCATGCTCGATATCCGCACTTTCACACACAATGGTCGGCGACTTGCCGCCGAGTTCAAGCGAGGTGCCGATCAGTTTATCGGCCGCTACATGGGCCAGATGGCGGCCTGTTGATGTACCCCCGGTAAAGGAGATTTTGCGAACCTTCGGATGCCGCACCAGTGCCTCGCCGATCACACTGCCGCGACCGGGCAGCACACTGAGCAAGCCTTTGGGCAAGCCGGCTTGCTCAAACAGTTCGGCCAGTTTCAGTGCCATGAGCGGAGTGGCTTCAGCGGGTTTGAGCACAACGGCGTTGCCGCCAGCCAGGGCCGGAGCGACCTTTTGCATGTCGCTGGCGATGGGGGAATTCCATGGTGTAATCGCTGCGATGACGCCCAGGGGTTCGTACTCACTGAACGTCATGAACTCGGCGCTGCGCCGGGTCGGTAACTCCCCTTCCAGCGTCTCGCAGGCTGCCGCCATGTATCGGGCTGTGCCGGCGGCACTGGCGACCAGTGCGCGGGTTTCTGCAAGTGGTTTGCCGTTGTCGCGGGTTTGCAGGCGGGCGAGGTCGTCCAACTGCGCCATGATCAGGTCACTGACCCGATACAGAACCTCGGCTCGCTGGTGAGGCAGTCGAGCGGCCCATTGCGGATCGCGCCAGGCCGCATCGGCGGCAGCGACGGCCTCTTCAACGTCTTCCAGGCTGGCGGCCCGTACTTCGGCATTGATCGAATCGTCGGCCGGGAACCGGGATACGATGATGTCGCCGCGGCCTTCGCGCCAGTGGCCACCAATGAATATCGGGTGTGACATGTCGGTTCTCCGTCAGGTTAGGTTGAGGGCTTAAAGCACCACCGGGTCGAGTAACTGGCGGCAGGCCCGCACGACTGACAAGGCTGCCAGCATGGAGGTTTTCGGGTTGCTTGCCAGCGGGTTGCCATGCATCTCGACGTGAAATTCGCCGAACTCACCCACCGCATGAATGCGGTGCGTGTTGCATTGTGTATTGGGGTCGACCATCAGCCGCACGCGGGTGGCATCCATACCCAGGCCACAGAGCGCGATGGTCGCCGCCACATTGGCATTGGCCGGAAACTGGCGCGCCGCTTCACCGGCACTGCCTTCGAAGAATGCGGTGGCTTCGGTGACGGAATCCAGGTCGATCAACGCTTCGGCCGGTGACCCTTTCCAGCTTTTGGGTGCTTTGCGGGCTTCGTAGGTGACGGCGGTCAAACCGCCTTCACGGGCCGATGCCAGGCCATCCATGCCGGCAACCGCGCCCGATAGAATTTGCATTTTGCCGCCGCCGTCGACCGCTGCCTGGCGCAGGCGCTCATACAACCCAGAGTCGGACAGCGCACCAATGGACATCACGGCCAGCGTCCAGCCGCGGTTAAGAACCGCTTCACCGTGAGCTGCCAGACCCGGATGCCCGGCGCATTCAACCACCAGTGAGGGCGTATCGTCGCATTGCTCGATGCGGCTGATGATGATCGTATCGGGTAATTCGGCTCTGGCTCGCTGAATGTCCGCTTCGGGCAGCACCAGCCATCCCAGCGACAAGCCTTCAGGCAGCAGGCGGTGAACCTCTCTGCCCATGGCGCCATAGCCGATCATCATGATGCGTTGAGTCATGGTGCGGGTCTCCTAAATGTGTCGGTTGAACCCGCCGGATACATCCAGCGCGCTGCCTGTGGTGAACGAAGCCATGGGGGATGCCAGAAACACCAGCGCCCGGGCCGGCTCTTCAGGTTTGCCCAGCCGCTTCATGGGTACACCCCGTTTCTCGGCAATGCCGCCGGTCCATTGTTCCCAGCTCAGGCTGGTGTCGCTGCGTTGTTCAAACCGGCGGCGCCACTGGCCGGATTCGACCACGCCCAGCAAAATTGAATTGACCCGTATGCCTTCCGAGACCAGTTGGTCGGCGAGCGAGTGGGTCATGTTCAGCAGGGCTGCCCGAGCCGCCGAAGTGGCGATCATGTGCGGCTCTGGTTGTACCGCGAGCAGGGAGTTCACACAGGTCAGCGAACCGATGTCAGAGTCGGCCAGTTGGCGGCGAAACGCATTCAGCGGGTTGATCACCCCAAAGAGTTTTAGGTTGGCTTCTGATAGCCAGGCTTCGCTCGGGGTATCGTCGTAATGGGCCACAAACCCCTGGCCAGCATTGGCGATCAGCATGTCGGCAGGGCCGAGTGTTGAAGCCACTTCCTGTGCAAACTGCTGGCAGGATTCAGCATCCAGAACGTCGCAGCGCACAGCGATGGCGTCTGCTTTCGGGAAGGCCTGTTTCAGTTGATCCAGGGCGGCAGTCAGACGTTCTTCATCGCGCCCGCAAAAGGCAACTTTGGCGCCCTGGGTTAGCAGCAAACGGACCGTCTCCAGTCCGATACCGGACGAGCCGCCGGTTACCACAGCGACGCGTTGTTCAATCATAAAGCTCATGTCAGGTGCTCCATTTCGAGGCCGGCGATGCCAGCGACATCAATCAGTTCCCGGGCGAAAGCGGCCGGCGCGTCGAGGTAGCTGGCGTGTCCCGCACGCGCGATACCCCGGTAGGGCAATGCCAGCGTCGCCGACAGTGCCCTTACCGAATCGGGCCTTGTAATGGCGTCATCGTCGCCACACAGGACTCGGGCGGGCAGGGCGGTATGCACAGGCCACCAGTCAGTCAGATCGTCATTAGCGAGCAACCAATTGGCTGCCTTGAACCCGTCGAGGTTCAACCGGCTCATACCGGCCTGAACCCGTTCCAGTGCTGAGGCTTCCGGCCCAGGTCGCAGCAGCCGTGGGGCGCGTTCGGTGGCGAAAGCGTCGTTGCCCAGCTCGACCAGGGCAGGCCAGCGGCTGCGGTATACCTGATCCCGCACCTCGGCCGTTTCGTGTTTATAACCCCGCGCCGGATCGGCCAGAATCACGCCAGCGACAAGGCGACCATGTCGGGCGACAAACGCACTGGCGATCAGGGCACCGAGTGAATGACCCACCAGCAGAACGTTGTTGATATTCAGTGCGTCGAGCCAGTCGTTGAGGCGGTCGGCGTAATTGGCCGCATCAGGATGATCCGTCGTCAGCGCAGCACTGCTGCCATAGCCCGGGGCATCCCAGGCGAGCAACCGGAAACCGGGCAGGTGAGGCGCCAGCGGTTCCCAGGAATGTGCTCCCGAACTGATGCCGTGTAACAGCACAATAACGGGCGCGTCTTCCGGACCGGTTTCGCAGTAGTGCTGGGGCCGGTCGTTGAGTAGGATCATCCGTTCTTGCATGGGCATTGGCTCAGTTGCGTTTGACTTTGGACAGCGGATGATCAGCCGGGTATGTCGGAATGTTGGGTTTGGGTGTTCCCAGCATGACGCACATCAGCGCTTCTTCTTCGCCGTGGTTGAACAACCCGCGATAAATGTTGGGAGGAATGGACACAACATCGCGTTCTTCGAGGGTGGTTTCGGTGACGTTGTCGCCATCTTGCAGCGTCAGCGTGATGGTGCCCTTGAGCATGAAGAAGACTTCTTCAACATCGTCGTGAACGTGCAGGGGGCCTTCGCATTTCGACGGCAATACCATGGTCGAAAAGGTGAAATGCTCGGCCGGAATCGAGTTACTGTCGTTGGCGACGCCAGTGGCACCGGTACCGATGTAGCGCATCTGCGCACGACGGTATTTGGGATCGAAATCAGCCTGGAATTTCAACGCATTCCAGTCGTATTTGCGGCCCTTGAATCGGGCAATGCGCGATTCGATCCAATCAGAAAATGACAGGCCGTCGGGTTTTTTCCAGCTAGCGAATTGTTCAGACATGACAGATCCTCGTGGTTATTGACCGATCAGACAGTGAGTCGGCCGGTGTTTCCTGTAGTGAATTCGACACTGAGTCGTTAGCATCAGGCCGTCTTTTTCTGCCGGCGGGTGTCAACGTCGATACCCCCTTCAATGGCCCATTCTGTAAAGGATTCGAGCGAGTGGTGCATGGTGCGCGCCTGCCAGTTCTCGGTCAGGCTGTCTTCGTTGGTGTAGTATTCGAAGGCGCCACCAAGCGGGCTGTTCACATACCAGAAGTAGGCTGATGACACTGGGTGTCGACCCGGGCCGATGAAGGTAGACCAGTGCTTGCGCGTCATTGCGATGCCGCCGCCGATCACCTCGTGAATGTCCCGTACGGTAAAGGCGACATGGTTCAGACCCCGGCCACGATGCGGTAATTTCAGCAGGAACAGATTGTGGTGCCCGCCGCGAGCGTCCATGCGCAGAAAAACACCCCGGTCGATGTAGCGGTCGGAAACAACAAAGCCGAGTTGATCGCAGTAAAAGCGTTCCAGTGTTTCGAGCCCGTCAAGATCATCCACAAAGAAAACGGCGTGACCGATACCGACCGGCTCAGCCTGGTCATACACCGGGCTGGGTTCATCGATGCGGCGCATGTCTCCGTATTGGTTAATGGGAGGAACGGTCAGGGCGACTGGCTCAAGTGTGCTCACGGTAATGCGTACGGTCATGCCGTTGGGGTCCTGACATTCCAGGGCATCACCCAGGTCGCGAAAACCGGGGCGGTCACGCAGGTTCTCGCGGTAGGGTTCGAGGTCGGCTTGTGTTGCAACACCCCACACCATGCGTCGTAAGGTTGGGCCGGGTTCAAATGCGGGGGGAAGACTCGAGTCGTCTTTATCGAACACGCGAACGCGGGCGCCGTTTTGTGTACGAAACTCGCCGGGGCGAACGTGCATCAGTCCGAAATCTGCGGCGAATTGCTCGCTGGCCGCGAGATCTTCAATACCAAACTCCAGTGCTTCTATACCGATCAGGCTCATGGCGTCCTCCAGGGGTGGACGCCATGATTCAACAGCGTCGCACCGTCATTGGATTAAAAAGTGTGTCCGGGCTCTGCCGCTTGGCAGGGCCGTGTTTCTGTTTTCGTTTAGCGCTATTGTTCAGGGAATAACCTTTCGTTCATTGTTGTGTCCCGAATGTCCCAGCAACCCGGAAATGGTGGTGGCCGCTTCGGCAACAAAGGTGCGCAACCGGTCCCGGTCTTCCACCGGAATTTCATGCACGGGAACCATGATGCTGACCACGGCTTCCACGGCGTTTTCGTGGTTAAACACCGGGTAGGCAATCGATGAGATACCCAGTTGGAAAAAAGAATCACTGATCACATAGCCTCTCTCGCGGTCTTCCTGAATCAGCTTCCACAATGCGTCCCGGGTGCCTGGCGAACCCGGGCTGTTGTCGGGCAAGTCTTCGTTCGGGTAGAGTGCGTCGAACGCCTGGCGCGACAGATCACCGAGCAGGACCCGGCCAAGAGCCGTCCGGTGAGCAGGTAAACGACTGCCAACGCTGACCCGGCGAATGGTGGCGTTGGCCGCACTGACGCGAGCCACATAGATCACATCCTGTTCATCACGAACGGCTATATGACTGGAGCAACCCGTTCTGTCTCGCAGTTGTTCAATCACCGGTTGGCCTACCTGAACGACGTCGAGCGAGGCGACGTATTCAAAGCCGAGTCGCAATACGTTGACCCCGAGCGAATAAAGCCCCGTCGCCTCATGGCGCTTGATAAAACCCATGTACTCCAGCGTCTGGACAGCACGATAGACAGTGGCTTTGGGTACATTGACCCGGGCGCAGATATCCGCAAAGCTCAGTTCCCGGTCGCTGCGGCTCAGTTCCAGCAATATGTTCAGGCCGCGTTCCAGCCCGGGTATCAGGTATTTTCGAGTGTCCTGTTCTGCCATGTCCTGTCCTGCCTTCTCAATGGTTGTGTCGGTGCATGTCGGGTAAGAACCCGAACGTACCGGAATGGCCTGACAAATAATTAATATATGAAACACTGTTTATCATATGAATAACCAATACTATATATTAATGAATGCATTCGTCAAGTCTGTCGTTTCGTCTTGTTCTCGTCTGCAAGCGGGGTGCTCAGGCACGGGCCGTCGCGACCAGGCGCTTGTCGCGCAGTTCAATCATGCGTCGCAACAACTGGTGTTCCAGCGAAGCGCGAATGGTCTGGCTGCCTCTGTCACTCCATAAATTATTCAGCTCGTTTGGGTCTTCAACCAGGCTGTAGAGCTCACCGTCGCCACTGTGCTCAAACAGCGTCAGTCGCCAGCTTTGAGTCACCAGGGTGTATACCGCACTGGCTGCGTCAGAGTCTGCAAATACCTCGATGCCCGGGTCTTCAATCAGAACCGAGGCCGCAGGCGTATCCCGGTCAAATACGTCGTGGCCTTGCATTCCGACCGGAATTCGCAAACCGGCTCGTTGCAGTATCGTAGGTCCGAGGTCGATGGCGCTGGCCAGGCGTGTACTGCATTGCCCGGCACGATCGCCCAGCGATGGGTCACGCCAGATGAAGGGCACCCGAATCAGGCTCTGGAAATGCAGACCCAGTTTGAGCAGGGAGCCATGATCGCCCATGTAATCGCCATGATCCGAGGTAAAGGCAACGACGGTATCGTCATCCAGACCCGAGGCGGTCAACCAGGCCATGACCTCGCCAATGGCGTCATCAACCATACTGATACTGCCATAATTCAAGGCGATGGCTTTGCGGGCTTCGTCTTCAGTGACGGTCAATGGCCAGTGACTGTTCCGCTGTTCTTCGCCCCACCGATAGGCGGTCAGTGCGCCGGAAGATAGCCCCTTGATCGCATCGACCGGATGGTGAAAAGAAGCCGGTAGCTCTATGTCTTGTGGATCGTACATGGACCAGTACCGACCGGGCGGTGTGAACGGGTGGTGCGGGTCCGGAAACGAGACGATCAGCACGAAGGGTGTCTCGTCCGTTTGTTCTGCCAGAAACTCGCACGCCTGTTCCTGTATGTAGCGGGTCGGGTATAAGTGCTCGGGCAGTGCTGTGCGCCACGCCTGCGGTGGTAGCGGGCCATAAGCCGGATCGGGGGGCAGCGCAGCGTCCGGCCCGCGCAGTGCTGCAGCGTCAGGGTCCTGCTGATTCAACCAGGCGCTGTAGTGGCCCTCTACCTGATCACCATGGCCAATGCACAGGCGCACATGATCAAAACCATAGTAGGGCAGTGGAATCTCCTGCTCTGGCTGTTGTTGCCATTGCTGGCGAATTTCGCAGTTGTAGTGTTCTCCGCTGCGCTGGCGTTTCAGGCTGTTGCGAGCCTGATCATTCAGTGCATCGCCGTTGCCTTTTTGTTCGCGTTCGGGGGCAGGAATGTTAGTGACATTCTGGAAGTGGGCTTTGCCGATGTAGCCGGTGTTGTATCCGGCATCGCGCAGTGCGTCGGCAAAGGTGAGGCTGTCCAGGTCAAGCGGAATGCCATTTTGGCGAACGCCGTTAACCGATGGCATTTGCCCGGTCATCAGCGCCGCCCGGTTGGGCTGGCAAATCGGGTTGGACACATAGAACCGTTTGAAACGCAGTCCGTCAGCAGACAACCGATCGATGTGAGGTGTTTTGACGATGCGATTACCGTAGCAACCTAGGTGGTCTGCCCGTTGCTGATCGGTCATGAAGATCACAAAATTGGGTCGCTTCATTGCACATCCTCCGGTAACCCTGACGCAGAGTCGGGGTTACCTTTTGGGTTAATCAAACATCAGGCTAACAGGCCAGGTGACGATTTCGGGAAACACAAACACAATGCCAATGGCCAGAAAGTCACAGATCAAAAACGGTACCGCGGCCCGGTAGATATCGGACATGGTTGTACCCTTTGGCGCAACGGCCCGCATGACGAACAGCCCTGCACCCAGAGGCGGAGACGTTGAACCGGTTTCGATAGCGATCAGAAACAACACGGCAAACCACAGTGGGTCAAAACCAAACTGAATGACAACGGGCACAAATATGGGCAGCGTAATCAGCATGATTGGCAAGGGCCCCATGAACATGCCCAGAACCACAATGCTCAAGACCATGGCCAGAACAATGAGTTTAGGGCTAACCGACAGGCTCAGCACCATATCCATCATGCCGTAGGTAGCCCCGGTAAACGCCAGCAGTTGCGAGAACGCAATGGCGCCAGAGACGATCAGTAGAATCATCACCGAGATCATGGAGCTTTCGAACATCGATTCTGAAAAACCGCTGATGCTCAGGCGACGTTTGATCACCGCCAGCAGCACCGTCGCAACCGCGCCGGAGGCAGCTGCTTCTGTGGGTGTGGCGATGCCCAGAAAGATAAAACCGACCACCGCGAATACGATGATGCCTACGGGAAAAATGTTAAGCACGGTCGAGGTGAGTTTTTCCCGCATCGGCGTGTGAGGGATATCAAAGGTGGGGGCGACATCGGGTTCAATTGTACACCGGATCAGAATGTAACCCGCGTACAACACGGCCATCAACAGCCCCGGTACGATGATCGCAATGAGCAACCGGCCGATGGACAATTCAGCCACGACACCCAGGACGACCGCCAGTGCACTGGGCGGAATCATAATGGCCAGGCCGGCTGAACCAAGAATGGGGCCCAGCGACATGGGTTTCTTGTAACCGCGCTTTTCCATCTCCGGTACCAGGCTGGAGCCGAGTAACGCGACCGACCCCATGCTGTTACCCGTGAGCGTTGAAAACAGTACACCGCCACCGACGGCCATAAAGGCCAGGCGCCCCCGAACCTTGCCAAACCATTTGTCGAGGGTGTCCATCACATCCGTGGCAATACCTGACCGGAACATGACTTCACCCATGATCATAAACATGGCAATGGGGACCAGTGTAAAACTGGTGAGTGCACCGGTGGTGTTCAGCACCAATTGTTCAATGCCCGAAAAACCCCCGAGAAAAATGTATGAGCCAACCAGGTTTACCGCCAGAAAGGCAAAAGCAACCGGCATGCCCAGTGCCATTAATACCAGTAGGGAGCCGAGCAGTAGACTGAGTGTTTGCCACCATTCCATCATGAGCGAGCTCCCCATGAAGGTGACCGTAATGACCGGGCGTGCGTAATCGCCTGATCAATGAATTGCAGGGCCATTAACAGCATGGCGATGGGAAATATCAGGGTCAGCCACTGACTTTTCGGGGCCAGCAGTGTCGTTTCGCGCATACCGAATTCCCATTGATCGAGAAAGACGATGGCACCGAATACAGTGCAAACGATGCACACTCCTGCTGACAGCAGGCTGATGATGATCGCCAGCCAGGTACGGATAGGTTCACCCAGGGCATCGGTCAGAATATCGATGGCGACATGCCGGTGTTTTTCCAGCATATAGGGCGCCCCAAGAAACGTCATATACAACAACGAATAGCCACTGATCTCGATGACCCAGATGAGTGATTTTCCCAGAAAGAAACGCGACATAATCTCCAGGAATACGAACAGGGTTGCGCACAGCAGAACAACAGCACTCAACCAGGCCATGGCAACGTTAATCAGGCTAAGTGCCGTCATTACCCTGGCATAAACACTGGTATCAGATCGCAAACTACCCATGGAAATAACTCCTGTCGAAACAGACATGAGCGGTGCGGTTGACCCGGCACCGCTCACTGGAACTTCAGTCTACCAGCATCGCTTTCAGTTCAGCGGCCAGTTCCGGGTCTATCTTGGTTGCCAGGTGATCCCAGGCGGCGTCGAGTGCAATGGTCTGATAATCGGCGGCAGCTTCGTCAGAAAGACGGATCTCCTGGAAACCAGCGTCGGCCACTTCCTGATTGCCCTGATCGATAATCGGCTGCCAGCCACGATCCAGTTGGGGCGCGAGCTCTTCACGCAAGAACGTTTGTACCCGGGTTTGCAGGTCTTCCGGCAATTCGCTCCAGGCGCGGGGGTTAACGATCACGTTGAAACCGGCCCGGTAGATCGCCGGTGTAATGTAGTAGTTAACCACATCTTCGTACTGTTCAGCCCAACCCAGATTACCCTGAACAAACCCTTCGATAACACCCCGTTCCATGGCGGTGTAGATTTCCCCAATAGGCAGCACCAGTGGCTCTGCGCCCAGACCGCGGACAAAGGGCAAGACCGTTGGGAATACGCGAATTCGCTTACCTTGCAGTTCAGTGTGGTCGGTAACTTCGTCTTTGAGGAAGATGTAGAATTTGACATCCGTAGCGGGTATTTCACCCAGGTAAGTCAGGCCGCGCTCGGCGTGAATCTCGGTCATGCGATCGAAATAGCCGGTGGCGTTGATTTCCTCGTAGGTTTTCAAAGAAATATTGGACGAAGGCGAAGACGGAACCAGGCCGGCGTAGTAGCTGGGGCTCATCATTGCCATGTCCATTGAGCCATTGCGCACGGCATCGGCCATTCTGAACGGATCCATGATTTCCGGTCCACCGCGCCAGTTCAGTTCCAGTTCGCCATCAAATTCTGCATTGATCGCATCAATGAAGCGGACGAAACCATCGGAAACCGCGGCAGTTTTCGGCGTGAACGAAACCACGTTCATGCGAATCTCTTCGGCATGGGTGAACGCCATCGCAGCGGTTGAAGCCAGTACAAGGGCCAATTTTGTCAGTGAACGGTTTATCATGACGTTATCCTCGGTTGTAATTGTTAGACATGCTATCGAGTGTTCGATTTTTATGGTGTATCAGTTGTTCCGGTGGTCGGTCAGGCCAGTGCAACATCCCAGGCGCTATAGCCATATACCCAGTCGGCATTGCCAGCTTCTTTGAGCCAGTCGTTGGCGCGAGAGCCTCGCTGCACTTTTGCCGTTCGTTCCTTGCGTGCCTGTTCATATGTATTCAATGCTGCTTTTAGGCTTGCGGAAGTCGCACCTTCCAGCGCGCGTGACAGCACCACAGCATCTTCAATGGCCATGCAGGCACCCTGTGCCATGAAAGGGACCATGGGGTGTGCCGCATCACCCAGCAGGGTGGTGTGCTCTTTTGACCATTGGGGCATGGGCTCGCGTACATAAAGCGCTGATTTGGTGACGCTGTCGCAAGCGTCCAGCAACGTTCTGACTTCCGGGTGAAAGTCTGAATAGACAGCTCGCAGCTCGTCGACATCACCGGGCAACGTCCAGGATTCTTCGCGCCAGTCATCCTGAGCGGTGGTGGCAAAAATGAAGACCTCCTCACCCCGCGTCAGCGGGAACACCACCACCTGACGATCCGGTGTGGGGCCCCACCATTTGGTGAATGAATCGAGATTGGGCACATCGACTCTGGACCGGTCGATGACCGCCCGATAAGACACCAGCCCGGTAAAGACCGGTGAGTCATCGCCCCACAATGAGCGGCGCACCGCAGAATGAATGCCGTCGCCGCCGATCACCAGATCAACGGTTTCCTGGCTGCCATCTTCAAAGTGAATGGTTGGCCGGGTTCCGTTCCCGACGTGGCTTACCCGGGCGCCGAGACTGATCGCCGAGTCCGGCAAGGTGCTCTCCAGGGCGCGCAACAAATCGCCCCGGTGAATGGTCAGCTGCGGTGCCTGGTAGCGTTCCTCGGCTGACTGGTTCATCGGCAGGCGAGAGGTTTCTTCACCGCTGTCCCAGGTCCGGCTGATGCGGTAATTCGGGCGGGCTGCTGTGGTGCGCAAGGCTTCGCCTACCCCCAATTGATCAAGTGCACGTACGGCATTGGGCGTCAGATTTACATCGGCGCCAATGCGCAGAAACTGGCTGGCCTGTTCAAAGACGCGCACGTCGTGGCCCTGTTCTTTGAGGGCGATTGCGGCACATAAGCCGCCGATTCCACCACCGCAAATTCCAATTGTTAGTCCGCTCATGCGTCACCTGTTGGTTGTTTGTTGTATTGGCGGACGGTGTAAGCACGACCGCGTTGTGTGTCAGGTTTGTTGCTTGTTTCAAATATGAAACTATGTTTAATATATGATTCTTTCAATTTATGCCCATCGCGTGCTCAAGTCAACGCCATCGGGTCGCTTTGTGTGTCTGATTGTTAGCGCAACGACATCAGGTTAAATGCCGGATCGGCCAGATCCTCTGCCACCAGGGTGCGCTGACTGCTCATCCAGCGTTTCCCCAGTTTGATGGCTCTGGCCTGGTTAAAGGCGACCAGCTGAGTCAGCCGGTCTCTGGTGTCCAGATAGAAAAATACCGGTCCATCGGCTTCTTCGCGTCTAACGCAGCGCGAATCTGTATCAGGAACGCCCAGCATCTGGATGTTGGTTCCATACTGGTCGGACCAGAGCCAGGCAGGTTCGTCGTAATGCTCGGATTGCCCCATCAGGGCACGTGCGACGACGATTGCCTGGTTTTGTGCGTATGCCCAGGATTGAAGACAGAGATTCAACTTGGGGTGTTGAGCAATATCGCCCGCGGCAAAGATATCCGGGTTGGACGTTCGACCCTGGTCATCTACCACCACCCCCTGTTCAATGGCGAGCCCGGCTTGTCTGGCCAGATCAAGGTTGAAACTGACACCGGTGCCGACCAGAGCCAGGCGGGTAGTCAGGGTATTCAGCCCCCGGGCCATTATCTCAACCTGACCGTCCGCTGTGGGTTCCAGTGATAGATCGGTGCATCCCAGATTCACCTGAACGCCGGCGTTGCGATGCAAGTCGAGCAGGGCAGCTGACACTTCCTCGCCGACGCTGCGAGCACACAGCCGGTCCTGCATTTCATAGACGCTGACTTCCACGCCCAGTTTGCGAGCACTGGCCGCGACTTCGAGGCCAATCCAGCCACCGCCAATCACGGCAAGATGCGGGGTATTGCCCAGCGCCTCGCGCAGGTTGACTGCGTCTTGCCAGCTTCGCAGGGTGACAACGCCTGGTACATCTGACCAGGCGGCTACCGGAATACGGGCGCGAGCGCCGGTTGCCAGCACCAGTTGGTCGTAGGGGATGACGGTGCCATCGTCGAGTGTCAGGGTATGGGCATCGGCGTCCAGAGTTCGGGCGCTGCGCGGCCGCTGCCAATGAATATCGAGACTGTGAATGTCTGTGTCACTGAACAGTGTCGGCAATTCGGGCTCGCCGGTCAGCACTGCTTTTGACAGCGGTGGCCGTTCATAGAAGTCACAATCCTCATCGGCGACAACCGTCAGTTGCCCGCTGAAACCTTCCCGGCGCAGGGTTTTGCACACCCAGCCGCCGGCTTGTCCGCCACCGACAACCACGATGTGGCGGTCATTTGGTTCCTGATTCTTTGAAACTGGTTGATCAGTCATGGGTCGGCTCCCGGGTTCAATGGGTCGGTCAGCGGCAGACAAAACCGCCGTTGATCGGAATTAACTGACCGGTAATGAACCCGGCGCTGGGCGACAACAAAAACACGACGGTGCCATCGATGTCGGCCGGGTGCTGTTCGCGTTTCAGTGCACGGCCCTGCTGATAGGTCTGGTAGCGCTCTTCAGGCACGTACTCGGTGGCCTCGCAGTGGGTCAGGCCCGGTGCAATGGCATTGACGCAAATCTCCCGATCACCGAGTTCCCGGGCCATCGATCGGGTCATGGAGATGACGGCCCCCTTGCTGGCAACATAAGCCATTAACCGGGGAGCCCCCCACAGGGCGGTATCGGAGGCTACGTTCACGACACGGCCAGCCGGCGATTTAGCCAGCAGTGGCACGGCGGCCCGGGTGGTCAGCCAGAGACCACGCACATTCACACGCATGACTCTGTCCCACAGGTCCAGGTCGTACTCTTCCAGTGTTTTACCGCCAACCTGAGTGGCGATGGCTGCGTTATTTACCAGGCCATCCAGGTGCCCGTTACGGGTGATTTGTTCGAAACCGGCGGTGATGGATTCCGGATCGCCCTGATCCATAAGCACGGCTTCGACCTCAACGCCACGTTCCCGCAGGGACGAGGCGGTTTGCGCCAGTTCTTCGGTGAGGATGTCGGTGATGACCAGGCGCGCGCCCTGGTTGGCCGCCGCTTCGGCAATGCTGCGGCCAAGCCCGCGAGCGGCCCCGGTCACCATTATGCGTTTGTCGAGCAATGCATCACGCATGAGTTGCCGCCTCCTGGCGCTCAGCAATCTGCTGTTTGGCCGCTTTCAACAGGACGCGGCGTAACCGGGACAGACCCACATCGTGCTGGTATAAATGTTCCTGGTGGCGGGCATCGGGAGCCATGCTTTCCAGAATCACCCGGTCTTGTTCCAGAACATCCCAATGCAAACCTTCGAGTTTATTGCGGTACAGAAAACGCCATACCTGGCGTTGCCAGCCGTCGACTTCACGCACCCGCCAAAAGAAGACGCGGCAGTTGTCGTTGTCTTCAGGAACAACCATGCCCACAATCCAGAACGGTCCGCCCGGGCCAAACTTTTTCTGATAGGGAATCGACAGACGCAGCCAGAGTGCGCCACTTTTGCCGTATTCAACCCAGTCGAAATTAATACCAACCTGTTCGGTTTTCTTAAAAATAAAGCCACTGTCGGTGGGTTCCAGGGTCATCTCTGCCTGGCGGTCACCTTCGGCCATTGAGTGGGAGTTGGCGTGCAGGAAGGTGCCATGCATCGGGTCCATGACATTGTCGATTGCATACTGGTAGTTGCATTGCCAGGTGGCCGTGCACAGAAAGTGCCCGTAGCGGTCGGTATCGGCTAATTGTTCGGGCAGCTCAAGCTTTGCAGGTGCTTCGTTGTCGGTAGCGCCGAACCAAACAAAGACAGCGCCATGCGCTTCCTGAACGGGGTAGCGTTTTACGCAGGGTTGGCCGACCAGGGTGCTGTTGCTGATGGCGGGGACGTCACACACTGTGCCGGTGCCATCGACTTCAACACCGTGATACCAGCAAGCCAGCCGGTTACCCAGGTTCCAGCCCCGTGAGAGGCGAGCGCCGCGGTGTGGGCAGCGATCTTCAATGGCCTGAATCTGGCCGTCGTGATCGCGCCACAATACGATGTTTTCATTAAGGCGGGTGATGCCCAGCGGGTTGCTGCCCAATTCCCAACTGGCAATGACCGGATACCAAAGTGAACGCAAGCCAGCATCAAGATAGGTTTGCGGATCGATTTCGGGGTGTGACGTACTCATAAGATACCCTCCTGATTACCGGCCAAGGATGGCCATTTCCTGCAGAAAACTGGCTTCTGTCCAGGCTTCGCCCTGACGGTCCTGATAGCCGGCGTTGTTGAGCCCGGTGATGATGTCGGGCAATGATCCGGCACCTTCGGTGAACACGGTTTCCAGGCCTTCGATCAGCGCCAGTTCAAAGGCTTCAGGCACGCGCTCGCGAGTTTGCCAAACCCGGTTATCAAAACCGCCGGGTGCTTCAATGCGGCCCTGGTCGGGTTCGGAAGACGGGATGATTTTGGCCCAGTCTTTCAGCTGCGGGTTGTAGTCCGGAGGTGTCTGTGTGGCAGTCATCGTTTTAGCCCTCATCGCTGAGTTGGAGTTGGATGGCATCATCCAGAATGCGAACCGGATAGGCTTTGACGTCGCGGTCGGCGGGTTCGCGCAGGCACTTACCGGTTTTGATGTCGAACATGGCTTCATGCAGCGGGCACTCGACTTTGCCGTCTTCCACGAACCCCTGTGACAACAGGGCGTAGGCATGAGGGCAGACGTCTTCGAGCGCGTAATACTCGCCGTCGAGCACATAAACGCCAATTTCCTGGCCTTCAACTTTGGCCGAAAATGGGAAGTCCTCCTGGACCTGATTCCTGGTACATACGGTTTGCCAGCTCATGACACCCTCCTGCCAGTCATAGTGATTAGGTCAGCTCTGTGTCTCACATATGATATTTAGTTTTGGATATGAGACGGAAAGAAGTATATCGAGGGGGTTTGGATGAAGTCAATACTATATAGTATAAGTTTGTTCAGTTCGAGATGGCTGTTTGAGAGGCGGGCGTTGTGAACGTTCCGGGTGAGCAAAGATGGGTCCATAAACCCAACGGCAAGCGAGTCCCTGGGTTTATCGGTGATCGTTGGTTACTGACTGGCTCCCAGCGGTTGGCGGCGCAAACCGCAACCGAACTTCACGCATGGACCACTAGGCCGACCGGGTCGTCATTGAAATGCTGTAGTCATTGAGGGGGATGTGCATTATCTGCCAGGCAAAGGTATCGCCCAGATCTGTTTGGTAGTGTGTTTCTAGCCTCAGTCCCCTGGCGTCAGCCGGAGAGTCAGTGGGCCAGACAATGCGGTGTACCGTTTTGGGAAGGGTCAACTGAGTCAGGCGATTGACGGCTTGCCAGGTATTGAGCGTGCCTGCTTTTTGCAACAGTGGAATCAGCGTTTCGTGCTCCAGCTGGTCCGGATCAGCATCAAGCAGTCCCGCCGCCAGATCGGCCCTGAGGTAGACCTCGGTATGGCAGTGAAAAGCACCGTCGATTCGGTCTTGTCTGACAAGATGCACATAGCCTGCATCGCAGGCACCCAGATGATCCTGCCACGGGCCTTTTCTGTTCAGCGCTTCCCGTTTTAACAGGGTGATAAAGACCAGTCTGACCGGTGTGCCGTCGGGGCGGATAAACTGGAAAGTCGGGGTGCCGATTTCACGATTGTGATTGATGTCGGCAACAAAAGTGCCATGGCGGCGCTGGCGGACCAGGTCACCACTGTCGACCAGTGACTTCAATCCATTCTGGATAGTGCCCAAACTCAAAGGCAGGGCTTTGGCGAGCGCTTGCTCAGTCGGCAAGCGCGTGCCGGCGGGTAAGGTGTTGGCGACAATCAGGGCCAGTACCGCATCTCTCAGGCACAGATATTTAGGAGATTTGGGTGAGTTTTCCAATTCTGTTGCGAGTTGGCTATTGAGGATGTCCAGCATGGTTTTGTATCCGGTATTGCCCATTCAATCGTCAGGCAGGTTACCCGATTTGGTCTCCAAAGTATTGGCAGGGCTGCCAATACCCGATAACTCAGTACCTGTGATAGGGTAAATTCAAGCCGCGCTGGTCTTCCATGAATATTGAGGTTTTTTTCGCCATGGCTGCGTTCCCCTTTACTGATCTTTCCCGCCTGGACCATCAGGATTCACTGCCGCAATCCTGTGACACGGTAGTTATCGGCGGTGGCATTGCCGGAGTAATGACCGCCTATTACCTGGCAAAACAGGGTCAGCACGTCGTGCTCTGTGAGAAGGGCCGGATTGCCGGTGAGCAGTCGTCCCGCAACTGGGGCTGGATTCGCCAGCAAGGGCGTCATCCGGCTGAACTGTCGATGATGGTTGAAGCCAATCGGCTGTGGCATCAGTTGGCCGGTGACGTCGGTGAAGACATCGGGTTCAAAACCACCGGCGTACTCTATATGGCGGCCGATCAGGCAGAGCTCGATACCTATGAACGCTGGTTGCCCTTTGCACGGGAAGCCGGTGTCGACAGTCGGGTACTCAGCGCCCGGGAACTGGCCGATCAACTGCCCGGGGCCCGGGGTAACTGGCTCGGTGGTTTGCATACACCGAGCGATGCCAAGGCCGAGCCCTGGCTGGCTGTTCCTGCGCTGGCGCGGCTGGCGAAACGTTCGGGTGTCATCATCCGCGAGCACTGTGCGGCGCGTTCACTGGATGCATCGGGCGGCAAGGTCAGTGGCGTCTATACCGAAGCCGGTCGCATAGGGTGCGATCAGGTTGTGCTCGCTGGTGGTGCCTGGTCGTCTCTGTTTGCCAGGGCACAGGGCATCGCGTTGCCTCAGCTGAGTGTGCTGGCATCGGCGATGGCCACAGACTCGATGCCGGTTGCCTTTGCAGGAGGCGCAGCAGACCCCTCACTCGCGTTCAGAGCACGAGCTGATGGCGGTTACACCATCGCCCATGGGTTTTCGCACGATTTTTATCTGGGGCCAGATGCCTTCCGGTATTTTGGCGCCTTCCGGGAGCAAGTGAAATCCGGTCTGAAAACCACCCGCTTTCGCCTGGCAGCACCCAGTGGCTTCCCTGATGCCTGGGGCACGTCACGTCGCTGGCAGTCCGGTGAAGTGACGCCTTTTGAGCGATTGAGAGTGTTGAATCCGCAACCGAATATGCGCACCCTGAATGCCGCGCTCGATCACTTTGCCAGGGTGTGGCCCGAGTTCGGCAGACCAACCATCCGTCAGGCGTGGGCCGGGATGA
The DNA here is from genome assembly GCF_000423605.1 of Saccharospirillum impatiens DSM 12546. Classification (GTDB taxonomy): domain Bacteria; phylum Pseudomonadota; class Gammaproteobacteria; order Pseudomonadales; family Natronospirillaceae; genus Saccharospirillum; species Saccharospirillum impatiens. The sequence continues at coordinate 49,078 of NZ_AUIH01000023.1, forward strand.
TCGATACCCTTCCGGATGAAATACCGGTCATCGACCGGGCCGCTGAATTGCCGGGTCTGGTGATTGCTACCGGTCTTAGCGGCCATGGTTTTGGTATTGGTCCGGCTATCGGACGCGTGGTGGCTGACCTGGTAACAGAGCGTTCAGTGGGGCACGACCTGACACCGTTTTCACTGAAGCGGTTCAAGTCGGGGCGGGTATTGAAGCCGGGTCTGGCGTTTTAAAGACAATCGGGTAGTGTCTTTGTAGTTGAGGTGACGTTGAATCAAGGGTGATTTTTCAGTCGATACTCTGCACTGGCTGAGTATCGACTGGATGAAACCCGAAATGCTTCGATGCTTTCTATTTCGCGGCCTGATTCAGCGTGGGAAGTTCATCGCTGTACCAGATTTTTCGTTTGAAGCGTGGGTTTTTCGAAGACATGTCGATCTTGTAAGGGTTCAGCTCTTCGGTTTGCGCAAAGCCAACGATGCGACACAACTCCTGAGCCAGCCACTTTTCTATTTTCAGCACCACCAGTTTTTTGCGCAGCCGGCCTTGCTCATCGCGATTCAAAATGGTGGGTAGGGTATTGAGCGTCAGAATTTCATCGATGGCGGGGTGAGCCATACGCTCCCGTCCTTCATCACTCGCGTAGAAATGAGACACCGCAAACACCAGCCGTTTTGGATTAATCTGCTTCAGAAATTGACAGGATTTCACGACGGTAGAGCCGGTACGTACCATGTCGTCGAATAGAATGACGCTGGCTTCTTCCAGCCCTTCAAAGGTATGTTCGCTTTCTTTGTGCAGCGTTATTTCAACCTTGCGCTCATCGGTCCGTTCTTTGTCGAGCATGATGAACTTTGCTTTGCTCAGGCCCAGGGTGCTGAACATTTCCTTGACGAAGTCGCGAGCGCCTTTGTCGGGGGCACACAGCACCAGGCCCTCGCCGTTTTCGCCATAATTCAGGATGTCGGAATTTAATAAGTAGTGTGCGTAAATCTCGAAGGGAATCAGGTTGTGAAAATCACCTTCGAACACAGCTGAGAATATTTTTTGAACCGAACTGGAGTGATTGTGAACCGTCAGTACCGTGTCGACACCGGATAGCTTGAGTAGCTGTGCGTAGAGCTTGGCCGTGAAAGGCTGGCCGTCGAATTTTTTAATGTCTTTAATATCGCGTTCGAAATGCGTTTCCCCCAGGTCGTTGCGAGGCCCTCTGTCCTGCGCGCTGTAAAACAGATCCGGCTCGACCAATACAACCTGTTTGGCGCCGTTCTCTTTGGCCGCCCGGGCAATGATCAAATTGGCCATGGCCAGTTCCTGGCGGCTTTTCAGGTGGCTGCTGGTGCTGACGATGACGACGATCTTGCCATCCAGCGTATGGCCTATGTTGTCCATGTCCTGTTCGTCGGATATGAATCGGGGGCAAAATTCAGAGTTCATGAACTGTTTCATGCTGATCTTGTCAGCGATGTCTTCCAGTTGTCCGACGGCGTAGGCAATGTCGATGGCGAAGGGGTTATCGGCGACGTTGCTGACAACAACGACATTTCTTGACTGTTCAGTCGAAAAAGTCATGACGAGTCCTGTTTTTGAGCGGCTGGGCAGAGGGGCGCCAGTTTAATATGGGACGGTCTTTTTCGATAGGGCAAGTCCGGGATTGAAGCTTATATAGTTAGTAGCGATATATATTAAGCAGGGAGTCGACATAGCTCCTGGCTATCAAACTCATGGCAATTGCTTAAATCGTCTAAACGGCATCCGGCTGCGCAGCCGGTGCTGCTCTCGCAAACTCGGGCAGCTCGCGGCAACGTGCTGCAATCCGGACCAGGGTGGGATAGGCGCTCAGGTCGCAGTTGAACCGTTCGGCGTTGAACACCTGGGGTACCAGAAACACATCGGCCAGTGTCGGCTTATCGCCATGGCAAAATGAACCGGTCGCGGTGTCCTGGGTCAGGCGGGTTTCAAACGCGGTAAAGCCCTTGGTAACCCAGTGCTGGTACCAGGCGAGCTTGGTGGCTTCATCGACACCGATTGTATCGGTCAGGTAGCCCAGCACCGAGAGGTTGTTCAAAGGGTGCATTTCACAGGCGACCAGCATCGCCAGAGACCGCACGCGGGCCCGGGCTACCGGTGCATCCGGCAGCAGGGGCGTTAGCGGGTAAGATTCTTCGAGGTATTCGCAGATCGCCATCGACTGTGAGAGGGCTTCGCCGCCTTCCGTTTCCAGTACCGGCACCAGCCCTTGCGGGTTGCGTTGCCGGTGGGCTTCCAGTCGGTGCTCACCTTTCAACAGATTGACCGGAATCTGCTGATAGTCCAGCCCTTTCAGATTCAACGCGATGCGCACCCGAAAGGCGGCTGAAGACCGGTAGTAACTGTGCAATGTGAGCATGGAATGCCTCTTCTGTTTTAATGGACTGAAGGCGGTTCAGTGTTTGCCATCAGGGCTTATATTGCCTGACTTTCTGGTCGATAGCGCCGAAAATACTCTGACCTTCTGGGTCGAACATTTCGATACGAACCCGATCACCAAACCGCATAAACGGCGTTTTGGCGGCGCCGTGGGCGATGGTTTCAACCATTCGAACTTCCGCCAGACAACTGTAGCCTACGCCGCCGTCGCTGACCGGTTTTCCCGGGCCACCTGCTGCATCGGGGTTGGACACAGTGCCTGAGCCGATGATTGCTCCGGCGCCCAGGTAGCGGGTTTTAGCGGCATGAGCCACCAGTTGAGGGAAGCCAAAAATCATATCGGGCCCGGCATCGGGTTCGCCGAATTTTTCGCCATTGAGATGCACGGTTAGCGGGCGGTGGACGCGGCCATCGCGCCAGGCATCGCCGAGTTCATCTGGCGTGACGCAGATCGGTGAAAAACTGGAGGCGGGTTTGGCCTGGAAAAAACCGAACCCTTTGGCCAGTTCGCCGGGAATCAGAGCACGCAAGCTGACGTCGTTGACCAGCATGATCAGCTTGATGTGGCTGGCGGCCTGTTCGGGCGTGACTGCCATCGGTACATCGTCGGTGATCACGGCGATTTCACCTTCAAAGTCGATGCCATGGTCTTCGCTTACGGCTTCGATGTCTTCGGTTGGGCTCAGGAAGCAGTCGCCGCCGCCCTGATACATCAGCGGATCGGTCCAGAAGGTCTCAGGCATCTCGGCATTGCGTGCCTGGCGCACCAGTTGCACATGGTTCAGATAGGCCGAGCCGTCGGCCCAGTGATAGGTGCGAGGCAGTGGAGAGTGCAGTTGATTCACATCCAGCTTGAACGCTTCTTTTGCTGTTCCTGCGTTCAGCTCTGCATAACGGGCTATTAGCTTTGGCGCAACGGTGTCCCAGTTTTCAAGGGCCTGTTGCAGCGTGGCGGCAATATCGTTAGCCGGAGCAGCCTGGATCAGGTCCCGCGAGACAACGATCAGGTTGCCGTCACGGCCGGTGTTGAGGGTGGCAAGTTTCATGGCGTTTTAATCCTTGCTGTCAGTGTGAGTGTAGGACAGGTATTGGGTTCGTTTCAGCGCTGATCTGGCGTGAACTGCGACGTCAGCGTTGACCAGACAGTCACGTAATCCCGCTGGCGATGATTGCTGTTCAGCGCCGCTGCCGTTGGTTGAAAAACGTAGCGGCTCTCAAACATGAATGCCAGGGTGTTGCCCTGGTATTGTGGGGTCAGTTCAGCGTTCGAAGCCTTGTTGAAGGTATCGGCATCCGGCCCGTGTGGCGACATGCAGTTGTGCAGGCTGGCACCGCCCGGGACAAAGCCTTCTGCCTTGGCATCGTACTCGCCGTGAATCAGCCCCATGAACTCGCTCATCAGGTTGCGGTGAAAGTAGGGCGGGCGAAAGGTGTTCTCGGCGACCATCCAGCGCGGCGGGAAGATCACAAAATCGATATTGGCCACGCCCGGTGTGTCTGATGCAGAGGTCAGCACGGTAAAAATAGAGGGGTCGGGGTGGTCAAAGCTCACGGTGTTGACGGTGTTGAAACGCGCCAGATCGTATTTGTAGGGAGCGACGTTACCATGCCAGGCGACGACATCGAGTGGCGAATGGCCAAGATCAGCGGCCCAGAACCGACCGGAGAACTTGGCAATCAGTTCAAATTCACCGGTGAGGTCTTCATAAGCCGCGACCGGTGCCAGAAAGTCTCTCGGGTTGGCCAGGCCGTTGGCGCCAATGGGACCGAGGCCCGGTAATTCCAGCGGGCTGCCGTAGTTTTCGCAGACGTAGCCCCGCGCCGCGTCAGTGCCTTCGCCAAGCCGAACCTGGAACTTGATGCCGCGGGGAATGACGGCGATTTCACCGCTGGCGACCTCAAGCACACCCATTTCAGTGCGCAGTATCAGTTTGCCCATTTGCGGCACAATCAACAGTTCGCCATCGGCGTTGTAGAAAAACCGGTGGGTCATGTCGGTGTTGAATGCATATACATGAACGCCGCAGCCGGTTTGGGTATTGGCGTCGCCGTTGGCCGCGATGGTGAACAAACCGTCGACAAAGTCAGTCGGCTCAGTCGGGATCGGCATCGGATCCCAGCGCATCTGATTCGGGTCGGACGCCGGGTTTTGCAGTGGGGCGGTTTCCACTGAATGTTCCGGCAGTGGCCGGTAGGCAGATTGAAGCACCGAGGGCCGTATCCGGTACAACCAGCTGCGCAGGTTTTGATGGCGCGGAGCGGTAAAGGCCGAGCCCGAAAATTGCTCGGCATACAGGCCATAAGGGCAGCGTTGGGGTGAGTTCTGGCCTAAAGGCAGTGCGCCGGGCAGCGCTTCAGTAGAGAACTGGTTGCGAAAACCACTTTGATAATCGGGTGAGGGTGTCATGACCAGAACCTCGGGCTATTATGGTTTCAAATGGAACTATATGAGCCGAAGCGTAGTGCCTGTTGGTTTCATATGCAACTAACTCTTGCGTGATTCTATGGAGCACCGGAGCATCAAAGGATGTGGGTGTTGGTAGGTATGCCTGTGTCTCGGCCATTATCAGTATGAACTGGCTCTCGTTACTGATCAGCGGACGGCTCTATATCAAGCTTTATGTGCCAATCTGGGATTTATCTACTAATATTGAAAAAATTAGGAGTTTACGCTAGTTTGGGAGATTCATACTGAGTGATCAAACCATGAAGAGACCTCAAACTCCGCCCGACCCCCAAAGTGTGCTGTCCCGGATTCTGGATTCAGGCGATCGGGGCAAAGCCATTTCCTTACTGGGCAATACAGCGCTCGGTCCCTATGACCATAGGGATCGTTATGTTCACTGGGAAAAGCTGCGCCATTTACCGACTCCGGCGGGATATACAGCCGAGGAACACTGGTATCTGGTAAAGGCAGCGAGGAATCCGCGCACGGTGCTCAACCAGTTGGTCGATGTGGCGGAAACGCCCTTTTGGTTTTGCAAGCCCGGTGGTGTAGACCGGGATCTGTCCTGGATCGATCAGCATGCGTCTGGCGCAGTTCTGAGCGATACTGCTATTCAGGATCCGGTAACCAAGCGTACCTACCAGATTAGCTCTTTGGTCGAGGAAGCCATTACCTCCAGTCAGTTGGAGGGGGCTGCAACGACGCGCCGCGTAGCCCGGGACATGATTCGCAGTGGCCGCGACCCTGATGATCATTCCGAAACCATGATTTTTAACAACTATAAGGCGATGGTGTTTATTCGTGACAGCAAGAACGAGGTAATAACACCCAGCATTGTTTTTGAGTTTCATCGAATTCTGACAGAGGGGACGCTACTCGGGGAGGATGCAGACAAGGCAGGTCGGTTTCGCTCCAAAGAGGATGATATCTGTGTTCACTCGGGTGATGACATCGTTCATGTGCCACCGCCAGCCGTTGAATTGCCAGCGCGCCTGCAGCGGCTTTGTGACTTTATCAATGAAGATCGTTTCAGTAAGGCCGACTATATTCATCCGCTGATCAAAGCGATCGTTGCGCACTTTATGATTAGCTATGACCATCCCTTTGTCGACGGCAACGGTCGCACCGCCCGTGCCTTGTTTTACCTGATTATGGCTCGTGAGAAATATTGGTTAATGGAGTATGTTTCCATTTCCCGGATCATTAAAAAAAGCCCGGCAAGCTATATGCGGGCCTATCTGTACACTGAAACGGATGAAGGTGACCTGACGTACTTTATTGATCATCAGTTGGGTGTTATCCGGGCGGCCATTGAAGATTTGCAGTCTTTCCTGGTTAAAAAAGCCCGGGAGAAGTCGCGAATTCTCGACATGTTAAATGCCTCGGATGTTGGCCAGGTGCTGAATCACCGGCAATTGGATGTTATTGATCATGCGCTGGATAACCCGGGCATCGAGGTCAGGGTCAAAGATCACCAGAATGCACATGGAACCTCCTATGAGACTGCTCGATCAGATTTGCTGCAACTGGTCGATAGCGGGTTGTTCCGGCAATTCAAGGCTGGTAAAGCACTTGTCTTTATTCCCTCGCAAAAGCTGTATCGCTTGAAAATCGACTGATCCTGCTGCTTGCCGGGCACGCCAATGGTTCGAACATCCCCGGCTCAGCAATCTGCTGAACGTTACGAATACCAGGAATTCAATCCCAACAGTTTTCGCCCCAGGTCCGTCAGCTCGGCCCTTGGGTAGCGGGTCTGCTCCCATTCGCGCGGGTCACCGGGGAAGGCGTAGCCCTGGGGCGGTACCCTGTCGCGCCAGGAGGTGACTCGCCAATCTCGCACTTCAAGGTTGTCTTCCTCGGCCGGCACCATGGCGATGTACTGCGCAAGGCGCACGGTGTCGGACTGGTTCGGGCGAATGCCATGGGCGAGCAGGCTGTTGAAGATCAGCAGATCGCCCGCTTTCATCGCAATGAACTCGGTCGGGTAGCCGCAATCCTGACCGGGCGAGAACGGGTCACGGTCAGCCGGGGCCTGGCGTCGCCAGTCGTCGAAATGTTCAAAGAGCTGCGGAACGCACTGGAAGCCGCCGGTTTCGGGTGTGGTGTCACTAAGAGCCAGTACGCCTTGAACGTTGACTGGCAGCGGGTCAAGCGTGGTGTTCGCATCCCAGTGAATGAACCCGTTGAAGGCACGGCCTGAGCGGTTGGGCGGGTTCAGGTTGGCGCGGTCGATGGTGACCCAGAGGTCTTCGCGGTCCCAGATATCGACAAAGGCATTGTAGACTCTGGGCGTTTGCCGGTTCGCCCAGAGCAGCGGATGGTTGTAGCACTCCACCATCCCGCTGTTGTTCAGTTCAACCATGGCGTGATCGCGGCGTTGAGGTGCATACCAGCTATCCGGATCGTCGGGAGACATCTCCTGGAAGTCCCAGAGAAAATCGCCGGTGGCAGTGACCTGGTCGGGCGAGATGGCCTGACGCACAACGACGTAACCGAATCGCTGCCAGTGCGCCCAGTCGGCTTCGCTGAGCACGCGCAATGGTTTTTGTTTAACGATATGGGCAAGCGATGGGTGTTCCTGGCTGCCTACACTGTTGTTGCCAGGTTGCTGATCGCCAAAGCCATAGCGGTTTTTGATCGTGGTCATGAGAATCTCCTCTGTTGTCATGACCACAGAATAGAGCCGCGCCGGTGGCATAAGTGGTGAGCCTGGCGCAAAAACTGATACTATTTGCTCAATGTTGAGGGTGATTCCGAATTGATAGCGTTAACAAAGAGGTGCCGTCAGTGAAGGCTCAGTTCGAACGTATTCAGCACCCGGATGACGCTTCCTGGCGATTCTTCCTGCGCGAGCTCGACGAGCTGCCGTTTGAATGGCACTACCACCCGGAATACGAGCTGACGTTGACGGTAAACAGCCAGGGCGAACGATACATCGGAGACCATATTGAGCCCTACCAAAGCGGTGACCTGGTATTGCTTGGCCCCAATCTGCCACACAGCTGGGCCAGCCAACCCAATGACCGGCAAGTGCCTCACCGGGTTTACGTGCTCTGGTTTCGCCAGGCCTGGGTGGATGGGCTAAGTCAGCAATTCCCCGAGTTTGCCTCGCTGGCAAGTTGGCTGGACCGGTCACGGCGGGGGCTGGTCTGGTCACCTGCGCTCGCGGGGCAACTTGAACCGCTGTTCCGGCAATTACCCACTGCCAGTGCTGCCCGCCGCCTGACGATGTTACTGGAAATATTAACGACGTTGCAGGAAGAGACTCCGCGCACACTGGCGTCGGAACGGTTTCACAGCGAAGCACTGGCGGAGCCGGCCCAGCGCGAACTGAACCCCATCCTCGACAGCCTGCATCGCGATTTTCGCGAACCGTTGCGGGTGCCCGAGCTGGCCCGTGAGCATCACATGAGTGTCAGTACCCTGAACCGGGTATTTCGCCGACAGATGAACCAGAGCCTGCATCAGTACCTGACCCAAATTCGCCTCGGCCACGCCTGTGCCGATCTGATCCGGACCGGGCTTCCGGTCAGCCTGGTGGCCGAGGTCAGCGGCTTCTCCAACCTGTCCAACTTTAACCGGCTGTTCAGGCGTTATAAGGGGGTTACTCCGCGTGAGTTTCGCCAGAAGTATCAGCAGGCGGTAGTTCCCGGCAGGCCCTCTATGCTGGCGGGTTCAGAAAATCCGTTATAGTGAAATTGCGTTGAGTCACCCGCGTCTACTGGTATTTATCCAGCAGAACATCAAGCCGCTTGATGAAGTTTTCAGTAGCGCGGGAGTTTGGACTGTCGACCGAAAAGGTTTGATGAAACATCAGGGTCAGGGTGACGGCACCATCGCCGAGCGTGACGGTATAGCCATCGAACCCGGTGTCGGCGACCAGGCCATCCAGCTCATAGCCCTTGTCGGTTTTGCTGCCGTTGTCGATGACGGTCTGGAAAGCACGCAGTGCGTTACCTACCTCGATTTTTTCAGACATATAATGGTCCCGTATTCGGAATGCCCGTCAAGCTTAGTGCAATCGCCGCGTCATTCACAACGCTGGCCGGGGCAAGCGACGGATGACCAGTACCGCCACCAGTGATAACCCACCAGTCACCACCCAGGTATGGTCCCAGCCGCCACTGCGGCTGGCCACCAGGGCTACCAGCGGTGGCCCCGCGAACTGGCCGATGGATGACCACTGTTGCATCCAGCCGACTGTGGTCGACACGGTGTCTTCACTGGGCGCCAGTCGCACCGCCAGCGAAAACAACACACCGGGAATCACACCGCCTACCATGGAGAACAACAGCACAGCGAGATACCTCACCAAAGGCGCGCCTTCAGTCAGGCTTGAATACGCCAGAAAGGTGCCAGCCGACATGAAACCAAAGCCTGTATACAGCAGACGCGAGGGACTGATGCCGCGATGCAATAAATACCCCGAGGCAAGGTTGCCCAACACATTGATCAGGGCCACTAGCGCGGTCAGTGGTCCGATCAGCAACGCACTGAAACCAGCCTGGCGATAAATGGACGGTAAAAAACCGATGACCGACAGCCATTGGCTGGAATAGAGGGCGAAAATAATGGCAATGAGCCAGGGGCCCGGGCTGGACAGCGTGATCGCCGGCCGTTGCCACCAGGGCGCACGCTGTGTCGCGCTGGTAACTGTCGACCGGCGCGAATCAGCCGGCACGCCAAACAACACCCAGGCCAGCATCAGCATCGATACCAGCGCCAGCAACCGCCACCAGCCTTGCCAGCCAGTGACATCGATGACCCAGGGCGCGGTCAGCAGCGCCAGGCTGGTGCCAAACCCCATGTAGCAGCCCCAGAGCCCAAGACGCTGGCTGAGCTTGTCGACCCGAACCTGTCGACGAATCAGACCGGGGGCAGGCAACACCACCAGCAGAAACCCGATCCCTTCGATGGCGCGCAGACTCAACAAGGCCGGCACGGTAGTGGCCTCGGCCCCGATCAGACTGGCCAGCGCCAGAATACCCAAACCGGTTATCATACTGCGCCGCAGACCCACAGTATCGGCGGCCATGCCGACCAGCAAACCCACCGTCATGCCCGCCAACTGCACCAGCGACAACATGAAACCCGCTTGCAGCAGGGTAATGCCCAGCGCTGCTTCCAGTGCGTCAATGGACGGGGGCAATTTCCCCAGATGCAAGGCTGCGGACACCCCGGCAACAATGACAATCAGTTCAGCGGGTAGGCGTGTTCGGGACATAGCGGCAAAGGGCCTGACAGTGATGTGGGAGACGGCAGTCGTCGTACTTTATCAGGTGGGACCGGGCATACAACTGGCTGAGCCTGCCGATGAGCGCTAGTCTGGCATAACCAAAAACGATTGAGAGTGCCGTCATCATGGATTCCACAGTAGAAACACTCTGGCAACGTGTTTACGGAACGGAGCATCCCGGTGCATTCGCTCAGTTAACCGAGCAGTTGGATCGCACCCGCCAGTTGCTCGCCCAGCAACCGGCCAACCCCGACCCGGACTGGTATCGCAATGCCATCGTTTACTCATTGTATGTAGACGCTTTCGCCGGCGACTTTGATGGCCTGACGCAACGACTGGATTATCTGGCCACCCTGGGCGTCAATACGCTCTGGTTGCTGCCGATTCTGGATTCACCGATGCGCGATCAGGGCTTTGACATTCGTGATTTCAAAACCATTCGCGAGGAGCTCGGTGGGAACACGGCGTTTAATGCGTTTATTCAAGAGGCACACCGTCGGGGCATTCGCATTCTGTTTGATATGGCGGTCAACCACAGTTCCGATCAGCACCCCTGGTTTCAGTCCGCCAGCGCAAGCCGGGATTCACCTTACCGTGACTATTACATCTGGAACCCGGATCGCGACCGTTACCAGGGCGCACGATTGATCTTCAAGGGCATGGTCAATTCCAACTGGTCTTATAACGACGCGACCGACGACTACTATTTTCACCGCTTTTATTCGTTCCAGCCCGATCTGAATTATCGGAACCCGCACGTGCTGGTTGCGATGATGGAGAATTTTTTATACTGGAAAATCCAGGGTGTCGATGGCTTGCGCATGGATGCCATACCCTTCATCTGGAAAGAAGAGGGCACCAGCTGTGAAGATCTGCCCACCACGCATACGCTGCTAAAACTGATTCGCGCCGCGCTCGATTATTGCGAGCCGGGCACGCTGCTGATCGCGGAGGCCAACATGGCGCCCAAAGACGTTGTCGGTTATTTCGGCAACGACGATGAATGCCAGGCGGCTTATCATTTTCCGCTAATGCCGCAGTTTTACATGGCACTGGCCGAAAGCAATCGGCGCTACATCGAAGACGCTCTGTCGCCATCGGTGACACCGGCCATTCCGGAAAAATCCTGCTGGATGTCGTTTCTGCGGTGCCACGACGAACTGACGCTGGAATTTGTGTCACCGGACGTTCGCGAGAAAATGAACCGCTATTACCTGCACGATCCCGAGTGCACCTTTCGTGAGGGCGAGGGTTTGGCAGGGCGATTGTTCTATCTGGTGAAGGAAAACCCGGACAAAGCCCTGTTGCTTAACGCTCTGTTGTTTGCCACCGAAGGCTCTCCGATTCTGTATTACGGTGATGAAGTGGGCATGACCAACGACGTGGCTTTTTACCGGGAAAACAGCGCGCGCACCGGCTTCAAAGACGCTCGCTTTATGAACCGGGGGGACATGAACTGGAGTAAGGTAGATGCTGCCCTGAACCAGCCGGGTTCGATAGAGCATCGATTGTTTCAGGGCATTCAGCAACTGATCGAATGGCGTCGCCGTTACTCAGCTTGCTTTTATCACAGCGCTCACTTTCTGGCTGACCCGAATCCGGCCGTTTACAGCCTGGAGCGAACGTCAGGTGCTGTGCGGCTGGTGATCTTGCATAACCTGTCAGCGTCGGCGGTCGAGGTCGCTATTGACCGCCCGATGACTGATCTCGGCTCCAAAGCGCCGGTGACAGAGTCTGTCAGGTTACCCGCTTTCGGCTATGCCTGGCTGGAAGGTCAGGCATAGCCGATTAAACTGAGACCTCGGCGATCAGTGCCATGGTTCTCGCCCAGGCTTGCTTGGCGGAATCAGGCTCGTAAGAGCCGCGCAGGTCGCAATTAAAACCATGACCTGCCGGGTAGGTGTAAACCGGCAGTTTGGGTTGTTTGCTGCGTACGATGTCGACTTTTTCCATCGGGATGCCGCTGTCCTGTTCACCGAAATGCAGAATGGTGGGGCACAGCGGCGGTGCATCGGCCAGGTCCGGAATGCTTCCTCCGTAGTAACACACGGCGCAGGCCAGATCCGGTCTTTGAGTGGCTGCCTGGTAGGCGAGTGACCCGCCCAGACAAAACCCGATGATACTGACCGAACCATTCGGTTTCAGGTGATCAACGACGGCAGCGATGTCGACTTGTGCATTGTCCAGACTGAACCGGTCTTTCATCTCACGACCGCGGCGGACATCTTCCGGTTCATAACCCGTTTCAAACCCGGGTTGTAGCCGGTCAAACAGGGCAGGAGCCGCTGCCACGAAACCGGCGTCAGCCAGCCGGTCGCAAACTGACCGGATGTGTTTGTTGACGCCAAAGATTTCCTGCAAGACCACAATGGCGCCTCTGGGCGCTTGTTTTGGCTCGGCAACGTAGAGGGCGAAACGGTGTTGGTCGCTGGCGGTCAGTTCAATGGTGCTTGCCATGGGCAGAGTCCTTGGTGGGCGAACGATGGCGTCAGTGTAGCCAGCTTTGAACATCCCCCACAAGGCAGTTGGCGCAACCAAACGTTCTTTCCGGCTCCTTCGCGGGTTGAACGGGCGAACGGGCGGGCAAAAAAAAGCACGGGACGATTGCTCGGCCCGTGCAAAAAGTACAACACAACAACGACAAAGAGGAGATCTTGCGCCAGCGGGGTGTCTGTCAGGTCACCCCGCCGTCATAAAAACAGTTTGTCAGGCGTTACGCGGGGTCGCACTTGAACCCAGCAGATTGCTCACTGCCCGACGCAGCGAGGAGAACAATTCACGCACCTGAGTGTGCAGGTATTCATTGCGCAATCTCATCGCTTCGCGCTCGTAGTAGGCGACATCAACGTTGCCAAAACGGTCGGTAACAATAGCGGTGTTTGCAGTATGCTCGGTCATCTCATGCTCCTCGGCTCATGGCCTGAATCGGTGGGAGGGAAGACCTGTAAGTGGGTGCCCTCTTCAATGGCTGCGCATGATAAGAACTTGACCGTCTGGTCACAAACGATCAAATTTCAGGCTATGCATGAATAGAAGTATTCTATGAGGAGGGTCGATCAATGGCCGCTGTTAGGGTTGTGCCTGGCTGGACATCGGTTATTTCTCGTGGCGCATCAGCCAGGGCAGGCTGAGGCTGGTGAGCAGTACCGTGCCCACCGTCACCACCATCATGGCGGTAAAGGCCCCTGGGTCTGCGCCAGCCTCCAGGGCCTTCTGCATGATGACCATGGCGATTTCGGCTCTGGGGATCATGCTGACGCCGATCAGCAGTGCACCATAGAAACCGAGACGCCGATAGGCGGGCAGGGCGGTGCCCAGAATTTTACCGGCGATGGCGGCTACTAACAGCACCAGCCCGGGCCACAACGCGGTCGAAAAAGCGGACAGATTGATGTGCAGCCCGAGGCCGATAAAAAAGAAGGGGGTAAACACCACGTACAAGCCGTTAAACACGACCCTTTCTTTGGCGGCGGCGGTATCCCGACTGAACGCGAGCCCGGCAAGAAAGGCACCAACGGCCAGCGACAAACCGCTGAGCTCAGCCAGTGCCGCGATGATGAACCCGATCGACAGCATCAGCACCATGGGTTCATGGCGGGTTTCATAGCGCTCTACAAACTGCGTGAGTCGTTTTTCAATGTAAACTGAAAACACCCAGCATGCCGTGATAAAGGCCGTCAGCGTTGCCAGCACCTTGGCCAGCGTGACACCTACATCCAGCGCGGCGATGCCCTGGCCATTGGCCAGCAACGGGGCAAGGGCAACCAGTATCGCCATAAGCACAATGCTGCTGATGTCATCGAGTTCGGCGACATCGACAAAGAGATTGCCACGATCGGTCGTCAGCTGTTTGGCGTCCTGCCAGATGGTGACCGTGACCCCGAGGCTGGTTGCGGTAAGCGCGACCCCCACAAAAATACTGGTCAGCAGTGAAAAGTCGGCCAGGTAATAAGCAGCGGCAAACCCCAGGGCGCCACTGAACAAGACGTTCCATAGCCAGATCCAGGAAGCATTGGGCAATTGTTTCAACAGGCCGCTCAGGTCACTTTCCAGGCCAACCTTGAACACCAGCAAAACCAGGCCGGCTTCGGCCAATAAGCTCAGGCTGTGCCGGCTGCCCGGGTCGAGTAGTGGTATGACCCCATTCAGCCAGCCTATAAAGGCGCCGACGCCGATGTAGATGATCAGCACCGGAATAAAGCGCCGAATAAAAACGCCACGGACCAGCAGTGTGAATATCATCAGAATACCCACCAGAAACAAGGAATAGGCCGAGGGTATTTCAGGCAGAGACAGTGTGTTCATGGCAAAACTGGCTAAAAGAAGCGAGCCTCCAGTGTAGCAGCTTCGTCATCGACGTCGGGCTGATCTGGGTCAGTTGGACCGGTAATGGCTGGCGAGGTTACGCTGCGGGCCGATGACGGGGTCTCAGTCGTACGTACAAAGTACGGGTTACGTGGCACACCAGTTCGCCCTTCTGGTCGCGCAGGTTAACGGTGAATACCGGGAAGTGCTTGTCGCCGCTGGCCGTTGCGGCCTTGATGGCGTGAAGCTGGTCGTCTTCGATGTGAAACTCGGCCGTCAATCGTCCATTGCCGGGAGCGATGTAATCAATGTCTGCTCTTTTGTCCCAGATCAGGTAGCGGTCCCAGCCCAGGCAACCGAACAGCATCAACGCATAGATGGGGTCGGTCATCGCAAACAGGCTGCCACCGAATTGGGTGTTGTTGATGTTACGGGTCCAGGGACGCCATTTCAGATCCACCCGCGCATAGCGAAAGTCGGGGCTGATGGTCATGATTTTTACGCCAGTAAACAAGAAGGGTGGCCAGAGGTTCATGACCCAGCGAAACAGAAACGGATGGCGAAAGAAGAGGGTACGCATGCAACAGACGGTCCGGTCGGTGATTGGCGGCTGAGTATACTGACCTGAGCGAGAGGGTATAGCACCCTGGGTTTATCTGTGAAGCAGGGTGCATAAAGCGGTGAACAGACCCCGGGTTACGCCCTTCGGGTGCGGTGACGAGTTCAACGCATCCGGCGGGCGCAAGCCATGGCTGCCTCGGAGTTGTCACAGTGCCACTACAATGGGCCACTCAGTCCGGAATGCATGAATTCAGTTCACCTATGCCATGAAAACCCATCGTTTGTTACCGAACGTTAGCATCCCTATTATGAGTGTCATTGAAGGCCGCAGCGCCTAACCGATTAAGCACATGACATTGTCTGGAGGCAAACATGGCACACTCAAATGAGACCGAATTCAAAGCCGTAACCGATTCATGGGGCAACCTGGATGTCGCCTTCTACGAAGCTGAAGCCATGAAACTGCGCAACCAGTACCTGCGTAGCCTGATCCTCAACGGTCTGGCTTCTGCCAAAGAAACGGTTGTCTCCTGGTTCAGCGCCCCTTCGCGGACGCACAGCGCCTGATTACTGAATTGTCTGCACGACCGCTTTATCGTTGAAAAGTTTTGCACGCGCCCCTTGTGGGCCGTGCGTTTTCGGCGTTTTACCGCACATGACATCCTGCCCCGCTACCCTCTATAATCCCGCCCGGTTATCACTTTTCTGCTTTACGCATCACTGATTGTCGAGGTGTTATGTACCCGATCGACCCGATTGATTTGCGCCGGGCCATCGTGGCCAATGTATCGGCTGCGCTTACCGAAGATGTCGCTGATGGTGACATTAATGCGGCCCTGATCGCCGAACACAGCGAGGCACACGCCCGGGTGATCACCCGGGAGTCGGCCGTCATTTGCGGTGTCGACTGGGTGAATGAGGTTTTTCAACAGTTGGACGCAGGTGTAGCGCTGACCTGGCGGGTGCGGGATGGCGACCGGGTATCGCCCGGCGATACGCTCGTTGAGCTGACTGGCAAAGCGCGATCATTGTTAACGGGGGAGCGGGCGGCTCTGAATTTCCTGCAATTGCTGTCGGCAACCGCCACCCGGGCTGCACACTTTGTGGCGATGCTCGAAGGCACCGGTGTGAACCTGCTCGATACCCGCAAGACATTGCCTGGTTTGCGCCTGGCGCAAAAATACGCGGTTACCTGCGGCGGCGGGCAAAGCCATCGCATGGGGCTGTACGATGCGTTTCTGATCAAGGAAAACCACATCATGGCCTGTGGTGGCATTGAAGCAGCCATCAAAGCTGCCCGCGCGCTGGCGCCGGGAAAACGGGTGGAAGTGGAAACGGAAACCCCCGATGAGCTTGGCCAGGCGCTGGCCGCCGGGGCAGACATTATCATGCTCGACAATTTCAGCCTGGAAGATACCCGGGCTGCGGTTGCGACAACCAATGGAAGGGCGCTGCTGGAAGCCTCAGGCAATGTCAACGCAGACACCCTGGTCGGTATTGCCCAAACAGGTGTCGATTACATTTCGATGGGTACGCTGACCAAAGACGTCACCGCGATCGATCTGTCGATGCGATTGTTTATTGAGCACTGACCGTCGAGACTTCGACCCATCGTCAGGAGGGTTGATACCAGAGCCGGGCGTCGTCGAGCGGTGTTTCCGGTGGGAGCAAGGGGTTCGTCAACTCGATCACCCTGCGCTCCGGTAACCGGGCTCGTTCGATGGCTTCCCCGTGGTAATGCCAGAAAATGGCGTCGAAACTGCCATCCTCGACCATCCGCAACAGTCCGGTTTCCAGGCGTTCAGCCAGGGCAACGTTGTCTTTTTGAACAAAGAAGTAATACGGCCAGGGGTAAAACAGCAAGAGGTTGGGCTCGATCGTCAGGTTGGGCAGCACCTCCCGTCGAACGGTCCATTCTTCGAACACTTCGCCAATTCCGCGCGGAAACAGGTCTACCCGGCCAGCATCGATCATACGGAACAAGCTTTCGTATTCACTGGTCGATACGGTAAGGCCATTGGCCTCAAACACCAGAATGTCACCCCAGCCAATGCCTTGCGCCAGGGTAAGCGTTGCCAGGTCTTCAACGGTTTTCACCTTATCAATCTCTGGCTGGCTTTCCGCTCTGGTCAGCGCTACGCGATACGATAACAGACCTTTGCGCAGGGGAATTCGGATGGGTCTCAGAAGAGTTTCCCGTTCAACCGAGGTTGACGTCCAGATCACGTTGGGCGTGCGACCTGCCATCAGTTCCTGCGAATAACGCATCGACGTCATCGGTGCTGAGGCTGAGCGCATCTCGAAGTCACCGAAATCGGGCCGGGTTTTTTCCAAAGCGGTGCGCAGTATGAGAGTCAGATCGTCAAAACGGCGATCCAGTGCTGATTCGCTGGCAGGGTAAACCACACTCAGCTCTGCGCGAACGCAGGCCACGCTGGTCACTATCCAAAGCACCACCAGAATTCGCGCCATCCTGGCCACTCTCTACTGCGGTATGAGTTGAGAAGATTAGTTGATCGGCCATTCCTGTCAACGTGTCAGGCGTTGAGAAAATGGCCTCGGTTTACCCCACAATGCCTTGCTGACGCCATTGTTTGAGTTGTTCGGCATCGCACTTCAGCAGGCCAGTCAGCACCCGGTCGGTGTCTGCACCCAGTGAGGGCGCGGCTTTGTCATACTGAACCACCGATTCACTGAACCGAATCGGGTTGGCCACCGATGGAACCTTGCCCAATTCGGGCTGGTCGAGCTCTCGTTGCAGCTCGCGGCTCTGTACCTGGGGGTCGGCAAATACCTGTTCCAGGGTATTGATGGGGCCGCAAGGCACGGAAACCGCCTCCAGTTGCGTCAGCCACCAGTCTCTCGACTGGGTTTTCATCCGGTCGATGATGATGGGCAGCAGGTCTTCACGGTGCGCAACCCGCGCCTGGTTGGTGGCAAAGCGCTCATCCAGGGCCAGGTCCGGGCAGCCTGCTACGTCGCAAAAACGCTGAAACTGACCATCGTTCCCGACCGCCAGAATCAGGTAGTCGTCCGCCGTTGCGAAGGCCTGGTAGGGCACGATGTTCGGGTGAGCATTGCCCAACCGGCCGGGCGAGTGCCCGGTGGCAAGGTAGTTCATGGCCTGGTTGGCCATGGCCGCTACCTGAACATCCAGTAACGATAGGTCAATGTGCTGACCCAGACCCGTGCTGGCCCGAAAGTGCAGGGCGGCCTGAATGGCATTGGCCGCGTAGAGGCCGGTCAGAATGTCCGACAGGGCCACACCAGCTTTCATCGGCGAGCCATCGGGTTCACCGGTCACACTCATCAGGCCACTCATGCCCTGAATCATGAAGTCGTAGCCGGCGCGTTGCCGGTAGGGCCCGGTCTGACCAAACCCGGTGATTGAACAGTACACCAGACGGGGGTTGATGGATTTCAAGCTGTCGTAATCGAGCCCGTACTTTTTTAAACCGTCGACTTTGTAGTTTTCGACCAGAACGTCGGCATCGCGAATAAGATCGCGCAGCAATTGCTGGCCTTCAGGCTGAGTAAAGTCGATGGCGATGGACTGCTTGCCCCGGTTGGCGCTGTGGAAGTAGGCCGCGACGCGGTGTGCTCCCTCTCCCAGAAACGGTGGGCCCCAGCCCCGGGTGTCATCACCCTGGCCGGGCCGTTCTACCTTGATTACCTCGGCACCGAAGTCGGCCAGCATCTGGGTCGCCCAGGGGCCGGCCAGAATGCGGCTGAGGTCAATGACCCGAATGCCACTGAGGGCGCCTTGAACCGCTGCGTCCGTCATTAGCCAAACGCCTGAATGCCGGTTTGGGCACGGCCGAGAATCAGGGCGTGAATGTCGTGCGTGCCTTCGTAGGTGTTGACCGCTTCCAGGTTCATGACATGGCGAATCACCCCATATTCATCGCTGATGCCGTTGCCACCATGCATGTCGCGCGCAACTCGGGCGATATCCAGCGCTTTGCCGGCGTTGTTGCGTTTCATCAGTGAAATCAGTTCGACCGGGCAGGCGTCGTTGTCCATCAACTGACCCATACGCAGGCAGCCTTGCAGACCAAGGCTGATTTCAGTTTGCATGTCGGCCAGTTTCTTTTGGATCAACTGGTTGGCCGCCAATGGGCGGTTAAACTGTATGCGTTCCATCACGTAGCTGTGTGCAGCCAGCCAGCAGGCTTCGGCGGCACCCATGGCACCCCAGGCGATGCCGTACCGGGCTTTGTTCAGACAACCGAACGGCCCTTTGAGGCCTTTGACGTTCGGCAGGATGTTCGCTTCAGGCACGTAGACGTCTTCCATCACGATTTCGCCGGTGATGGAGGCACGCAGGCTGAATTTGCCTTCGATTTTTGGCGCGCTCAGGCCTTTCATGTCTCGCTCGAGCACAAAGCCGCGAATCTCACCATCGAGTTTGGCCCAGACCACGAATACATCGGCGATGGGTGAGTTGGTGATCCACATTTTGGCGCCATTCAGGATGTAACCGTTGTTGGTCTTTACGGCTTTGCTCTGCATGCTGCCGGGGTCGGAACCGGCATCCGGCTCGGTCAGTCCAAAGCAGCCGATCAGTTCGCCGGTGGCGAGCTTGGGCAGGTATTTCTTGCGCTGTTCTTCACTGCCGTAAGCGTAAATCGGGTGCATTACCAGCGAAGACTGCACACTCATCGCAGAGCGGTAGCCGCTGTCGATGCGCTCGACTTCGCGGGCTATCAGACCATAAGCCACGTGGCTGGCGTTCACACAGCCGTACTCTTCCGGCAACGTTACCCCGAGCATGCCCAGTTCGCCCAGTTCCAGCATGATGGCCGGGTCGAAGTTTTCATTGCGGTTGGCCATTTGCACTCGGCTGGCCAGTTTGTCCTGGCAGTAGGCCTGGGCGGTATCGACAATCATGCGCTCGTCGTCGTTCAACTGATCGGTCAGCTTGAAGGGGTCTTTCCAGTCAAAATGTGCAGTAGCCATGATGGTGCCTCTTGTTTTGTTCGGTGGTTGGAACCCGTGCCAGACGCCAGGTGCACCTTTCCGGGGTCGGCGTAAATCCGTCCATGGAGCCTAGACCGCAGCATCCTTGCTGCGGACTTCCCCGGAAAGGTACACCTGACGCCTGGCACTCGGCAGGTTGCCTGCTCCGATATCTGGTTAATTAAG
Organism: Saccharospirillum impatiens DSM 12546; assembly: GCF_000423605.1. GTDB lineage: Bacteria > Pseudomonadota > Gammaproteobacteria > Pseudomonadales > Natronospirillaceae > Saccharospirillum > Saccharospirillum impatiens. The sequence goes on from NZ_AUIH01000023.1 coordinate 69,171, forward strand.
TGGGGTTAAAGATAGCTGAAGTTTTCGAATATCCGTATTATATTGTTTTTATATTTTCCATATATTTAAAATATAGCTGTGAGCTTGGGGGAATTGCATGCGGTTAGACAGCATCAGTCGGTTGCGGTACTTCAATGACATCGCCATTACCGGCAGTTTTTCCCGGTCGGCCCGGCGCCTGGGTATTGCGCAGCCGGCGTTGAGTATTGCCATCAAAAAGCTGGAGGAAGAAACCGGCCTTAAGCTGATTAACCGGGCCGACCGGCGCATGGCGCTGACGTCGGATGGTGAGGTGCTGCTCACTCACACCCGTCGCATTCTGGAAGGGCTGACCGATGCCACCCGTGAGCTGACTGAACTTCAGGGGCTGGAGCAGGGTGAGGTAAAGCTCGGGGCTTCGGCCATGCTGTCGACCTACTATTTACCCGGCTATCTACTTGCTTTTAAGAAAGCCTATCCCGGCATTCGTATTCGCCTTTATGAAGCCGGTACCGATACGCTGGAGCAAATGGTGATCAATGGCGAACTGGATCTGGCGCTGATTCGCTCGGAAAAACCGCACGACCAGATTCGGTATGCCTCGCAGTTATCGGAACAGGTCGTTGCCTGCATGCCGAAGCATCATCATCTGGCCGAGCAGGCGTCGATCAGTATTGAGGCGTTTTGCAAACAGCCAACGGTGATGTTCCGCAGTGGTTATTACTTGCGTGACGCTGTGGAGCAACGCGCACGGACTCAGGGGCTCAGCCTGAATGTGCAGTTTGAGACCAATCTGGTGGATTTGCTGATGAATCTGGTGAAAAACGAGATGGGTCTGGCAACCTGTTTGTCGATGATTGTCGAGAACGAACCGCTGCTCTGCACGCGGCCCTTCGATCCGCCCATTCCTCTGGAACTGGCCTGGGGCTGGAAGAAGAACCACTACCTGTCGAAGGCGAGTCAGGCTTTTTTGGGTTTTTTGTAGGAGGCCAGTCTCCTGGGCGACCGGAAGTAAAACCAACCGGTGAGTCGAACCACAGGCAGTGGCGGTATTCGCCGACCAGTATCCTCCCAGGTTGCGCAGAGGACTGCCCTTTTACGGGTGATGGGGCCCAGGTAGATCGCTACTCACATCTTTAAAGTGAAAGCCCTTCCGGCACGCCAAACAAGGGGCCGTAGCGCAAGCCAATGTAGGCGTGTTCGCGCATCAGCATCTCGGCGCGGGTGCTTTCGCCCATGATCAGAGCCTGCACCACCAGTTGGTGTTGTAACTGAGCCACCTGGAGTTTGCGTTGTTCCTGGGCCAAATGGTCGGTGTCGATGGTGATCGAATCCGATGAGGCAAAGGGAAGGTGATTGTTGCGGGTGATCGCATCGCTGATCGCCCGACTGCCCGCATTGTTTACGATCAGGGCATGAAAGCGGGCATTGATATCGCCCCAGCGTTCAATGTCTTCCTGGCTCAATTGCGGCCGGTTGATCAGCGCGTCACCTTCCTGAACGCATTGTTCCAGTTGGGCCTTGAGCGCTTCGGACAAGCCTTTCTCGGCCAGTCTCCGGGCCGCCAAACCTTCCAGTACGCCGCGAATCTCGACGCCGCACAGTACATCGTCGGCCGACACTTCCCGCACCACATACCCTTGTTTGCCTGTGCGCTCCAGTAACCCTTCCTGCTCAAGCGTGCGAAAGGCTAGCCGAACCGGTGTCCGCGAGACACCCAGCAATTCGGCGACCTGCACTTCGCGAAGTTTTTCACCGGGTTGGTAGCGACCGTCGCGAATGTGTTTGCGCAATGTGGTGATGGCGGTATGGCTGATCTGGGTCATGATGACGATGGGATCCAGTGAATAAGGCGTGGTGGGCATTCTCAGCCCAAAGGGGGCATTTCGCAAGCCTCTCAGGGCGCTTCTGGATCCAATGACGCTTCAAAGTGGATCCAAAACTGATATATTAGTTGACAAAGAAGGGTTTTCGACCTATTTTCGGATCCATAAATGACGTCGACGGAAAATAAAAACCGAGTCGACCGTTCACAACCACCACCCGTTGCATTGGAGATCCGCCATGACCGTGAAAGCCTCCTGGCCGACCAATACCTGGTACGTAGCCTATTCATCCGATGAAGTGACCGATAAACCACAGGGCCGCCAGATCTGTGGCCAGCGCATGGTGTTTTACCGCACCCAGAATGAAAAAATCGTCGCCCTGGCCGACTTCTGCCCACACCGTGGCGCTCCGCTGTCATTGGGTTATGTGAATGATGAAGGCGACCTGGTTTGTGGCTACCATGGCATGGTGATGAACTGCGACGGTAACTGTAAGTCGATGCCTGGCCAGCGTGTTAACGCCTTCCCGGGCATCACCGCTTACCCGGTTGAAGAGCGTTATGGGTTCATCTGGGTGTGGCCGGGCGAGGCTGAAAAAGCCGATACCGATCTGATACCCAAGTTCGATTTCTTCGATGACCCGGGTTGGGCATACGGCGGCGGTGTGTACCACATCAACTGCAACTACAAGCTGATGGTCGATAACCTGATGGACCTGACGCATGAGACCTATGTACACGCCAGCAGCATCGGTCAGCCTGAAATTGAAGACGAAGCGCCAGATTCGTTCAAAGACGGCGATACCGTGGTCACCAAGCGCACCATGGAAGCCATCAAAGCGCCGCCGTTCTGGCAGAATGCGTTGAAGTTCAACGATCTGGAACCAACGGCCGATGTCGACCGCTGGCAGATCAGCCGGTTCACGCCACCGAGCCACATTATGATTAACGTCGGTGTTGCTGTTGCTGGCCAGGGCGGTTTCGATGCCCCGGCCGACCAGAAAGCATCGAGTGTCGTGGTCGATTTTATTACGCCCGAATCGGAAACCTCGATCTGGTATTACTGGGGCATGGCGCGTAACTTCAAGCCAAGCGATGAAGAGCTGACCAAGACCATTCGCGAAGGCCAGGGCCAGATTTTTTCGGAAGATTTAGAGATGCTGGAAGCCCAGCAACGGAACCTGATCGATAACCCCGACCGTCAGTTGTTGAAACTGAACATCGACGGTGGCGGTGTCCTGGCACGTCGCATGATTGATAAAATCCTGAAGCAGGAAGTGTCGGCGTCTTAATTTTTCAAGTGTAGAGGTTGCCAGGTGGCTATCGTCCGCGACGGCTACCGGTGATGCCGCTGCGGGGTCGTGCGGGATGCCGCCCACTCAACCCGTCCATGGGGCCTAGGCCACAACATCCATGTTGTGGACTAGGCCGCAGCGACATCGCCGGCATCCGAAGCTCGCATTATGCAATCCTCCACAGTTGAACTAAATCGAACAGGGCCTGGTTACTTCAACCGGGCTCACTGTTTTCCGGAGTTGGTATGAGTAAAAAAACCACCCTGTCGATGATCGTCAAGATCAACAAAAAAGTCGCCGAAGCCGATGGCATTGTGCGGCTTGAACTGGTCGATCCGCATGGCCGTGAACTGCCAGCGTTTACCGCAGGCAGCCACATTGATATTCAGGTCGCGCCGGACACCATTCGTCAGTATTCGCTGAGCAATGCCCCCTGGGACAACACCCGGTATCAATTGGGTGTACTGCGCGAGCCACAGTCACGAGGCGGTTCGACAGCCGTTCACGATACGCTCAGTGAAGGCGATCTTGTGCAAATCAGTGCGCCGCGCAACCATTTTGAATTGCGCCCGGCGGCCAAAAAATCGCTGTTGCTGGCTGGCGGTATCGGCATCACGCCGATCTATTCGATGGCGCAGCAACTGGACCGTGATGGCAAGGCATTCGACTTCCACTATGCGGCTCGTTCGCGTGCCAGCATGGCGTTTGCCGATGACATTGAAGACGGCTCTTTTGGTGACCGGTGCCATTTCTATTTAAGCGATGAACCGGATACCGGCCGTCTCGATATGGCCGCCCTGGCTAAAAACGTTGAGCCGGATACCCATCTTTATGTGTGCGGGCCGGAACGGTTTACCAACGCAGCTCTGAACACCTTCAAAGAAGCCGGCTGGCCTGTTGATCACTTGCATACCGAGTACTTCGTCGCTGAAGACATCGATACCTCGGCTGATGGCAGCTTCAAAGTCCGGCTCGCCAGCACCGGCGAGGAGTTCGACATCCCGGCTGATGAAACCATCGCCAATGTGTTGATCGATAACGACATCGACTTGCTGACCTCGTGCGAGCAGGGCATTTGCGGCACCTGCCTGACCAAGGTGCTGGAAGGCACACCCGAGCATCGCGACCGTTACCTGGATGACGACGAACATGCCGCCAATGATCAGATGACGGTGTGTTGTTCACGGTCCAAAACGCCCTTGCTGGTGCTGGATCTTTAAGCGCAGACGCACCCACAGGGCGCCGCTTCTGTTAGCATGGTGCCTCGGTAAACACGAGGCATCTGCGCATGCGCCCAATGTTCGAACAGATCGATACCCGCCCCACGCCCATTGGCCAGATCACCCTGCGTCGCCGGCGTATTCCCGGCCTGACCGACGATGACATCTATGAAGTGAAACTCGGCGACGAGTTTTTGATGTCCAGCTTGTTTGTAAAAGCCGAAGAAGCATTGTCGGATCTTGGGCTCGCCGCGCTGGATGACCGGCCAGCCGATGTTGTGGTTGGTGGTCTGGGCCTGGGCTATACCGCCGTGGCCGCCTTAAAACACACAAAAGTACGCGAGATGCTGGTGGTGGAATTACTGGAACCGGTCATCGAATGGCATAAAAATGAAGACGTACCGCTGGGCGCGGTTCTGAATGCCGATGCACGCAATCGCTATGTACAAGGCAGTTTTTTCGACCTCGCCAAAGGCGAACCAACCGGCTTTGACCCGGAACAACCGGGCCGTGTTTTCGATGCCATTTTGCTCGACATCGACCATTCCCCAAGCGCCTTGCTCAATGCGGCCAATGTCTCGTTCTACCAGCCCGATACCCTGGCCGCCATGGCCCGCCAGTTACGCGAACAGGGTGTGTTTGCGCTCTGGTCCAACGAACCGCCGGCACCGGATTTTATCGCCGTGCTGGAAACTGTGTTCAGCCAGGTTGAATCCCACATCATCCGGTTCTACAACCCATTCCAGAACAATGAAGCGACGGCGACTGTTTATGTTGCTGTTAAATAGACTATAGGTTTACGTTGTGGTGTTCGTACCGACTGAGTGTCAGGTGCCGGGTGTGTCTGTCCGGGGTAGTCCGCAACAGGGATGTTGCGGTCTAGGCCCCATGGATGGGTTGAGTGGGCGGCATCCCGCACGACCCCGGACAGACACACCCGGTGCCTGACACGGACTCATGGCAATAAAATAAAAGAGAACTCCGAAACGTGATCTCTGGAAATGGAACATTTCGAAGTAATTCCCACAGTCGTTGCAAAAATACGAACGTACTGTCTGAACCTCTCTCCCGCCAATAATTGATCCAGATCAGTCTACTGAGCCCGGCAACGGCTACCTTTGGCGGTCAGATACCGGCTACTAGAGGACCCACCATGAATGCCGCCAGGAATCCGCTGGATACCGTCACCTTCGACGGGCCCAAAGCCACGCAGGGCTATAACCTGAACAAGATGTGCTACTCCTTCAATGAGGCTAGCGCCCGTGAAGCCTTTAAAGCCAACGAGGCCGACTATTGTGACCGCTTTGGTCTGACCCGCGAGCAGAAAGATGCCATTCGGGAGCGGGACATCCTGCGCCTGCTGGAGCTGGGGGGCAGCATTTATTACCTGGCCAAGTTTGCCGGTTTGCTGGGGTTGTCGGTGCAGGATGTCGGGGGGTTGCAAACCGGCATGAGTACCGAGGAATTCAAACAGAAACTGGTTCGGGCAGGAGAATAAGCATGGCGAAACTCATTGGTGCCGTTGGCACGTCGCACATTCCTGCGATCGGCAAGGCTATGGACCAGGGGCTGGAACAAACGCCTTACTGGAAAGACTTTTTCGATGCCTACCCGCCAGTGCGTACCTGGTTGGATGAGCAGCAACCGGACATTGCGGTGGTGTTTTACAACGACCATGGCTTGTCGTTTTTTCTCGATAAAAAACCGACTTATGCCATTGGCACTGCACCGGAGTACACCAACGCCGATGAAGGCTGGGGCATTCAGCCCATCGCCCCGATCACCGGCGAGACCGAGTTGTCGTGGCATATTGTCAACACACTGATCGACGATGAATTCGACGTCACCGTGTGCCAGGAGCTGCGGGTGGATCACGGTTTAACCGTGCCGATGACCCTGCTGTGGCCCAACGAGCAATACCGCAAGATCAAAGTCATACCGGTGGCGATCAACTGCGAACGCCACCCTATGCCCAAGCCTTCGCGCTCCTATAAGCTCGGGCAGTCTATTGGCCGGGCCATTCAGTCCTGGTCGGGGGATGAGAAAGTGGTGGTCCTGGGCACTGGCGGGTTGTCACACCAGCTCGATGGCGCCCGCGCCGGTTTCATCAATAAAGAGTTTGATCTGTTTTGCATGGAAAAACTGGTGAGCGACCCCGGTGCTCTGCTGGGCTATACCAACGCCGACCTGACGGAAATAGCCGGTGCTCAGGGCGTAGAACTGGCCATGTGGTTGGCGATGCGCGGTGCCCTGGAAGGCGACGTCAAGTTGCTGCACCAGAACTACCACATACCGGTCTCCAATACCGGGGCCGGGTTGATGCTGCTGGAGCCGGCGTAGACCGGGCGATCTATCCGCCGCGCCGGATCACGGCATCGACATAGCTGCACGAGGCGCGTATCTCGTAATTCTGGTCTCTTGCCCAGCTCAGGCCAGCGTCAACCAACTGCCTGGCCAGGCCGTGATGGCGCAGGGCAGGCGGGACAAAGGTATGGTCAAAATCGACCAGTGCTGACCCTTGCGGATGGTGATACGTCAGAGACGACGTCTCGCCATCCAGTTCGATCACAAAGCGCTTATGGTCAGGCTGATGTTGCACATCGGGCATAGCAGGCTCCTGCCGGGAAGTCAGTGTCATGATCAATTGTTCTTGTGCAGCAGTGATTCCATGGTATCGACCAATTCGGCCCATTCCGCGTCGTCATCGCGCATGCGAGCGAGTGTGAGGCGTTGCTCGAAACTCAGGAAATCAGCCTCGGAGACATCGTCTCCCTGGTCCAGATGGTTGTGCCTGAAAAACGCTTCAATCGCATCCTGGCTGCTGTCCAGCCCCAATTGATCAAACAGGGTCGTCATATCCGGTAAGGGTGTCATCATGATGTTAGCCCCCTCATTCGGTTAACATGAACCATAAGCATAGCTGTTCTTCATGACAGTACCATGGACGAGCCAGCGGCCATTGGCCCAGGTTGACGCAAGTGTCCACCTGAATGAACAGTGCCGGGCCACAGTGGGTCGCTATTTTCGCTGTTGGCGCCTTACGGCCAAGCCGCTCACGGTTCGATGCCCGGGGCATGCAGGCCTCTACAAAATTCGCCCTTCCACCTCTTCCTGCAAACGCTCCAGGTTGCGCTGGCTGTTGGTCGATTGCGGGTAGATGTTGAGCACCTGCTCATAGGCCCGGATCGCCGCTTCCGGCTGCCGCAGGCGTGCAAATATAGATCCCAGACCGGCCAGAGCCCCAAAATGCCGCGGTTCAAGCGTTAGCGTCTGTTCAATATCGGCCAGTGACTGGTTAATGTCTCCGCGTATGAAGTGCAGGGTGGCGCGTTTGTTCCAGGCTTCAGCGAACTCGGGCTCGTCTTCGATCAGCGTATCGAGCAGGCTCAACGCAGTCTCCAGCTCTCCTTGTTGCATGGCTCGCACACCTCGTCGTAGCTGGCGTGAGGCTTCTTCCGTCGGGCCACGGCTCCAGAGAACCCAAATTTGCTGTTCGATTACCGAAGACACGTTAACCCCGGGTGACGTTTGAAGTTCGTCAAACAAGGGGTCGAGTCGTTCATCATTCTGGTCGGCATTAACGCCAGTGGTCAGCCACAAGATACCAGCCAATAGCCAGGTCCAGTGGGCGGGGCGGACGCAGTTCATCGCAGGTACCTCCATCCGGGTAGAGAACGTTATTCGCTACGGGGTCAATAATAGACCAATACGGATGAAGGTGAGGTCGGGTTGAGGCTCAGAAATTGGCAGGCGTGGTGGCTGATACGATCTGGCAGGGCTCATCAAAGGGGTTTCTGAAACGGTGCGGCCGGGTCGAGTCAAAGTAATAGGCATCGCCGGTTTTCAGCTCATACACCTCAGTGCCCACGGTCAGTTCAAAGCGGCCGCTGACGACCAGGCCGGCTTCTTCGCCCTCGTGCACATAGAGGTCTGCTCCGGTATCGGCACCAGGCTCATAGGTCTCGATCATAAAGGCCAGGGCGCGGCGGCCATAGGCCTTGCCGACCAGTTTCATGCTGACATCGTTGACTGACAGGTCCATGAACTCATCCGGGCTGTACACCACCGGTTGGCTGGAATCCGTTTCAGCGTCTTCTGCGAAGAACTCGACCAGCGACATCGGAATACCCTGCAGTACCTTCTTAAGCGAACCGACACTGGGGCTGACACTGTTCTTCTCGATCATCGAGATGGTGCTGTTGGTCACACCGGCACGTTTGGCCAGTTCACGTTGCGACAGGCCTTTTTGCTTGCGAATAAGCTTGAGTCGTTCACCCACATCCAAGGGTTGCTTCCTCCGGTAACGAGCATGATTCGGTCGATGTCAGCATGACAGGGTACATCACGCCGGGCATTCATTATTTTTTACAGAGTGTAGCAAATACTGGCAACTGAGCGGTATGTCTATTTAGTTAAAGAGGCATAGCTCAAATTGCAGATTTGACGGCGAACTGAGTGCCAGGTGTCGGGTATGCCTCTCTGGGGTCGGCGTGAACCCTTCCGTGGGGCCTAGACCGCAACATCCTTGTTGCGGACTTCCCCGGAGAGGCATACCCGACACCTGGCACGGACTCCTGCCAACAAAGTGAACTTCACCCCCCAACCGGGAGTTGTAAAATCAGTCAGAATGTGTCAAAAATACCGAACATTCGACGATTATAATTGACGGCCAACCAAACTATGAATGCCCCCCGCAGCACCTACCTGAACCCACAAACCCACACCGATGATCACCCCGCGTCCTATTACATCGCCACGGCGAACCCGGGCACACAGCGACACTACCCAAGCCTGACCGAGCGGGTTGAGGCGGATGTGTGCGTGGTGGGTGGTGGCTTCAGCGGCGTGAACACGGCCCTGGAACTGGCCGACCGGGGCTATAAGGTGGTGTTGCTGGAGGGCCGCCGCATCGGCTGGGGCGCCAGTGGCCGTAACGGCGGGCAACTGATTCGTGGTGTCGGCCACGGCCTGGAGCCATTTCGCAAGGCGCTTGGGCAAGAGGGCATCGATGCCGTGACCCAAATGGGCTACGAGTCGGTCGATATCATCCGTGAGCGCGTAGCGCGCTTTAACATTCAATGTGACCTGAAGTGGGGCTATTGCGACCTGGCGCTGCGCCCGAGCCACCTTAAAGACCTGGATGCCGACTTCGAAGAGCTAAAAGCCACCGGCTACGCCCACAAGGTCGAACGCATCGGCAAAGAGCGCATGCACGAAGTGGTCGGCTCCGACCGCTACATTGGCGGGCTCATCGACTACGGCGCGGGGCACCTGCACCCGCTTAACCTGATCACAGGCGAGGCGGCTGCCGCCGCTGAGCTCGGCGTGCAGATATTCGAAAACAGCCTGGTCACCGACATTGAACACGGCGAGCGCGTGCGCGTTAAAACCGCCAGTGGTGAAGTAACGGCCGACCGGCTGGTGCTCTGCGGGAACGCCTATGTGGCAGGCCTGAATGACACCCTGGCCGGTAAAGTGCTGCCCGCCGGAAGCTACGTAATGGCCACCGAACCTCTTACCGAAGAGCAAGCCAAACGAGTACTCCCGCAAGACATGGCCGTGTGCGACCTGAACGTGGCACTCGACTACTACCGCCTGAGCGCCGACCGCCGCCTGCTGTTCGGCGGCCTGTGCAACTATTCCGGCAGAGACCCGGCCTCGATAGCAGCCGCCCTGAAACCCCATATGGATAAAGTCTTCCCCTACCTGAACGACTTGCGCATCGATTACCAGTGGGGCGGCATGATCGGCATCGGCGCCAACCGCTTCCCGCAGATTGGCCGGCTGCAGCCCAACGTATACTACGCCCAAGCCTATTCAGGCCACGGCGTGAACGTAACGCATCTCGCAGGCCGGCTGATTGCCGAAAGCATCCACCAGGAAAGCAAACGCCTCGACCTCTTTGAAAAAGTAAAACACATCACCTTTCCCGGCGGGCCGAAGTTCCGGTCGCCTATACTGGCTCTGGGTATGTTGTACCACCGGTTACGGGACGTGATTTAACAGGGCTTTAGCACCAACCAGAGGCGTTTCTCCCACTCTAATTGCGCCTTTTGTCAGGCCCTGGCGAGCTAATCCAACCGCTGAGACCCGCGGTCAGAAGGTGAAATTTTGTTAGCCTTGGGGTTTGCCCGGACGAGTGCCATACTGACGGCTGTACTTGGGGTATAGCTTTCTACCAATAACGAACCAAGGGTGTTTACTGTATGGAAATGGATGACCCAGTTAACGTATTCGGCGAAAAACTGGAAATGTGCGGTCAGGATCCGGTCACCGGGTTTTACCGGGACGGTCATTGCAACACCTGCGCACAGGATGTCGGTTCTCATACCGTCTGCATTGAAGCGTCGAAGTCGTTCCTGGACTATTCGAAGTCCAAAGGGAATGACCTTTCAACGCCCCGGCCTGAGTTTGGCTTTAAGGGGTTAAAGCCCGGAGACAGCTGGTGTGTTTGTGCGGCACGGTGGTTGGAAGCTGTGGAAGGCGATGCTGCACCGAGGCTTAATCTGAAGAGTACCCATATTAAAGCACTGGAAATTATTCCAATGGACCTGCTGAAAAGGTATGCGGCAGATTTGAACTAAGGAGCCTCTGAGCAAGCTCTTCACTTCACACGAGAGAGAATGGCCGGAAGCCCTGTTCGAATAGCTGGTATAGACTTATTCGACAAGAATCATTGATGAGTGTACTGGTGTGTCCGCTGGCTTTAAGAATAACCCACAGTTCACTGACGAAACGGCGGCCGGCATGGTGTGGAGTGACACCATCAATGTGATGCTGTTGACCCACGCCAAGTGGCGGACCTTCACAGATCGACCGATCCCACCGACAACCTCCAGCGAAGTCCTGCTCGCCCTGTCATGCGACAGCCGTGAAGAGGTTGATCGAATGAACGAGGCAGCGGCCGCCAATGGTGGAGTAGCCGACATTATTCCCGATCAGGGGCTGGATTTTATGTACAGTCGAAGCTTTGCAGACCCTGATGGACATGTGTGGGAGCCGATGTGGATGGATATGTCGACTTTGGCGACTTAAGCTCTGTCTAGAATTAAGCGAGCGGTGCTGTTGATGATCAGGTGTCCTGCCCAGAATCCTGTTTGACAACTGAATGCTGACTCAATGGCACGAGTCACCTCAGGCAAGGGGGTAGATAAGCCCCTGCGGAGTGCAGCGTTAGCTGACTATAGGGAATGTTAAATGCGATTACTTAAAGGGTTGTTAGTCAGTTGTGCTGTTGGTCTGTCCGGTTGCCAGGTAGCTGACTCCGCAGGCTCCAGTGCCTCAGCGCCATTGGCAGTGGATGCATCACCTGTTACGGGGGGCGATTGGTATCAACCTGTGGTCGGTGTGACCTGGCAATGGCAGTTACTGGTCAGTGACGGTCAGCCATTAAACACAGACTATGATGTAACCATCTACGATATTGATCTTTTCGATACAGCGCCGTCTACCATCGACGCCCTCCAGGCAAGTGGTCGTAAGGTGATCTGTTATTTCTCTGCCGGATCCTACGAGAATTTTCGGGACGATGAGGGCGAATTTGATGGTGATGTGTTGGGCAATACCCTCGATGGCTGGCCCGATGAACGCTGGCTGGATATTCGTTCACCCAACGTACACCGGATAATGGAAGACCGGCTTGATCTGGCGGTCGAGAAGGGCTGTAATGGCGTTGAGCCAGACAATGTGGATGGCTATTTGAATGACCCCGGGTTTAGTCTCACTGCGAATGATCAATTGGCCTACAACCGTTTTATCGCGAACGAGGCGCATCGGCGAGGCTTGGCCGTCGGCCTGAAAAACGACCTCGACCAGGTAGCAGAGCTGGTTGAATACTATGACTTTGCCGTTAACGAGCAATGCTTTCAATACGACGAATGCGCAATGCTTGACCCATTCATATCGGCCGGAAAGCCGGTTCTCAACGCCGAGTATCCCGAAGAGGATGACGATCTTTCCCTGGGAGACAGCTCAGTAGCAGCGCTCTGTACAAACGCCAATAGCCGCGAGTTCAGTACATTGGTGCTCCCGCTGGATTTGGATGACGCCTTTCGTACATCATGCCAGGATGAAATCTGACCTAACGTATGAGTCAATTTCGGGAGCGAATGAGGCCGTACATCGATGGCTCTGGCTCGGGCGATGACCTGATAACGGCTTCGATAGCAGATTTCGACTATACTCGCGGTCGTCGGAGCACTGGCGGTGATGGCAGTACGCGGCTCTATCGCATTGACTGATCGTTGCAACAAGGAAGGAACGCCATGGCCAATATCATCGTGTGTGCGGACGGCACCTGGAACCGCCCGGAAGAAGACTTGGAAGAAGACTACCCCAGCAATGTATTAAGGCTGGCTCGTGCCATTGCGCCCGAGACAGGCGCTCAGCGACAGCATGTGTTTTATGATTGGGGGCTGGGTACGTATCACAGCAAATTGTCTGCCGGTGCCACCGGTCGCGGTATTCACAAGAACATTGTCGATGGTTATCGGTACATCGTTCAGAACTACAACCCCGGAGACCATATTTACCTGTTCGGCTTCAGTCGTGGGGCTTATACGGTGCGAGCGTTGAGTGGGTTGATTAACAACTGTGGCATCTTAAAAAGAGCCGAAGCCCCGTTGATCACAGAAGCCTGGAAGATTTATAAAAGCCCGTTGGCCAAAAACCACCCGAGTGGCGCACACGCCACCGCGTTTCGCGAGCGCCATGCGCATTCGGCACGAAACATTCATTTTGTCGGGGTTTGGGATACGGTCGGGTCGCTGGGCATTCCGTTCAGCCTGATGGGGTTGCTTGACAGCCACGATGAGTTTTACGACACCAAGATGGGCTCCAACGTTGCCGTGGCCCGGCATGCCCTGGCCATCGATGAGCAACGTGAGGATTTTGAGCCGACGGTGTGGCAACCCAGGCCGGGTGTCGATCTGAAACAGGTTTGGTTCGCCGGTGTGCACTCCGATGTCGGTGGCTCCTACCCACCCGATAAGGACACAGGCCTGATGGCCTCCGACGCACCCCTGGCCTGGATGCTCAAAGAAGCAACAGCAGCCGGCTTAAGTGTAGAAACGCACCTGGAAAACAGCCTGACCGACGGCGTGAAAGGGCAACTACACAAAACCCGCAAACATGTGTATCGGTTCAAAAAGCCGCTGCATCGCCCCCTGGTACTCGACGGTACGCCCATGCTCATTCACCCCAGTGTGAAAGCCCGGTACCTGGCTGATGACCGTTATCGGCCCAGGCGATTGCGCGAACTGGTTGAAAGCGTCGGATGGGGCAACCTGAACGTAGCGGAGTAAAGCTCAACGGTCAGGGCGGACGTGTGTGGCCAGAATTCTGTCCTTTTCGGCCAGAACATCAGGTTGCTTGCGGTGTCCCCAGAGACGCTCGCGCGCGTATCGGCCGCTTCGTTCGATATCGACAATGGGCTCCGGGTAATCCTGTCCCGGTTCAAAACCGAGCATGGCTGCTTCAAGCGGTGGAATTGCCCAGGGCGTATGAATATAGGGTCTGGGCAGGTTTGCCAGTTCGGGCACCCAGCGGACGATAAAGTCGCCTTGGGGGTCATGCTCCTGTGACTGCTTAACGGGATTGTAGATGCGCACTGTATTGGCACCGGTGTGACCGGCCTGCATTTGAAACTGGGGGTAGTGAATGCCTGGTTCAAAATCCAGGAATTGGCGGGCAAGGTGTTGCACGCCCCAGCGCCAGTCGAGCCAGAGGTGATGCGTTAAGAAGCTGACCAGCATGGCTCGCATTCTGAAATTCAGATATCCGGTGGCGACGACCGCACGCATGCAGGCATCGACCAGAGGGTAGCCGGTCTGGCCGGTTTTCCAGGCTGCCAGATCCGCTTCGGCTTCAGGGCCATGCCGGTAGCTGAGGTCGCTGTAGCCCCGGTTTACGGGCTCGAATTCCATTCGGGATTCACTCTCGAATTTCTGAATAAAATGGCCCTGCCAGTGCAGACGGGATGAAAAGCCTTGTACTGCACGATGCCATCCCGGGCGTTGCCAGTCTTGCAGCAAGCGCTGATAAACCAGACGAACACTCAGGTTGCCCCAGGCCAGGTAAGGCGACAGTCGTGAACAACTGTCACGGCTCAGTTGAGGCTTGGAAATGTGTCGCGCGTAGTACTGGCCGCGTGTTTCAAAAAAGGACTGCAGCGTGTTCCAGGCTGCGGTTTCCCCACCGGTCTGAAATTGCTCTGCTATTTGTGGCCAGTCGTTTGGCCATGCCCAGTCATCCCCGACACCGTTAACCGGCTGTAAACGCGCCAGGTCGGGATCGACCGGGGGTTTCCCCATAGCAGCTTGCCAGTGTTTGTCCCAGTTTAGCCGGTGGCTGAGGCCACGCTGGATCGCGCCAGTGGGTGTTTCCTGCCAGTCAATACCATTCAACTCACACCACTTGGAGACAGCCTTGTCCCGTGCAAAGGTGATAGCAAGTCCGGTTTCTTCGTGGCTGTGCAAGGTGACAATGTGATGGTGTCTGTGCAGTTGAGCGAGAACCGTCAGGGCATCGCCTTTGCGTTTTACCACCCGGGTGCTGAACGGTTTAAGGCGGCGGTTCATGTCCTGAATGGACTGGCGGATAAAGCGCCAATGCCGCGCGTCATAATGCGGGTCTGCGAGCAGATCGGGCTCGGCGATGTAGATCAACAAAACCGGGTATCCCGTTTCAATGGCCTGCTGTAAGGGAGCGTGATCGTGCAACCGCAGATCGCGCTTGAACCACACAACGCTGATGCCTTTCGCCGGTTCGCCGGGTTGAATCGGTATCATCGGTGCTTGTATTGGGTGGGGCAGTGACTGCGCAGTATCGTGTGGCTGCGCCGTGCAAGATGTTTGGTGGTACGCTGACTGACTCGGGCACGCCAATTACGGAAACTGACCGGCTTCAGCAGGCGTTGCATCAGTCGAATGACATCGGCTTCCGTCATACCAAACTGTGCTTCAATGGCATCAAAGGGCGTTCTGTCTTCCCAGGCCATCTCAATCAGGCGAGACTGTTCATCGGCAGGCCATTGCTGAAAGCGATGCCAGAGTTGTGAACGGTACTGGCTCATAGCGTTAGATTCTGTGCAATTAGCGTATAAAAAACGGTTAAGAAATCGACAGTGATACGGACGGACTGACGGCCCGGATCAGAAACGCAGGGCATCGGAAAAAGCGAGGGGTGGGGCTGAGCTATAAGCGTTATCGAGAGGCGGGGCCAAGAAACAAGACGGAGTCCGGCTGATTTGCAGTGCGATTCAATCAGCCGGACGTGCGGTCTTCAACGGTCAGTTGTCTGAGCGTGGCCTGCTCAGGCATGACGCACATAAGACGGTGCGCGAAACACTCGATGTGAAGTCCGACGAACCCATTGGCCAACGCGCTGCCCGGCGGCGCGAAATGCTTCAGAACGCAGGCGCTCGGCGTTACGGATATGGTAGGCCACATCTGCGTCGTAGGCGTTGAACCGACGGCTGTCTTCGAGCAGTTCAGAATGATGGGTTGAATTGGTCAAAATGGCTGGGTCAATAAACATCCGGGCGTCTCCTGTGTGGCTAAACAAATTCAGGGATCAGGGATTGCGATCTGCACCCCCTGCCTGTTGAGGCCACGATAGGGTGAGCCCGGCTGGTTCACAAACGATTAATATTTGAGTTGTGGGTGAATAGAATTCACTCCGCGCTAAATTAAGGTAAACAGAAATGTGAGGCCAATTGCAGCGACTGAACGACCACAAATTCTAACCAGTATGCCAGTTCGAACCAGATTTCGATGACCTAGGGCCTGTTAACACTATTTTTGATAGAATTTCAGCATGGAAATTACAACCGATCAATTCAAAATCATCAGTCAGCTGCTACCAAAACAGCGTGGCAACGTGACGATACCTAATATACAAGTGTTAAACGCGATACTGTATGTCGCTGAGCATGGCTGCAAATGGCGCGGACTGCCTGAACACTATGGAAACTGGCATACAATTTATACCCGTGCAAACCGCTGGGCAAAAGCGGGTGTTTTAGATCATGTTATGGAAGTGCTACAGGCTGCGGATGTCATCAATATTCAAGTTGACCATGTTTCGCTCGATAGCACGGCCGTTAA